>JANQNR010000016.1 GCA_028279475.1 Rickettsiales bacterium | reverse complement strand
ATCGGAACGAACGCCTGTTGCGAAGACCATTAGGCGTACCGAGGGATTGGGTACGAAAAACAACCAAAAAAGGGGATGGCGTCATTTATGAAAAACCGGTTGGGAAGCCCGGAAATCGCTCCGACATTCGTGTCATGAAAGGTGGTGAAAAAAGAGCCCGTGAGTTGTATGATAGGCTGACTAATGATAGTAAACCAGAACAACGAGGTGGCTATTCTGGAGAAGGCCGCAAGTTACCAAACGGTGATTGGATTGGTTACAGAAGAATTTCAAAAAATGGGGAGCCAGCAATAGATGTTGATGTGCAAGGGTTCCCATATGATAAAATCAAATTTCTTGATTAAAGGAGCTCAAACAGTGGAAAGTGAAGACACAAAAACTGAAAAGCACAACTGCAAGGTTGCTGCTAGTATGGTAGTTGATGCACTAATTGATGCTGGTATAGTGCTTGAGAAAGACAGTAGTTTGGCTATAGAGATCGCCGAAGAAGAATTAGTGGTAAGAAAAGCCCTAAGAAAACTTTAAGCTGACTAAAGATGGACAAGAGCTTGTTCCGCCTGGGTACTCTGGTACTGGTAGGAGGTTACCTAATAATGATTGGGTAGGATACGAAAACCAACCAGAAAAGGGGATGGGGTGATTTATGAAAAACCGGGGAGCAACGGTCATACATACGTCAAAATCAGCACAGGCGATCCTCAAAATACTCAACCTGGGCAAAGATATAATAATGTGCGTTGGCAGAAAGATGGACGATCTCTCAATGTTGATGGTAAAGTGGTAAACAAACAGTCACAAGAGTCACATATACCTGTCGAAGATTTTAGATTTAAGCTGGAGATATTCAAATGAAATCCAAAGTTTATAAATTCAATGTGATTGATGGCCTGCAGCATCTTTTCAGTAAGGAATGGCAAATCGAGGCATGGATTAAAGAAAATGACATTTGGTCTTCCTTTGTTGACGAAGTAGAAACTGTCTTTTTAGATTCTGGTTTGGAAGGTATTCTTGACAAAGAAACCATCTTTGGAAAAGAGGCAGACCAGGCACTTCGTGAGTTGAACATTATGGTCGATGCTATCGGCTATGACCGGGACGAACGGGAATTAATCGACGCTCCCGAAATGGAAGCGGTGCGTCAAAAAGCTGCCGAGGCATTAGCACTTGTCCTTGCCAGTGACGGTTCCGAAAGTACCGTAGAGATTATTGGGGAATAACAACTCCGGAGGGCATCCGGGTGTGGCGTATGGCTGCCGGTGTGTTGCCGAGCTGTTGCCGCCGGGTGTGCCTGCGCCGCCGCGTCCCGATCCGTTGCCGACGGAGGAGGAGCTACGTGAGCAGGTGCGTGATCTGGGGCTAACGCTGGCAACACTGGGCGTGGGACGGGCGCTATGGGTCGGTGTCCCCGCCGCACTCAACGGCATCCGCACCTCTCCCGCAACGGCGCTAAGGGCAGTGGAGGTGATTGTTGAGAGAGTCGGGAAAACCCAGGAAATGCTTAAGCAGCCAGCAACGTATCGAGTTCCCCTTTTTTATCCAAGGCATACAGGTCATCAAACCCGCCAACATGCGTCTCTCCAATAAAAATCTGCGGCACAGTTTTACGACCGCCGGAGACTTGCAGCATCTCATCACGCAGTGCAGCATCGGTGGAAATATCTATTTCTTCAATCTGTTCCACACCTTTTTGCTTAAGCAGCGCCGTCGCACGCTGACAGTAAGGACAGACCGGGGTTTTATACATTTTAATCGTGGGCATGCGACCATCTCCTTTTATACTCGTTCAACTTTAAAATATAGCTATGAACATAAGTGACTTGCTTATCATATCAAGTGCGCATGGTTAAAAATCCGGATCCTCATAATGCTCCGGCGGGCGAATACCGCGCACCCGATCCTGAAGAATACGCCGGAAGGAAGGACGGGACTTGACTAGCGCATACCAGCGTTTCAATGGAGACTCCCGCTTCCATGTCACATCTCGAAGATAATCATACAGTGAAAAATGGGTGGCTGCACTAATATCCGCCAGCGTAAATTCATCTCCCGCAATCCAGCTATGTTTTTTCAACAGTCCCTCAAAATAGTCAATATGATAGATCAACTTTTCCTTGGCATAACGAATTCGCTTGGTATCCGGTTCCCCGGCACCCAACAATTGACGAAAAAATTTCTCATGCAGTAATGGCTGCGTCACCTCTTTGAGCAACTTATGATCAGTCCAGTGAATCAGACGCCGTACTTCCGCCCGCGCCGCCAGCGAATCACCGATGAGTGATGGTGTCTGGTACCCTTCTTCCAGATATTCTGTGACGACATAACTGCCGCACAAGGTTAGACCATTGGCATCCACCAGCACCGGCACCACACCCGCCGGATTGATCTTTAATAATGCCTCACGTTGCTGCCAGACCGGCTCCTCAACCAACTCATATTCCAGTCCCATCTCATCCATCATGCAGCGAATGCGGCGGCATGCGGGAGAAAATGACGTATGATACAGCGTACGAGTCATAGATGCTACGCTACTGCCTGTTCTTTGGCGAACCGTTGCAGATAGCCGGGTACCACATCATCCGGATGCAGCGGTTCGATACCCAGATCAGCAAAGCCTTTGGCACCTTCATCCATCACATTATCATAGCGCAGTAACTCCACCTGGTCGCGAGTAATGGGTGGTTTAGGCAAAAGCTGCGCTACTGCTGCACCAACACTCGCCAGCGCCGATGGAATACGCACAAGAGACGGATCACGATTGGTCATACGCCGGATTGAATCAAGAATTTCACTGAAACTCATCACCACCGGTCCGCCCAATTCATAGATATGCTGTTTTGTTTGCGGCTGCTCCAGCCCATCCAGCATGGCCTTGGCAACATCACCAACATAGACCGGCTGAAATTTGGTATCTCCTCCGCCAATCAACGGAAGAAATGGGAGGAAACGGCTCATACAGGCGAATTGGTTGTAAAACTGGTCTTCTGCACCAAAAATCACGCTAGGACGAAAAATGGTTACCTCTGGAAAGGCCGCTGCGACAGCTTTTTCGCCCATCAGTTTAGTCTTAGCATATTTTGATGATTTCGCTCTATCCACACCCAACGCCGACATGTGCAGCAATCGCTCGACACCAGCCTTACTTGCCTGCTGTGCTAGCTTTTCCGGCGCCTGTGCATGAATGCCTGCAAAACTCTGCCGCCCGCGTTCATAGAGGATACCCACCAGATTGATCACTGCATCACATCCCTTTAATGCCTCCTGATACGTATCGGGATCCAGAATATCGCCATGTACCACCGCAATTTGTCCGACTTCTCCCTGAGTCTTTAAGAAACCGGCAGCCTGTGTATCACGCGTCACCACCCGCAACCGATATCCACGCCGCGCTGCTTCCCGTACCACGTAGCGCCCGACAAAACCGGTTCCACCGAAGATCGTGATTATATCCGGATTACTCTTCATATGTTCTTTCCCCCAAACACGTATACACAAAACAATAGTCATTCATGCAATGCAATAGAAGCAATGCAAACCTCAAAACCATATCGAAGGAATATAACGCCAACATGACAAAAAATCCAGTTATACTCGTTCAGCTTTGAAATTCCCTATGGAATTAATAAGCTGACGGTCGAGCATAACCTTTAAACATACAGCGCATGTTTCTGGATGTCTGATTGCTTGATGATTGACAAAAGCCAATAACGGGGTGTAGAAAACCTCCTCAGCTATTTGCCCAGATGGCGGAATTGGTAGACGCGCTAGCTTCAGGTGCTAGTGGCCGCAAGGTCGTGGAGGTTCGAGTCCTCTTCTGGGCACCATCACGCAGATTAGCGTATAAAAAGGGCTTGAAGGCTATGTGTGGTGCGGCTTTGAGGTGGGTTCTAGCTGCTGGATTTCTGCGGTAAGTGATCGGGCTGGAGAAAGGGCATTGTTACATTAAGCTAGATATGAATTGAGCTTGAAGTTGAATCCGTCATTGATGCGCTTGACAGCAATGGCGATGGCAGCATTGAGCGTTTTGA
>JANQNR010000015.1 GCA_028279475.1 Rickettsiales bacterium | reverse complement strand
CGCGCTTTGCGCTCTTCGACTCTCCCGCAAGGGGAGAGTGGGGTGTGCCACCAATCATCGCCATGCCATACACCACGCAAAAAAAACCACAGGCTGGTTTACACCGGCATGTGGTTGTCTCATTGACTTCTTCGCATTTTCTGGTAGTATTGCCAATTCATATTAGATCCTACAATGTTTTGATCTATTATTGTTTTTCCTGCAAAGGAGTAAGTATGGCTACTACCATACAATTATCAGAGTTACATGCTCAATTACAACGGGCGGTAACGTTACAAACTTTCCTACGTCAGGAAATACCTGACTGGGGTGGGAATGTAAAAGATGAGATGTTGCAGCGTCTCAACCGTGTGAATGCACTAATCCGACATTTGCATGGATTAATAGATTATTGCCAATCCGCATCTTAAGATGCGGTTTTTTTTTTGCCTAATACTTAACTGGTAATATATGTTTGATCTCCCTAACGCAGCACCATCACCTCGCGTTCCCCGGCCAGTGGCAACTGGCGTCGGGCGAGTTCATCCAGCAAATCCGCATCGACCTGCGGGTTTCTCATCAGACCAATGGCGCATTCCTGTCGCAGATGCCTGACGTGCATCGCATTTTGACCAGATGGTCACGAAGCAGCCATTGACAATCATCTTTCAATCCCCCTTAATACACGCGCCCAGCAAACCCATTGACGTTAGGATACCCCGGTCATGACCACGACGCCGCAGACTGTTGTTACGACGCATGACACGCCACCGGAAGGCGAGCTTTCCGAGGCGCTGGTCACGGACATTATCGAGGGGCTGGAAGAGGAGCAGCACGACGTGATTCGTGAGCATTGCGCCGGGTTGCAATGCGAGGACGTTGGCGAATTATTCAATCAGCTCCCCACCGCTCAGCGTGAACAACTGGTCGCGGTGTTGGGAGATGACCTCTCTGATGAGGTGCTTGCCAGTCTGGACGCCAATGCAGCGGAAGATGTCATTCAGGCTATCGGCCATGAAAAGGCGGTGGAAGCGCTCACCAATATCGAACGTGACGATGCGCTGCACCTGCTGGAGGATTTGCCGCAGGAGGCGCAGCAGGAACTACTGCTTTCTATGCAGGAGGAGGCACGCGCCGATCTGGAGCAGAGCTTTACTTATCCGGAGGAAAGCGCCGGGCGTCTTATGCAGAAGCGCTTCGTCAGCATTCCGGAATTCTGGAGCATTGGCGATACGATCGACTTTTTGCGGGAACAGGAGAACCTGCCAGAGACGTTTTACGTGATTTACGTAGTCGATCACCGGTTCCACCCGCGCGGCTTGTTGCAGCTCTCCAGTATCATGCAGAACAAGCGCGATGTGAAAGTGGCCGAGGTGATGAACACCAACTTGCATGTGCAGGAAGTCGAAACTGATCAGGAGGAGGTGGCGCACGTCTTCCGTAAGTATGGGCTGGTTGAAGCGCCGGTAGTCAATCAGGATCAGCGGTTGGTGGGAACGATTGTGGTCGATGATGTGGTCGATGTGATTCAGGAAGAAGACGAGGAAGATTTCCTCAAATCTGCGGGTCTGCAATCGCAGGATTTATATGCATCGCTCAGTGAATCGGTGCGCCAGCGCTTCCCCTGGCTGTTTATCAACCTGCTGACGGCCATTGCCGCGTCGGTGGTCATTGATTTGTATGATGAGACGATCCAGCAACTGGTGATTCTCGCAGTACTGATGCCAATCATTGCGTCGATGGGCGGGAATGCCGGGATTCAGTCGGCAACCATTGCCGTGCGGGCGCTGGCGACGAAGAAGCTCGCGCCGGGCAATGCGCGCTATATGCTGAAGAAGGAAATCACGCTGGGGGCATTGAATGGGATTGGACTGGCAGTGATTACCGGGCTGGGGATTATGGTGATCTATCAGGACATTGAAGTGGCCGGGATTTTTGCCGTAGCGACGGTGATTACCATGGTGGTGGCCGGGTTGTCGGGCGCCGGGTTGCCCTTCTTGCTACAAAAAATCGGCATTGATCCGGCCATTGCCTCCGGCGTGTTCCTGACCATGCTGACCGATATGATCGGGTTTTTAACGTTTCTTGGTCTTGCTACCTGGATGTTGATGTGATGGATGCGGTGATGGCAACGAAAATGAATAGCTCCCCCCATGCTTGCACCCGCTTGCGGGGTGCAAGCCTCTTTGATACACAGCACCCCACTTGTGGGTGCTGTGTGGGGGAGCGGCAGAGTCGAGGTGACAACGGAACCGAAGACGATGCGTGGGGGGTAGGTAGATGGATGTTTATCCCCCCACCGAATCGCGCCTTGCGCTCTTCGGCTCCCCCTCAAGGGGGAGCTATATGAGTGTCTCATGACCTCCCGTCTCGACGTACTGGAAGCCAGAAGTATCCATATTTTCCGAGAAGCTTACGCGGCGATTGACCGGCTGGGAATGTTGTGGTCGTTCGGCAAGGATTCCACAGTGATGATTTGGTTGGCGAAAAAGGCGTTTTTTGGGCATCTGCCGTTTCCGCTGATCCACTGTGACACCGAACTGGAGATGGATGAAGTCTATGCCTATCGTGACCGCTACACGCAGGAATGGGACATTCAGCTCATCAGTGAAATTTGCCCGCCGATCGAAGAGACCGATCCGTCACTGCCGCATGATACAAGAGTGGCGGCACGCAAAACACTGGGTCTGAAAAACGTGATTGGCAAGCAGGGATTCACCGGTATCATCGCTGGGATTCGCCGCGATGAGGAGGGAACGCGCGGTAAGGAGCGGGTGTTTAGTCCGCGTTCGGATGAAGCGGCATGGGATGTAAAAGATCAGCCACCGGAATTCTGGGGACAGTATAATACGTCCTTTGCGCCGGGCACGTCACTGCGGGTGCATCCGCTGCTGCACTGGTCGGAACTGGATATCTGGGAGTATATACGCCGTGAAGGGATTCCCGTGGTACCACTCTATTTCGCACGTGCCTACCATGCGTTTGAAGGGCGGGAGTTCGGTGGTGCGATGATGCGGTTTCGCTCGTTAGGGGAGCGCGGTATCACCTGGCCGGTACCGAGTGAAGCAGACACAATTGACGCCATCATTGATGAGTTGAAAGTGACCAAAACCTCCGAGCGCGCCGGCCGTCCGATGGGTGCCGACAGTGACGAAGCCAGCTTTGAGAAGCTCCGCGCGGCGGGGTATATGTAGCATGACTACACCCCAATCGCCTTATAGATGCCCAGCGCGAAATCGGCATAGCCGAGGTCGCGGGGATGGAACACATGGCCGTACATCCCAGCGGCGTTGGAGGTAGTGTAGTCGATAAAGCGGGCATAATTGTCGATCACCAGCAGATCATTATCATTGGCCAGTTCATATATTGCGTCAACAAAACTATCCTGCGTGGCAATACTGGCCGATCCTGCATCGGACGGCGCAGGGGTAACGAGCGCAATGTCAATCCCACCCGTTGTAACAATGCCATCAATCAGGGTTTGCATATTGGATTTATAGGTGGCAACGCTATCACCGCTGACCCATTCATTGGTACCCAGTGAAAGGAGGATCAGGTCGGGGCTATAATAATCCCAGGAATTGACCGGACTCCAGGGTTTGCCGGTGGCAATCCAGTCGGAGGCTTTTGATCCAGCAGCTCCAACATTTATGATATGCAGATATTGTTTGGTTGAGTCATAGGCTTCGACCCCTAGAATGAACAGATTTCCGGCGCTGTTTGGCGTCATATTGAGCGTATGCGATCCCAACGTTGTATTCACCACAATCGGCGTATTGAGTTGGTCGCTGGGTGCCGTGAGTGGTACGGTCGTGGTGGCGCCGCCATCAATGTCATAATCCAGATCCGGTTCACCGTTCCAGCCGATAGTGTAGATCACAAATGTATCCACATCCTGATCAGGGGTGAAGGAGAGGGTGTTCGGCGATACCAGCGTAAACGCACCGCCACCGATCGTCCAGTCCGGCGATTGTGTTGCGCCTGTTCCGCCGACGCGTCCGTCATTATTATAGCTGTTCTCGCCACCGTTGCCCCAGCCAATCACGCTGTTGGCATGGGCGTTGAATCCAGTCCCAGCAAATAGGTTCTTAAGTGCTGTCGGATAGGAATGTTCCACCTGTTCTCCAGTGTTCACTCCAGTGGAATAACTGCCAAAGGTGGTGCTGTCTCCGACGCAGAGGATGCGTGCATCGTTCAATCCATGAAGTGCGCCGCCTAGCTTTGCGTGCCAGTGCCGCAATCTGCGACCGGACCGTATATCAGGCACCAGCTCATGCGCTTCCACGTGCCCCGGCGTGCCGGTAGCAGAAATATCAACGGGAACACGCATGGTATGGCGTATATTTTCGCGGTTAGTAGAACTCCAGATACTTGTCATAATAAATACTCCTTATTCATGTTATGCCCTCTCCCTTTGAGAGATGGCCTTAATCGCCGTCATACCGGCGGAGGCCGGTATCTCATGCAAGTGTGGGGGATGGTAGCGAGAGACTCCGGCCTTCCGCCGTCGCCATGCTTTGGCGAGACAAGTCGCCGGAGTGACGATCATTGTTAAGATAGCCCCCATTTCTGTTCGAGGTAGGTTCGGATAGTGGCTCGCTCTGCATTGCTATGCGCATTGGCATAGATCAGTACTTCCGCTATACGGCCATCAAAAAAGCCACTGCCGCCGGAGAGTGGATAACAGCCGATGACCAACTGACTCAGGGTAACATCGGCTGCTGCCGCAGAAGCTCCGGCGCTGGCATCGTGATAGGCCGTGACCGTACTGCCATCACGTTTCAATGTAGCAATATGTGGTGATGTGTCCGGCGTGATCTGGTCACTGGCACTGATAAAGCTGGTATTGTTGATAGCGTCGATTTCTGTGTCCGTGTCAGCATCAAAAATCAGTCCCCAGCGTGTGCCGGTGGTAACACCTGTAATCAGCCGTTGCTCTGTCGTGGCGCTGTCTGATGCATACACAATATAAGCCGTATTGTTGCCAGATGAAATTGTGTATAGCCCTGCAGGCAATTCCAACATATCATCGTTGCCGTCAAAATTCAGCGTATTCAGACTGTTGATAGTACGACTTCCGGTAATGGGATGCTCGCCAGAGGTGGTTTGCGCCGCATGGTGGTTGTTCCCGGATTTATCCTGCCATTCACTGACAGCACCGCCACTATCGACAATCGTGCTGGTATCGGATGCGTCGAGCCATAGCAATAGACCGGGTAACGTCTGAGGGACTTCTCCATTAATAGGTGCGGCGCTCCATTCGATAATCGTCGCATCTCCCCATGTCAGCCCGGTGCCATCGCCCGCCGTCATGGCAGCTTCATTGCCACCGGGCGTAAAGGGGACACTTGGAGGCGCGCTGATATTAAACAATAAAAGCAATGCACTGGTCATATGTTCCGTGCCGCGAGTTTGATGATGGAATCGGTGCCTGTCTGCGTCGTACCGGCGACGATTTTGATATAGGTCAGGGCAGCAATCACCGGCAGATTGACAATCGGCACATACGTACCAGCGGTAACGCTGATAGCAAAGGTAGTGCCTGTGCCGTCCTCTACCGGCACATAGGTGCCACCTTCCGCATCAGACATTTCCAAGGCAATCGTGGTGCCGTCAAAGTTAGACGGGATAATCAGTCCGGCTAGTTCCAGCCCGTAGAGATTGATCTCCTGACTGGTGGTCTGCCCGCTGGGAATGGTGGCAGAAATAAAGACGGTATCCGGTGGGTAATGTTCAGCCTGCATGATAAAACTCCTTCGTGAATGTGATGCGTGCATTCTTGGAGGAGTGTTGGCTGCCCGGAAGGGGTTATTTGACCAGTTGTTCGCCATTCCGGGCGTAGCGATAGCGAAGACCCGGAATCCATCTATCAATCAGCAAGGTTTTAGATGGATTCCGGATAGCTCCGCTCTCATTTCGCAGCATAGCTGCGAGTTCGCAGGCTTCCGGAATGACGGAGAAAAGGCTCGTAGACTCACCCATTAAAATAATCGAAAATCTGTTGTGCCAGTTTTTGGCTGATGCCCGGTGCCTGCCGAAGGCTCTCCAGGCTTGCGGTTTCGACTGCTTTGGCTGAACCAAAATGCAGAATCAATGCGCGGCGGCGGGTGGCACCGACGCCCGGTATGTCATCCAGTGCTGAATGTTTCAGTGCATTGGCGCGTTTGATACGGTGAGAGGTAATAGCAAACCGATGCGCCTCATCACGCAATCGTTGCAGATAATGCAGGGTTGGGTCATTGACTGGAAGTTGGAAAGCATCACGATCCGGCATAAAGAACTGCTCGCGTCCGGCATTACGGTCTTCTCCCTTGGCGATGCAGACATAGGGGATATCAGTCACATGGCAGGCGTCCATCACCTCACGCGTGACGCTCAATTGCCCCTTACCGCCATCAATCAGCATCACATCCGGCCACATGCCCAGCGATCTGTCCGGGTCTTCCTTTTGCAGACGTTTGAGGCGGCGGGTGAGCACTTCGCGCAACATCGCATAATCATCACCGGGAGTGAGTTCGGTATTGCGAATGGTGAAGCGGCGGTAATGGTCTTTCTCAAACCCTTCCGGTCCACTGGCGATCATCGCTCCGACCATATGCGTACCGGCAATATGGCTGTTATCATAGACCTCAATGCGCCGTGGGGTCTGCTCCAGCCCGAAGAGTGCCTGGACTTCTCGCAGATGTTTTTGCTCACTGCGCCGCTCGGCCAGCTTGAGGCTCAGTGCATTGGCTGCCTGTTGTTGTAGTGTTTGTGTCAGCTTGCGACGCTCGCCACGTTTGGGTGTTAGCACTTGCACTTTAAACGCTGCATGTAGTCGTAATGCTTCTTCCAACACGTCCTGTTCTTCCAATGTTCGATCCAATAAGATCAGGCGAGGGATGGGGCGCGTCTGATAATACTGCCCCATAAACGTTGTCATCACGGCATCCGGCGGTTCTTCCTGTGGATTGGCGGGGAAGTAGGCGTGGGTGCCATAATGCTGTCCGCCCCGGAAACACCAGACCTGAATGCAGGTCAGGCCGGGTGCCGTATGCGCGGCAATGACATCCGCATCATCAAGCTGCGCCTCCGCCAGTTGCTGTTGCTCTTGAATCTGCGTTAGCACGCGAATCCGATCCCGGCACTGCGCCGCTTTTTCAAACTGCATGGAATCGGAATAACGTTCCATCTCCTGCGTCAATTGCTCTTGCACCTCCCGGTTCTTCCCCCGTAGAAACTGACTGGCCTGCTTCATCAGTTGGGCATATTCCTCTTCGGAGACATACCCAACGCAAGGTGCCGAACAGCGTTTGATCTGGTATTGCAGGCACGGGCGCGAGCGGTTCTTGAAGATCGTGTCGCTGCATGGGCGTAGCAGGAAGGCGCGTTGCAGAATGCCGATCGTTTGCTCCACTGCCCCGGCAGAGGCGAAGGGTCCGAAATAGGTTTCGCTGCGCTTTTGCTTGCCGCGATGCTTCAGGATGCGCGGGTAGGAATGATCGGTCAGCCGGATATAGGGGTAGGATTTATCGTCCTTGAGCAGGATATTATAGCGCGGCTGAAAGCGCTTGATGAGGGTGGCTTCCAGCAGGAGCGCTTCAGCCTCGTTGCGGGTTTCGATGACCTCCATGTGCACTGTGGCATCAACCATTCGCATGATGCGTCCGGACAGTGCCCGGTGGTTGGCATAGGAGCTGACGCGGTGTTTCAGATGCTTGGCCTTGCCGACATAGAGCACCGTATCCTCGGCATCAATCATACGATAGACACCGGGTCGGGTGGAAAGATTGGCAGCAAATTGGCGGATATAGTCAGCGCCTTTTATCATATTCTCAGTCATAGCAGGCAGCATCATATAATCATTCACATTTAACGCAAATTTAAGATAAATCCGGTTGATTGAGCCTAAGTGGCATAACCTATGCATGCATGTGCATGATACAACCAACAGGAATCCTACCCCATGACCGTCTTCGTCTTTGATGATATTTCTGCAACCAGCGTGTTATTTAACGTGGACGCTGATGTCCTGTCGCTTAGCGGTGCTGCATCTGCCTATAATCTTGGAGAAGATGATACCGGCAATGCGACCATTACCAGAGATGGGAAAACTCTGATTCTGGCAGGTGCGCAGTTGGAACAGCTCATCAGTGCCAATTTCCTGGTGGTCGGTTCCGATGATACGATTCGTGTGGGAGATAACGCCAAAGCCACGGACAATGATGATTTACCGCAAGCCACCGGCGAAGGGCTGGACCTGGTCACAGAAAACGGTGCGGCGCTGGATGGCAACAACCTGATTTATGGGCTGGGTGAGGGCGATACGATTACAAGCGGTGCAGGTGACAATTTGATTTTCGGGGGACGTAGTACCGTGGATACGGTGGATGGCTCCGATACGATTACCATCAATGGCAGTGGGACGACCAGTGGTTCCAACAATATTTTTGCTAATGCCGGGGATGACACGATTCTATTCACTGACCCGACGGCATCTGGCAAGACCACTAACGTCTATGGCGGACTGGGTAATGATGATGTGATTACCGGCGCGGCGGCGGGGACAGTGACATTGTATGGCAATGCCGGGAATGATACGCTCAATGGCACGTCGGCCACCGGAGAGTTAGTGATTTATGGTGGAAATGGTGCGGTTGACAGCACCGACGGTGCCGATGAACTGTTTTCTGGATTGGGCAATACGACGCTGTACGGCAATTCAGGCGCAGACACGATTCAGTTTGATGATTTTACTTCCAGTGCGTCACAAACCATTTATGCCGGGTTGGATGACGACAGCATTTTCGGGGATGCAGGCGGTTCAGGTTCTGCTGGATCCCTAACCATCTTTGGGAATGCTGGGGGAGACACAATCGATGTTAGTAGCCACGTTGGAGCCGTAACAGTGTTCGGTGGCAATGGGATTGTTGATACAACGGACGGAGCGGATAGTATCAGCGCTGGAATCCTGGACGATGCCCATCAGGCAGTGATTTATGGTAATTCCGGAGATGATACATTGAACGTCACGGCAGGCGTCTCTGATGGTGTCAACATTACCGTGTATGGTGGACTAGGTGCCGATGTATTTAATCTGGGCAATGTGCGTGGTGACAGCGCAACCGTGGTGTTGGCCGGGAATGACGGCAACGATACCTTCAATATTGATGATGGCAGCTTGACGGAAGATGCAAGCACCACCTTTAGTGGGTTTGAAGAAGAGGATGTCATCAATGTTACACTGGATGGTGGAACCGCAACGGATTTGACGGTGACCGGGCTGGGCGCATCTGTGACGATTGATAACGGTGCCGCCAACGGAAAATATGTCTTCAGCAATTATACGGGCAGCTTTACCGCCGGTAATTTTGTCATCAGCGATGGTTCGGTTTTGCTCGCCAATACAGGAGAGGCAGCATCACTAGCGGGCACAGCCAATAACGACCAGTTACTTGCCGGCGCCAATGGGGATACATTAGCCGGTGCAGCGGGCGACGATATTCTGCGCGGTGGCGATAGCGGCGATTCGATTGATGGTGGTGATGGTGTCGATACCATTGACGGCAATGAAGGGAATGATACCATTACCGCCGGAGATGGTGGTGCCGATGGTGGTGGGGCGGATAGTTCCATCAATGGCGGCGAAGGCGCGGACAGCATTACCGGCGGTGCGTTTGAAGACAGCATTGTCGGTGGTACCGGCCATGATACGTTGGCGGGCGGTGCCGATGCCGATACCTTAACCGGCGGCATCGGTAACGATGTCTATAGTTTTGCGATTGCCGAACTGGATGCGACCGACACCAACGTTGACCTAATTACCGATGCGTTCGATAGCGGCACGGATCAATTCCTGTTCTCTGATCTGGATAATGCGACATTGCGTGGTACGGGCACCGTCTTTGCGCAAGGAGCGGCGGATACGGGGCAGGTGCTGGGAGCCAATGTTGGGCTATATGTAGCCACCAACACGGTGGGCAGTTTTGCAGAAGCCACGATTTACAGCGAACTCTCCGGCATTGCCGATGATCTGGTGAACGGTGATATTCTGTATGTCCTGATGAGTAACGGCACCGATGCGCGGTTGGCGCGGGTGACGGAAGCTGCCAATGCTGGAACGTTGGTTGCTGCCGATGATACGCTGGAATTCGTGGCTCGTCTGAACGGCGTGAGTGCTGCGGATTTGCAAGCGCTCTCTGCTGGAAATTTCGCTGATTTTGTATAGGTTAAGATTGTTAAGAACTACTTGATCTGATTGGTTCTATTTGATAGATTTAAATGGTTCTTTTCCTTTAGTATTGTGAGGAGTAAATGCCGTGCTTACAATTCAGCATGTGCAGGCATTAAGGAATAGATTACACTCCGGGGAAGTGCCTGCGTTAGACGCAGTTATAAAAGCCCCAGAGTGCTCAGGGTATGGGGTGGCTATCACTATTGAGCCATCCCTCTGTCTGTATTTTGACAGCTCCCCTAGTATTAGGGTGCCCCCTTTAGTAGAAGGGGTGCCAATAACAATTAACGTACTAGAAGGCTGAGGAATTGGCCTTCTTTTTTTGTCTGCGACAAACCACTTGCGCTAGCGCGCCGGTTTGGCTACATAAGCGAAACATTGTAATTACATATACAAAAGATACCTATGAGCCTTTCTTCGCTTCAGCAACGCCAAATCGCTAGTCGCTATGCCCAAGCCCTGTTTGATAGTGTGCAGGATAGCAAGGCAATGGATGACATGGCGGAAACACTGGATGCGCTTGCAGCCTTAAGTGCTGACTCCAAGGAGTTTTACCAGCTGTGCCACAGTCCGCTTTTCTCCAGTGATGACAAGTGCAAAGCGGTAACGGCAATTGCAAAGCATTTGTCCCTATCTCCAGTGGTAACGTTGTGGTTGGAACAACTGGCAGAAAACAACCGGCTGGCTCTGCTGCCAGCGATTCGCAATGCGTTTAAGGTGCTGCAACGTGATGCAAAAGGCGAAGTACAGGTGACGATTACGAGTGCCAGAGCACTTAAACCTACGGATTTCAAAGCATTGTCAGACGCCATTGCCAAGACACTCGGCAAGCCGGTTGACCCGGTTGCGGAAGTGGATGAGGGGTTAATTGCCGGCCTCACGATTCGGGTTGGATCGACGGAACTGGACGCTAGTGTGAAAGGAAAGCTTGCACGGGCGGCAGAGCGTCTGTATGAAGGCATTCAGAATTAAGTATAACAGGATTATTTGCGGTAAGGAGTGACATCATGGATATCCGTCCATCGGAGATTTCAGACGTATTAAAAGCACAGATTAGTGGGTTGGCCGACAGTGCCGATCTGGCCGAAACCGGGCAGGTGATTTCTGTCAGTGATGGCGTCGCCACGATCTATGGGCTGGACAACGTGCAGGCCGGTGAAATGGTGGAGTTCAATGACGGCCTGAAAGGCATGGCGCTAAACCTGAATCAGGACAGCGTTGGCGTGGTAATCTTCGGCGATGACCGCCAGGTACGTGAAGGTGATACGGTCAAGCGGACGCAATCCATTGTGGACGTGCCGGTGGGTAAGGAATTGCTGGGGCGCGTAGTGGATGCGATGGGGAATCCGATTGATGGCAAGGGGCCGATCAATTCCGCTGCGCGAAGCCGTGTTGAGGTCAAGGCACCCGGGATTGTCTATCGGAAATCCGTCCATGAGCCGCTGCAAACCGGAATTAAGGCCATTGATGCGTTGATTCCGATTGGACGCGGTCAGCGGGAATTAATCATTGGTGACCGCCAGACTGGTAAAACGGCGATTGCCGTCGATGCGATTCTTAACCAGCAGCAGCCCAATGAAGTGGCTGCCGATGATTCCGGCAAAATGTTCTGCATCTATGTGGCGATTGGCCAGAAGCGCTCGACCGTAGCGCAAGTGGTGAAGAAGCTGGAAGAAGCAGGGGCAATGGACTATACGATCGTGGTTGCGGCTACGGCATCCGATCCGGCACCGTTGCAATTCTTGGCACCCTATACCGGATGTGCCATGGGTGAATATTTCCGTGATAATGGTATGCACGCTACCATCATCTATGATGATCTATCCAAGCAGGCGGTTGCCTATCGTCAGATGTCGCTGCTACTGCGTCGTCCTCCTGGACGTGAAGCCTATCCGGGGGATGTCTTCTTTATTCATTCACGCTTGCTGGAGCGGGCAGCAAAAATGTCCGACGATCAGGGAGCAGGGTCACTGACCGCTTTGCCGGTGATTGAAACTCAGTCGGGTGACGTCTCCGCTTATATTCCTACCAACGTGATTTCGATTACCGATGGACAGATTTTCCTGGAAACGGATCTATTTTATAAAGGGGTGCGTCCGGCGGTGAATGTCGGATTGTCGGTTAGCCGGGTAGGGTCAGCGGCTCAGATCAAGGCGATGAAGCAAGTTGCTGGGACAATTAAGCTGGAACTGGCGCAGTTTCGTGAAATGGAAGCGTTCGCCCAGTTCGGCTCCGATCTGGATGCCGCAACGCAGAAATTGCTGGCGCGAGGACAACGTCTGACTGAACTGTTGAAACAACCGCAATACGCGCCATTGCTGGCGGAAGAACAGGTATGCGTCATTTATGCCGGAGTAAAAGGCTATCTGGATCGGCTGGATGTCAAGCAGGTGGGTGAGTTTGAAGAGGCTCTGCTACGCGAACTGCGTACTACGCATAAAGATGTGCTCGAAGCGATCCGGGTGCAACAAAAGCTGGATGATGCACTGGAAGAACAAATCAAGTCGGTCATTCAGGACGTGTTGAAACGGTTTGCTAATTAATAAAGAGTGATTACACCGCATCATGGCATCGCTGAAAGACCTCAAATCCCGCATCAGTAGCGTTAAAAATACGCAGAAAATCACTAAAGCCATGAAAATGGTGGCGGCGGCAAAGCTTCGCCGCGCCAAAGATAATGCGGAGGCAGCACGTCCTTACGCGGAGGCGATGGAGCATGTGCTGCAATCGGTCATGGAAAATGTAGACGGTAATGCTTCCCTGCCTAAGCTTCTGGCTGGTACCGGTCGACAGGATCATCATTTGATTGTTGTGGCAACGGCGGATCGTGGGCTGTGCGGGGGGTTTAACTCGTCCATTGTCAAAGAAGTACGTGGCCAGATTCAGCAACTTCAGGCGCAGGGTAAGTCCGTGAAGCTGTTCTGTCTTGGCAAGAAAGGCGTGGAACAACTGGAAATGCAGTTTGGCTCTTTGATTGTCGGCAAATTGGACGGCTTGTACAAGACGGCGCCAGAGTTTTCCCATGCGCAGCAGGTGGCAGAAACCATTGAAGAATTCATTGACCGGCATGAGATTGATGTGTGTCACATCGTCTATAATCGCTTTAAATCAGCGATTTCTCAGGTAGTTACATTCCAAAAACTGATGCCCATGGAGATAGATGGCGATCCACTGGGAGATCAGCTGGGTACCCCGGCAGCGCAATGCGAATTTGAGCCGGGCGAAGAAGAAATTCTGAAAGATCTGGTGCCACGCAACCTGTCGGTACAGATTTTTCGCGCAATGCTGGAAAATGCAGCCAGTGAGCAGGGCGCGCGGATGACGGCGATGGACAATGCCACCCGTAATGCGGGTGACATGATTAAGAAGCTGACGCTGCAATATAACCGCACACGTCAGGCAGCGATTACCAAGGAGTTGATCGAGATCATCTCCGGTGCAGAAGCGGTATAGTATTTTCACGCTTCATGCGCCTATATTCCTCGTAATAAAGTCCGTCTTTCCTTGAACTCTACGCCTTATCGCGTTAAACCATAGGTCTAACGATTAGAGAAGAGAGATATATTATGGTAGCATCCGTAAATTTGGGATTCCCTCGCATTGGTGCAGGGCGTGAACTTAAAAAAGTAATAGAAGCCTATTGGAAAGGCAAGGCGTCGCAGGATGAGCTGCTGAACATGGCAAAGGAATTGCGTGCAAAACACTGGAAGTTACAGCAGGAAGCAGGCATTGACTATATCCCCAGCAATGACTTTACCCTTTATGACCATGTGCTCGACACCATTGCCATGGTTGGCGCTGTGCCGGAGCGATATGGTAAAGTGGACGGTACTGTCGATCTGGACACGTATTTTGCCATGGCGCGTGGTCGTCAGACTGGTGGTCAAGATGTGGTGGCGATGGAGATGACCAAGTGGTTTGATACTAATTACCACTACATTGTGCCGGAATTCCGTGCCGGCCAAACGTTTCGTCTGGCATCCACTAAAGCAGTCGATGAATTTAAGGAAGCGGCTGCGACCGGTATTACAAGCCATCCGGTATTACTTGGTCCCGTATCATTCTTGCTATTGGGAAAAACCTATGGCATGGACTCCACGGACACATTGCAGTTCCTTGATGCCTTATTGCCTGTTTACACAGAAGTGCTGTCGCAACTGAAAGCGGCGGGTGCTGAGTGGGTGCAGATTGATGAGCCGTGCCTGGTGATGGATTTGCCGGAAGGAGCAGAAGCGGCATACAAGAAAGCCTATGCTGCCTTGGCCGATTGTGGTGTTCACCTGTGGATGACGACCTATTTTGGTGCACTAGGTGATAATCTGGCACTGGCGAGTGGCCTGCCGGTAGACGGTATCCATGTTGACCTGGTGCGTGCGCCGGAGCAACTCGATGCTGTGCTGGCCGCTGCAGGTGACAAATATGTGTCATTGGGGTTAATTGACGGGCGTAATATCTGGAAGACAGATTTAAGCAAGGCGCTGGAAACAGTGAAACATGCGGCGGAGTGTTATGACGTTGAGAAGTTGATGGTCGCGCCAAGTTGTTCGCTGTTGCACAGTCCGATTGATCTTGATCTGGAGACGGAGTTGGATGATGAGCTGAAGTCCTGGCTTGCTTTTGCCAAACAGAAACTGGAAGAGATTGCCAAACTGGCAGATGCAGCAAATGGGCAGAAAGATGAGAAATTCTTTGCTCGTAATGAAGCGGCGCTGGCAGATCGTGAAGTGTCTATTCGTATTCACAACAAAGCCGTCAAAGAGCGTGTGTCCGGTTTGACACCGGAAATGGCACAGCGCAAGAGTATCTTCGCGGAACGTATCCAGCAGCAAAAGCAGGCGCTTAAACTGCCGGTACTGCCAACCACGACCATCGGCTCCTTCCCACAAACAGCGGAAGTGCGTCAGATGCGCGCCAAGTTTAAGTCCGGGCAGTTGTCGCGCAGTGAATATGATGCGTTTTTGGAGAAAACAACGGCGGATACCATTCGCTGGCAGGAAGAGATTGACATCGATGTACCGGTGCATGGCGAGTTCGAGCGTAATGACATGGTTGAGTATTTCGGTGAAAAGCTGGAAGGGTTCGCCTTTACTAAAAATGGTTGGGTGCAGAGCTATGGTTCCCGTTGCGTTAAGCCGCCGATTATCTTTGGTGATGTCTTACGCCGTGAGCCGATGACGGTGCGCTGGAGCGCCTATGCGCAAGGTCTGACAGATCGTCCTGTGAAAGGCATGTTGACCGGTCCAATCACCATCTTACAGTGGAGTTTTGTACGTAATGACCAGCCACGTTCGGATACGTGTCGTCAAATTGCTCTGGCCATTCGTGATGAAGCGGTTGATTTGGAGCAGGCCGGTATCCATGTCATTCAGATTGACGAACCGGCAATTCGCGAAGGGTTGCCACTGCGTAAGGCAGACTGGGAGACCTACCTGAACTGGGCGGTGGAATCCTTCCGCATCAGTGCTTCCGGTGTGCAGGATACGACGCAGATTCATACGCATATGTGTTACAGCGAGTTCAATGACATCATTGAATCTATTGCCGCGCTGGATGCAGATGTAATTTCGATTGAAACGTCGCGTTCTGCCATGGAATTGCTGGATGCTTTCATTAACTTCAATTATCCCAATGAGATCGGACCGGGCGTGTATGACATTCATAGTCCCCGTGTACCGAAGCAGGAGGAAATGCAGGCATTGCTAGAAAAAGCGCTGAAAGTGCTGAAACCGGAGCAGGTGTGGGTCAACCCGGATTGTGGTCTGAAAACCCGTGGATGGGAAGAAGTTAGGCCGGCGCTGGAGGCGATGGTAGAAGCAGCGAAGTCCCTTCGGGCGAAGGTTGCTGATTCTCAGGCTGCATAGTTCGCAGTCATGACGCTGATTCTTGCCTCTGCTTCCAAAGTAAGGGCGACCATGTTGGAGGAGGCTGGACTGGAATTCAGCGTCATACCGTCACCTTTTGATGAGGACGCATGCAAGCAGGAGATCAGGTGTTTGCAACCGTCATTGCAAGCGGCATATCTGGCGGATGGCAAGGCAAAGGCGGTCAGTACCCTCCACCCGGACGCGTATGTCATTGGCGCTGATCAAATCTGTTCGCTTGATCAGCATATCCTTGATAAGCCGGGAACGGTCGAACGAGCAACCACACATCTCCAACGCCTTCAGGGAAGAAAGCACCATCAATATAGCGCTGCCTGCATCTATCACCGCCAGGCATTGCGATGGTTACAGGTGGAAGTGGTGACATTAACCATGCATCCATTGTCAGAGACTGAAATCGCCGATTATATCAGGCAAGACCAGCCATTACATGCTTGTGGTGCTTATTGTTATGAGAAACAGGGTCATACGCTTTTTTCACAGGTCGAAGGTGATGTGGCTGCGATTAAGGGACTGCCATTGCATGGCTTGCTGGCATTTCTCAAACAAAACGGGATTGAATCATAGACATTACCCCGCCAAAACGGCTAAAACGGCATGTCTATGATACAGGCACTATCAGGTTACTATGGCGGATTGAGACAGGCACTTCCTGACGCGTTGCGCGCCAGACTGTTCCTGACGTACTGGTTGTTTCTTGCGGCGCAATTCATTATTCCATCTAATTTTGTTTATGCATGGTGGTTTTATCTGGCGGTGGGATTGCCCCTTTTATTGACTATCTACCATAACCCACGCATCATGGTGCCATTAGCGCATGTGCCGTTAGCACTTTGGGTGGCGGCATTGTTTGCCTATACCGCATTCCATGCGTTCGTACTAACCGAGGGGATGGCCGGTAGTGCCGACACAATTCGGCATATTGTCACTACCACCTGTTTCCTGTTGGCAACTGTACTCTGCTTTGATGTGTCGTCAAAGGCGATCGAGTCAATGTTGAAATGGTTACTGACCCTGCTGATAATAGCCGGGCTGTCTTCTATCGTGATCTATCTGGTAGGTGGAATGGAAGGCAGGCTTGAAGCGCTTGGACAAAACGATCATCCGATATTGGGAGCAAGTGTTTACGCAGTATTTACGCTATTTGGATTCTATTTTCTACAACCGGGCGCATCGGATCGTCATGCATGGTTACTGGCAGGGCTGACATTCGCTATCACGATGGTTTTAATTCTGATGACGCAAAGCCGGGGGCCTTTGATCGCTTTTTGTCTGAGCACGGCGCTCGGACTATTGCTTGCCCGGCATTATAAACCGCTGCTACTGATCATAGGGATTGGCTTCATTGTTTGCGTGGATGCGCTTGCCTATTACATCACAGCCAATGCGCTACTACCGTTTTCCGGTATTTATGATGCACTCATACGGCTGATGGAGCGGGAATCACATCGGCTTGCTATCTGGCATATCGCAGTGGAACTGGTACAGGATCGGCCATGGACCGGCTATGGAATGCAAGCCAGTTTTCCCTATGGCTATGGTGGCGTGAATCCACACAATTTATTTTTGTCGGCGCTCTATTATACGGGTGTGCCGGGCTTTGCATTATTGACAGGTGTTACGTTGGCAACCATTCGCTATAGCCTGAAATTTCTGGATATGCCGTTGGGCAAGGTATCGCTGATTTTAATGGTACATGCCGTAACGGCTTTTACCACCGATCAGGGGCAATATGTGAATTCTCCCTCACCGCTATGGAGCATCTATTGGTTGCCGGTAGGCATGACCATAGCACTAGGTTACAGATATCAGTCTGCAGATCAAAATTCGCCGTCCGGATTGGTTGAGAAGCCCGGTGGTGGCGCCGCCTGACCCGAAGGTGTATGAAACTTGCTGGCAGCATCCTGCTGCGTAATTTTCATTCGAATGCCGGACGAGCTATCTGCTTCCCGAACCGCTACTTCCTCGGAAATAATGCCGGATTCATATAGCTGCAGGAGTGACTGGTCGAACGTTTGCATGCCAACATCTGAGTTGCGCTCCATCATTTCCTTGAGCATATGAATATCTCCGCGATGGATGTAATCTTGGATTGCCCCCTCATTTAAGAGAATTTCCACCGCAGCTGTACGCTTTTGTTGTAGGTTTTCTACTAACCGCTGAGATACAATTGCACGCAGGTTGAAGCTGAGATTTGTCAGAATTTGTCGATGTAATTCAACAGGAAAGAAATTGAGAATGCGCTCAATAGCCTGGTTAGCGTTGTTGGAGTGCAGGGTGCTTACACATAAATGTCCGGTCTCTGCAAAAGCGATGGCATGTTCCATGGTTTCCCGGTCACGGATTTCCCCAATTAAGATAACATCCGGCGTTTGGCGTAGTGCGTTCTTTAACGCCATTCCATAGGAATAGGTATCAATACCGACGTCCCGCTGAGAGATGATGCAGCGTCCATGTTGATGGACGAACTCAATCGGGTCTTCAATGGTGATAATATGGCCGTTACCATGCTGGTTACGATGACCGACCATGGCGGCTAACGTCGTAGATTTACCGGAGCCGGTCTGACCGACCACCAGAATCAATCCGCGCTTATACATGATTAGGTCTTTATAGATTTCCGGGAGTTTTAAATCTTCGATGGTTGGAATATGTGTTTCCACACGGCGAATGGCAAGCGCGTTGTGCTGCATCTGGCGGAAGACATTGATTCTTAAGCGTGCCTGGTCATGCCAGGCCTTTACGACATTGAGTTCCATCGTACTTTCAAAGTCATCAAGCTGCTCTTCCGTAAGCAATGCATGCATCAAGGTCGTGATATCGCTGTCACTGAGGGAAGTATCACTGAGTCGAACCAGTTGGTTTTCAACGCGCATAGCTGGCGGGAATCCGTGCGTTAGAAATAAGTCGGAGGCACGCTGTTCAATAAAAGGTTCAATAAAGCGGTTGATATCCATGGTGTATGCAGGGTCTAAAAACTTGAGGGGTTAGGCGACTGGTTTTTGTTATTATTACCACCGGACTGATCTTCAATTTCACTGCTGGTAGCCAATACGCGTTGCATCTCACTTTCAGTAATTTTTCCTTCATTCAGTAAGGCGGTCAGGCTTTCTTTCATGGTGCGCATGCCATATTTTGAGCCGGTTTGGATAGCAGAATAAAGCTGTGGCACCTTGTTTTCTCTAATCAGATTACGTACGGCAGACGTACCAAGCATGATTTCATGTGCAGCAACGCGCCCGGCTCCATCGGCGGTTTTAAGCAGGGATTGGGAGATCACCGCCTCCAAAGAGACAGATAACATCGCCCGCGCCATCGCCTTATCACTGGAAGGAAATACATCAATAATACGGTCAATGGTTTTTGGAGCAGTGTTCGTATGCAAGGTCCCCATGACCAGGTGACCAGTTTCCGCAGCCGTCATTGCCAGGTGAATCGTTTCAATATCCCGTAACTCCCCCACCAGGATAATATCCGGGTCTTCGCGCAAGCAGCTTTTCAGTGCACGGGCAAAAGATTTGGTGCTGGCACCGACTTCACGCTGGTTGATCAGCGACATTTTCGATTGATGGACAAATTCAATCGGGTCTTCGATGGTAATAATGTGATGCTGATGATTAGAATTGATATGGTCAATCAGGGCGGCAAGCGTAGTAGATTTACCGCTACCTGTTGGCCCGGTGACTAACAACAATCCTTTATGCAACGAGGTAAGTTTATAAAAAATTTCAGGAGCGTTGAGTTCTTCCAGCGTAACGATACGTGTTGGAATAGTACGAAATACGGCGGCAGGGCCATACATAGTATTGAACGCATTGACCCGGAATCGCGATGCGTCACCGAAGGAAATAGAAAAATCAATTTCCAGTTCGGTCTCATAATCACGCCGTTGCTGGTCGGTCATGATGGAATATAGCATTTCCTTGACCTTTTCCGGTTCCAGTGGTGGTACGGTCCGTACCGGACTCATATCGCCGTTAATGCGAAGAATCGGGGGATTATAGGAAGAGAGATGAAGGTCAGACGCATTGTGTTGATGCGTCATAGCCAGCAGATCTGTTACATCCATGAGGCCAATCCAGTTTTGTTATGTTAACCGGCTCTATTAGATGCTAAAAAAGTTAATCTTTCCTGAATGTCTTGCAGGGATGCCGGGATATCTTTTCCATCCAGGCCTGCGCGAATCAATTGCTTGTAGATAGGGATAGCACGATCATATTGTGAATTTTCATCATAAAGAATCGCCAGATTATACCGGTAGATCAGGTTTTCAGGTGAGAGTCCAACGGCTTGTTGCATATTGGCAATGGCAAGCCTCATCTTGCCCTGTTTGTGATAGAGTTGCGCTAATTGCGCTGGAATAGGGCTGAAGTCCGGGTTTTTTGCTTTCAGTTGCTGTAAGTAGGCGATAGCAGAATCCGGGGCTTCTTCGCCGATCAGAGCCAGGAAATTGTTTAGTGCTTCTGGATTATAAGGATCCAAGCTTAACAGCCTCCCATAAACCGGCCGTGCTTCTGCGGTCATGCCAAGCTTATGATAGGTGGTAGCCAACCCAAACAATGCATGCTTGTTGTTGGGTTGTGCTGTAAGAATATCACGATAGATCATTACCGCGACTTCGGTATTCCCATTCAGCAATGCATTATATGCTTTTTCCAGTTCATAATTCACGTCGATATTCTGACGTTTTACAGCAACATTAGCTCCAATAGAGTTTGTAGGATCAATATCGTTGCCACTTGGTAGTTCCTGTGTCGGTTGACTGCGATCCATACCGAACCCACCTTCGGGCAGTCGCTCATTAGGAAACAGATCACCTGGCAAAGCAGAGAGAATCGCTTTGCTCTCTATAGATAATTCAGAGGAAGCTGGCGCCACAACCGGTGCCACCTCTTCCATCTCATCGGCATGAAATGTTGGTGCTGTACCGTTCTGAGTGGCGTCATACAAGGTAACACTCGTACCCTCGCTGGAAGCGTCGGTATTAGCAGGCATAGCTTTTTTACCTGGTGCATCAGCAATATAGACTTCCACTTCAGAAGTATCTGCTGGTTGAATCGCCGGAGCGGGATGCACGTCAACAACTACGCCACCTGGCTTTTCACGAGTAGAAGAAGCTTTTGACGGTGGTAATGGCGTCGTTGCCGCTGCAGATGACGGCTGAATAGGTTGCGAGCGGAACATATCTGGCGTCATGACGCTTTGTGTGGGTCTATCCCGGTAGTCTGGCATTACCTCGGTTGGAAGTGGTGCGATGGGTGGGGGAGTCTGCCCTGGGCGGGTGCGAAGCCCGGCTCGATTGCCGTCACTGGCTTGATTTGTGGATGTGTTGGTAACATCAATTGGTGAGCGCGTGGATGGGTAAGGCATATCACCATTGATGGGTAACCGTGGCTGCGTGGCCGGCACATATGGCATCAATGTCTGTGCGTTAACGGGAAGAGACGTAGAGGCTGCAAGCAACAGTACTGTGACTGCAAGGCACAGTTTTTGCAGAGTTTGTCGTATGATTATACGAAGCCAGCCCTGTTGCATCACCCGATTGTCCGCCCATGTTCAAATTGCATAGTTGCCCCTCATATCTTAAAGCTACCCGAATGAATGAACGACTGTCAAAGCCAAGTTTGTTTTTTTCTACATTCCTTTTGATATTCTGCATGAGCGTTACGATCAATCTGTGCTTTGTGTCTTCGGCGTGGGCGGAGAAGCGTTTTTTTTCACTAAATCGGGACGCTGTGCATTCCAGCAACATATTTGCCAAACCTGCCAATAGAACAGCGCGTAACTTTATTGGATTAGGGCGATATAAGCCGCTATCACGAGGCAAGCAAAAAAGTGTTGCTTACCGCATTCAGCCGCAGCGTGACAATCGGCGTATGGATGATCTGTTAGCCATCGGACATGCCTGGCCATTACCTTCCGGTACGGAGTATCGTATCAGTTCTCCCTTTGGTCACCGCATTCACCCCGTGACCGGAGACTATGGTTTTCACGAAGGGGTCGACATTGCGGCAGAAGCGAATACGCCGGTTCTGGCAACGCATGATGGAGTCGTTACAGGGGTTGGAACGCATGCCCGACTGGGGCGCTATGTGAAATTGCAGCATCATGAGCAGGAATACAGCCTGTATGGGCATTTGAGTGAGTGGATGGTTAATATGGGTGATGAGGTTCGTCAGGGAGACATGCTGGGGCTGGTCGGTTCAACGGGCCGGTCGACGGGAGCGCATCTGGACTATTCTTTACGCCGGGATGGCAAGGCGGTTGATCCGATGGACTATCTCAGCCCTCCAGATACGGTGAAAGCACTGGCATTTTCTCAGACGACCCGTTAAGCCATGGCATATGGATTACTATGCCTTGCTGCGCCCATTGTTTTTTGCTCTGCCGCCGGAGATGGCACATGGTGTGACCATCAAAGCGCTAGAGCAAGGCTGGGTGCCGGCATTGTCTCCGATAACAGATGCGCGGCTTGGCGTTTGCTGTGCCGGGTTGGGCTTTGATTCACCCATCGGCTTGGCGGCCGGGTTTGATAAAAATGCGCGTGTGATCGAACCAATATTCCAGCAAGGGTTCAGCTTTATGGAAGTGGGAACCGTAACCCCGCGCGCTCAAGACGGGAATAAAAAGCCACGCCTGTTTCGCCTGAAGGAGGATGAGGCAGTCATTAATCGTTTGGGCTTCAACAATGACGGTGCGGATGCCACACTTAGCCGCGTGGCGATGACCGGGAACATGCGGCAAGGGATCCTCGGTATCAATATCGGCAAAAACCGTGACACAGAAGAAGCGCTGGATGATTATCTGCCAATGATCGGCGCGGCGTATGATCTGTGCGATTACATCACGGTGAATATTTCTTCGCCCAATACTGCCGGATTGCGTGACTTGCAGGAAGGAGAGCGATTCGGTGATTTCATCAAGCAGGTGATGCAGGAGCGCAATGCGCAGGCGGCGTATCGGCACTATCGTCGCCCGATCTTTCTGAAAATTGCACCGGATATGGAAACAAATACGCTGCATGCGTTACTGGAACAGGTGATGCTGCATCGGGTAGATGGAGTCATCATCAGTAATACCACCGTATCACGACCTTCCTCGCTGAAGAGCCGATATGCGGGAGAAGAAGGAGGGCTAAGCGGCCGTCCACTTGCAGATAAGGCTTGTGCAATGCTCTCGGAAGCGTACCGGTTTACGGAAAGTAACGTACCGCTTATCGGGGTAGGGGGGATTATGTCGGGCGATGATGCCGTAGCACGCATTCGCTCAGGTGCCACACTGATACAGGTCTATACCGGGCTGATCTATCACGGTCTGGCACTGGTACAGGAGATCAAACAGGCATTGCTAGAGGCAGTCGAGAGAGAAGGGGGTGTCAGCGTTGAATCCCTCGTGGGTATTGACCATACATAGTATAGAGCGACCTTGATTTTCTGAATCGATGGATCACTTGGTTAGAAGAGCATTGTGTCTAATCAAAAAGTCAAACTACTATAAAGCCTATGCAGTCTATGCAGTTTCCTCCAGAGCCATGGCGTCCAACTCGCGGATGCAGCCCTGGTACAGCCCCAGAACCGGGTGGTTAAAGTTCTCCAGCAGTCGCGTATCATGCGTGGCCAGCAATACGGTTGCCCCCTGCCGATTGAGTGCTTCGAACAGGTGCATCACCTTCTTACTGAGTTCGGGATCAAGGTTGCCTGTCGGTTCATCGGCAATGATAATCGCCGGATTATTGATGACGGCACGAGCAATCGCAACGCGTTGTTTTTCTCCGCCGGAAAGGGTCGGTGGTAAGGCGTCACGGAACGCTTCCATATGAATCCAGTGCAGCAATTCTTCGACTTTCTGTGTGTACTCAACAGCTTCCACGCCCATGATTTTCTGCGGCAGAGCGATATTGTCAAAAACGCTGAGATGGTTGAGCAGCCGGTAATCCTGGTAGACACAGCCAATCCGACGGCGCAGTAATGGCAGTACGTCACGTTGCAGTGCCAGCGCATTCTGGCCGAACATCAGCAAACCACCTGAAGTCGGCGCCATATTCAGGCTCAAGATATTGAGTAAGGTCGTCTTGCCCGCCCCACTGGGCCCAGTCAGAAAGTAAAACCCTCCAGGGCGCAGTTTGAACGTAACGTCATGCAGTATTTCTGAACCTTCTGCGTAGGTATGGCGTATCTGGTCGCAAATAATCATTGAGGTCTTACTGTGATAGTTTGGTTATGCCTGAAACCGACGCTGAATACAAGCCTTCTGAATACAAGCTTTATGATTTACATTCACAGGATTACGGTTAATCTGTTGCCATGGGGTCAGCCTTATTACAATGTCCTGAATGTTCCAGTACATTCCGTGTTTCGGGTGATGCAATCGGTGTGGATGGAAGAACCGTGCGGTGTAGTGCCTGTGGTCATGAATGGCTGGCGCATCGTTATGATTTAATGCCCGATAAGGTGGAAGAGCCCGAAGCAAAGCCGGAAATATTGGAGGTGGATACCCCCCATACGCTGGCGGATGGCGATACATTCAACTACAGCGAAGTGCCTGAGTCGGAAGGAAGTCAGGATTTCTCGGAAGTGCCATCCCCATCTGATGAAGCAGAATCTTCAGAGTTTCCGGATATTCCATTATTTGACGATGACGATCCGGTGCCGGCTGGTGCATTTGAGGCAACGGATCCAGCTGTCTTGACACAACAGACGCAAGAAAGAAAGAACCGCCGTCTGGGAGCGCTATTAAGTGTCGCCAATGCCGTCTGCCTGCTATTACTGGCTGTGACGGTGTTGCTGGCGTTTCGTGAGGAAATCACTGTACGTGTTCCTCCTGCTTCCGGCCTATATAACGCTATTGGCTATTATGATACCCACTATTTGAAATTTGCGGATTTGGTGTTTTCACGCAACAAATCCGGTGAGTCCTGGCGGTTTGGTGTGAAAGGGCTAATTGCAAATGAAGGGCAGGATGGTATGCCAACGCCTACGATCAGGGCGCGGTTATATTCAAAGGAAGGTGAGCTATTGGAGGAATGGACCATGTCGAGTGATAAGGTGTTGCTGGCTGGAGAGCGCCGCGCTTTTAACGCGAAGGGTTTACGCACCATGGCGGAGAATGGTCACATACTGGCGGTAGATATTGGAAGTCCTGTCGAGCTGATGTTGAGAAAATAACTGAGCATGTTCCGCAAGCCAGAGGATTACCAGTCGCCCGAGAGCATTCAGACGCTTTATTCGGCGGAGACTATTGCGAGCCGGGTGCGTGCCATGGCGGAGAATGTTCAGCGTGCGCTTGGAAAAGAGTTTCTGGTTGTCGGGTTGCTCAAAGGCAGTTTCGTGTTTGCCGCAGATCTGGTGCGAGCCTTGCACCATGTGGGCTGTTCACCGCAAATCGATTTCATGACCATTTCCAGCTACGGCGATGGTAAGGAAAGCAGTGGCACATTGACTATCGGGCGGGATGTATCGGATGCAGTACAGGGCAAGCCTATCTTGTTAGTCGATGATATTCTGGAGTCCGGGAGGACGCTGGATTTTGCCCGGCGCAATTTACTGGAAAAAGGCGCATCCCGAGTTGACATCTGCGTACTGCTGGATAAGCCCGGCAAGCGCCGCGTGACCATGGAAGCTGACTATGCCGGGTTCGTGGTGCCGGATCATTTTGTGGTGGGCTATGGGCTGGATTATGCCGGCTATTACCGGGAATTGCCGTTTATCGGTGTGCTGGATGGTGAGTGATACCTGGTTTGCAATATAGCGTTGCCATTTGTGACTGGCAGCGGTGCCGCAATCCGCTATAACAACCTTATGTGTGGGATCATCGGATATGCAGGGGGAAGCGAAGCAGCCCCATTATTAATTGAGGGATTACAGCGACTGGAATATCGGGGCTATGACTCTGCCGGGATAGCGGTGCAGGGCGATGGCGCATTACAACTGGTCAGAAACAAGGGGAAAGTCTCGGAACTGGAAGCGCGCGTGCAGGCAACGCCGGTGCCGGGACATACGGGCATTGCCCATACGCGCTGGGCGACGCATGGTGAACCGGAGGAACGTAACGCCCATCCACACCGCTGTGGCTCGATTGCCGTCGTACATAACGGTATCATTGAAAACTACGCCGAGTTAAAGGATGCATTGCAGGCTCGTGGCGCTACCTTTCACAGTGATACGGATAGCGAAGTGATCTGTGTTTGGCTGCATTATGCCACGACACAAGATGGCATGACCATGGCGGAGGCATTCGCTTCAATTCAGGATGTGCTGAACGGTAGCTATGCCATGGCCGCAATGACGGAAGCAGAACCGGGGACGATCTATGCCGCCCGTAACGGCTCACCGCTAGTGATCGGGATAGACGAAGACGAGCATTGGCTGGCCTCGGACACGCTGGCGCTGGCCGGGTGCGTGACAAAAGGACTCTTTCTACAGGATGGTGATAGTGCGATCCTTTCACGCGATCAAGTGACGGTCTATCACGATGGGCAGCCAACGGAACACCCGGTCACAGCCTTCCATACGGAATCGCAGGCGCATGATAAGGGGGGATATCCCCACTTCATGCTTAAGGAAATCCATGAACAGCCAGACGTCATCCGTCGTACAGTACAGCATTATTATCATCCGAATGGCGGCACGTTTACCTTTGATGGCATTCAACTGGCGTTAGATGCAATTCCAGCGATTACGATTGTCGCCTGCGGCACCTCCTATTATGCGGCGCAGGTGGCGTCTTACTGGTTTGAGCAAGTTGCTGGTATTCCGGTACGTATCGACATTGCCTCCGAATTTCGCTATCGCCGTCCGGTGCTGGATAGTAACAGTGTGGCAATGTTTATCTCCCAGTCCGGAGAGACGGCGGACACACTAGCGGCGATGCGTTATGCCAAGGAGCAGGGGCTGCATACGATGGCGATGGTTAATGTGGTGACCAGTACCATGGCACGGGAGGCCGATAGTGTTATCCAGACACTGGCCGGACCGGAAATCGGGGTGGCATCAACCAAGGCCTTTACGGCACAACTTACTACCTTTGCCTGCCTGACATTGGCACTGGCAGAGGCGCGCGGCGCAATTGCGGCAGACCGTTGTGCGGCGTTACTGCATGGGCTGACCGATGTGGCGGATAAGGTTGACAGTGTGTTGGCAGAGGCGTCGCATTATGACACGCTGGCGCTGGCGCTGATGTATGCGCGGGACATGCTGTTCATTGGGCGCGGCACCAGCTACCCGCTTGCCAATGAGGGGGCGCTGAAGATGAAGGAGATTTCCTACATCCATGCGGAAGGTTATGCAGCCGGGGAATTAAAGCATGGGCCGATTGCGCTGGTCGATGACGGCGTGCCGATCATTGTCGTTGCACCGGATGACGCGCTGTTTGATAAATCGGCGTCTAATTTGGAGGAAACAGCGGCGCGCAAGGGGAATATCGTGTTGATCAGCAGCCGTGAGCGTATCGCATCGTTTAAGGGGAACATGACCCATAGTGCCGCGTTGCCGGATTGCGACCCGTTCCATGCGCCGATCCTCTATGCCGTGCCATTGCAGCTCCTATCTTATTATGTTGCGTTGCATAAAGGTGCCGACATCGACCAACCACGTAATCTGGCGAAGTCCGTGACGGTGGAGTAGGGAGGGTTAACGGCTGATGTTTTCTATAGCACTTTGTCATAAGAATTCCCTACTTAAGGGAGTTCTTATGACAAGGAAGTGCTATATTTTAAAGGATATACTCGACCTTTTCCTTTAAATTCCATAGGGAATTTTAAAGGAAAACGAGTATATTATTCAACAAGACAAAAAAATAGCCCCATCAGGGGCTATGGTTATCATGTGTGTCAGGCAGGCTAGTTAGGACTAGCTTTCTTCTGTAGTAGTAACAGAACATGCAGGTTTTTGGTTTGCTTCCTTTTTCTCTACCTTGGGCGGCGGTGAAGAAAAAGTAAACTCTGCACCCCGGAAACTTGAACTGCACTGGTCAGTTCCGGTACATTTATCTCCTACTTCTAGATATCCCTTAACCTTCAATTCCAGCGTATTTTTTGCAAGAGCATTTAAGGAATCTTGTAGGAAATCTAGAGAAGGATGGAGCGGGGTTGTAAACTCCCCTGCATCCGTTTTTACAGTTAAAACGCCATTACTTAGTGATATGTTATTAATGGCGAGTTCAAGTTTTTCTGACACGGTTTTATGCTCCTTATAAGCATAATACGACAACATCATCACCAACCACGTTGGCTCGGCATTGTTACATTAAGCTAGATATGAATTGAGCTTGAAGTTGAATCCGTCATTGATGCGCTTGACAGCAATGGCGATGGCAGCATTGAGCGTTTTGA
>JANQNR010000014.1 GCA_028279475.1 Rickettsiales bacterium | reverse complement strand
TTGTGTGAAGCCCATCGACAGACCCAGCCCCACAATCGAGGCGATGATTGCCAGACCAAAGGTCATCTCTATCAATGAAAAGCCGTGCTGTTTGCTCATAATAAACCGATTGCCAATAATTTTTATCTTTTATTAGTGATTATCGCGTATTTGTCTTAAAAAAGCATGAATATGCTATATGACGCCCTCTTATGCCACACAGTCCGCTCTCCCGCTATCGCCAGTTAATCGACTATTGTGAGATCAGTCCTGATGCCGGGCAGGAAGCCGTGGTGGAACGATTGCAGGCGTTGTATCAACAGGCCATGCAGGTGGCGTTGACGGAGCCATCCGGGCGCTTTTTCTCACGCTGGTTCGGGAAAGCACCGGAGGACACGACCACGACACACGGATTGTATTTATGGGGAGGCGTTGGGCGTGGCAAGTCCATGCTCATGGATATGTTTTTCCGCTCGCTGGATCGTCCGGATAAGCGGAGGGTGCATTTTCATGGGTTTATGCTGGAGGTCCATGCGGCCATGCATACGTACCGACAGCAAGACAAGGGCGATCCGTTGGTCAACGTCGCCAACGATATTCGTGAACAATATGGAATATTATGCTTTGATGAATTGCAGGTGCATGACATCACCGATGCAATGATTCTGGCGCGACTGTTTGAGCAGTTATTTACCGCTGGCATACAGATGGTGTTTACCTCCAATCGTCCCCCGGAGGATTTGTATAAGGATGGGTTGCAGCGCGAACAGTTCCTGCCATTCATTGATCTGATTCGCCGCCATCTGGAGGTGATGGAAATTACCAGCGACAAGGATTACCGACAGGGGCGAATGGCCGGGTTAACCACCCGCTATTTCACGCCGGATACCCCGGAGACACGGCATGCTCTGGCTACGTCTTTTTCCCAGATGATCGGCTATGATGCGCCTGTATCCCTGCAGGTTCCGGTACAGGGGCGGATACTGGACGTACCGAAGGCCTGCCGCGAGGTTGCATGGTTTTCATTTGCCGATCTGTGCGATGCGGCGCTGGGTGCTACGGATTATCTGGAGTTGACGCAATTATTCCGCACCTTCTACATTGAAGGCATCCCGATCATGACACCGGAGATGCGTAATCAGGCCAAGCGCTTCGTCACGTTGATTGACGTATTGTATGAGGCGCAGGCACATCTATTCTGTACCGCGGCGGACGAACCGGAGTGGCTGTATAAAGCAGGAGACGGCAGCTTTGAATTTGAACGCACGGCGTCGCGCTTACGTGAGATGATGAGCGGGAACTATGGAAGCTAACAAAAAAGATGCGTCAACTATACGTGTGCATCCTGAACCCGTAGTAGTTACCCGATACATGCGATAACGTCACGTACATGGTCGATGCGTGTCAAGGGCAGATGGCTGTTTTCCGGCGCGGCGGCATTAGGGATCACGGCACGCTTGAACCCCAGCTTGGCAGCCTCTCGCAGGCGTAAATCTAGTTGTGGGACGGGGCGCAAATCACCCGACAAACCAATCTCACCGCAAAAAATAGTGTCGGAAGAAATAGCTGTGTCATTTTGTGCTGAAATTAATGCGGCGGCGGCTGCGAGGTCGGCAGAAGGATCATTCACTTTATATCCGCCTGCCACGTTGAGATAGACTTCCTTATCGGCCAGCATAATACCGGCTCGTGCCTCCAGTACGGCGAGAATCATTGCCAGTCGCCCGGTTTCCCAACCGACGACAGCGCGGCGCGGGGTGGCCAGATGGCTGGGCGCTACCAGTGCTTCCAGTTCGAGCAATACCGGGCGCGTGCCTTCCATGCCGGCATGAATGGCAGCTCCGCTAACGGCGGATTCCCGGTGAGAGAGAAATAAGGCAGACGGGTTGGCGACTTCTTCCAATCCCTTTTCTCCCATGGCGAACACGCCGACCTCACCCGCAGCACCGAAACGGTTTTTGACCGATCGCAGCAGGCGGTAGAGATGGCTGCGTTCTCCTTCAAAATACAGCACTGCATCGACCATATGTTCCAACACACGTGGTCCGGCTAGCTGGCCTTCCTTTGTCACATGACCGACCAGTACCAACACAATATTACGTTTTTTACACAGGCGCACCAGTTCGGCGGCGCTGCTACGCACTTGGGAAACCGTACCGGGCGCCGATTCAATCGTATCCAGATACATGGTCTGGATAGAATCGATGACCACCAATGCCGGTGTCGTGACCTTTTTTAGGACACCGAGAATATCCCGCACGGATGTGGCGCTGGCCAGTTGTACTGGGGCGTTCGCCAGTCCCAGTCGCTCGGCACGCAATTGTACCTGCGCTGTGGACTCTTCTCCGGAAATATAGAGTGTATCTGTGTTCTGTGCCATACCGGCGGCAACCTGTAGCAGTAGCGTTGACTTACCAATACCGGGATCACCACCAATCAGAATGGCAGCCCCAGGGACACAGCCGCCGCCCAGTACTCGATCCAGTTCCCGGTTGCCGGTCGGCAAACGTGGAACCTCGGCGGATACCGATTCCAGAGACACCATCTCTAACGGAGAGGCCTTCCCACTTCCCAGTCCTTTCGGCACAACTTCTACGTGTTCTTCGATGAGCGTATCCCACGCACCGCAGGATGGACATTTTCCACTCCAGCGTGGTTGGATTGCGCCACAAGATTGGCAAACATAGTGTGATTTTGATTTCGCCATAAGGCCTCCCGGCTGTCAGATTTCTGAGGGCATCTGCATCATTCTGCCCATTCCCTCCTATATGGTGCAAGAGCCGGGCAATCCTTGTGTATCTGCTCTACATAAATCCGATAGCCGGGAGGTATACAGACATCAAGGTTTTTTATTATGGCAGGGTTTTATTGCAACAGCTGATCAGTGGAATACAAGCTAGTCCGGGCGTTCAAGGCAATTTGCTTTGAATGTTGCATGTAGATTTTCTATTTTTACGGGTGTGCAGCGTGAGCCGCACGACATTTTAATATCAGATTTCCACTGCCGTTAACGATTATTTAACGGCATTCGGAGATTATGGTAGGATGCAATAGTATGTTGCATTGTATTTACGAGCATGTAGCTCATCTAACCAATCCAAGTAGGAGACTATAATGGCACTTAACTCAATTAACACTAACATTGCGGCGTTAGCAGCGCAGGGGAATATCACGAAAGCGAATGATATGACCAGCTCTTCTATCGCTCGTCTCTCTAGTGGTAATCGTATTGTACAGGCATCAGATGATGTAGCGGCTATGTCAGCTGGTACGTCACTGCGTACAAACGTAACTACTTTGAGAATGGCGCTGATCAACACGTCTCAGGGTGAGTCCCTGTTGCAGGTTGCTGATGGCGCTTTGAACCAGATCACTGACATTCTGCAACGTCAAAAGGCGATTGCGGTTCAGTCCGGTTCCGGTTCACTGACTGCCGCTGAGCGTTCTTTCCTGAACCAGGAATTCCAAAACCTGACTGAGGAAATCGATCGTCTGGCAGATCAAACCAACTTTAACGGTGTATCCTTGCTGAACGGTGAGCTGTCTGAGCGTGTGGATGTAGAAGATAATTCTACGGCCGCTACGTCTGCAACTGCAACGATTGCCTTCCAGGTGAACGTAGCAGCTGGTGAGACGCTTGTACTCAACGGTGTGACCGTTACGGAAGGTGCGAACTATAACCGTGGTCTGACCATCGATGAAACCGTGGACAACCTGGTGACGTTCCTGAATGCCTCTACCAACGTTGCGCTGTCTCAGGCAACGTATGAGCGTTCTGGTAACTCGCTGGTGATCACTGCTGATAATGGTGGCGTTCAAGGCCAAGTATACACGATTGATGCTGACGCAAGTACAGCAATTGATGGTACGGGTACTGGTCGCGCGGTTGTAAGCGGCGGTGGTGCAGCTACCACGATCACTCTGTTCGATGGTGCGGCTGTTGGTCCGATCGCAGCAACGTCTACTACGGAAGTGGTAGCGATCGCAGCGGCGAACGTAGCGGCTGATACGCCATTCGGTATCGGTGAGACGATCACAGCTGACCTTGGCGGTGGTGCGCAGAACCTGCACACAATTGCTGCCAACGATACGCTGGAAGATATCGTTAACGGTATCAACGCGAACACTGGTACGCATGGTATCACTGCACGTATCATCGGGTCTGCCGGTGAATACAACCTTCAGTTCGAAACAACTGCACTGTCAACCAACAACGACTATGATGTAGCCGGTAACGGTGTGGACATCACGTTGGGCGGTATTGCCGCTACGGTTGGTATCGGCGCAGCGTTTGCTCTGGAAGCCGCTGGTGATACTGAAAACAACGCAACATTTGCACTGTTTAATGCTGATGATGCAGGTATCGGTGCTGGTGATGTGGTTGGAGCCGGAACCATTGGTGATAACATCCTGACAGGTCAGAACCAACAGCAGGCTGAGGTACGTATTACGTTCCCTGAGATTGCTGATGCAGATCTGTCTGATGCTACCAACTTCGGTCAAGCCAACAACTCTACGTTCTCCATTTCCAACAACGGTCTTCCTGATATCGTATTCGGATTCTCTGAGTCCGGTGACGGTCCTGCCGAAGGTCAAATTGGTGCAACACTGGAAGAAACACTGGATAACGTCATTGCTGCATTTAACAGCTATGAAGGTTCTGCCAGTGAAAATCACATCATGAACCAACTGGAAGCATACCGTGATGGTCGTGACATCGTGATTCGTTCGATTGATGTCGGCAACCCTGCCGATATTACTGGTACAGCACTGACGATTACCGGTGCGAACCTGCCAACAGGTGCGTCTGTCTCTGGTGCTGGTACGTTGAGCAACGGTCAGACAGGTGGTATCAGCGCAAGCGGTATTACCAACAGTTCCTTCATTGGTACGATTTCTGGCTTTAGTGCTACGTACACTGGTACGACGGATACGGTTGATCTGTCTGTGACGGTTGGTGCATTCACGTACACCGCGTCTAACGCGAATGTGAACGTGACTGCCGATACTACGGTTCGTTTTGCTTCTGAGGGCGGCGGATATTTCGATGTCCAGCTGGCGGCTAACCAGGGTCAGTCGGTGACGACGCAGGCGGAAGCTGACACGATTGCAGACCGTATCAATGCGGCCTTCTCCAGTGTTGAGTTTACGCAAGAACGCTCTGTCAGCAGCTACACTGGCAACGCGCCAATCGTGACCGATGGTGTTGTTACCGGATCACTGCTGGGAACGTCTGTTGACATTCGTCTGAATGACTTTACCGACGTTCGCGTGGATTCCATTCGCGTGAGTGAGCCGGAAGGTGTGAGCGAGAATGGTTCGATTGAAATCACGCTCAACGGACAGGCGTACACAGCGGTTCCAGATATTGGTTCGACGCTGGCTGCGAATCAGACATACCGTCTGACAAGCACGGCTGACACCAGCTCTTACATCGATTTCACCACCGGTAACACCGCGATTGAATTCGATACGCTGGCAAAAGCCCAGTCCTTCGAGCAAGCATTGCGTGAAGCGTTTGGCGTTTCCGACTCAAGTGCTGCAGTGAACTTCCAGGTGGGTGTAACTACCACGGATACACTGCAAATCTCTGTCGACAGCGTCACGACTCGTACCATTTACGATGGTGCCTCGCTTGACGTACTGACAGCAGAAAGTGCAGCAACTGCCGCTGCGGCGCTGGATGTGGCGATTGACGCCGTGACAGCCGTTCGCGCGGAAGTGGGTGCATTGCAGTCACGCTTTAACTTTGCCGCAGCAAACGTGGAAAGCTCTATTGCTAACCAGGATGCTGCACGTGGCGTGCTTCTGGATACGGACATTGCGGCCGAATCCACAGCATTTGCTACGGCTCAGGTACAGCTGCAGGCTGGTATTTCGGTACTGGCTCAGGCCAACCTGTTGCCACAGAACCTGCTGAAACTGATTGGATAATCAGTTTAGCAACCTGTGAGGAGGGTGCGTTGGCACTCTCCTTGCAGGACTCTTCTCGAAGAGTTCTCCTCGTCTATACGCAGGTCGTACTCATCTCATACACACGCAGGTATGAAAGACAGAAAGGAGGAAAGTCATGGATATTACAGGAGTGACACAGAATACACAGCCGGCAAGCGAAATTTTTAATGCTGGCAAACTGGCGGAAAGTCCACCGGTGAAAAAGTCTGATAATGTGCAGGGACAGGTACAGATTCCTGCAGTAGATGAAGTTGACCTCAAGCGTGCGGAAGAACGCCGTATGGCAGAAATCAGAAAGACCGTTGAGCGTGAAGCATTTAAGGAAACCTTTGCTGTACGCGATAACCGTTTCACAATTTTCAAGGATACGAGCGGTCAGATCATTACGCGTTTTACCAGCCTTCGGGATGGATCGGTCACCTACGTACCGGAGCCGGAAATTCTTCGGTTCAACGGGGGTACCAACTATTTTCAGGCAAATGTATAACGCATCAGACAAATAATAATAAAAATACCGGACAGAAGATCGGCATACAGTACAAGGCAGGTAGCATATGATTACGCAAATTCAACTGGGGAACATTTTCACGCAAAATGACAAGACCGTGATCAGTGGTGGTTCTACGGGGCTGGACATTGAAGCATTGATCAATGGTTTGGCGGATGCCAAGCGCCAGCCTGCGGTCATTTTGGAAGCCAATATCGAAACCAATAATTCTGTTTCTACAGCGATTGGGGAGCTGCGCACGATTCTGGATCGTTTCCGTGATGCATCAAATTTTCTACGGAACCCCCCTGGGGTGCAAAACGATGCGGATAACATTTTCCAGTTCCGTTCAACAAGTGTTGCATCTAATACCACGGTTACCGGTGATAATTATCTAAGCGTAACGGCGGAACCGGGAGCGAGCGCCACTGACTATGATATTGAAATTACTCAGCTGGCCACCCGCAACGTCTACACGACCAATACTATTACGGTGGCAGATGCAGATACGGCAATCGTCGGTCCGGGACCGGGAGACCCATTGCTGGCTGATACATTGACATTGGGGGCAAGCGCCACACCGATTGACATAGAAGTAGGCGACAGCCTGAATCAGGTGGCGGCAAAAATTAATGCCGCATCCGATCTTTCCGGTGTTGAGGCAACCGTTATTAAGGTCGCAGACGGCGAATTCCGCTTGTCTCTGAAAACCGTGGAAACCGGTACGGCGCAGAATTATGTGCCGGGAGGCACGGTATTCGACAATATCGGCTTCGCGATTACAGAAAATGCCCAGGACGCTATCGTTGAATTTGATGGTACAACGATCACGCGTAGTGCTAACAATATTGATGATATTGTTGAAGGGGTCACGTTCAATTTATTGCAGGAAACGCCGCCGGGCACCGAACTTGATGTCGAAGTTCAAGCGGATCTGGATTTAGCCAAACAGGGGATTTTGAACCTGGTCGATGCGTATAATGAGTTTCGCCTATTTAGTTCGTCGCAAACGGAAACGGGAAGTGATGGTCAGCCCCTTGACGGCTCTATTCTGTCATCGAATTCCGTGCTGACATTGACATCGACGCGTATTAATTCGGAAGTAGCGTCTATTGTCGATGGTATTGTGGCAGGTGATCCATCACGCCTGGCGGATATCGGAATTACCTTCTCCGATTTTCCTGGTGATGCTGAAACGCCATTTACCCGGAATATTCTGGTCGTTGACGAAGATACGTTGGATAATGCCCTGTCTGCTGATTTTGATGCGGTGCGTAAGGTGTTTGAATTCGACTTTATCGCCGATGATCCGGATTTACAGATCTTCCAGCGTACCAACGCGTTGGGTGTGTCCGAGTTTGACCTGAATATTGATCAGACAAACGGCATTTATCAGGCTACGTATGACAATGGCGGCACGCCGGTGACGATTGACCTGGATGGTGAAACCCTTACCGGTTCCGATGGTGTGATACTGACCGGACAGGAAGGCACTGTTCTGGAAGGCCTGACATTGATTTATGGCAGTAATGACGATGCCACGGTTGACGTTACGGTAACGCAGGGGATTGCCGATCGTTTGTATAATACGCTCGATAATCTGTTGGATGAAGACACAGGCGCGATCGAGGTGGAGTTACGGTCACTCTCCGATGAAAACGAGCGCATTCAGGAAGATATCAATCGGATTGATGAACAACTGGAATCGTTTCGTGAGCAGCTATTACGTCAATTCAGTGCGCTTGAGGCAGCGATCAGTTCAGCTAATACATTATTGCAGACACTGGATGCACAAGCACAAGCAAGGCAAAGCGCCTAGATTCAATAGAATGGTGTAGTGTTGGAGGTAAGCGCATGATACAAAAACAGAAACTTCAGGCATACAAAGATGCCAGTCATACGGTGAGCAAAGCACGCCAAATTGTTATGCTCTATGATGGCATGATCCGGTTTCTGAAACAGGCATGTGAAGCGATGAAAGGGCAACGTATCGAAGATCGCTATAACCTGTTGGTTAAAACTGCCAATATTGTGATGGGTTTGCAGGGAAGTCTTGATTTTGATCAAAGCAAAGAAGTGGCTACCACACTCTATGATTATTATTCATCCGTGGATGCCCGGATTATGACGCTGCACCGGACAAATTCCATAGAAGACTGTGAAGCATTAATTGATGATCTGAAGCAAATGCGCGATGTGTGGAGTCATTTGGATGCACCTCAGGATGCAGAAGATACATCGTCAGCAACTGACCCGTCTCAGAATGAGCCGGAAACCGTTACTCACTATGATGCTGGTGGTATGTATGGTGGTGGGGCGTCGACAGTCACTATTTCTGCTTAAGGCAACTGCGTCAAAACGATTAGGGTCTGGAAGCTTCCTTCCGGGCGTGGTACAATCGCATTATGTTTTTTCATAAAGATAAAAAGCCTGCTGGCAACCCAGCTTGGCTCAAATGGCTGGTCATGCTCTTTATCGGCTATGCCATATTCGTTAATTATACCGAACGGAAAGAACGGCCATCTGTACTTGGGGCGACACAAAATCAGGAAGCAAATGACACTTTTTCTAAAGCAGATTTTGGCCAATATATACTGCCCAGTGGAATTACGATTGGTGGGGATGTGGAAGGTAGTGGCGAGGATGCACGCTGTGGACAAACAGCAATACTGATCTATGATGAAGTATTGCCTGAGCATGCCACAGAGCGTGGAGTCATAGATCATCATATGACATTACATGTTGGCTTGAATGATGGCAGCACACCCTGGGCGGTGGCGATTCCGGGTATGATGCCGGAGGGTGTACGGAATATTAAGGTGCTCGCTGGTAAGCGCTATAATGAAGATGAGCTTAGCCGGTTGGGCCTCAATGCCAACGATACAATCAATTACAAGATAGAGATGTTGGAAGTCAAACCAGCGTCCGACCCGGATCACATCCGATTTCAGGCAACAGACCGGGTGGTGGGGCATGGCGAGACCGTGAGTTGTGGATTGATTGCCGATGTACATGTAACGCTTTGGGCGCCTGATGGAACGCAGCGTTTTGACACGCGTACCTACAAGGATGGCACACCACTGAGCTTACGCGTTGGGGAGTCAACCTATTTTTATGGGCTGGATCGTGGGTTGTTGCACATGCGCAAATATGGGCAGCGAACATTGATTATTCCTCCGGCCTATGCGACGTTGACGGAGAAAGAGGATAATCCGTTTACAGGCGTGATTTCGCCGGATGAAATGGTCATCGCCGAGGTAACGGTGCTTGATGTACGCTGGGAATAGCAATTCCCGATAAAAAGCACTATTTTCTCCCTTCCGGGCATCCTGTATCCCTTCCATGTTCCCAGTCATGGAACTGGAAAGCCTGGAAGAGGTTGAACGCATCTACATTGAGTCGCAGCTGTATCGATTAAAGGCACTGAATGAAGAACGCTTTGTTGAGGCGGGCAAGTTGCGTGACTTGGGCTTTGCATTGCAGGAACTCATGCAGATCATGCATGAGATCAAGTATGACCCGAACCAACCACGCGTCCCAGCAGGGAGTCCTGAGGGTGGGCGATGGACAAGTGATCCCAATTACATTTCCCGGCAACATGGTTGGGGTGATCCAGGTACACTCAGAGAACATGTCAGGGATCATGGCAGACAGTTTAATACCAGCTCTCCGAGTGAATATGCCCGCAAAGCGCAGGAATTCCGCAAACGTGCGATCCGCAATAGTTTTCCCGCCGTACAGGATAAGTATGGTATTATTCGTATCTATGACCCGAAATCCGGTATTTTCGCTTCGTATAATGCAGACGGAACGACACGCACTATCTATAAACCACGTCGCGGTCGGCAGTATTTTGAGGGGCAGGTTCGCAAATACATTGCGGATGGAGGGCGTGTGATTAACCCACTGCCGGAATCCGGAAACAGAGGAACGGGTCGAGGCGGCGGTGGCGGCGCCATGTTTGATCGCATTAACTTACCCGGCGGTCGCTTCCGACCACCAAACAGATAAAGAAAAGGAGCACAGCCATGTATCTATGTCCAGTTTGCGGATATCCGGAGTTAAAAGAACCGGCGGATATGGGCGATCAATTCTGCCCTAGCTGTGGTTTTCAGTTCGGCATTACTGATGATGATTTGGGATTTACGTATGAGCAATGGCGCCAACAATGGATTGAAGGCGGTATGATGTGGTGGTCACCCAGTCGTCAGCCTCCCGAATTGTGGAATCCCGTCGTTCAACTGCTCAGAATTGGCGTCAGTATCCAGCGGTGAGAATTATAATTCCCGTGCCTCGTCTTTGAGCAATATCGGAATCCCGTTACGGATCGGGTAAGCCAGCCCTGCTTTGTGGCTGATGAGTTCCTGCGTCTGAGCGTCATAGTCCAGCCGGGACTTGGATACAGGGCAGGCGAGTATCTCCAATAGGCTCTGATCAAAAGTCGGGTTGGTTGTAGAAGAAGGCGCGGTTGTCGTGTTCATAATTGGGGTCGCAGATTTACACTTGCAAATTAGCACAAGGACGGTAAGATGCGCAACCTCTACAAATGATGGCACAATTCAGCGGGTGTAGCTCAGGGGTAGAGCGCAACCTTGCCAAGGTTGAAGTCGAGAGTTCGAATCTCTTCACCCGCTCCATATTTGTATTTGCGATCTATCTACCTGCGTTGAAGGAAGTGCTGTCGCCGGCGCATTGTCGATGTTGTAGACGATCTACCGCACGCATTGTATCCATTGGTGCAATAACAGTAGGTTCTTCGGAGAAATTGACATAGACGGTTCCGCAGCCAAAATTTCCGTCAGGGTTTGCCTGTGGTTTTGGTATTAGGCGCTTAAATGCACGACCAGGCAAGGATCGTATGCTCTGATGTTGCTCGATAATATCAGTAGATATTTCCCGATCTTCCTGGCTAGCATGCATAACACGCATCTCATCATCATGTTGAATAAAATCTCCAATATGGTCAGGCGCAGGGTCAACCCATCTTAAACCTGATGCTTTAGCACGATCCGTCAAATTGTTATCGTCGCCTCCATGCTGTCCCCAACTGGTAATGCGTTCATCATATCCGTGTAATTTCATGAAGTGATCACGGTGAATAGCGATCCTGCCCCGTACTGGCCCTGAACCGGATGTATGATGATGATTCAGCCCAGGACGAATAATAATATCTTGGTTTGCTGTGAATCTTTCATTAGCCCAATGTGCATAACCTAAACCGGTATAATTATCTGCATCCAGATTCACTAATACATCGCCGGTTGCCATACGATGTGCCATATTTTTGGCATGAGCAAGCTGGAAATGTTCGGGTTCAGGGTAATGCACGTAGCGTATCCGACCTGATTCTATTTCATCCGCATAGTTTTTCTGTATCCAATCCCCCAGACCATCCCTGCTGTTGTAATCGAGAATCACAAATTCAATGTTAGGATAATCGGCATTATCCGCCAAATTCTGAGGCAGTGTTTGTTTAAGATGCTCAAGACGCCCTTTACACGTGGTACAGAATGAAATTTTTAACATTCTCATCCTATATCACAAAATATATGGACGGTAATATACTTTTTAATATCGTTTAATAAAGCGGGGGTTTCTGTTGCCCGGCACCCCCAAGCCGCGTTCACTGCTAGAGATCACATGCTACCCTTAGGCAGCAGCGCGATCCGCTACGAAGTTGTTATCGTTAGCAGCAACAAGTGCGACATTATCGTTTGCACTTATTGAATGTGAGCCCATCATATGCAGGATGCATATGCGGCGGTACTCAGACCGGGTAACCATTTCCTCTTTATTGCGCCTGTCGATGCTGTGTCATCCCCGCCAAAATTCGCTGCTGAGCTGTGCGAAGCTTGAGAATTTTGCGCGTCACGCTATAGTCTGAAGGACGGAAGCGGACAGCCCGCCTTCGCCTAAAGGCTACGGCGAGGCAAAGTCCTCGTAAGGTTCGCTAACGCTTACCAACTGCGGACTTTGGTGGAGATGCCGGGTACTGCCCCCGGGTCCAGAACGCCTATTCCAGGCGATAGTGTATTACCATAGTCGCTTGCACGACACCTGCATTATACTGTAAAATAGGTGGCAAGGAAAGAGAGATTCACCTTTCATTTTTTCAATGCTTGCAGGCGTTACCAGCCGCTCCTTGAAAAAAACTCCGGAAATACATATTTTGGAAAGGCATTTTTAACCGGATATTATCGTTTTGATGGCAGGATTACAGATACGAACACAACGCGTTTCCCAGGCTTTCGAGCCAGAGAAATCCGTATGTTCCGAGGGGAGACCTCTGCAACATCCTACGGGCAATGACCCAAAAAAGGACACCGGCGATCTGCTGTTGTTAGAGCCGAAAACGAAAGTCAAACGGCCTCCGATGTTCAAGGTCATCATGCTCAACGACGATTTTACCCCCATGGATTTCGTCGTCGTGGTCCTGAAAACCATCTTCCGGATGAACCATGAAGATGCGATCAGTACCATGTTGCAGATACACCATCAGGAAGCAGCACATTGCGGTACCTACACCCGCGACGTCGCTGAAACCAAAATCGAGATGGTGCATGCGCACGCCCGCGAGCATGACTACCCCCTGCAATGTCGCATAGAGCAAGCATAAAGAATAATTGCTAATACACTAATACTTTTGAAAGGTTTTCAGGGTACAAGTGTTAAGAGAGCAAACAGAGGAATATTAGGGTCATGTTGTCAAAGAATCTGGAATCTACGCTACATCGCGCACTTGCTATTGCCAAGGTGCATCGCCATGAATTTGCGACGCTGGAACATTTGCTGTTATCGCTGAGTGATGACCCGGATGCGTCCGCCGTATTGCGCGGTTGCGGCGTTGATCTGAACGAATTGAAGCGGCAATTGGCAGCCTTCTTAGAGCAGGATCTGGAATCATTGGTGATTGAAGAGCTGGACGAAGCTAAACCTACTGCCGGGTTCCAACGTGCCGTACACCGCGCGGCAATTCATGTCCAATCTGCTGGCAAAAATGAAGTGACGGGTGCCAATGTGCTGGTCGCCTTATTTTCCGAAAAAGATTCCCATGCGGTGTTCTTCCTGGCCGAGCAAAATATCGCCCGCCTGGATATAGTGAACTACATCAGCCATGGTATTGTGAAATATGGCGACTATATGCGCATCGGCAGCAGCCATCACACGGGCAAGCCGGGAATGAATGGTGAGCTGCCATTAGATGATGATAATCTGGAAGCACCCTATGATTTCGGGCCCGGAACCAATGAGGATAGCAGCGAAAATGACGCACTGACTCAGTTTTGTGTCAACCTGAATAAGAAAGCATTGGCCGGAAAGACCGATATTCTGGTTGGGCGCGAAGAAGAAGTGGAACGTACCATCCAAGTGTTGGCGCGCCGTACGAAAAATAACCCGCTCTATGTCGGTGAAGCCGGTGTCGGGAAAACCGCCATTGCTGAGGGACTGGCGCTGCGCATCATTCGTAATGAAGTGCCGGATGTGCTGAAAAACACCGTGATCTTTTCACTGGATATGGGATCACTCATGGCGGGTACCCGCTATCGCGGTGATTTTGAGGAGCGGATGAAATCTGTCATCGGAGAAATTGAAAAACTACCAGGTGCGGTACTGTTCATTGATGAAATCCATACCATCATTGGTGCTGGATCGACATCCGGTGGTGCACTGGATGCCTGCAACCTGCTGAAACCGGCGCTGGCACGTGGCAAATTCCGCTGCATGGGATCCACCACGTTCCGCGAATATAAGAATCACATTGAGAAAGACCGCGCCCTCGCCCGTCGCTTCCAGAAAATCGATGTCAACGAGCCGGATGTAGAGACCACGGTGAAGATTCTGCGTGGCTTGCAACCTTACTACGAGTCACATCACCAGATTCGCTATACGCCTGCAGCGGTGAAAACTGCCGCCGAACTCTCGGCACGTTACATCCATGACCGTCAGCTACCGGACAAGGCCATTGACGTGTTGGACGAGGCTGGCGCAGCGCAGATGCTGCTTCCTGCCAGCAAGCGCAAGAAAACGATTACGCCGAAAGATATTGAAGCCATTGTCGCTAAAGTAGCGCGCATGCCATCCAAGAATGTTACCATGGACGACGCCACGGTGCTGCGCAATCTGGAGGCCACGTTACAAAAAACCATCTTCGGCCAGGACGACGCTGTCAAGCAGGTTGCTACCGCACTGAAAGTTTCACGTGCTGGGCTGCGCGATCCGGAAAAGCCGATCGGGAATTACCTGTTTACCGGCCCGACCGGTGTTGGGAAAACCGAAGTGGCGAACCAGTTGGCCAAATCCATGGGCATGGAGTTGCTGCGCTATGACATGTCCGAATATATGGAGAAACATTCTGTTGCTACGCTGATCGGCGCGCCTCCGGGCTATGTTGGTCACGAGGAAGGCGGGATTTTGACGGATGCGGTCAGCAAAACACCATTTGCGATTGTCCTGCTCGACGAAATCGAGAAGGCTCATCCGGATATTTTCAACATCCTTCTGCAAGTCATGGATTACGGGAAACTGACCGACCAGAATGGCCGTACCGTGGATTTCCGCAATGTCATCCTCATCATGACTAGTAATGCCGGTGCTGCGGATATGGAACGTGCTCCGATTGGGTTCGGGCGCGCGGCACGCGAAGGCGAGGACACCGATGCGGTGAACCGCCTGTTCAGCCCGGAATTCCGCAATCGCCTCGATGCCATCATTCCGTTCACCCATCTGAGCGAAGAGGTAATTGGCAAGGTCGTGCGCAAATTTATCGACCGTCTGGAGACGCAACTGGCCGATCGCAACATCAGCATTGATCTGTCACCGGAAGCAGCCGCTTGGTTGATTGACAACGGCTATGATCGCAAGAACGGCGCCCGCCCGCTGGGACGACTGATTGCCGAGCATATCAAGAAGCCACTGGCCGATGACATTCTGTTCGGTACCCTTAGCAAGGGCGGTAGTGTGGAAGTGTTGGTCAAGGACGACGCGTTGCAGCTAAAAACCCGAGCCAAAGCGGCGAAGAAGCAGAGCAGCAAGAAAAACGCATTGGTCGTGTCTTAGATTTCATAAGCCATACATATTATAAAAAACCAAAAAGAGAAAAAGTTGGTTCCCTAATCAAATATTGATTGGTCTTACTAATGAAGCGACTTGCGCTTGGTTCACATTATAACCAAGGTATTCTATCTCTTGCACTGCTGTCCTAGGTTCAAGATACTCAGTCCATGCTTTCCATTCATGGTTCTCAAAGCCTTCATAATTATATAATTCATCAAAAAATACGACTGTCTCTTTGTTCAAGTATGGGGCTAACGCATCAAATATAGTTTTTGTGGATGAATATAAATCGCAATCAATGCTCAGGAATGCAATGCCATCTTTCTCGAGAGTATCTCTATGTTCCAAAATGAAATCTGGTAAGGATTGTTCAAACAGTCCCACATGAAGTTCCGAATTTTTTGGCAGATCGGGAATTTTCCCTTTTTCCCAAGCAAAGGTTCCCTGTGGAAAATTTTTTCTCCAATCTTCTGGTAATCCTTCACCACTATCAAATGTGTGCAGGATAGGGTTTTCTTCATTTTTTTCTTTCAGTCTATCACAAATATATTTTGTGCTATCCCCTCTACCTGTCCCAAACTCAAGCCATAAGCCTTTCCTCCCAGACGTAATGGCATGATTTATAGCTATACTTAAAACCTCTGCATCTTGTTCACATGGTTTAGCACCAATAAAATGCTTTCTTGCAAAGGTTATATGGTGCTCACTCTTAGGCCACGGGTTTGGGTTAACATGTGTATGAAGTATTTGCTGCATTGTGGATGTATCTATTATTAATAAATGTCAATACTAATAAATGAGCTAAGCTTTAAAGCAAATGACAAATTAATGAAGCTTTTTCTAAGGAAGTACTTTAATCTTTGATGTGCATGCCCCTAGCTTTTCAATTTATAAGTTAGTTCTAGAGTAGCTGATCGCATCTTGATTTCCTGCGTGATTGCGCTATTTTGATAGCGCTATGACACAGAAACCCGAAGCAGCCACACCTTCCAACGATAATACGCAAAGCGATACTGATGCCAGCGCACCGGATACGTTGTCCGGTGAACAGGAAGCCATGGAATCACTGGCGGAGGCGATTCGTAATGCCACGTCCGATGCACCGCCCACTACGGATTCGGAGGCGGTGGATGATCCGACACCGCGCATCGCCGAGTTAGAAGCAGAAAATGCTGCCTTACGTGACAAAGCATTGCGCGCCACTGCCGATGCTGAGAATACCCGCCGTCGGGCTGAGCGCGAACAGAAGGAAACTACCAAATTCGCCGTTACCGGATTTGCGCGTGATCTGATCAGCGTATTTGAAAATCTGTCGCGTGCCAGCGCCAGCATCAGTGACGAAGCACGCAAAGCCGACGCTCAACTCAATAATTTGGCGATGGGCGTGGATATGACGCTCAGCGAAATGACCCAGGCCTTTGCTAAACACCAGATCACCCGCATCGACCCGATGGGACAACCCTTCGATCATAATCTGCACCAGGCGATGAACAAGGTGGAAACCACGGAACATCCGGAAGGCACGGTGGTGCAGGTCTTGCAGGCCGCATACACCATTCATGACCGTCTGTTGCAACCGGCGCTGGTCGCCGTGGCCACTGCTCCGAAATCCACAGACAATCAATCCGGCGGTGATGAGGCACCCCAGCATGTGGACACACAGGCTTAGGGCTGCCCTTCATTCGGACTTCGCGTTCCGACAGGATACGACGCTGGCCGCCCTGCCGCTAGTCATCGCTTTCCTTACGTTACTCAGCATTAGCATGACCCACAGCGCCGCTTACATCAAGCAGGTGACGCTTTCCGGTTCGGAAGAATTATCCCAGCGCCTTCACCTGCATTTGCCCCACCATATGGATGACATGGCAGCCGCGCAGCTCTACGAAACGCTGAATAGCATGGATGGTATCGACCAGATTGAGCGGATTTCCCGCTCGCAGGTGCATCAGTTTTTGGGGTTATGGCTGGGGCTGGAGCAGGATATTGCCAGCGGGATGCCGGTACCTACCATTCTGGACATTACCCTGAATGATCCGGTGCAGCGCGATACGGTGCAGGCGGCCATCCAAAAGCATCTGGATGCCTCGGTGGAAGGGGCGTTACTGGAAAGCTACGATGACAGTATTGCTGCGTTTAACCGTTCCAGCGAACTGGTAAAAACCGGGATTTACATCCTTGGGCTGATCGTGATTGCCTGCACTACCCTGATCGTCGTCATTACCAGCCGTATCAATCTGGGGGTGCATCGTCGCCACATCGAAATTCTTCACCATCTTGGCGCTAGCGACACGTATATCAACCGCCAATTCATCAAACGTGCCGCGCTGATGGCGTTGCAGGGTGTGCTGGCCGGGACATTCCTGTCCGTTCTCTTCATTGAAACCGTTAAATCCCGGTTCGATGCTGCGTTTCTGATCGACAGTGCAACGGAATTACAGGCGATCTGGGTCTATTATCTGTTGAATCCACTGTTGATCATCCTGCTGGTCATGGCTGCTTCTTGGGCAAGTATAGAGGCACAGCTGCGCAAAATGCACTAGTGTGTGAGGTATTCGTTTTGGTACGTAGCGGCAATTTTGGTCGTTCCGGGTTCATATAGTGTAATCGTTACACCTGGTTTGTCCCTGTGGTAGCGTGCCCAAGAATCCGTCAAATGTGATTGTTGCTGTTCTTGAAGTTGTGTCACATGCTCTCCAAAATTTTCTTCATAGGCAGACTCAAACAGAGTGTCCGACCCTGGAAAAAATTTCCGCATCAAAGATTTGAAGTAATCCGGGTTGATGATCTGATTTTGCAATATCGTTACATTGCCTTCGCCGTCACCAAATCCGATGGCCTGTTGCTGCCACTTGCTGAGTTCATCTTTCTCCAGACGTCCAATGCGTGCGGTTGGCTCTTCGTCCAATGCTGCTTTTTCTTGGGTGATGCGTTCGACCAGAGCGGCACGCTTTTCTGTATCCAGCAAATCAGGTAGATGGTCAATCATGGCATCGGTTAGGCTGTGGTAGACCTCATGACGGATTTGGTAATCGCACATGCCGGGAACCACCGGTGTGAAGGTGGTTTCTAACGGTGGCCCCTTGTCCAGTTCCGGATGCTGCATGAATAAGGTGCCTTTAACGTAGGCTTGGCCTAGCCCCAATGGATGATGGGGGGAGAGTGAATTACCCTCACGGTCATAGAAAATATGGTTGACCAATGAACGTAATGTGCCCTGCATGCCTTCAATTTTGCGTGTATCTAAAGGGCCGGGGTGGGTGCTGAAGCATTGGTATTTCTCCAACAAATCGCCCGGAAGAATGGCCATGGTATCAACGGAAAGCAGGACTTCAGGGCCGTGCCCGTGTGTTTCTTCGAGTTGTGCAATCAACTCGGCAACTTCCTTACCGCCCTTGAATCCACCGGATGAGGTGTAATGTATGGTTTCATCGTGGCAGTATCGCTGTGCCAGCTGGGTGAAGGTATCATTAGGTCGGTGTGAATGCAATGGTACCCATTTGTTTTCCGGTTTCCAGCGGATCAATTGTCAAATCTTCTGGAGAGCAGTCACCACTGAGCATTTGTTCCAAAGCCGCTAGGTCAGGGGCTTGTGCATACAACTGGTTGATGTCATCAAAATAGGTTTGCAGATCAGTTTCTTTGAGTGCTCGAAATGTTTTTAGATCATCCAGTCGGGTTTTGATTTCTCCTTGTTCATCTTTGGTCGCAGTGGAGGCAACCAGATAAATGCCCAGATCGGGATGATGTTCGTGGAGATGTTTGACGATCTTATTCGCGCTTACAGCACCCCAGCTATCGCCATGGGTTAGCACGACGACATAGCGTTGTGGTGGGCAATGATTGGTCTCTAGCATATGTTACCTTGCTTGTGACGTTGTTCGAAAAAGCACCAGTAACAAAAAGACTATAAAAATGCTTGCAAACACTACACATCCCGCGTTGGTGGGATGTCTTGCATAACGGAAGGGGATGGAGGCGGACTGAGTGGTGGTGTGGAACCATTTTCCTGATTCAGTCCTAATGCGTTCATCGCCACGGTGCCTGCCAGTGCCGTTGCCGCTGCCGGCAATCCCCCTTTGTCTTCACCTGCGGGAGGAGTTTTTTTCCACTGTCGAATCACGTCGTTACCTTTGTTTCTTGCATGATCGGCGTTTCTATCCAGCAGCATGCCATCATTGATTTTTCCAAAATTGAAGGTCACAAGGCCTCCCAGCTTCATGCCAAATGACTGCGTTCGCAGTGCAATTTCTTCAGTCTTAATTTCCTGATATTTCTTGATGTCCTCTGCCATGGTGGTGTCTTTCATCGCGTCCGGGATTGTCACCTCCGGCACATCGGGGTTGCCGGTCAGTCCAAAAAAGCCGCCGGCGACGGCAAAGGGGCGCGTCAACCCGTTCCACACTTTATGAATGCCGGGAATCCATCCCCGATGTCCCAGAATGGACGGATCCCCCAGATCCTTTCTCAATTCGTGATGAACACTCCATTGCTTGTTATTCTTATAGGCTTCTATCATTCCGTCAATGCCCCAGGCCATAACGTCGTTTCCTCTGCTGTTAATCGTGATGTTATCAGACTACCTGACCGCCATGTCACCCATATGACGAAATCATGTCAATTTCATGACATCAACTATTGCTGCGGTGATGCTCAAGTATTCTAATGTATTCCTCCGGGTCATGCGGAGTAACAAGTGCGTCATCATCCTGCACCAGCACATCATGCTGGCGGGTCAGCAGAAAGCGCAGCGCCGCCGCTCGCAACAGCGTCGGTAATGCATTACGTTCCGCTGGCGTTAAAGGTCGCACCGCATGATAACTCTCAATCAGTGCCTGGTAATCCTCCGACCGCAACTGCCCTTCTTGATCCGTACACCACGCATTGGCCACAATTGCCAGATCGTAAGCTAACAATTCATGGCAGGCGAAATAAAAGTCAATCACGCCGCACAGCGTACCCGTGTCATCAAAAAATACGTTGTTGGGAAACAGGTCGCCGTGAATAATCCCACTTGGCAGACCAGTCGGCCAATGCGCTTCTTGATAGGCCAATTCATCTTTTAACAGGGTAACGACGGATGTGTCGGCTACCGCATGACGATGCGCATCAATCACTGCATATAACCGCTTCCATTCGTCCATTGCCATGCGGTTCGGACGTGTCAGTGAAAACCCCTCCGCTGCCAGATGCATCTGCGCCAGCACATGCCCTGCCTGTTGTATATGCATCATTTGCGGCGGCTCCACGCTTTGCCCGTCAAGGAAACGCACCAACGCCGCCGGTTTTCCCTGCAATTCACAGATTAGTTTTCCGTCAATCGTTTGATAAGGCGTCGGGCAAGAAATTCCACGATGATGAAGATGTTGTTTCAGTCCCAGAAAAAATGGTAGCGCTTCCGATTCGACGCGTTGTTCGAACACGGTCAGAATGGCACGATGCGACTGTGTATGTGCATCCTCATAGACCATCAGATAATTACTGTTTTCCACTCCCTCGGCAATCGGTGTTAAGGAAACGATACGCGCCAGCCCATAGCGCTCAGCGACATGTAACTGATCCTTATTCCTAAGATGCGTGTAAACAGCCATGCTCGCATGTCTAACGCTTCTCACGATGCGGTGCAGCAAAAAAAACATAAATGCATCTTGTCAAAGCGACGCGGCTGTGCTTGACTGCCCTCACTGAGTTTCAAAAAGTGTTGGGCATGTGTCCGACGCTGGTACAAAAAACAAGGAGGAAACCGGCATGTCTGACAATAAAGGGAGATCAACCATGTTTCGTAGAAAAGAAGAAGATGCACAAGAAGAACTGGATGTAAGCAGCAGTGGTGATAAATCGGCAGCCGCATCGGCGCCACGTGCCGCGGCAGCCCCAAAACCGGCACCCGCTGCTGGTAATGCTCCGGCGGGTGCTGCTGCACCGGCAGGACGTGCGCCGGCACCAGCAGCATCAGCCCCAGTTGGTGCTCGTCCGCAAGGAGGAGCAGCGCCAGCACCACGCCCGGCAGCAACATCACCAACTTCAGCGGCGCCGCGTGCGGCAGCCCCGCAGCAACCAAGCGCTGGACCGGCAGCAACGCCGGCCGCAGCTCCCGCCGCGGCAAGTAACGCCAATAATAAAGCGAACAAGCGCATTTTGACCGTTGGTAACGATATACTCTTGAAAGGGGAAATAGCCACCTGTGACCGTTTGGTCATTGAAGGGATGGTGGATGCAACGCTGAAAGATGTGCATACCGTGGAAATTTCCGAAAGTGGTTCGTTTAAAGGAACGGCAGAAATTCAGGACGCGGAAATCAGTGGCTTGTTCGAAGGTGATCTGATTGTTCACAATCGTCTGACCATCTACTCAAGCGGCAAAGTGCGCGGCAAAATTTCCTACGGGGAAATCGAGATCGAGCGCGGTGGTCAAATGACTGGTGAAATTCGCATTGGCAGTGAAGGCGCCGGGAAATCTGAGAAAGATCAGAAAGCTGCCTAAAACATCGCCCGCGCAGAGGAAAACGCACGTATCCGAATGGTGCGTGCGTTTTCGTATCTATACTCATTTCACTTTCAAATTCCCTACGGAATTTAAAAGTAAAAGGTCGAGTTATAGCCTTAAATATATCGCACTATAAACATGTCATGACGCGTGTCATGAGATAGAATGTTTAAGGAAGTGCCATAAATATAAAATGACGATAACCGAATGTTCTGAGGCGGCACGGTAACGAATACATAAAAACACGGCCTCCACTCTACCCAACCCCATAGATTTAATGTTTTATAAACCTATGCATGATACTCTGAAACATAAGTAAAACACCAATTGACTCAGGTAGAGCTATGGTATCATTCACAACGCTATCCGCGTCTTATGCGGCATTAGCTTCAGATATGCGAAGAGAAAACGCAGCTGTCACCCGCTCAACCGGGAGGCTGTCTTCCGGCAATCGTATCACGCAGGCGGCTGATGATGTTGCTGGACTCTCCGTTTCCGCCCGTATGACCACCCACCTTTCCGGTATGCGCTCCGGCGTTGTCAATATCGCGCAAGCCAGTTCGATTTTACAAATCGCCGACGGAGCACTCAGCCGCGCCGATCAGGCGCTTCAGCGCATGCAGACTTTGTCGGTCGCCGCATCGTCCGGCATATTGACCAAAGCGGAACGACTCTATTTGGACATTGAATTCCAGGAACTGAAGAATAACGTGCAGGATATTATTGAAAGAACGACATTTAACGAGCACAATATTTTTCAGGGACGTGAAGTCACATTTCAGGAAGTCAATAAAATCGTCTCTTCGACGGCGGCCAATGATTTTGATCCGTTATCAATCAATGACATGGTTGCCTGGTTTGATGCTGCCGATGAGGCCACCATCCAGGACGCCGGAGGTAATGCCGCAGATTCCGGTGCATTTTCGGGTGCCGTCACCAGTTGGCTGGATAAAAGCGGTAACGGCAACCATCTGACACAAGGGAATGCCGCCGAACGCCCACAGTTTGACGCCGGTGTCCTGAACGGAGAAAATGTGGTGACATTTGATGGTAATAATGATCGCTTGCCTGGGTTAGTACCGACGACGACAGATGAATTGACCACCTTTATTGTTGCGACACGTACAGCTGGGGGAGGGAGTCGGGAATTTTTCTTTGATTTCGGTAACAATGGAGAAAGCAGCCGGGACATTCTTGGGCTGCAAGGGACAACGCCTGTCTATTATAATCTGCCCGGTGCAGGAGTAGATTTCTGGAACTTCGGTAACAATATTACCTTTGGAGATTACGACCTTTACGGCACCGTTACAAATACCTCCGATGTCTCCGGACGCGTCAACGGTTCAGAGTTCTTAAACGTGAATATTGCCCCCACTCATGATCGCAACCCCACTAATGCCTTTGTTCTAGGTGACGATTCTACCAGTGGTGATGAACTACATGGCAGTATTGCAGAAATGGTGGCGTTCGAACGTGCCTTATCCGATATGGAGCGCGAACAGATGGAAGGCTACCTAGCACATAAATATGGATTGCAAGCGAATCTCCCTGCTGGACATCCGTATGCACTTTCTCCTCCAACCTCCATTGGCGCAGGCACAGCTGAAACCGATAATATCATTAATGGCGAAGTCGTCGCCAGCCTGAACCTGACTGGCGGTCCGTTCACATTCAGTATTCTCTCTGGTAATGAAGATGGTGCGTTTGAGATTGACACGACGTCGGGCGACATTTCCATTGCAGATGTTAATGCACTGGGAACCACCAGCCGCACCGTGTCGCTGGAGGTGCAGGTCAATGACGGCACTACGCCAGTAACCACCACGGTTACGCTCAACCTGCTGGCACCAATCCAGACACGGCAGGAAACATCCTTTTCATTCCTGACCGGCGATGCGAATGGTGAATCCTTCACATTTGATATTGGCCTGATTCAGTTGACCGATGTTTTCTCTGACCCGACCATCTCCATCACGTCAGAGAGCGAGGCACAGGATGCATTCAATGAGCTCAGTGCGTCTATTGACTTTATCACCGACCGTCGCAGCTATGTCGGCTCCAAGATGTCGCAGGCAGGCTATACCGGCGATTCACTGCGTGAGAACATCGCCGCTACCTCCTCCGGACGTGGCGTGATTACCGATACAAACATTGCCCATGAGTCAACCCAGTACGCATTGATACGCGCCAACCTGGATGCAACGATCAACACCACGGCACAGGCACAAAGCCTGCACCGGACGCTGATCGGCGAAATCCTCGATGAGGGAATCCAACTCGAAACACTATCGTAATTCCAGTAGCAACCTGTCTCCTGTAATGCTATAGGAAACTATGCTTGGATTGAAACGCTTCGGCATTGTCGGGATGAACCGGCGCAATCTCGACTATATCCTCGAGCATAATCGTCGTCGCCATTACCCGGTGGCGGACAGTAAGTTGCTTACCAAGGAGTTGGCGGAATCGGTCGGTGTGCGTGTGCCGCAACTCTACGAGATCATCGAGTTTCAACACGATGTCAAACGCTTTGCCGAGCTGGTGGCTCCCTACCCTTCCTTTGTCATCAAGCCTGACCATGGCAGTGGCGGTGAAGGTATCCTGGTGATTAAGGAACGTGCCTATAAAGGGTTCCGAAAAGCATCCGGTGAAGTCATTGATGTGCCGGAAATCCGATTCCAACTGCTGAATATCTTAAGCGGCATGTTCTCGCTGGGCGGGCGTGCCGACTGTGTGCTGGTCGAAGAAATGGTGGAATTTGATCCGGTTTTTGATGCCATTACCTATCAGGGAGTGCCGGATATTCGGGTGATTGTCTGGGAGGGCAAACCGATGATGGCGATGCTTCGCCTGCCGACCAAGGCATCCGACGGCAAGGCCAACCTGCATATGGGGGGGATCGGTGCCGGCATTGACATGGAGACCGGTGTGACGACCCATGCCGTCCAGTTCAACCGCTATATTGAGTTTCACCCGGAAACTGGCGAACCGCTAGCCGGACGCACCATTCCCGGCTGGAAGGATCTGCTGGAGATTGCCGTGAAGATGCAGCGCGGCAGTGAGTTGGGTTATGTTGGGGTCGACATCGTGCTGGACAAGCGTTACGGGCCGATGGTGCTGGAAATCAATGCCCGCCCCGGCATTTCCATTCAGGTGGCCAATCGGAGAGGGTTGGCAGCGGAAACAGGCTAATCAGCCTCCGCAAATCCTTTCGCCCGAAGCAGGCAGGCATGGCATCTGCCGCAGGCCTTGCCTTCCGGGGTGGGGTCGTAGCAGGAAAGCGTCAGGTCATAATCCACGCCCAGTGAGCGTCCCAACCGGATAATCTCTGCCTTGCTCAAATAGATCAGGGGGGTGTGAATGGTAATGCGCGTGCCGGCCTCCAACCCATACGCGGTGGCTTTATTGGCCATGACTTCATAGGCGGTGATGAATTCCGGGCGGCAGTCGGGATAGCCGCTATAATCCACCGCATTAACCCCGATAAAGATGTCATAGGCACCCAGCACCTCCGCCCATGCCAGCGCAAAGGACAGGAAAATCGTATTGCGCGCCGGGACATAGGTGACAGGAATGTCGTCGGTAATCTCTTCCACCGAACCGGCATGCGGAACGGCCAGATCATCGGTGAGCGCCGACCCGCCGAACAGGCGCAAATCGATTTCCGCAATCTTATGTTCAGTGACGCCCTGTGCCTCTGCCACCCGCTTTGCGGCCTGTAATTCCACGCCATGGCGCTGTCCGTAAGCGAAGCTCAGCGCGTAGCAAGCATAGCCGTCAGCTTTTGCCTGCGCCAATACGGTGGCCGAGTCCAGCCCACCGCTCAGCAGGATAATGGCTTTTTTATCAGGCAACGCCCATCACCTTGTGCAATTGCACACTCAGAAAACACCCGTAGCGGCGCGATAAATCCACCGCATGGGACAGATTACGGGCATCCTGCTTCGGATCGCCTTCTTCCATCGGTTGCAGATAGATCGGCATATCGTCCCCCTGTCCGACATTGGGCACGCGGTCATACGGGCGCTTATTCGCGGAAATAACAAATTTTAGCGCTGCCGCTCGTTCCAGCACATCCGGGCGCAATCGGCCATAAATCCCTGCCACCGCTTTGGGGGAGCAGATCACATGCACCCGTGCATCCAGTTCCCGCCAGAGTGTGCCGTTCGTTTCCACCTGTACCATATAGTCCCGCGCCAGTAACTCGGAGCACAGGCGCTCAATCGGCTGGCGTAACGGCTCGCCGCCAGTAATCACCACCAGCGGGCGTGACATGGATTTGCTGTAATGCTCGACATGGCGCAGGATAATCGACAGGGACATGGGATGGAAGGATTCAAACTGCGTATCACAGAAATCGCAGGCCAGATTACATCCACCCAACCGAATAAACACCGCCGACTGTCCGGCAAACGGCCCTTCTCCCTGAAAGGTCGGAAAAATCTCTTCCACTTGCAAGGTGGTGCCATCACCTCTTTCTGGTGGTCTTTTAGGGTTGCTTCCTCGCATGGCCTTATTTAGTATTTCCCTTCATTTCCGAACCATTAACATGAGTCATTCCCATGGTCAAACGTAACGTCAATAGCAAAACCCTTGCTCCCAACTGGCATCCGGACACGATCGCGGTGCGGGGGGGAACGATGCGCTCGGAATTTGGAGAAACATCAGAAGCACTCTTCCTCAATTCCGGCTTTTGCTATGACAGTGCGGAAGTGGCGGAAAGCCGCTTTAACGGCGTCGCACCCGGCTATGTCTATTCGCGCTATCTTAACCCTACCCTGCACATGCTCGAAGACCGACTTGCCTTGATGGAAGGGGCTGAGGCGTGCTGCGTTGTGGGTAGTGGGATGGCCGCCGTGTTTGCTTCGCTGATGAGCCATTTGAAAACCGGCGATCATGTGGTAGCGCATCGCGTCCTGTTCGGTTCCTGCCACTATATTTTAGCAGAAATCTGTCCGCGCTTCGGCATTGAAGTCACCTTCATTGATGGCACCAATCCCGATAATTGGGACGGGGTATTTCAGGATAATACGAAATGCGTATTCATCGAAACCCCGGCCAATCCGACGCTGGACATCATTGACATCCGCCATGTGGCAAGTGCCTGCAAAGCACATGGCGTGATGCTGATTGTCGATAATATTCTTGCTGGTACTGGCGTGCAGCACCCGTTCGCACTGGGTGCAGATGTCGTCGTCTATTCCACCACCAAACATATGGATGGACAGGGGCGCACGCTCGGCGGCGCGATACTGGGATCAAAGGAGTTCATTGAAGAGGTGGTGACGCCGTTTCATCGCCATACCGGCCCGGCGCTCAGCCCGTTCAATGCCTGGGTCATTCTGAAAAGCCTGGAAACCTATAGCCTACGTATGGAGCGGCACTGCGACAACGCGCTGAAGCTGGCAACCCACCTGGAAACGCTCTCCGGCATCGCAAGCGTCAGCTATCCGTTATTACCCTCCAGCGCTGGCTATGACATAGCGAAGGGGCAGATGGAGAGCGGTGGCAACATGATTGCCTTTGAAGTGAAGGGTGGTAAAGATGGCGCATTTGCCTTCACGAATGCGCTGCAACTGATCGATATTTCCAATAATCTGGGGGATAGTAAATCGCTGATCACCCATCCGGCGACCACCACCCATTCCAACCTGACGAAAGAGGCGCAGGCGGAGATCAACATCACCGACGGCTTGTGTCGTCTGTCGGTCGGACTGGAGCATATTGACGATCTGATCAAGGATGTGGAAGCAGCGTTGGGGTGATGATTGCTGCTATGGCGCCATCACTATTACCCCACCTCTCGCAAGGCTTCGGGCAGCTTAAACACGGTTGATTCCTGCCGATAGACCAGTGCCTCCACCTGGCAGGGGCGGACCACCTGTACCGCATCGATCAACGCTTCGACCAGCCGCTCCGGTGCTGACGCCCCGGCGGTAATGGCGATATTGCCCTTCCCCGCCAGCCAGTCGGGGTTCAGTGCCCGCGCATCATCAATCAGATAAGCGTCCATCCCCATTTCCTCGCCCAGATCGCGCAACCGGTTGGAATTGGAACTGTTCACCGAGCCAATCACCAGCAACACATCCGCCTTGCCTTTTAATTCGCGCACCGCATTCTGCCGGTTCTGTGTCGCATAACAGATATCACGCGTATCCGGCCCATGAATTTCGGGAAAGCGGGCCTTCAGCGCATCAATAATCGCCTTGGTATCATCCACACTCAGCGTTGTTTGCGTGACATAAGCCAGTGCTGCCGGATCATCGACTTCCAGCGCCGCGACGTCCTTCACGGAACCGACCAGTAACATCCGCCCTTTGATGCGTCCCATCGTACCTTCCACTTCCGGGTGCCCTTCATGACCAATCAATATGACCTGCATCTCCGCCGCTTCATAGCGTTGCGCTTCTTTATGCACCTTGGTCACCAGTGGGCATGTCGCATCAATTACTGGCAAATCGCGCAGCCGTGCCTCGTCTTCCACTTTTTCGGAAATCCCATGGGCGGAAAAGATGGTGATCGCTCCATCTGGCACATCCTCAACTTCGGCGACAAACACCACGCCACGTGATTTCAGATCCTCGACCACCCAGCGATTATGAACAATCTCATGACGCACATAAATCGGTGCACCGTATTTCTTCAGTGCCAGTTCGACAATCTGGATGGCACGTTCCACCCCGGCGCAAAAGCCGCGTGGCTCACAAAGATAAAGAATCGGTTCAGACGGTTTCATGGTGCGAGCGCTACTATAGAAGAAAGCTGGAGAGCTGACAAATGGTAGTTGGCGGTTCGCAGTTATCTGTAATCTGCCAACTGCCAACCGCTAACGATCAACATCAATCCGTATTACGCTCCACCTTGATCGCAATACGGCGGTTAATTTCCCGGTTCTCGGGGATCGGCATGCCGCTATCGTCCAGATTGGGCACTTTCGGTACCGTATCGGCAAAGGCTTTCACCCGCATCCGTTCATGCGACAGGTTTTCCTCGGTGAAAAACCGTACCACTCGGCTGGCACGTCCGGCCGATAATTCCCAGTTTGTCGGAAACGCGACATTCTTACCACTCATCGGCGAATCATCGGTATGACCTTCTACCTCAATGATGTAATCCTCATAATCAAAATCTTCGAGCAATATGGCTAGATCCAGTAATACCGGAATGGCTATATCCCTGAATGTCGCCGAACCCGGTTCATAAAAGGATGAGCTGGCAATCTCGACGATCAATCCATTCTCCGTTTCTTCTACCGACATCATGCTTTCCAGCCGGTTTTCGGAGATCATCGACTGAATATCATTGTACAGATCGGTAAACGGGCTTTCAATCTCGGATTCCACGGCTTTCAGAAACGCCGCCTGCACCTGCTTGAACTCGGCTTCTTTCGGTTCCGACACGGAAATCAGCAACACCAGAAAACACAGCAACAGGGTGACCGCATCGGCATAGGTGGTCATCCAGTCTTCATCGTCTTTCTGCTTTCTGCGTTTGTTGATCTTGCTCATGGCAGCATCTACTTCAGTTGCTTATCGATATCGAAGTGGATCGCCGGGTCGAGGAAGCTGTTGAGCTTATCCTGCATGTAGCGTGGCCCTTTCTTCTCGGCCAACAGGATCAGCCCCTCAATCACCATGTAATTACGGAACCGCTCGATCTCTTCCTTCTGTTGCAGCTTCAGCGAAGCGGGCAGGAACAGCAGCCGGGCAAACACCACCCCGTAGAGCGTGGTAATCAGAGCGAGTGACAGCCCGATCCCAATCTCACTAAGGTCACTTCCGAAATTCTGCAACATGACGATCAGACCGACCAGTGTCCCGATCATCCCGAACGCCGGCGACGCCGAACCCATCATTTTCAGTACGTCCGCCGGTACGGTGCGCCGCTCAAACTCGGATTCCACCGCCGTTTCCATCATGCCACGCAACTCTTCCGGCTTATGGTTCGTTGCTACCAGCGTCAGACAATAGCCGACAATCGCATCGGCGGGCGACACGCTTTTCACTTCGTTTTCCAGTGCCGGCAGTCCTTTCTTCTGCACCAGGTACGACCATTTGACCAGCCGCATAATCTCAGTGTTCAGGCTCTCACGCGAGGATTTCGGTTTGATGAACATCCAGCCAATCGCCTTAAACGCAATATTGACGTAGATTGGCTGATAGCTCATATAAGCGGTCGCCACCGTTCCGCCAACCACCATCATGAAGCTGGCCGCACTGAAAAATGTGCTGTAATTGTCGGTACTAAGTAGAATCGACAGACAAAACAGGCCGACACCAGATAAAGCGCCAAGTAACGCGGTTAAGGACATGACAGAAAAACTCCGTAAAAACAGGGTTTGGGTGAAGTATTAGACTCACCTTATAAGTGTAAGCGTTAAAAAAGCGTCAATCGTCATATTTCTTTCATAGAAGCACGCTATGATAAAGGTAAGCAATAAAAGCAAGACACATTATGGCATTAAAAACCAACTATCGATTGCAGCAGAGTAAAGGCCAACGCCAACAGGAATTTGTGGGTGAAGTGGTAGCCGGTGCGGCGAAAGGCGGTGCCGTTGGTAGTGTATTTGGTTTTGTCGGTGCGCCGATCGGGGCAACGGTCGGGGCTGTTTGGGCAGGGCTGGACACGGCGAATCGTCAAAAACAAGAGAACGTTGCCGGTAAAAGACTGGACAAAAAACCCGGAATCTGGAATCGGGAGATGTTGATTGCGGGTGCTGCAACGACGCTTTTTATGGGAGCGAATATTATATCGCTCGGTGCGTTGACACCACTAGCAATTGGTGGAGTTGCATTGGCTGGAGGCTTATTTGGCAAAGGCCGCATGGAGAATGAAATCGCCGAGGCGCGACAGCAGGCTGCCAGCAATGCGATGGGCGTTAATCCACGCCAGATGGCCAGTCAGGTCAGCTATAAGAATACTGCGCCGCAAGCACTGATTGACCAGGGCAAAGCCAACCTACCGCAAAATGGCTTCGCCGCCAACGAGCGTGCACGCCAGCAGCAGCAAACCACGACCCAGTTGGGGTAATCAGAGAGACCGTTGTTAACTCCCCCTCAAGGGGGGAGTTAAAATCCTTATCCCTCCTCTGTCATTATTAAGTAATAAACATGTGTTACTGTAAAGGTTCACTTTCTTTGCACCTTTGAATAGCTTGCTATTCGAAGGCACCCATTTACTTAGGAGAAAAATCATGACTACTATTCAAGCCACACCTTTATCTATCAACGAAATTTTAGAAGAATGGGATGATAGTTTCGATCCTAGCGAGCTAGGATTGGACGAGGTGGAGTTTACAGAGGTAGATTATGATTCAAGTGGCGGTATTGGGTTCTATCCGAGTTTTTATCAAGGGACGGATGGAAACTTGTACCTAAATTACGAATCCAGCGTTCTCTTCCAAGAGAAGGATCAGGTTTATGATCTGGAGCTAACGCCCGAACAGGCAACTCCTTTGGAATTTCTGGAGTGGGTAGTACAATATAAGGACTATGGACCCGGAAAGAAAACCAAGCGCAAAATTGCGTTTGCTAAAGTAAAACCAAATGGAAAGACAGCTGTTGAAAAACACTGGCAAATTTCACGCTGGAAGTAACTTTAATTTTTTCTCTCAGGAGTCATCATTTTTGAGTCGTTCAACCTCACGGTTAGCGGCTCTTTTTTTGTCCACAACATCAACCCACACCATCATACTCTGGGACTAAACACCTATTCCCTAACGCCCAATCCCTAATCCTTGCCAACACGGTGACAATCTTACACCCTCATCCCTAATCCCTCATCCCTCACCCCTCCCCTGCCCGCTTTCCCGTTGCACCCACTTGTCCAACCCCCCTATGGTAAAGGCGTATGCAACGCTACATTCTGAAACGCCTGCTGCTGATCGTGCCGACCCTGCTCGGCATCATGCTGCTTAATTTCGCCATCATTCAGGCCGCTCCCGGCGGGCCGGTCGATCGGCTGATCTTTCAGCTCACCCATCCCGGTGGCGGCGGGGACGCCACCTCTGGCTTTACCGGCTCCGGCTTAAGCGATGCCGGGGGCAGTAGTGCCAGCAACGGCAATTTTCAAAGCAACGGCGACCTCAGCCGCTCCGCCCGCGGCCTTGATCCCGAAATGATTCAGGAAATTGAAGCGCTTTACGGCTTTGATAAACCCCCGACCGAGCGCTTCCTACACATGCTGGGGCAATATCTCCGCCTGGATTTCGGCGAGAGCTTTTTCCGCAATGAAAGCGTCACCGGCCTAATCCTTGACAAGCTCCCCGTGTCCATCTCGCTGGGGCTGTGGACGACGCTGATCATGTATCTGGTCTCCATCCCGCTCGGCATCCGTAAAGCGGTGCGCGACGGTTCACGCTTTGACATCGCCACCAGTTGGATCATCCTCGTCGGCTATGCCATTCCCAGTTTCCTGTTCGCCATCCTGCTACTGATCCTGTTTGCCGGCGGGGAATATCTGCAATGGTTCCCGCTGCGCGGTATCACCTCGGAAGGGTTTGAGGATATGCGCTGGTGGGAACAGGTTATTGACTATGCCTGGCACATGACTCTGCCCGTTACCGCCATGGTCATCAGTGCCTTTGCCAGCCTGACCATGCTGACCAAAAATTCCTTCCTTGATGAGATCGGCAAGCAATATGTGATGACTGCCCGTGCCAAAGGATTGACTGAGCGTCAGGTGCTCTATCGCCATGTGTTCCGCAACGCCATGCTGATTGTCATTGCCGGGTTTCCTTCTGCGCTACTCAAAATTTTGTTTACCGGCTCATTGCTGATCGAAGTGATCTTCTCACTTGATGGGTTAGGGTTGCTGGGGTTTGAGGCGGCCATCAATCGTGATTATCCGGTGGTGTTCGGCACCTTGTTCATTTTTACCCTGTTTGGACTGATTATGTCGCTGATCGGCGATCTGGTCTATGTCCTCGTCGACCCACGCATCGACTTTGAACGGCGGGGGGTGTAACGCATGGCGCTTTCTCCCCTCACCCGCCGCCGTCTGAACGCGTTTAAGTCCAATAAGCGCGGCTATGTGTCATTCTGGCTGTTTCTGGTGCTGTTCGGCCTGACGCTCCCGGCAGAGTTCATCGCAAATGACGTGCCGATCCTGGTGTCTTACAAAGGAGAGCTGTATGCGCCGGTGCTGAAAGCCTATCCGGAAACCAGTTTTGATGGTTATTTCGAAACCGAAACAAATTACAGAGACCCTTGGGTTAAAGAACAGATTGATGCCAATGGCTGGATGTTGAAACCACCTATTCCCTATTCGTATCGTACCATTAATTACAACATTCCGACCGCCCCTGCCCCACCCTCATCGGAAAACTGGCTGGGGGTGGACGATCAGGGGCGCGACGTACTCGCCCGCCTGATCTACGGATTTCGCCTTTCCGTCCTGTTTGCTATTACCCTGACCGTCATCAGCTCTGCCATTGGTATTTTCGCCGGGGCGATGCAGGGCTATTTTGGCGGCCTCACTGATCTGCTGACCCAGCGTTTTATCGAAATCTGGTCGGGATTGCCGATCCTTTATATGCTCATCATCCTCGCCAGCTTTGTCGAACCGACCTTCTGGTGGCTGCTGGGGCTGTTGCTTTTATTCTCCTGGATGGATCTGGTCGCGGTGGTACGCGCCGAATTTCTCCGTGCCCGTAATTTTGACTATGTCCGTGCCGCGCGGGCGCTGGGAGTGCGTGAGCGTGTCATCATGGTGCGTCACGTCCTGCCCAATGCGATGGTAGCTGCCCTCACCTTCCTGCCCTTCATTCTGAATGGTGCGGTCACTACCCTCACCTCGCTGGATTTTCTGGGCTTCGGACTGCCGGCCGGCTCGCCGTCCCTCGGTGAATTACTGGCGCAGGGGAAGAATAACCCGACCGCTCCCTGGCTCGGCATTACCGCTTTTATGGCGCTGGCCACGCTGCTAACGCTGATGATTTTCATTGGTGAGGCGTTACGCGATGCCCTTAACCCGCACAAGATATTCGCCTCATGACCTTGCTTGCCATTGACAATCTCAGCATCCGTTTTCATGGCACCGAAGCACCGACCGTGAAGGGTATCAGCTTCACGGTGGAGGCTGGAAAAACGACTGCCATTGTTGGAGAAAGCGGCTCCGGTAAATCCATTACGGCGCAGGCAATTTTATCACTTAATCCAGCCACAACCTGCCCGGAGGGGCGTATTCTGTTTCAGGACAGAAATTTGTTGGAAATCAGTGAAGCGGGGTTATGCCGGGTGCGCGGCCAGGACATCACCATGATTTTCCAGGAGCCAATGACGGCACTCAACCCGTTACATACGGTACGCAAACAATTGACCGAAATCCTCACCATTCATCACCCGGAACGTGGTAAAGAGGAAGTAGAAAAACGCATCCATGAATTATTGGACGAGGTTGGGTTAAGTTATTTATCGGAGCGCCTCTCTCACTATCCACATCAACTCTCCGGAGGGGAGCGTCAGCGAGTGATGATTGCTATGGCTATTGCCAATCACCCTGCCCTGCTCATTGCCGATGAACCAACCACGGCGCTAGATGTTTCCACACAAAGCACGATCATTGCCCTGTTGCAGCAGTTGCAGCAAAAGCATAATATGGCATTATTGCTGATTACGCATGACCTGCATCTGGTCGAGCATATTGCCGATCAGGTGGTGGTGATGCAGTCCGGCGAAGTCAGGGAACAGGGATCTGCGGAACGTATCTTTTTTCAACCGGAGCACGGTTATACCAAGGCATTGCTGGCAGCACAACACGCCACAGATCCCGCTCCCATCACACAGAAGGCGCAGGAGCTAGTAAGTTGCCGCGATTTGTCGGTGACCTATCAGCGCAGCCAGGGATTGTGGGCAAAACAAAAAGAGGTCACAACGGCTTTAAAGCCTCTTACCCTGTCGCTGACAACTGGACAAACGCTGGGAATTGTTGGGGAAAGCGGTTCCGGAAAAACGACGCTGGGGCTGGCGCTTGCCAGACTGATTGCGTCTAAAGGCGATATTTTGTTTGAAGGTCGGAATATTTCAAATCAGACGGGGCGGCAATTACTAGCCTTACGTCAACGGCTTCAGTTTGTGTTTCAGGATCCCTTCTCTAGCCTCAATCCCAGAATGAATATTGCCTCTATTATTGGAGAAGGGTTGAATGTACATTATCCGGAATTGACACCGCAGCAACGTCAGCAAAAAATTCATACCATTATGACTCGTGTAGGACTGGAGCCGGACATGGCAGAACGTTACCCGCATGAATTTAGTGGTGGGCAGAGGCAGCGTATCAGTATTGCCCGCGCCATGATTCTGGAGCCGGCTTGTGTGATTTTTGATGAACCAACCTCGGCACTGGACATCACATTACAAACTCAGATTATTGCATTACTCAAAGAATTTCAGCAACGCCAGCATATCAGCTATGTTTTTATCAGTCATGATATCCAGGCAATTCAAAGCATTAGCCATCAGGTGTTGGTGTTGAAACAGGGGGAGGTCGTGGAGCGTGGGCGTACCCAGCAGATTATGGAACATCCGGAGCACCCGTATACACAAACGTTGATCGCCGCATCCCAATGGCTATAACGCCGGATACCATTGTAGCATTGGCGACACCTCCAGGTAAATCAGGGGTAGCGGTACTACGTATCTCTGGTGCAAATGCAATAAAGGCCTTACATGCTCTGGGGGTAAACCCCCCTGCCCCACGCTATGCTCATTATTGTCAACTGCGTCATCCGGAATCTGGTGAATTGATTGATGAGGCATTGGCGTTGTATTTCCAGGCGCCGCATAGTTTTACTGGTGAAGATGTCGTTGAAATTCAGTGCCATGGCAGCCGTTCCGTGATTGAGACAGTAACCACATGTCTGCTTTCACTGGAAGGAATACGTCATGCCGAACCGGGAGAGTTTTCGCGCCGGGCATTGGAGCAGGGCAAAATGGATGTGCTACAAATTGAAGCGCTGGCCGATCTGATTGAAGCGGAAACCCCAAAGCAACAGGCGCTAGCTCTACGGCAGATGGGAGGCGAAATCCATGCACAGTACAATGTGTTAGAACAAAGGATCATTGATGCACGCGCTTTTTGTGAAGTATTTCTAGACTTTCCGGATGATGATTTGCCGCCGGATATGGATACGCAGATTAATGAAAAAATAGAACTATGTATTCAGCATGTCTCCTCATTACTCAAGAATGCTCCTCTGGGGAAGCAGATCCGAGAAGGAGTGCAAGTGGCTATTATTGGTACTCCTAATGTAGGAAAATCAACGCTCATCAATGCGATTGCAAATAAGCGAGTGGCGATTACCTCCGACATAGCTGGTACGACGCGTGATGTGATAGAGGTCTATAGAGATATTCACGGAATGCCATTTCGCTTTTATGACACGGCAGGCCTGAGGGATACCGATGATACGATTGAGCGTGTTGGCGTAGATATGGCACAGCAAACTGCCAGGGATGCAGATATTTTGCTTTTGCTAATTGATCCAACCCAGCCTTTGGAGGCACAATATACATTACTGGACGCGTATCATCAGAGGGATATCTATCTTGTCGTCAATAAAATGGACTTAGTGCCCTCCCTCTATGAATGGAAGGAGAAACACTTAAAAAATGTTTCACGTGAAACATTTTTTATTTCAGCATCAAAAAAACAAGGCATAGAAGAGCTATTAGAAATGCTGGCAAATAATAGCCACTGTGCTCCGTTAGATACAATCTATACCACAAGACAGCGCCATGTAAATCATTTGACTGATACAGTGGACAGTCTGAAGAAGGCATTACCTGAAAAAGATCTGGTAATTAAATCTGAACACTTGATCACGGCTGTACAGGCGATCGGGAAAATTATAGGAAAAATTGATCAAGAGCGTATTCTAGATCAGCTTTTTTCGTCATTCTGTATTGGCAAATAAATCATCATCTGCTATGTGCGAATGATGGTACAACAAACGGATTTTGATGTCATTGTGGTGGGTGGCGGCCATGCAGGTGTGGAAGCTGCCTGTGCTGCTGCGCGGCTAGGAGTGCGTACGGCTCTCATGACGATGTTGCGAGATACGATTGGCGTTATGTCTTGTAACCCAGCTATTGGAGGTGTTGGTAAGGGGACTCTGGTTCGTGAAGTGGATGCACTTGATGGTGTCATGGGGCGTGCTATTGACCAAGCAGGCATTCATTACAAAATGCTGAATCGTAGTAAAGGGCCTGCTGTTTATGGGCCAAGAGCGCAAGCAGATAGGGAGTTATATAAAAAAGCGGTACAAGCTATCGTCAACGCCCAACCAAATTTGACCATTATTGAAGACACGGTGACGGATCTTCAAATGAATGCAAAGCGCCTTAGCGGAATATCTGGTAAACATGATAATTATAGCTGCCATGCCGTAATTTTGACAACGGGAACCTTTCTAAATGGCCTAATTCATCTTGGAAAAAAGCAGACCCCAGCCGGTCGATCCGGAGAAAAGCCTTCCTACGGTATTTCAGAGCGGTTGTCTAAATCTAATTTTACTTTGGGTCGATTAAAGACTGGTACGCCTCCCCGCCTACTTGCTAACACGATTGATTGGGGTAAATGTGAGGCTCAGCCTGGTGATGAGGTGCCGGAGCCCCTATCATACATGACACGTAATATAACGATTCCACAAATAAATTGCCATATTACACGAACTACCAATAAAACTCAGCGAATCATTCAAGAGAATCTGAATCAATCACCTATGTATTCTGGGCAGATTGGTAGTCAGGGCCCCCGTTATTGCCCATCTATCGAGGATAAAATTGTCCGCTTTGCCAATAAAGACTCACATCAGATTTTTCTAGAGCCAGAAGGCTTAACTAGCGATCTCGTGTATCCGAATGGTATTTCAACATCGCTGCCTGAGGAAGTTCAAGAAACGCTTGTTCATTCTATACCTGGTTTAGAGGATGCTGTTATTCAGCAATATGGGTATGCGATTGAATATGACTATGTGGACCCAAGAGAATTAAAGGTTACGCTGGAAACAAAAAAAATCACAGGCCTTTATCTGGCGGGACAAATTAATGGGACGACAGGGTATGAAGAAGCTGCGGGGCAGGGTCTTGTGGCTGGCGCCAATGCCGCGTTATCAATATTAGGAAAGGCTCCGTTAGTTTTGACACGTGCCGACGCATTAATTGGGGTTATGATTGATGATCTTACACTGAAGGGGGCGCCTGAGCCATATCGCATGTTTACATCTAGAAGTGAGTATCGTCTAATCATTCGTCCTGATAATGCGCATATGCGATTAACGCATAAAGGTATAGAGTGTGGTTTGGTTGGAGAGTCACGTAAAGTGTTTCACGTGAAACACCAGAGAGAGCATGAAGCTTTTTTTGCATTGCTGCGAGACAAGCGATTCACTCCTAATCAGCTGTCAGGGTATGGTATACGTGTGAATCAAGATGGGAAATACCGAAACGGTATTGATCTACTTGAGTTGCCAAATATGGATAGTGAGCAATTGATTGCGTTATATCCAGAATTGCGAGGGGCAAAACCAGAGTTATTCGAGGCAGCAAAAATTGAAGCGCGTTACCATGGCCACATTGTTCGTCAACAACAAGAGATAGAAATATTTAAGAAAGAGGAGTTATTGGATATTCCTCAAAATATTAATTTCAAGGAATTGCATGGATTATCAAATGAAATGATAGAAAAACTAGATCAATTCCAACCAGCAACAATTGGCGTTGCTTCGCGCATTCCTGGTATGACGCCAGCAGCCATTATTGTGCTGATTGCCTATATCAAGAAGATGCAGCGTCATGCTGCCTGATAATAGTATTGCTAAAAATGTTTCACGTGAAACATTTTTACAACTGAAGAGTTATGTTGATTTGTTGTGCCAATGGAATGCTCAGATTAATTTGGTTGGTGATGCAACAGTTGATGCCGTGTGGCAACGCCATATTGACGACTGTGCCCAATTGATGTCGTATATGCCGCCACCCCTACCCGCACATGTGGTAGATATTGGTAGCGGCGCAGGGTTGCCTGGCATAATCTTATCTATTCTCGGGTGTCCGCTGGTCACGTTGGTGGAATCAGATCGACGTAAATGTATCTTCTTACGAGAGGTTGTACGCCAGCTCGACTTGTCTGTAGATGTATGTCAGCAGCGAATTGAAAAGATGCCTTCATTAGAGGCGGATGTGGTGGTGTCACGTGCCTGTGCGCCACTGCCAAAATTACTGGATTATGCGTATCGACACCTATCAAAAAATGGACGTTGTTTGTTTCTGAAAGGAAAGCTCTATGAAAGGGAAATATCATTTGCAACCCCCTATCGCTACCACTATACTGCCCATCAGAGCCTCTATGACTCACAGGGAGTGGTGTTGGAGGTGAAACAATTACGGAGGGAGACATGACGCGCATTATTTCCGTGGTCAACCAGAAAGGGGGGGTAGGTAAAACAACGACTGCCGTCAATCTTGCAACTGCACTGGCAGCAATCGGTCAGAAAACGTTGATTATTGATTTTGATCCTCAGGGCAACGCTAGTACAGGATTAGGGATAGATCAGCGGCAACGGCAAGTATCGTCCTACCATGTATTAATTGGGCGCTCCGCCCTTCGTGAGGCGGTGGTTGACACAATTGTTCCAAACCTCTCAATTGTTCCTTCCAATATCGATTTATCGGCAGCGGAGATTGAATTGGTACAGGAAATGGGCAGGGAAAGCCGATTGAAGCGCGCATTGGAAGTTTCTCCAGTGGCCTTTGACTACGTGCTGATTGACTGTCCCCCGTCCCTGGGATTGGTTACCATGAATGCACTAGTTGCCTCACAATCCGTTTTCATTCCGTTGCAATGCGAATTTTATGCACTGGAAGGATTGAGCCACTTGCTCAAAACGATTCAACTGATTCAGAAACGACTGAATACACAATTAGACATTTGCGGAGTTGTGCTAACCATGTATGATAAACGCAACAAGCTCACTGAGCACATCGAAGCGGATGTGCGCGATTTTTTAAAGGATAAAGTGTTTCAAACAGTGATCCCGCGTAATGTGCGGCTTTCGGAGGCGCCATCCCATGGAAAGCCTGCTATTATCTATGATATGGGTTGTACCGGTTCACGCGCCTATATTCAATTAGCCAAAGAATTGATTAAGCGTGAGCAACTTACCATTGACCCAACTGACGCAAAGGTGGCCTGATATGAGTGTAGCATCAAAAGGGCTGGGGAAGGGGCTTTCTGCATTAATGGCGGAAGATTATAGTCAGGAACCCTCAGTTGAAGGACAGGCCGGACAATCCATTCATCAACTAGATATTAAAGACCTGACATCAGGAAAGTATCAGCCTCGTCATCATTTTGATGAGGCAGCACTGAAGGATTTGGCGGACTCCATTCGTAGTAACGGTGTCATGCAGCCAATCATTGCTCGCCGTCTTGAAACTCCACGTAATAATGCTGCGTATGAGATTATTGCCGGTGAGCGCCGTTGGCGTGCTTCTAAAATAGCCGGGCTGGACCAGGTACCTGTCATTGTCCGCGATATTGAAGATAAAAAAGCGCTGGAACTGGCACTGATTGAAAATGTCCAACGTCAGGATTTAAATGCCCTGGAAGAGTCGGAAGGATATCAGCAACTGATTGATGGGTTTGGCTACAAGCAAGAAGAATTGTCAAAAGTGGTTGGTAAAAGTCGTAGCCATATCTCTAATAGCTTGCGATTACTGGGACTGCCCCGCGAAATCACGCAATTATTGCGTGAGGGCGAGCTAACCGCAGGCCACGCCCGTGCTTTGTTGCAATCCGATAAGCCCATTGAATTGGCACAGGAAGTAATTCGACGCGGCTTGAATGTGCGCCAGACTGAAAATCTGGCAAAAAACGGGGGGCTACCGGTAAAAGAAGTCGTGTCAAATCCAGAAATACCTCCCAGGAAAGCGGAGGCAAAGAAAGCAACTTCTACTGTTGGTGCACAAGATAAAGAAAAAGATCCAGATATTCTTGCATTAGAAGAAACCTTGCTGGAGCATTTGGGGATGCATGTAGACATCGATGATCGAGGAGAGAAGGGGGCAGTCGTCATTCACTACGAATCGCTGGCGCAACTCGATACGATTCTTAAGCGACTGGGTAGCGTTACTTAGTTTCGGATGCAAAACGAAGTTTATGTCCATTTGCTCTCCGATTCGACAGGAGAGACCGTTAGCTCCGTTGCCCGTGCGGCGCTGGCTCAGTTTCATACGGTAAATGTCACCTACCGCACATATAACCTGATTCGTTCACTGAGTCAGCTGGAGCGCGTTTTCGAACAGATTAGGCAAGAACCGGGACCGGTTATGTATACCTTGGTACATAAGGATATGCGCAATGCTGTCCGGGAATTTTGCGATCTTCAGTATCTTCCCTGTATATCAATACTTGGAAATGCCATTACTCAACTTTCTGCCTATCTGGGAATGGCGACAGCCGCACAACCGGGGCGCCAGCATGAGCTGGACGATCATTATTTTATCCGGGTAGAAGCGGTTAATTTTGCTTTGGCGCATGATGATGGCCAGAATAGCTGGAATTTGGATGCCGCAGACATCATTCTAGTGGGACCATCACGCACATCCAAATCGCCTACTTGTGTGTACCTGGCCAATCGGGGCTTTCGGGCAGCCAATGTCCCGTTTGTGCATGGTTGTCCGCTGCCTGATACATTATTTTCCGTCACGACGCCGTTGATTATCGGGTTAACGATTGATACGGAACGTCTGTTTGAGATTCGGGAGTCTCGACTGGCAGCGCTTGGGGAACAGGAGGCCGATAACTATATTGACAAGGAAGCCATTGCAGAGGAAGTTTTGGAAGCAAAACGACTCTTTGTCAGGCAGGGCTGGCCTGTGATTGACGTTACTCGCCGATCAGTAGAAGAAACGGCGGCACAAATCATTCAGCTCTACCGTCGGCGAGAAAAGGGAGGACAGCATGGCAGCCATAAACGGTAGAGCGAAACTGGTCGGTGTAATCGGCGACCCAATTGGCCATAGCCTGTCACCGGCGCTGCATGAGCATTGGCTGCAATCCTATGGCATTAATGGTGCCTACGTGGCGTTAAAGCTAACGGAGTCACAGTTCTCTACAACGCTTCCGGTGCTCGCTGATGCGGGGTTTTACGGATTTAACATCACCTTGCCGCATAAGGAGGCAGCTTACCGGCTGGCAGATACACACGATACGCCGGCGGTACAATGCCAGGCGGTAAATACGTTAATCCGTACCCGTAACCATAAGCTGCATGGCATGAATACCGATGTCTTCGGGTTTATCCAGATGGTGCAGGCGGAGCAACAGAGAAAAGGATTTTCTTTGCAACGTACTTTATTACTGGGTGCAGGCGGTTCTGCAAGGGCGGTAAGCTGTGCCCTGCACATGATGGGTTGTGAACATTTGACCATCGCCAATCGCACGCAAAGCCGGGCAGAAGTGCTGAGAGATGCGATTGGTGTGAAGGCGGAGATTATCACGCTGGCGGAGGCAACGGGGCAGGCAGGAGAATATAGTTGTATTATCAATACGCTAGCACTCAACAGTGACCAACAAACCTACCTCCAGGATATAGTGATGGCCAGTCATCGCGAATGCATGATCATCGATATTTCCTATGGTCATAACGGAACCGAAACAACAAGACTGGCCACCGAGATGGGACGTCAGAATTGTGACGGGCTGGCGATGCTGGTCTGGCAGGCAGTGCCAGGATTTGAACAATGGTTTGGCGTTACCCCGCAAGTGGATGACCAGATTATGGCGTTTATGCGACAGCAGGCGGCGTTGTGATCCGCCTGGGCATTACCGGCGGGATTGCCGCGGGGAAAAGCACCGTCGCGGCGATGTTTGCTGCACCCGGAACGATACAGTTTAATGCCGATCAGGCTGTCCATGTCCTTTACAATGACCCAGAAATGGTTGCCCTGCTCAAGACTGAACTATCCATGTTGCCCTGTGATGAGAGGGGCAGGGTGGATCGACCGGCGCTGGCCATGGAAATTCGCCGGCAGCCAGCATTATGGGATGCGTTGGAGTCTGCGCTGCATCCGCTGGTCTATGCTTGTGAGGATCAGGTAGTATGTCAGGCGCGCCGCATGGGATACACCATGGTGATTAGCGATATTCCTCTCCTACTGGAAAGCGGCGCTTCACGACGTTATGATGCAACCTGCCTGGTGACGGCACCACTTTGGTTACGTCGGCAGCGAGCGCTTCGCCGTCCGGGGATGCAACCGGAATGGCTGGAAATGATTCTTCAGCGCCAGCTACTGCCATCAATCGGGCAGCGGCAGGTGGACTGGGTGATTACTACTGGCCTGGGGCTGGCGGACACAAGGCGACAGGTGGAGCGATTGCGCTATAGCGCGTTGCGTTTATGATTGCGCATCGCAGATGCGCCCATCTAAACGCAAGGTCGCGCTATACCCTTAAAAGTATAGCACTACTCGCGCTTGTGCGCCTGCAACGCAGGTAAGCACAAACGCAAAGTGCTATAGCACTTTGTCATAAGAATTCCCTACTTTAGGGAGATCTTATGACAAGGAAGTGCTATATTTTAAAGGATATACTCGACCTTTTCCTTTAAATTCCATAGGGAATTTTAAAGGAAAACGAGTATATATCATTTGACTCAATAGATTTCCTCAACTTCCCAGGCATTTTCCAGATGCTCTAATGCGCCGGCTGCATTCACTGTAATGACATCGAAACGTAGATCATGATCGGAGCAGTCATGTTCCGCTAAATACTCCAATGCGGCTGCAATGATGCGTTGCCGTTGGCGCGTGCTGATCGATTCCAGTGCTTCTCTTCCGTGGCGGCGTGCCTTGACTTCCACAAAGATGGTGAGCCGTTCCTGTCTGGCAATCAGGTCAATCTCGCCGTGACGGGTTTTATAGCGCTGCTCCGCAATCCGAAAGCCCTGTCTCTCGAGATAGCTGGCGGCTTGCCGTTCCGCAGCAACACCGCGCCCATAGGCTGCCTGCCGTTTGATGGAAGTCATGAGGACGGTTCTCGAAGATCAAGCAGCCGATCATACAATGCTTTTCGGGGATAATCGAGTGTTTGCGCCAGGAGCGTAGCAATCTGTTTAACCGGGTAATGAGGTAGGAGCGCCTGCATCAGGGGAGTAAGCGGCTCAAGAGAGGTGAGGGTAGGGGAGGAAGCACTTGGCGCAATAAGGATTACAATCTCCCCTTTGACCTCAGGATGCGCTTGATAATAGCGAGCCAGTTCTTCGATACTACCGCGCCGGAATTCTTCAAAAGTTTTGGTGAGTTCACGGGCAATCACGGCTGGTCGATCGCCCATAAACTCAGCCATATCCTGTAATGTGGCTGGCAATCGGCGGTTGGACTCCAGCAGCACCAGCGTAGTATCCATGATCGCCAGCGATTGGAGTGCCTGCCGCCGTGCCTGTGACTTGGAAGGTAGAAAGCCACCAAAATACACCCGATCGGTCGGCAGCCCGGCGGCGCTTAGCGCGCAGAGCAGGCTGGAAGCACCCGGTACCGGAATAACTTGAATACCGCCCTCAATCGCAGTGCAAACGAGCCGATAGCCGGGGTCGGACACCAGCGGTGTTCCCGCATCGGAAATCAGCGCAACATCCTGTCCTGCTTCCAGCGACGCCATGCATTTTGGTAAGGCGGTGGCGGCATTATGATCATGATAGGCCAGTAATTTGGTTTTGATACCGAAATGATTACAAAGCTTTTGGCTGATACGGGTATCTTCACAGGCAATCAATGCCACCTGCTTCAAGGTATCCACAGCGCGGAAGGTCATGTCTGACAAATTGCCGATGGGCGTGGCCACCACATACAGCGATCCTTTGCCTGTCTGAGGGACAGGTTTGGCATCAGGGGATTTACTTTTCTGCGTCATGGGCCTACGGTATCGGCATTGCGATACCGAATAGCATAGGGGAAGACGACCATGATACAAGCGCAATTCACTCTATACCGACTGGGAATGCTATGCTTCAGTGCGATCGTGCTGTTGTGGGTAGGAGCCTGTGCGCCAACACAGGATCGTGGCGCCGGGCGTTCACCCCACGCGCCGACGGTACAGCCACACCCTTATTCACAGGCACCTGGCACTCCGTCACGTATGCCGATCGGGGAGGCTCAGGTGGCACCCGGCGACTATCAGGAAATTCGTATTGGATTGTTATTGCCGTTAACTGGCAACTCAGCGGCGTTGGGGCAGGCGATGCTCGATGCTGCCATGTTGGGGCTGTTTGACAAATATGCAGCACTGCCAAAAGGAGATCGCAGTCCGCGTATTACCCTGTTACCAAAGGATACGGCAGGAAAACCGGTCAAGGCCGCTAAGGCTGCAAAGGAAGCCATGGACGAAGGGGCGGCGCTCATTCTGGGACCGCTCTTCAGTAATTCAGTCAAGGCCGTCACCCCGGTCGCGGCAAAGCGCGGCATCAACGTGATTAGTTTTTCGAACAACGCCGAAGTCGCCGGTGATAACAGCTTTCTGTTTGGGTTTATGCCCAAAGAGCAGGTGACGCGGGTGGTGGAGCAAGCGCACAAGGCAGGTCACAAAAAGATTGCCGCCCTGCTACCTGCCAATCGCTACGGTGCCTTGATGGAAGAAGCATTGCTGGAACATGCGGCGCTGAGTGGTATGGATCTGGCCGGCGTGGTGCAATACCCGCCGGAAGCGCAGGACATCGCACCCTATGCCCAACGCCTGGTTGGGATGACGACCAATGGCAAGCCCATAGAGATGGATGCACTATTATTGGGGGAGGGAGGCACCAAGCTGGAGGCGCTGGCTGCCCGGCTGCAACAATTCCGCATGGGGAACCGGGAGGTGAAATATTTGGGAACAGGACTATGGGATAACCCGGCACTGCGAGGCAATCCGGCACTGATGGGTAGCTGGTTTGCATCGTCACCGCTGGCCTCCTATCACAGCTTTATCGCCCGGTTTGAAGCCACGCATGACTACACTCCACCGCGACTGGCCAGCCTGGGCTATGACGCCGTGGCGCTGGCGGCGACATTAGCGGCGCAGGGTGGATTCAACCGTGACCTGATAACGGCGGCTAGCGGCTATGAAGGTCCGGCCAACGGAATCTTCCGCTTTCGCCCGGATGGCACCATCAGCCGGGGATTGTCCGTGTTGACATTTAAAGGTGATGACATTTCGGAAGTCTCGCCTGCACCACGGATGTTTTACTAATGACCACTATCATTGATACAAAAAAAGAAAAGGCACGGCACTGGTTTACCGAACTGCGCGATAAGATTTGTACCGCCTTCGAAACATTAGAACAGGAAGCCGATACCTATCAGGGTGAGTCGGGTCGTTTTGAACGCAAACGCTGGGAACGCGACGAGGGTGGCGGCGGTGAGATGTCACTGATGCGCGGACGGCTCTTTGAAAAGGTAGGGGTGAATATTTCCACCGTCCATGGTGCCTTCTCCGAGCAATTCCGCAAGGAAATTCCGGGTGCGGCTGATGATCCACGCTTTTGGGCCAGCGGGGTGTCGCTGGTCGCACATATGGCGAATCCGCATGTCCCGGCCGTGCACATGAACACACGTTTTATCGTGGTCGGGGACGGAGGAGAAGAGGGCGGTAGCGGGCGTTGGTGGTTCGGCGGAGGCGGTGACCTCAACCCGATGTTTGACGACGCCGAAATGGCGGACCGGTTCCATGCCGCGTTCAAAGCCTGCTGCGACCGGCATAGTCCCGATTATTACGAGAAATACAAGGCCTGGTGCGATGAGTATTTTTTCATTAAGCACCGGGGCGAGGCACGCGGGGCAGGGGGCATTTTCTACGATTACCTCCAGACCGGCGACTGGGACGCCGATTTTGCCTTTACCCACGATGTCGGGCAGACATTTCACGACATCTACCCGCAGATTGTCCGTGCCCGCATGGATTCGCCCTGGAACGAAGCGGACCGAGCGCATCAATTGTTCAAGCGTGGGCGCTACGCCGAGTTCAACCTGGTCTATGATCGCGGTACCCGGTTCGGGCTGATGACCGGTGGCAACCCGGAAGCCATCCTGATGTCCCTGCCACCTGTGGCGACGTGGTAAGAATTTTTCCTTCTGGCGAAGGCCGAATGACGAATCTATGAAGACAAAGCAGCAGTCATTTGCGCCGTAAACGCCCGTGCGGTTTCAACGACATCCTGCCCAGTAGTGTGTGCCTGATGGAGTGCGTCGACCAATGCCGAGCCAACCACGACGCCGTCGGCCACGCCATGTAGCGCCGCCGCATCCTGCGGGGTCTTGATACCAAACCCGGCCACCACCGGCAATGTAGTATAACGCCGCAGTTCCTCAAGCCGGGCATGGAGTGCCGCCTGATCGGCGGAAGCAGTACCGGTAATCCCCTTAATGCTGATCGTATAAACGAACCCACCTGCCGTGCTGAGTAACTGCTCCAGCCGTTCGCCCTGCGTGGTCGGGGCAACCAGCCGGATCATAGCGATGCCTTGCGCGGTCAACAATGGCACCAGCTCGCCTTCTTCCTCCGGCGGCAGATCGACGATAATCACGCCATCAACCCCGGCATTCGCCAGCGCGTCGGCAAAGGCGGCATAGCCGAATTGCAGCGCCGGGTTGGCATAGCCCATCAGGATAATCGGGGTAGTAGTATTGGTCTGGCGGAACTCGGTGCACAGTGCCAGCACCTGTTTCAGAGTGATGCCGGCGGCTAATGCGCGTTCACCGGCCTGCTGAATCACGGGGCCGTCGGCGGTGGGATCGGAAAAGGGAAAGCCCAGTTCCAGCACATCCGCGCCGCCTTCGACCAGCGCGTGCATCAGGGAGACGGTCAGTTCTGGTGCGGGGTCACCGGCCATCAGATAGGGAATAAAGGCGGTACGTCCACTGTCCCGCAGCGCGTTGAATGTGTTGGCAATGCGGCTCATATGGCCACTCCCAAGCGCTGCGCCACCGTATGGATGTCCTTATCACCCCGCCCGCATAGATTCATCACCATAACATGCTCAGGCGGCAGAGCCGGGGCGCGTTTGATGACTTCTGCTAGCGCATGGCTGGGTTCCAGTGCCGGAATGATCCCCTCCATCCGGGCGCAGAGCTGGAAAGCATCCAGTGCTTCCGCGTCGGTAGCGGCGACATATTCCACCCGACCGCTTTCATGCAGCCAAGCATGTTCCGGTCCGATACCGGGATAGTCCAGCCCGGCCGAAATGGAGTGTGTTTCAGTGATTTGTCCGTCTTCATCCTGCAACAAATAGGTTTTATTGCCATGCAGAATGCCCGGCGCGCCTTTACTGATGGAAGCCGCGTGTTGTTCCGTGTCTAGGCCGTCGCCTGCCGCTTCCACGGCAATGCAGGCGACTTGTTCATCGTCTAAAAATGGGTGGAACAGGCCTATGGCGTTGGAGCCGCCACCAATGCACGCCACCAGCGTATCCGGCAAACGACCGATCCGCGCCTGCATCTGTTCGCGCACTTCCCGGCCTATCACCGACTGAAAATCGCGCACCATTTCCGGGTAAGGGTGGGGCCCTGCGGCGGTGCCGATCAGATAGTAGGTATCATCGACCTGCGCCACCCAGTCACGTAGCGCCTCGTTCATCGCGTCTTTGAGTGTGCCGCTTCCCTGCTCCACCGGCACTACTTCTGCCCCCAGCAATTTCATACGGAACACGTTGGGCTGCTGACGTTCCATGTCCTTTGCGCCCATATAGATGATGCAGGGCAGGCCGAACAGGGCGCAAACCGTGGCAGTGGCGACGCCATGTTGTCCCGCACCGGTCTCAGCAATGATACGGGTTTTGCCCATGGCACGTGCAACCAGAATTTGCCCAATACAATTATTGACCTTGTGCGCCCCGGTATGGTTCAGCTCATCACGCTTAAAATAGATACTCGCACCGCCCAAGTGCTCGCTTAGTCGTTTAGCATGATAGAGTGGACTGGGACGGCCAATATAATGCGTGCAATAGTCCTGAAACTCCTGCTGAAAGGCGGCATCCTGCTTCAGGTGCCGATAGGTTTGCTCCACTTCCAGCACCAGTGGCATCAATGTTTCGGATACGTAACGTCCGCCAAACGCACCAAAATGTCCGCGATCATCAGGGTAATCTGTCATGCCTGCTTCTATAACCCATCCACCACGCGCAGGAAATGCCTAATTTTCTCCAAATCTTTTACGCCTGGTGCCGATTCTAGCCCGGAGGAGACGTCCAAATACGGAGGAGAGGTGCGCTGCACGGCTTCTGAAACATTGCCTGCATGCAGCCCGCCGGAAAGAAACCAGGGCAGCGGGATGTCCGTCTTATCCAGCGCCGACCAGTCAAAGACTTTGCCGGAACCACCGGAACCGCCATCCGTGCGTTTGGTATCGAATAAGAGATAATCAACGGCATCATGATACATAGTCACCGCTTTATGAATGTCCTGCGCACCGGCGACGGCAATCGCCTTGATAATGGGCAATCCATAGCGCTGTTGTAACGCGAGACAATGCTCTGGCGATTCCTTGCCATGCAGTTGCAACAGGCGAGGCTGAAGCGCTTCCATATAGCTGTCGAGCAATGCATCATCGGCGTCGACGGTGACTAACACCGGTTGCATGGTTTCACCTATATAGGCACGCAATGCTTTAGCCTGCGTGGTTGTAATATAACGGGGCGAACGCTCCACGGCGATGAATCCAGCAAAACCAATCCCTTCTTCAGCGCAGCATTGCACGGCATCGGCAGACGTGAGGCCACAGATTTTGACCTGTAAACGCTTCATTCTGCGGCGTGTTCTAATTGGACGATATGGCGTTGCATTTGTTGACGAGCGTACTGTTCCGTGCTCAACGAGTCGACCTGCTTTTGCAGCGCTTCATTTTCCTGACCCAGACGCCTGGTCTGGCGGTAGAGTTTCCAGAGCTTTCGGTTATAGTGAATCAGACAGCTCATCACGCCGGCAATCACACCGATCAGGAACACCCCCAGCGCAAATGCATAGGCTGGGACGGAAAGCAGTGAGGTAAATGGCGGCAGAGAAATATCAACCAGATGCCGATTGCCAACGGCAAAAGAAACGGTCAACGCCACTACTGCGAGCAACACCAGCAATCGAAGCATCAGCATCAATGACCGCAGTAGGGTCATGACGCATCAGCATTGAGGCGCTGGCGCAACTCCTTTCCGGCACGGAAATAAATGGCATGGCGCTCATCCACCTTCACGGTTTCGCCATTCTTCGGGTTTCTGGCCATACGCGGCTCACGCTTACGGACGGAAAACGCACCGAATCCACGTAATTCAATGCGGTTGCCCTGCTCCAGATTTGCGGACATTTCGCCCAGAATCCGGTTCACCAACTGTTCTGCGCCCGCTTGGCCAAGGTTCGGAAAGCGACGCAACATTTTACTAATAAGTTCTGATTTGGTCATAATTGCCGGAATCTATTGACTTTTATACGGGAAGTCAACTGATTGCGTGAGATAAAGTAAAGAAAACATTGAATATACAAAGATTGACAATTTTTGTATGTGTGGCCATAATCAGATCGTGAACAAGGAAGGAAAGCTATGCATATCTCACTCACACCGGAACTGGAAAACATGGTGAAAGAACGGGTACAAAGCGGGCTTTACAATAACGGGAGCGAGGTGATCCGCGCCGCACTACGTAATTTCTTTCATGTAAGCGATGAAGCCGACTATATGAAGCATGTCATCGCGCCACGATTAGACGATGTATTGCAGCATCAGGGCTCCTTGCAATCTTTCGATGATGCCATGGACGAAATCGAAAGCGACGTGTTTGGTCGCGATGTATGAGCTCTACATCACGGAAGAAGCCAAGACGGAACTCGCGCGTGAACTACGCTATTCCAGACATACATGGGGAGACCATCACGCAAAAGAATATGCCAAAGCCTTCCGTCTGAAAATCAGAGAACTGCGCCATCGCGCTAAGGAGTATCAGACGCGCGATGATCTGCTTGCCGGTATTCGTATCATGCCGTATCGAGGCAACCAAGTTGTGTATACTATACTGGAAGAACAGCACAAAGTCGTGGTACTTGGCATTATGGGCAGTGGCATGGAGGTAAACCCAACCGGCATGGCGCGTCGAACAGAACAGAGGGGTGAGTAAACTTTAAGCTACATCTGCCCGTAATTCGGACCACCGCCGCCCTCCGGTGTGACCCAGGTAATGTTCTGAAGCGGATCCTTGATGTCGCAGGTTTTGCAATGGATACAGTTCTGGGCATTGATCCGTAACCGCACCCCCTCACCATCATCGACCATCTCATAGACGCCTGCCGGGCAATAGCGCGTTTCCGGATTAGCGTAGAGCGGCAGATTGTGGGTCTGCGGCAGCTCCGGATCGGCCAGCACCAGGTGGCACGGCTGATCTTCCTCGTGATTGGTGTTGGTGATAAAGACGGAGTCCAGCTTGTTGAAGGTCAGGACGCCATCATGCGGGGCATAGTCGGGAGCTGTGCATGCTTCGACCGGCTTAAGTTGTGTGTGGTCGGCATGATGGTGGAATGTCCAGGGCGCGCGGCCACGAAACAGGTACGTATCCAGTGCGGCATACGCCATCCCAGCCCACAGCCCATGACGAAACGCCGGACGAATGTTTCGTACCCGGAATAATTCATCGCCCAACCAGGAGGATTTCAGCGCAGATTCCAGCCCGTCCAGTGGCGCGTTGTCTGCGGCCATGGCCTGCCAGACCTGCTCCGCGGCGACCATACCGGATTTCATCGCCGTATGGATGCCCTTGATTTTCGGCACATTGAGGAACCCTGCGGAACAGCCGATCAGCGCCCCACCGGGAAAGTCCGGTTTGGGGATGGATTGCCAGCCGCCCTCATTGAGCGCCCGTGCCCCGTAGGAAATACGGCGCCCTCCCTCCAGCAACGCGGCGATGTCGGGATGGGTCTTAAAGGTTTGCAAGGTTTCATAGGGGTCAAGCCAGGGGTTTTGATAGTCCAGCCCGATCACAAACCCTACCGACACCAGGTTCTCGCCCCAATGATACAGAAACGAACCGCCATAGGTGGCATGGTCGAGTGGCCAGCCAACCGAGTGAAATACGGTGCCGGGCACATGCTTGGCCGGGTCAACTTCCCACACTTCCTTCAGACCGATGCCATAGGTTTGTGGGTCGCGCCCTTCGCGCAAATTGTACCGGTCAATGAGTTGTTTCGCCAGTGAACCACGTGCGCCCTCCGCCACCAGTGTATAACGTGCGCGCAACTCCACGCCCGGCTGATAGCCCGGCTTGTGGGAGCCGTCAGCGGCAACACCAAACGCACCGGTGGTCACCCCTACCACTTGGTTGTCTTCCAGAATGGGAGCGGCAGCAGGAAAGCCAGGGAAAATTTGCACACCGAGCGCTTCCGCTTGCGTCGCCAGCCAGCGACAAAGCTCGCCCAGCGAAATGATGTAATTGCCCTGATTATGCATTGGCGGCGGGGTTGGCAGGCGACGCGTGCCTGATTGCGTCATCCAGCAAAATTGATCGTTGGTTACGGGAGTAGAGAGGGGCGCGCCGCGCTCCTGCCAGTCGGGAAACAACTCCTCGAGTGCCCACGGCTCTAATACTGCGCCGGAGAGGATATGTGCACCGACTTCCGCCCCTTTTTCCAGTACAGCCACAGAACATTCGCGGCCATCGTCTTGTGCTTGTTGCATCAGTCGAATCGCAGCGGACAGCCCTGCCGGTCCCGCACCGACAATCACGATATCAAATTCCATCGCTTCAGTCATACAGGAGAATATACCACATTATCAGGTAGAACGGCCATAGGTTTCCGCATCGGACGGAAAGGTGCCATCCTTGACGGAAGCAGCATAGGCCTTGGCGGCCTCCGTGATAGTCTCACCCAGTTCCCCGTAGCGGCGTACGAATTTGGGAGTACGTTCGCTCAATCCCAGCATGTCCTCACTGACCAGAATCTGTCCGTCACAGGTGATTCCCGCACCAATACCAATGGTGGGGATGGTAAGTGATTCGGTGAGCTCAGCAGCCAACGTGGCGTCTATGCCTTCGAGTACCACGGCAAACGCGCCTGCGTTGGCGATGGCCTGTGCATCGTCGCGTAGCCGGGCGCATTCCGCCTCGTTGCGTCCCTGATAACGATAACCACCCATCGTATGAACATGTTGCGGTTGCAACCCGATATGTGCCATCACCGGAATGGCACGCGCCGTTAGAAAAGCAATGGTTTCGGCCATCTCGGCACCGCCCTCTAGCTTGACACCCTGTGCACCGGTCTCTTTCATCACTTGTGCAGCACTGGCAAATGCCTGCTGCGGAGACGTCTGATAACTACCAAACGGCAAATCGACGATGACACAGGCATGAGCAGATGCCTTGGCGACACAGCGCCCATGGCGAATCATGTCGTCGAGCGTGACGGGCAGAGTGGAATCCATACCATAGAGCACCATGCCCAGGGAATCCCCCACCAGCAGAATGTCGCTGTGCACATCCAGCAATGAGGCAAATGGCGCAGTATAAGCTGTCAGGGCAACAATCGGGCGCTGCCCCTTAAGTGCCACGATATCGGGAACAGAAGTGCGGCGAGTGTTTCGGGAGGATGACATGGTAGTACCATAATCACCCATACAACCCAACGCAACGGACATCTGATAAAAAAGAAGCCTCAACAAAGGCTGAAGCTTTAAGGAAGATCACCACTCCTCCATCCGGAAAAAACGGCATTGTTACATTAAGCTAGATATGAATTGAGCTTGAAGTTGAATCCGTCATTGATGCGCTTGACAGCAATGGCGATGGCAGCATTGAGCGTTTTGA
>JANQNR010000008.1 GCA_028279475.1 Rickettsiales bacterium | reverse complement strand
CAAAACGCTCAATGCTGCCATCGCCATTGCTGTCAAGCGCATCAATGACGGATTCAACTTCAAGCTCAATTCATATCTAGCTTAATGTAACAATGCCTGGTTCTAACAGAGCCTTTTCAAGTACTCCAAGAGTTCCGACGTTTGTTGCGTCGAAACGGTTCAAAACTTTTTCTATGATACGATCTTGGTCGGAAGAAGGTGTAGACATAATTTTGTCTCAAATCAACGTCAGGCTTTCATCGTACCACATAATTAACATTTGTTCAATGTTCTTTAGTCTTCCAATCTTGTTGTGCCTTCCACTCTCCCCTTGCGGGAGAGTCCAAGAGGACAAGCGTAGCGCCGTCCGATTGGGTGAGGGGTTATAATGTGGTTGGTATTGACCCCTCACGCATCGTCTTCGGCGCCGTTGTCGCCTTGACTCTGCTGCTCTCCCGCAAGGGGAGAGCGGATACTCGTGTGAATGGTATGACGTACACATTATCCTGTCATAAAAAGTTCAAATACAATACGTTGTTTCTTGCGCTAAATCCCTTACAATTAGGGGTAGGATACTATGATGAAAACGCTTGAACCCTATCGGCCTGGAACTACCGCGCAAATCGGTGCGATTTATGCGCCACAGCAGCGTGTGCCCGAAGCAGTGCAGCAGGCAGTGCCTGAGGATCCGCAGGCGCTTTATAATCATATTCTTGGACTGGTCAACGATCACCCAGATGCGCCAAAACTGCGTGAATCACTCTGTGTTGAGCTGGCGAATCAAACTAAGGTTCCCTCACAAGGCGCGCGTTTACAAAATACGATGGGCGGGAAGCCATCGCATCTTTATGTGGATCGTTATCTCAAAAGTTCACCAGGTGCGACGGTGATTGTGACGGTAACCGACCCTGAGACTCGTGAAATCTATACATTGCTGGGGCGAAAATATATTGACCCCAAACGTCCTGAGAAAGGATTGGGAGACTATATTGCGCCCGGTGGATATATGGAGGTTCCGTCACCGAAGGGGATGCGCGGTAAGAAAAAACAATATGATCAAACATTGGAGCATACGGCACGGCGTGAGTTTCAGGAAGAAACGGGACTGAATCTGAAAGGGATTAAGCTGGATGTCTTAGGGGTTGATAGCGATATACGAAACAACAAGGAAGAGAAACACTCAACCAATGTCATTTACAGTGTAGGGTTGACTGGAAAAAAAGCAGAATTTCCAGCAGTCGAGGGAGGGGATGACCTGGCGACACTTGAGTGGGTCAATAGCAAGCATATTGTGAAAGACCCCAGTGTTGGTGAGCAATTCGCCAATAGCAATAAATCACGCTACTCGGTCAATGGCATCAATATTCGCGATATGCATGGTAGTTATCTGGAGAAGGCGGTCGATAATGCCCGCGACACCCTGATAGCCGATGCCCATCAGACGCCAGCAGAGCCACTACCCGGCGCTGATCCACAAAAATGGCGTGATTATGTGGGGCAGGGGCGGCAAAACTCACCTGGTGGACACCACTTTTTAAACTAGCTTCCTTGACATGCCTCGTCGTCGTTCTACATTGCGAGGACGATAGGGATGAACCATTATGGATGTCTTCGTTAAAGCATCAGCGTTACATAAGGATTTCTCAGGCTTAAAGGCAGTGCAGGATGTGTCGCTGGAAGTAGCCAAGGGGGAGGTGTTAGGTTTTTTGGGGCCGAACGGTGCCGGGAAAACTACGACCATGCGGATGATTACCGGCTACTTGCCGCCGAGTGCTGGTTCCGTCGAGGTGGCGGGGCTGGATGTCTGGCGTTCACCGGTAGAAGCGCAGCGCCATATTGGGTACTTACCGGAGGGGGCACCGCTCTATCCGGAAATGACACCGCACCAACTGCTGCGTTTCATTGCCGATATTCGCAAACTCCCTGCCTCCTTCTTTAAGGCGCAATATGACAAGGTGGTGGCGCATCTGAACCTGGAGTCGGTGCTATATCAGCCAATTGAGACGCTTTCCAAAGGATTTAAGCGACGGGTCGGCATGGCGCAAGCACTGGTGCATGAACCCGATGTGCTGGTGTTGGACGAGCCAACCGACGGGTTAGACCCCTTACAAAAGCGGGAAGTGCGTGGACTCATCAAGCAGATGGCGAAAGAGAAGGCAATTATCATCTCGACACATATTTTGGAAGAAGTGGATGCGGTGTGCTCCCGCGCGCTGATCATTGCTGATGGTAAAACGGTCGCAGATGGCACACCGAAAGAGCTGCGCAGTCGTTATAAAAAAGACAGTCTGGATGATATTTTCTGTGAACTGGCCAAAGGCAGGGAGAGAAGCCATGCATGAGGTGGGGGCGATCTTTCGGCGTGAATTGCTAGGCTATTTTCAGACGCCGGTGGCCTATGTGTTTATCGTAGTATTCCTACTGGCAACAGGTGGGTTTACCTTTTATCTGGGGAATTATTTTGAGCGTGGCGTTGCCGATATAATGCCGTTTTTCCAGTGGCATCCATGGCTCTATTTGTTCCTGGTGCCGGCGGTTAGTATGCGCCTGTGGGCGGAAGAGCGCCGCAGCGGGACGGTCGAGTTTCTGTATACGTTGCCAGTCGAGTTGTGGCAGTTGGTGCTTGGCAAGTTTTTGGCTGCGTGGCTGTTTGTAGCGCTGGCACTGGCCGGGACATTGCCATTATGGGTCACGGTGAATTATCTGGGGAATCCGGATAATGGCGTGATTGCGGCGGGGTATCTGGGTAGTTTGCTGATGGCTGGAGCGTATATTGCGCTGGGCAGCGCCATGTCGGCAGTGACACGCAATCAGGTGATTGCTTTTATCCTTAGTGCATCCGTCAGCCTGTTATTCGTGATGGCCGGATATTCGCTGGTGGTGGCCTTTATTGAAAGCTGGGTGCCGCAATGGCTGGTACAGGCAATTGTCTCACTCAGTGTGATTAGTAATTTCCAGGAAATCACGCAGGGCGTGCTGGAGTTGCACAGCCTGGTCTATTTCCTGACGATGATTCTGTTCTGGTTGTTTGTGACCTTGTTGGTGCTGGAAAGAAACAGGGGGCAGTAAGACATGCAATTTAGGGGACGTTTCCTGCTTACAATAATACTGGCAGTTGTCGTGCTGATTGGTATAAATATGCTGGCACGCTCCGTGCTTTACAATGCTCGGCTCGATCTGACGGAGAATGCTCGTTTCACTATCTCGGACGAAACAAAGACCATGCTGACGTCGTTGGAGGAACCGATGCGGGTGCGGTTTTTCTTTGCCGAGGAAGTAGCCAACGGGCTACCAGTATTTCAATCCTATGCCGCTCGTATTCGGGGGATGCTGCGGCAATATGAAGATTTGTCAGATGGTCAGTTAAGCGTGGAGTTCATTAACCCGGAGCCCTTCACGGAAGCGGAAGACATCGCCGTTTCGCATGGGATTGAAGGGATTTCGGTCGATGGTGTCGGCAACAAGTTCTATTTCGGGCTAAGCGTCGAAAATTCCACCGATGACCGTGGGGTGATTCCGTTCTTTGACCCGGAGCGCGACCGATTTTTAGAGTATGAAATCAGCCAGCTAATCTACAAGGTGGCGTACCCGGAGAAAAAGAAAGTCGGGATACTGACCAGCCTGCCGATTCGTGGTGGTGGTAACAATAACATGATGATGTTGCCATCGTTCCGCCCATGGGTGTTCCTGCTGCAACTGGAGCGGCATTTCGATGTGCAAATGCTGGATAAACACGAGGCGTCTATTCCCGAAGGGCTGGACACGTTGATGCTTGTTCATCCCTATGATCTGAGTGAGGATATGCAATATGCCATCGACCAGTATGTTCTCAAAGGTGGCAAGCTAATCGCGTTTCTGGACGGACATGTCAACCTGGAGATGATGAGCTTTAAGGAGAGCAAGTTGCCGGCGCTGTTCAGGCACTGGGGCGTTGGATTGGCAGAAGGCAAGGTGGCCTCCGAGAAAGCCGCAGCAATTCACGTGCAAAGCGATGATGCACAGTCGCGCCTTCAGGCTTTTCCCAAGATCACCTGGTTGCAAATGAATCAAGACTATCTGTCGCAGGAATCGGTCATTACGGCATCGTTGAACGGCGTGCGCATGATTGAGTCCGGATTTTTAGTGCAGGACGAGGACTCGCCCTTGACAATGGAACCGTTGATTACGACCACACCGGCGGCGATGGCGCTGGATGCAACAGTATTGAAAACGGATCAGGACGATGCATTGCAACTGTTCCGCAATTATGTGCCGGATGGTGAGCCACTGGTGCTGGCAGCGCAGGTAAGTGGTGTGGTAGAGAGCGCTTTTCCAGGGAAGGCAGGTCAGGAAGGGCATGTCAGTGCGTCGGAGGAACCGGTAACAGCGATTCTGGTCGCCGATACCGATATGCTGCGCGATGAATTCTGGGTGCAGCGACGCACCATGTTCGGAGAAGAGGTGTTTGTCCCGAATGCTGACAATGGAGCGTTTGTGCTGAATGCGGTGGAATATCTCAGTGGTAGCGGAGCGTTGGTAACATTACGTACCCGAGATACGGAGGATCGCCGGTTTACGGTGCTGGATGCATTAAAAGAGCAGGCGGAGATTGCTTTCCGTGAAGAAGAATCCCGGTTACAGGGAAAACTAAAACAAATGGAAGTCCGTATGCGTGAGTTGCAAGCACAGGAGCAGGAGGGAGATCAATTATTTTCACAGGCGCAGGCTAGCGAGATTAAAAGCTTTCGTAATGCATTCCTGGAAACCCGCAAGCAATTGCGGGCCGTACAGCGTGAGCTCAGTCGGGATATTGAGTTGTTGGGAATGCGGATTGCCTTGTTGAATATTGTTGTGGTGCCGCTGGCTGTGTTGGTGCTGTCATTTCTGCTGCCTGGATGGTTGCGTCGGAGGAAAGCATGATCCAGACACTGGGCAAGCGTGAGAAGATACTGGCGGTGTTGGCGATCATCGTGGTGGGGTTGGCGCTGGTGCTGCGTCCATCACAGTTGAGCACGGAAAAAGGGGAGAGCGGTTATGCGTTGTTAACGCCCGGTCTGAAAGACACACTCAATGATGTCGATGAAATCAGTATCCGACAGGGCGAACAGATGACGACGCTGCATCTGAGTGAGTCGGGTGACTGGCAGGTGAAAGAAATCTTCAACTACCCGGCCTCAACGGCTGAAATCCGCAAGCTGTTGCTGTTCCTGTCGCAAAGTGAGTTGCGTGACCCGAAAACCACCGACCCGGAGAAGTTCCACCGTATCGGGGTAGATGAAACATTGGGACGTGAGATCATCATCAGGCGGGAAGGGGAGGTGCTGCATCACGTGATACTGGGCAAAGTCGCGACTGATATTGCAGGCACCTACGCACGTATGCCAGAAGCGACGCAGACTTGGCTGGCCAGTGGTGTATTGGCGTTTCAACCCAGCCCAAAAGACTGGTTGCATTATGAGCTGTTTTCTGTCGATCGGAAGCGGGTGAAGCGGATCCGTTTTGACTTTAAACAGGGCAAGCGCGATTATCGTTATGAGCGTTCTAGCCCAGAAGATCGGATGGTCTTAAAGCCTTTGCCAAATGACAAGCAGCTAAAGCAGCAGAAAACTCCGTTCGATGCCAGCAACTATTTTGAGCGGATGAAATTCATTCATGTGCTGGAAAAAGATACATATGAGGGTACACCATTCAGCACCGTGATTGTGGAAACGTTTGACGGGCTGGAATTACGGGTGAATTTTTATGAAGTCCATCATGAGCAATGGGCAGAATTTATCGCCGATGTACGACCAAAACTGCGTGATGACAGCATGAAAGGCATTAAGTCACTGGAGGCGGTGCGCAAGGAGGCGCAGGAGATCAACGAGCGTACCAGGGGCTGGTTGTACAAACTCGGGCAGTTCCAGCTTAACCAGTTGACGCGCTCCTATTTTGATATTGTGGAATTGAAATAGGTTGTCCGTGTTAGCTGCCGTTATTGATATTGGATCCAACAGCGTCCGACTGGTGTTGTATCAATGTGAAGGCAACCACGTGCAGCCGGTTTTTAATCAGAAATCGCTTTGCTCTCTGGGCGCAACCGACACGGAAGGGTACCTACCAAAAGAAGGGAAGGATTGTGCACGGATGACCATCGCCCGGTTCCGTCATATTCTGGATGCTCGGCAACCGAATATGGTGCAGGTTCTGGCGACAGCCGCCATCCGTAATGCTCGTGATGGCACTGAATTTGCTCAGGAATTATCAGATATTCTTGAGCGACCAGTCGAGATTCTTTCCGGCATGGACGAGGCGCGCTATGCTGCCGCCGGCGTACAGGCCACCAGCTATAACCCTAGAGGACTGGTAGTGGATATGGGAGGTGGTAGCGTGGAACTGGCTCGGCTGGGTATCGAAGCCGACATTACGCCGGAATGTTCCATTCCATCCGGTTCGCTGGTTATGGCCGAATATTACCATGTACATGGTCGCGAGGCATATGAAGCTTGGCTGGAAGAGCAATTGGAACAGCATCATATCCCCGCGCCTGCCGCGCACATTTATGCGGTGGGAGGGAGCTTTCGTGCCATTGCCCGCCATCATATGAAACGTCATGCTTATCCGCTGCGCATTATTCACGATTACGGTATGAACAGACAGGAGTTATTGCAACTGATCGAGACCATGGAACAGGATGTACAGGAAGGATATTACTTCACCGGGGTTGCACAAAAGCGGCAGAAAGCAGCACTCCCCGCAGCTATTCTACTGAATATGTTGATGTATCGTACCAACGCGGCGGATGTAATTTTTGCCTCGGCTGGTATTCGAGAAGGGGCGTTACGCCTGCATTACCATGATCCAGATCCTTACGACCCGCTATTAGCACTGGTGCAGGCATTGCCATCACCTGGACCGGAGAAAGGCTATATGGAAGCATTAGCGCATTGGATTCATTCCGTGCTTCCATGCACCACTGGTGAGAAACGGTTGGTGCGGGCATTTTGTGAAATCAGTGAGATTGCGACCGCCGTACATCCGGATTACCGAGCGGAATATGCGTTTGAGCGCATTTTATCGACGCTGGGGTATGGCATGCAGCATGATGAGCAGGTGATGCTGGCGCTGGCACTATACCACCGGCATCGTGCCAAGTTGAAGTTGATGCATCCGGCGTTGACACTCATCTCCGAACGGCAGCAACAGTTTGCCTATGCGCTCGGGCAATTGGCAGACATGGCTTACAGCCTTAGCGCGGGTTCCGCCGATCTACTCGAAGATCACCAGCTGGATCGTGATGAGGAGGGTTCCATTACTTTAAAAGTATATGGCGGCATGGAGGATACTCGCATACCCCATTGTGAAAAATGGTGTGAGGGGTTGGGGGAAGCGATTTGTGCTCTCATCAACCTGCCTAAATAGTCGGTGCGTGGGATTTCAGTGACACCGAATTGTTGCAGGTGATCGTTCACATATTGGGTATCCAGGAGTTCATATTCGGCGCGTAGCATGATTTCCAGCAGGTAAACCAACGTAATTTTACTGGCGTCATCCATTCGGGAAAACATGCTTTCTCCGAAAAAGGCAGCGCCCAGAGAAACGCCGTAAAGTCCGCCGACCAACTGCTCCTCATGCCAGCATTCAATGGAGTGGGCATGCCCCAGTTCATGCAATTCGCAGTATGCATTCAGAATGGCAGGGTTGATCCAGCATTCACGTTCTGGGCCGCGCGGTTCACTACACCCTTCCATGACGGCTCGGAATGCCTGATCTACAGTAATTTTATAGGGTTCTTGACGGACGGTCTTTTTCAGGCTTTTGGGGATGTGGAACTCATCCAGTGGAATGATGGCGCGGGGATCGGGGTTGAACCAAAGCACATCCGTCGCATCCTGGCTTTCTGCCATGGGGAAATAGCCGGTCTCATATGCGGCCAGTACAAGTTCAGGAATTAGGATCATGTATACGCCTTGTATGAAGCGTAGTATAGCCAATGAGCATTAACAGAACGATAACCGTATAGCCCAATACCCAATGCCCGTAATAGCCATAAAGTGTACGCTGTGGTGCGGGATATGGCAGGTTGGCGTCCAATACGCCTGAGGTTCCAAGGCCCAGCGAGGCGATGCGACGGCCATAAGGATCGATGATTGCACTGATCCCGGTATTAGCTGCGCGCACCAGCGGTACGCCTTGTTCCACGGCGCGCATCCGTGCCATATGAAAATGCTGGTAGGGGCCGGTACTATCGCCGAACCAGCCATCATTGGTGATATTGAGTAACCAGTCAGGATGAGAGTCCTGGCTGAGAGCCGGGAAGATAGCTTCGTAACAGATCAGCGGGCGGAACGGAGGTGCGCCTGCCGTTTGCAGTGAGCCAGTATGGCTACCGGCGGTGAAATCCAGCGATCCGTGGGTGATTTTTTCTAGAGGAAGCACCGAGCGAAACGGTACATATTCACCAAATGGTACCAGCTTGCGCTTGTCATAGACGGTGTCAATTGCCGCATCATGTGTAACAGATTTCAGACTATTGTAGAGTCTGGGTGGTGCACCGGGCATGACAGGCGGTTCTGCTCTGACGACACCGGTGATGAGTGCGCCGCCTTTTGGGGCTACGTATGCTAACTCCCGCGTCCAGAAATCGCCCGGTTCAAATCGGAATGTCATGGCGCTTTCCGGCCAGATAATGTGGGTGACATCCTCATGGCCGGCTGACATGCTCAATTGTAAGTGTTTATTATGTGCTTCCAGGCGTTTGGCTTCATCCCATTTTAAGTCCTGTGGGATGGCGGCCTGGACAATCCGCAAGGTGACATCTTCCCGGAAGCTGGTCGGGTGTGTTTCCAGTCTCCATGCACCCCAGACCAACAGGCAGGTGAACCCTGCCAACGTTAACAGGCTGGTTTTAGGGGCAGGGTGCAACCAAAGGGGCAGGGCAGCCAATATCATGGTTAGCAGGGAGAGCCACCAGATACCGCCAATGCTTCCCACCTGAATGGCGATGTCATGCGCTGCCCAGCTATAGCCAATCAGATTCCATGGAAAGCCGGTGAGTAATAGTGAGCGGACGACTTCCATGGCTGTCCATAACAATGCGAATGCCAGAGAAAACGGGACAACAGGAAGGTTACGAGCGTAGTAGCCTATCCATCCGTTCAGGCCAATATAGATAGCCAGTCCTGCGCCGATGCCAAGCACGGCAAAAGGAATCAGCCAGCCGAAGGCAGCAGCGTCCACCAGCAATGCATGAGCAAACCAGTAAATACCGGCACAGAAATATCCGAAGCCAAACCACCAGCCATACCAGAAGCCTTGCCGGGCGCGTTCTGCCGTTCTGATAAGCATGATAAAAATTGGGATGGTGATCCAAAGTAACGGCACATAAAAAAATGGTGCCAGTGCCAGGGTTGAAAGGGCACCGGCAACACATAACAAGACCATGGCCTTCCAGCCGGTGAAGAATGTGGGGGATATCATGAATGATTGGCTTTCGTTGGCAGCGGGGTATAGTTCAGTAGCAACTGGATACGGCGCACGCGGCGTGGATCGGCATCAACAATTTTGATTCGCCCAATGTTTTCAATATCCATGAATTCTCCGACCAGTGGGACGCGCTGAAGCGTAGCAAAAATGAAACCACCGACCGTATCGAAATCTTCATCCTGTAGTACGTCGTGCAAGTCCAGTCCTAATGTTTCTTCCAACTGGTCGACACGCATACGGGCATCAATATCAAACTGGTGGGAACTAATGCGTCGAAGTGACAGCTCGTCGTCGCTGACATCGTGTTCGTCCTGAATTTCACCTACCAGTGCTTCAAAAATATCTTCCAGAGTCACTAGCCCGTCCGTTCCGCCATATTCATCAACGACGATCGCCAGGTGATGGCCGGTCACCCGCATATGCACCAGCAGGTCGATCAATTGCATGGATGGGGAGATAAAGTATATCTCGCGCAGTAACTTGTCCATGTCGAAGGGTTCGTCGCCGGCAAGCGAGGGCACAAGGTCTTTCAGGTGTATAAAGCCTTTCAGCTTGTCCAGCACATCATCATAGACCGGCATACGGGTATGCTGTTCATCGCGGATCACTTGTTTCAACTCGGTCAGGGTAATTTGGTACTCCACGGCGACAATATCCGCTCGGGGAATCATGATGTCGCTAACAGTCAGATCGCCGAGTCGCAACATCTTCTTCAAAATGAAACGTTCATCTTCGGTGATGACTTTGGTATCATCGCCATGCTCCTGCATCGCTTCTTCTAGCGCATCCTCCAACGTATATCCCTGTACGTTCTGCTGGTGATCCGCAACTGATACCTTCCTGGCGAATGGATAGCATAGCCGCTTCATCATTTCCAGAAATGAGAAGCTTGAAGTAGAGGTGGACTCAGTCATCAGGGTATAAGAGAGTTGTGGGTGGTGTTACAGAAACGTCTGTTGCTTCTGGAGCATCACGCCAAGCGTAGGGGTCGTCTATCTGTAGCCCGGCCAGAATATCGCGTTCAAGTTGTTCCATCGTTTCCGCTTCTTCATCCAGCATATGGTCATATCCCAGCAGATGCAAGAGCCCATGTACGATCATATGTGCCAGATGTGCCCGCAATGTTTTATTCTGTGTCTTGGCTTCCTCAACAATCACTTCGTAACAGATAATGATATCCCCAAGTACTAATTCTTGTTCTTCGGGTTGAGGAGCCTCATTATCCGCAATAAAAGATAAGACATTAGTTGGCATGTTTTTGCCACGGAATCGTTGGTTCAGTTCCTGGATCTCCGATATATCTGTCAGCACAATAGCAAGGCCAACTGTTCGGCCATCTTGTTTTTTGCAGTAGGTGTCGAGTACGTTGTCCATGCGTTTCAGGCAATGCTGTGTAATACGCCAAATATAAACTTCCAGCTGTTCGACGGCAGTTTGCCATGGGGCATGGTGAATGGCGATGGTCAGTTCTATATCACGCTTCATAGGGTATTATCCTTCATGCGGGTCGGCCTCGGACGCGTCCAACTCATCGTCCGAGGTGCGCGTCGGACGGACGCCACGATCCCAGTCATCATAGGCCTGTACAACACGGGCAGCCAACTCATGACGCACGACATCAGTGTCGGAGAAATACACGGTAGAGATACCTTCAATATGACGAATTTTGCGTACACAGTCATGCAGGCCGGATTTGATGTCTTTCGGCAGATCAATCTGGGAAAGGTCGCCATTGATAACCATGCGTGAATTTTCTCCCAGTCGGGTGAGGAACATCTTCATCTGGGTTGATGTTGTATTCTGCGCTTCGTCCAGCACGATAAAGGCGTTAGACAAGGTGCGGCCACGCATGAAGGCTAGTGGTGCTACCTCAATTTCACCATTTTCAATCATACGATTTACCATATCCGCTGGCATCATGTCGAACAGGGCATCATAGAGCGGTCGCAGATAGGGATCGATTTTTTCCTTCAGATCGCCGGGCAGGAATCCTAGTTTTTCACCGGCCTCTACGGCCGGGCGTGATAGGATGATACGTTCCACACGGTGATTCATGAACATGTAGATCGCCATGGCCATAGCGATGTAGGTTTTCCCGGTGCCTGCCGGTCCCAGTGCAAACACCATGTCATGATCGTAGAGTGCCCGCATGTAATTGGCCTGCATATGCGAGTAGGGCTCGATCGTCTTTTTCAGAGTTTTAATATAAACGTCGGTGCCGGCATCGCGTTTTACCGCACGTTTTTTACTGCGCGAGGGTTTATGATCGAGGGTGGTGTCGTCCACCGGTGGTGCCATGCGCAGGGCAGCTTCCAGTTCTTTTGAACCAATATCCTCGCCCTTTTGCAATTTTGCATAGAGTTGGGTCAAGATGTCTTCGACCAACACGACATCACGTTGCGCGCCCATCAGGGTTAGCATATTTCCACGAGGAACCGATTCAACTTTCAGGAGTTTTTCTATTTTCTTCAAATGTGCGTCATTGTCGCCGTAAAGTGCCGGCAAGAGGCTGTGATCTTCAAAGAAAAGGTTGGTGCTATAATTTACCGGGGCTTTGGACACGAGCTTTAATATTCTCCATAGTCACTCATTCCCTATAGTTTATCAGAGATTTATACTATCCAAAACAATAAAATTTCCTGCTTTTCTGTTACGAAATGATACAGCTTGTGATGCTGAGGCTACGGATTACTGGGCTTAGCGAATGCCGGTCAGCTGTAAAACCCGATATGATCCTGCATAAAATCCTTGTGATATGGGGCAAAAACACCTAGTTAGGGTGGCTGAAAGATAGAATGATTAAAGGGATAACACCATGAATTTACCATTGATGCCTAAGGCAACTGCTGTATGGCTGGTTGAGAATACGGCACTAACATTTGAGCAGATTGCCGAGTTTTGCGGGATGCACTCGCTGGAAGTGCAGGGAATCGCTGATGGGGAAGTAGCCGTCGGGATTCGTGGCGTGAGTCCGTTGGAGTCAGGGCAGCTCTCCCGGGAGGTATTAGCAGAGTGTGAGGCCGATCCATCGAAGAAATTGCGGGTAGCGCCGGAAGCGCACAAGCATTTGCAGAAGAAAGCAAAGGGTGGACGTTATACGCCGGTGGCGCGTCGGCAGGACAAGCCGGAAGCCATTGCCTGGTTACTGAAAAATCACCCGTACGTGCCGGATAGTAAAATTATCAAGCTGATTGGTACGACGAAAAAGACCATTGAAGCAGTGCGTGACAAGACACATTGGAACAGTCAGAATATGACGCCGAAGGATCCGGTACTGCTGGGGTTATGCTCGCAGCATGAGTTGGACACACTCATCAACAAATTCAAGCCAACGGACGAAGAATTGGCGGACGTGGCGGAGGGGTAGTGTAATTTACTGCCATTTCAAACGCTGCCTATCATTCAGTAAGGTAAGTGAGCCGATCTAAGATTTCCACTCTTCCGCAGGGAGAGAATGGAAGGCACAATAAGATTAAAAAATTAAAAATATTGAGCAAACGTTAATATCATGGTAGAATAGAGTCCTTACATTATTTAGGGACATCTTGTTATGTCTGCATCTTTTGTTTTCCAGAAAGTCACAGACTTTTTTGAAAATTATGCCAACGAGTTCAAAATGCTCAAAAAGGCATTATCGGCTGAAGATGCCACTAAGGCATTTCTCATCATCTATGGGTGTATGAAAAATATTCTTAACGAAGAAGATATGAAAACGATCTATAGTAGCCTTTTTTATGCGGAAGGATTCCGCATATATAGTGCACAAGTGCTTAGGGCATATAATAGCCTTAATCAGTAAGCATGATTCGCAGCTAATGGCTCTAATCATGCTTTTTTTTACCCCACCTTCTCCATTCCGCGCATGAACTGTTCAAAGTCAGCCATTTCACGGAAGTCGCGGTAGACCGACGCGTAGCGGATGTAGCCGACCTTGTCGAGTTGCTGGAGCGTATCCATCACCAGTTTACCGATATCGGCGCAGCATACGTCGCTTTCGCCCCGGCTTTCTAATGTCTGAACAATGCGATTGACGGCCATTTCCTGTTCTTCCTGACTCACTGGGCGCTTTCTCAGAGCAATGGCGATAGAGCGGGCGATTTTATCGCGGTCGAACGGGCGACGTTCGCCATTACGTTTAATCACCGAAAGCTCCCGTAACTGGACACGTTCAAACGTGGTAAAACGGGAGTCACAGTTCGAACAATATCGTCTGCGACGAATCGTGCCGCCATCATCACTGGGGCGTGAGTCTTTTACCTGCGTATCAACGTGGCCGCAAAATGGACATTTCATGATGTCCTCCCTGTCGATGGTGATCGTGCATTATAAATCGTAAATCGGGAAACGCGAGCAGAGGTCTTTAACCTGTGCCAGCACTTCCTGCTCCTTGCTATGGTTGTCGTCGGGGTTTTGCACCAGTCCGTCCAGCACATCGCCGATGAAATGTCCTACCTGTTGAAACTCTTCGATGCCGAACCCGCGGGTGGTGCCGGCTGGGGTGCCAAGCCGTACACCGGACGTGACCATCGGTGGCTGTGGATCAAACGGAATGGCGTTTTTGTTGCAGGTCAGTCCGGCACGTTCCAGACTTTCCTCCGCCGCTTGTCCAGTCAGTCCTTTCGGACGCAGATCGACCAGAACGATATGGTTGTCCGTTCCACCGGTGACAATATCCACACCGCGCTCAACCAGCGTTTCCGCCAGTGCGCGGGCATTGTCGATAACGGCATGGCCGTAGGTCTTGAACGACGGTTGCAGTGCTTCGCCATAAGCCACCGCTTTTCCGGCGATCACGTGCATGAGGGGGCCACCCTGAATACCAGGGAAGACGGCGGAATTAATCGCTTGCCCTAACGTGATTTCTTTGCCGGATTTGGTGGTCCGCACCACGATGGATGGATCGTGTGCCAGGATCATCCCGCCGCGAGGCCCACGCAATGTTTTATGGGTGGTAGTCGTCACCACATGCGCATGGGGCAGGGGAGTTGGATAGGAACCAGCGGCCACCAATCCGGAGATGTGCGCCATATCGACCAGAAACCAGGCACCGACTTTATCGGCGATGGTGCGGAAGCGTGCCCAGTCAATCACGCGTGGGTAGGCAGAGAACCCAGCGATAATCAGTTTCGGTTGATGCTCTTCTGCCAGTCGCTCCACTTCATCATAGTCAATCAGGCCGTCCGACTCGCGCACGCCATATTGAATGGAGTTAAACCATTTGCCTGACTGGTTGGGCGCGGCACCGTGAGTCAGGTGTCCACCGGCAGCAAGCGATTGGCCGAGAATGGTATCACCCGGTTTAATTAGTGCCGTAAAGACGCCTTGGTTAGCCTGGGAGCCGGAATTCGGCTGCACATTAGCATAACCGCAATCAAACAGGGCTTTGGCACGGTCAATTGCCAGTTGCTCAACGACATCAGCATATTCACAGCCGCCATAATAGCGTTTGCCGGGGTAGCCTTCGGCATATTTATTGGTGAGCACTGTGCCTTGGGCATCCATCACTGCCTTGCTGGTGATGTTTTCGGATGCAATCAGTTCAATACCGTCCCGCTGACGCACATATTCTTTTTGAATGGCAGAAAAAACTTCTGAGTCACGCTCAGATAAGGGCATATGAAAGAAGCGTGGTTCCGTGACAGGGGTATGATTGTCTGAGGCAAGAGCTGCTGCGGTGTCTGACATGAAGAAATTATTCCTACTGATGTTGTTAATGATTGGTTGTGTTCTAACGCATTTTTTCGTGCTAGCCCAGCATTTTTACGCGTGCTTCATGCCGCCCTCCGGCAAAGTCGGTGGTCAGGAAGGTATCTACGCAGGCAAGAGCCGTAGTTTCGTCTGTGAGACGTGCCCCCAGCGCCAGCATATTAGCATTATTATGCTCTCGCGCCAGTGCCGCCATTTCGGGGGTTAGGCACAGGGCAGCGCGTGCTCCGGGGATGCGGTTGGCGGCAATGGAAATGCCAATCCCAGAACCACAGATGATAATGCCGATATGGTTGGTATCTTCCACGACGGCCTGTGCAGCTTTTAAGCCATACTCCGGGTAATGCACCGACGCCTCGCTATGTGTACCCAAATCCTCAACCGCGAATTCGGGGTGATGGTTAGCGAGGTGTTCTTTAATGATGTTCTTCAATGCGTAGCCAGCGTGATCGGCAGCAAGGTAGAGGGTCATGGGGTTTCTCCAATAAGAATGTGCGAAGCCTAGAGGTTTTTATAAAAAAATGCACGTCTTTCATCAAACTGTAACGCGAAAGGATTATCAACACGAACGCAACCAAAGAGAAGTGACGTGAATGAGCTATTTAACCCATTAGAATACATAGAAATACTAGGAGGCAACCTGGCATTGTGCAGTAATCCCACGGCGGATGGCGGAATGTCGGCGATCACGGTAAACCTGTCGCTTAACGAAGTCAGTAAGCGGAATTTCCGCGATGCGGTACGCCGGATGGTGCTGGCTAAACTGTTCTCGCCCAAATTTGCCGAAGTGATATTAGCGGCATTGGACATGGGTGTGCAGCAGCGCAAACCGGCTTGAATAAGAAAGGATCAAGAGAATGGCATTAGAAGTAGAAGGATTAGGTGGGGTTATCAAGGCATTGCAGGAATCAGGAAATCCTGTGGCGTCGATTCACGTTGGTGAAACGGTAGATCTAGTCACTAAGGTAGGCATTAACGCACAATACGAGCAGGATCAGAAGATCGAGCAACTGCGTGAAACATTGATTCAACAATGGCAGAAAGAGAATCCTGCAGTCAAAGATGACCAGGCGGTGACGGGTATGATTATCACTGACCCTACACCAAAAGTACAGCAACAGGCCAATGCGCTGGCGCAGGTTGGTGCGTATGGTGAAAATAGTGAAAAAATTGGCAAAGAAATTAATAAAGAACTGCAAAAGATGCAGCAGGAGAAGTCAACGCAACCGCCGCAGGACGCGTCTGCACCAAAAAATTGGCAGCAGCAAGTTGAAGCTAAGCATAAACTCCCAGAACATGCATTGATGCCATAAATTGAGCGTTTTTCAGTGAGTGCTTGCGACTTTAAGCAAACCTGTATATGGGTAAGGGTTCGACCTAATGTATTATATTCAATCCTAAGCCACACGCTATGTTGCAGACCGTAATGCCTCAAACTCCACAATTAGACGACTTTGCCCAGAAACTGAAATCCGTAGTGATTTCGGGTCGAGAGGTGTTGCCAATTGTTGAAGGTGGCAAAGGCATTGGCGCGACGAACGGTATCAGCGCTGGCGCGTTTGCGGCAGCAGGGGCTGTGGGTACGTTTTCAGGGGTAAACCCAGAGCGGCGTGATGAGAACGGCCGCATCATTCCCTACGCCTATCAAGGAACGACACGACGTGAGCGGCATGATGAACTGGTGGCTATGAGTATTGAGGGCGCGGTCCAACAGGCGAAGAGAGCGTATGAGGTGGCTGGCGGTAAAGGCCGCATTCACATGAATGTGCTGTGGGAAATGGGCGGTGCCGAGCGTGTTCTGAAAGGAACGCTGGAGCAGGCGAGTGACCTGATTCACGGGATCACCTGCGGTGCCGGGATGCCGTATCGTCTCGGTGAGATTGCCGCACATTACCAGGTCTATTACCACCCGATTGTCTCGTCGATGCGGGCGTTTCGGGCGTTATGGAAGCGCTCTTATGCCAAGACCAAAGAATGGATCGGTAGCGTGGTCTATGAAGACCCATGGCTGGCGGGTGGGCATAATGGCCTGTCCAACAATGAAGACCCAGAGGCACCGCAAGATCCATATCCGCGCGTAGCGGAAATCCGCACCTTCATGAATGAGGTGGGGCTGGAGCATGTCCCAATCATTATGGCAGGAGGCGCCTGGTACCTGAAAGACTGGGAACACTGGCTAGACAACCCGGAAATTGGTGCGATTGCATTTCAGTTTGGTACGCGGCCATTGCTGACACGGGAGAGTCCAATTCCAGATGCCTGGAAAGAACGATTGCTGACCCTCAAGGAAGGCGATGTGTTTTTAAATCGGTTCAGCCCGACCGGGTTTTACTCGTCTGCCTATAATAATGACTTTATCAGGGATTTGCGTGATCGTGGCGAGCGGCAGATTGCTTACAGACCGAAGCCGGAGGGGGAGTATACGGACAGTATTCCGTTTGGTCCGCGCAGGCGACCTATTTATGTGCGCCCTGAGGATGCGATCAAAGCCCGGGAGCTGATGGCGCAAGGCTATGATGACATGATGAAAACGCCGGATGATACGGTGATTTTCGTGACGAAGGAGCAGGCGGCGCAGATTCATCAGGATCAGGTGGATTGTATGGGATGCCTGAGCCAGTGTCGGTTCAGTAATTGGAAAGACCATGATGACTATTCGACTGGGAAGAAGGCCGACCCGCGCAGTTTCTGTATTCAGAAGACATTACAAGACATTGTGAATGGTGGCAGTATTGACCATAATCTGATGTTCTCCGGCCATAATGCGTTCAAATTCGCGCAGGATGAATTTTATCGTGACGGGTTTATCCCGACCGTCGCCGAACTGGTGCAGCGTATTCGCACGGGACGTTGATGCACTGTATGTGATGTCAATGTTGTAGGCGAGTTGTTGATTTTTAGCCATTTGCAACTCAAAAAATAACCCGGAGTCGGGTGGACAATGTCTAATATTGAAACTGCTCCATGCGGATGCGCTCTTCAAGATTATGCTCAGGGTCAAACAGCAGGTCAAACGAGATTTTGCGCTGTTCACTAACGAATACCACGCTCACATCACGCACTTCGGTAAAATCAGCCACGGCGCTAACCGGCCGTTTGTCGGCATCAAGAATATCAAAGACAATGCTGGCATTATGTTCCAGCAGCGCGCCACGCCAACGACGTGGGCGGAATGGTGCAATTGGCGTCAATGCCAGCACATTCGAGGAGAGGGGCAGAATCGGCCCTCCGGCGGAGAAATTATACGCCGTACTGCCGGCTGGTGTTGATACCAACACTCCATCCCCAACCAATTCCTGAATGCGGGGTACGTGATCGACCGTAATACGAATTTTTGCCGCTTGCCTGCTTTCGCGGAATAAGGAGACTTCGTTAATAGCCAGCGCTTCCACTTCTTTGCCGTTGGTACAGCGGGCAAACATTGTCAGGGGATATAAGGTAATGGCTCGGGCATTACTCAGGCGTTCATACAGATATTGGTCAGCGTAGTTATTGAGTAGGAACCCCACAGTGCCACAATTCATTCCATAAAGTGGCACGTCACGATCAATGAACCGGTGCATGGTTTGTAGCATGAAACCGTCCCCCCCCAGCACCACGACGACATCCACAGCGCTTCCTCCGGAAGATAAGTCGGCCATTTCCGGATGAGCTTCCATCAGCGCTACTTTTGCTTGCTGTGCTTCCTGCGATGCGTCATCGGCGACCAGGCCTATTCGTTCAAATCTCTGCAAACGCTCTTTTTATCCCCACTATTATGCGGCATCTCGTATCAGCAATGGACAAAAAAGGGAGCCGAAGCCCCCTTTCTCTGTAGATCCAATGAATCCCTACTTAATGTAGTTTAGCTTGATTTCTACGCGACGATCACGCCACAGGCACGCTTTGAGCTCCTGTCCAGTGACGCCGTCACATTCTGCTACTGGCTGGTTTTCACCCAATGCCATCACAGACACATCACGCGTATTCAGATAACCGCGAGACTCGAGATATGAACGCACGGCCTTGGCACGGCGATCTGAAAGACGGCGATTGTAGCTGCGATTACCCAGATAATCAGCATATCCGACAATATCGATGCTCTGCACATTAGAAGAATTGGAAAGTATATCCGCTACCTTATCCAGCTTTTCCTGTGCCGCCAGCGTCAATTCCGCACTGTCAAAATTGAAATACACACTCAATAACTCAGAATTGATATCCGTGCAGGTGTCAACGCCACCCTGCCACTTGGTGATGACGCAATTGTCCCATGTATTTTTAACGATGTTGTTCTGGAAATCTCGTACCACGTCATTTGCATGAGAATGACCCGAAGCCATAGACTGGGCAGCAAATACGGCAACACTAGCCGCAGCAGCGAGAGAGAGGAAAGTTTTTTTCATTGGTAATCTCCGGTTACTAATAAGCAATAATGCACCATTAATACCTTGTTGTTCCGCTGCCTGCAATCAACAATAGGCTTGATTGTGGTGCAATAACCGACAAAACAATCAATTGGCCACAGGATGTTGCGTCATGAACACAGAAATGCCTGCCCGCACAGGCGGGGGGCTCTCATGTTTATGTTGGATGTCATGAAATAATATTAAGCACTATGCGTACGCCAATCGTTTTGGCTGTGCTTCCGTAATGCGAGAAGACGTTTCGGATTCTGATACCGAAGTGGTTGGTTCTGTAGCCGTCTTCTCGATATTATAGTCGTTTTTGTCGACGTAGATCGCTTGCACAAGGTTGCCTGCAAGCAAGAACCCACCTGCAATCATAGAGCTGGGATATTGTTCCGGATTATTAAGGAATTTCCTGGTGCCAGTGGCCACGGTGTATGAATCACACGCGATATTAAGCGCAGAAGATAACAGCACTGGCCTACGCTTGAATTCCGATATGTAATAAGGGATAGAACCCTTAACATGTGGGTTAGGTGTCATTGTATCTTCTTTGGTGGCAATGATATTGATGTCTGCAATGACATTCAAAATGCCGCCCCATTTGGATGAATCGTTCTTACCTGAGATCGTCCATAACACATCGCTTGCCGTATCCAGCGCCATACCGGATTCAATGGGGTATTTATGGGGTTGTACAACTTTTCCAATGATGGATGCAATGCCATTGTCAGGGGCGTCGCCATCTGCACGGAGTGCTTCTTTTTCTTCCTCTGTCTTTTTATGCCCAAATGCAGCAATCACAATGTAACCCAGCCCCTGGCAAATACCGGCGCCCTGAAAGGCGGGATTCTCTTTATCAAAAAGCATGCTTGCCGCTGAGGCGATCTTGAGGCCAGCGACAACCCTGGGAGCATTATCTCTTAACACCGCAGGCGTATTTTTCCTGAGTGTTGTAAAGAATCCCTCTTCATTGTCATGGTTGGCTGACATAATGTTTTCCAGTATACACTAGATTATATGAAATGGGTGTGACAATTGGGCTGAAGGGTGTGTGATTCTACATAGCGTGACTTTGATTTGCCATACTCTTAGCCGGAAGTGCGGTTACTTACCTGTTTACTGTTTGCTTCTAGTTTCGATCTCTCATAACTGCGGCGTAAAAGCCTTCTCACTCCCGCTTCGCTTGATAGGTTGCGAAGTCTGGCGGAGTCGGGGGGATTCGAACCCCCGAGGGCTTGCACCCAACACGCTTTCCAGGCGTGCGCCTTAAACCGCTCGGCCACGACTCCGTGATATTATTGGCGGGGTATAGCAGCCGCAGCGGGATAAGACAAGCGCACGCCTTCTAATAGATGCGAACAGTGCTATTAGCACTGCTTCGCGTGTGCGCCTTTCTTTGTTTGATAACACTATGCTTCGCAGTGTTATTCCGCTCGGCGACGACCCTATTGTGAAGAAAAACGATGGAATATCATTTTTCTGAAATAATTCACGTCAATCACAGACACGCGCTTCTAGCATCGTTCCAACGATAAGTAAAGAGGGGGGATCTAAATCATAAAGTCCGGCGGCGGGTGATAGGCGCGATCATGCTGCAGCGTTGGGAGATTACGGCGCACGCGTTGCACATCTTCCATGTTCAACTCCGCCGTCACCACACCCGGCGTGTCTTCACTGGCTTCGGCGATGACTTCTCCCCATGGGCTGATAATCAATGAATGGCCGAACGTACGTTTATTACCAGGATGCGTGCCGCATTGTGCCGGGGCGATGACGTAAGCACCGTTCTCAATCGCACGGGCGCGTAGCAGCACATGCCAATGTGCGATACCGGTTACATAAGCGAAGGCGGCGGGAATAGTCAGAATTTCAACGCCGTGGCGTGCCAGATCACGGTAGAGATGCGGAAATCGCACATCATAGCAGATGGTCATACCGATTTTCCCCCAGGGGGAATGGGCGATAGCCACCTGATCCCCCGGACAGATGCGTGCGGATTCCTGGTAGGATTTATTCTCACCGAAGCTGGCGTCAAACAGGTGAATCTTGTCGTAATGGGTGACGATGCGTCCCTGATCGTCGATCATGATGGCACGGTTATACCAGCGTCCGTCATCGATTACGTCACGGCTGGAAGGGACAAAGGCCGAGCCAATCAGAATCCAGACACCGAGCTCCTTTGCCAGTGCTTGACAGCGCTGAATGCCGGGATGGTCTTCCATGGAGAAGAGCGGCACATCGTCGGTGTCGCGTGCGCGCATGAAGAAGCTGTTTTCCGGGGTGGCAATGAAGGACGCACCCTGCTGCGCCGCGTCACGGATATGGCGTTCCGTTTGCTCGATATTGTGATCAAGATTGTCGGTGGTGGTCAGCTGGACACAGGCAACAGTGAAAGGGGAAGCGTTCATAGGAGCCTATGCTATACCAGATGCGATGGGGGGACAATGCATTGTTTTGTCCGGAATGAAGGCAACCGCAAGGCAAAAAAAATCCTCACACCACTAAGTTAAAAATTAGATTTTAAACGTTGTTGATATGAGGATGCATGTCACACAAACCTTGGCTGTATAGCCAAAGGTTGCAATCCACATGGTTATCAGGCTCATTAATTTTTATTCGAACCTGAAAGTAGTCTGGGTACCTTACGTACCCTGTGAGCCTTGCAACTCGGCCAAAACCCCAATTGGGAGCGGCTGAGCTTTCCATGACTCTTACTTTTCTTCTTTTTAGAGCAGGAAGAAAAATATCAGATTGAAACATAGCTTTTTTAGCTTTATTAAAGAAATAACAATGATGTTAATTTAGCGATATTCTTGTGATTCGTCAAGTATTTCCCGCATGGCGGGTGGAAACTGGTGTTGTCATTGCGGGCGGAGCGTTCGCGGAGGCCCTTAAGTCCACCTGCCAACATGCAAGAATCTCGATGGATTCCGGATCGCGCTTATCGCTTGTGCGGAATGACGAGGAGACCTACGCCCCATTCACTTCTTTCTTATCGCCTGTATCGTCACCTTTGCCTTCTTCTTCCGCCTGCTGCTTGCGGCGCTCATAGAGGCCGAGGAAGTCGATCGGCTCCAGCACCAGCGGCGGGAAGCCGCCATCGCGGGTGACATCGGAAATCACACGGCGGGCGAAGGGGAACAGCGAGAAGGCGCTATCGACCAGCAGGACACGCTCGACGATATGTTCGGGGATATTCACCAGTTCAAACAACCCGGCATAGGTCAGATCCACGATGAACAGGGTGCGCTCGGAACTAGTACGCACGTTAAATACCATACTCAATTCATACAGATTGTCCTGTACCTTCTGTGCTTGTAAGTCCATGTTCAGGTCAACCTTTGGTGGCTCTTTCATGGTGAGCAGGCTGGCCGGTGCATGTGGGTTTTCCAGCGACAGGTCTTTAATATATTGTCCTTTCATAGAAAAACGTGGGCGGTCAGAGGCGGCAGGGGCAGGCTGAGTGTCAGAAGTTTCAGAAGATTTTTTCGTCATGGTGATGTCTTTACGAGTAGAAGTTAATAATTGGGTTATCCTACCCATCCGGCAACGAAAATCCACTTAAAAATGCAGGAAATCTGTGGTGATGCGTTGACATGGTGCAGAATGCGCTTACGTTAAGCCCACGAATATGTCTATAATGGAACTGTTATGCCCGTTGATCTGATTGTCCTGGCCGCTGTGGCCGTGTTTATCTTGCTGCGCCTGTATGGGGTGCTTGGGCAGAATATCGGGCATGATGAGCCACCCATGACGCGTGATGCAACGTTCGACGGGGATAATAAAGTGATTGAGCTAACCCCGCAGCAGTTGGAAAATGCGATTCAGGAGGCAGTTGCAGACGAAGAGCCGGAAGATGAACTGGATGGTGGTATTCAGGATGGTGTTCGCAAGATTCGGACGGAAGATCGTAGTTTTCGCATGAAACCGTTTCTGGAAGGGGCGAAGGTAGCGTTTGAAATGGTGATGGAGAGTTTCAGTGCCGATGATCGTGAGACACTGAAATCCCTGATGTCCAAACAAGTTTATGAAGTGTTCCATAAAGAGTTGCAGGCGCGTCAGGATGCGGATGAATATACGGATACGACCCTAATTTCGATTTTGGAAGCTGAGCCAGCTGCTATTGAGGTGCATAATCGCAAGGCATCCATCACGGTACGGTTTGTCACCGAGCAGATCCAGGTCAATCGTACCAAGGATGGCGAGACAGTGAAGGATTCAACCTCCGCTATTGAGCAGGTGGAAGATGAATGGGTTTTTACCCGTGATTTGCGCTCCAATAATCCGAACTGGCAAATCGTCGCTACCTAGGCTCTGCGCTAATCAAGCGATATTACGCTTGCGGTTGCCGGAAAACTATGCGTAATGTGGCGGCCTTATGTGGCGGAGTTTACTCACTTATACCATCGCGTTGCTCTGTATTGCTGCTGGGCTTGGCATTGCGGTTTATAAGCATGTGGAGTTGTCGTTTCCACTGATGCCGGATCGTTCAATCAACAGCTGGTACGTGGAATTGCATACGACGTTGCAGAGTCCAGGGAATCGCTGGCGAAGGACGCCGCGTGAATCATCGGTACGCATGGTGATGCCGAAAAATACCGGACAATATGCCGTAGTGGACAAGCAGGTCATTGCGCAAGGGTTTGGCGAGCAGATCAGCCGCGAAGACGGATTAAGCTATTATAATTTTACCAAGCGTGGACTGGATGAAAGCGAGTCCGCGTATTTGCGTTTCGTGCTCTATGAGCTGGATGTCAATGATACGCAGGCGTCCAAGAAAACTCGCAGTAAAGAGGCAAAGGCTAATAACCCTTATATTCGCAAGAATCGTCTGTACAAGCCGGATGAGACGGTGGCGGCGCTCTATGATGCCATTGATAAGGTCGTTGACGAAGCCATGAGTAAGTCTGCTTCTCCAGCGTCTTTTATGGTGGAGCTATGGAAAATACTGGAGCGGGATGAGGAAACCGCCCGTTTCCTGTTGAGACGGATGGAAGTAACGGATCAGGCGGCATTACTGGTGAGCCTGGCACAGATTGCCGGGTATGAAGGCCGGGTGGCGAACGGGGTGCAACTGGAAGAAGCCATGAAGCGTTCGGTGCGCATTCAGCGTTGGGTAGAATTACGCCACAAGAAACGCTGGATACGATTCAACCCGGAAAATGGTGAAGAGATCAGCCGTGATTTGCGTCTGTATCGTTGGTGGATTGGTGATACGCCATTGGTACAGATCGAAAATTTTGACCGCTACGTCACCACGATTTCAACCAAACCAAATGTCGATAGTGCTTTGACTCGCGCCCTGTGGCAGGCACGTGATGAGCAGCCGCTAGCGTATCGGCTGGCGATTCAGACCTTACCGCTGGATCAGCAGCTGGTGTTGCAGATTCTGTTGCTAATGCCACTCGGCGGATTGATCGTCGCGTTTTTGCGGCAGGTGGTCGGGGTGAAGACCTTCGGAACCTTCATGCCCGTGCTGATTGCACTTGCATTTCGGGAAACCGGCGTGGCGTTCGGAATTGCGTTTTTTGTGACCCTGACTTTTGCCGGGCTGTTACTACGCAGCTACCTGAACCGGTTGCGGTTGCTCTTTGTACCACGACTCTCCGCCGTATTGTGCGTGGTCGTTGCGTTGATTACCATGGCGATGCTTGGATTCAAGGATTCCGGTATTCCGATGGGTGTGTCGGTGGCACTGTTTCCGGTCGTCATCATGACCATGTTCATTGAGCGTATGTCGACCATGTGGGATGAAAGCGGCCCCAAACCGGCGCTGATTGCCTGCATTGGCAGTATTGCGGTGGCCTGGCTGGTGTATCTGGTGGCGATTGATCCGCTGGTGCGCCATGCCATAGTGACCTTCCCGGAGTTGTTATTGGTAATTTTCGGACTATGTCTAGTGCTGGGGCGCTATAACGGGTACCGCTTAAGCGAGTATCTGCGCTTCTGGCAATTGCAGCGCAGTTTGAGAGAACTGGAAAAAGAGAAAAAAGGAGAATAATTTCATGATGGATACAGTCACCTTGTACATGGCATTGAAAACCGCGCATATCATTGCGTTTGTCTCATGGATGGCGGGGATGTTCTACCTGCCGCGACTGTTTGTCTACCACTCGCGCGTGGCGCATGGAAGTGAGGCATCCGAACTGTTCACCGTCATGGAACGAAAATTACTGCGCATTATCATGAACCCGGCGATGATCCTGACCTGGATTTTCGGGATATGGCTGGCAGTGACGCTGGATGCGTTCGCCTATGGCTGGTTGCACGCGAAAATGACGCTGGTGCTACTGATGAGCGGTGTGCATGGCTGGATGGCGGTGCATCGTAAACGCTTTGAGGCAGGTACTAATACAAAGTCTGAACGCTATTTTCGGTATCTGAATGAAGTGCCGACCGTGCTATTATTTATTATTGTTGCATTGGCGGTGTTTAAGCCATTCTAAACTATATTGATGAAAACTGTTGAGAATATCATTCTTGCTTTTATTGGCAGTATATTTCTTTCTCTCCTGATTAATGCTGCCACGCTGCTTGCAATGTTTCCCGTAGACTTCTTTCTGGATTCAGTATTGAGTGACACATTTCTCTGGGACATTGCCGCGCAGATAGGAATGCATACGTTTGCATTTTCTCTGGTGTATGTTCCTATACATTGTTTTATTGTTCTCCTCAACTGTCTCCAAAATAATGATGGGTCGTTAGCTGTGCGTCTTATCGCACGGAAAAACCACCTTTACGGCCTTTTTGGTATTAATGGTTTCCTTTGGTGCTTTTTTATTATGTCAGGCCTTCATAAAATTATTGGAAGATAATAGATGCACTGCCTGACTCTCACCCTCTTCCCTGACATGTTCCCCGGTGCGCTGGGACATTCTCTGCCCGGAGCGGCGCTGAACAAGGGATTATGGGCATGTGAGACGCTCGATATTCGTGCGTTTGCATATGGTAAGCATGCGAATGTCGATGATACGCCGTATGGCGGTGGTGCGGGTATGGTCATGCGCCCGGACGTCGTCGGTGCTGCGATTGAGGCAGCGTATGAACGATTACCAAATGCGCAGCTTATCTATTTGACACCGCGCGGGACGCCGCTGACCCAATCGCTTGTTACTCAAACCATGCAGTGCAACTCGCAGCAATTTATCTTTCTCTGTGGCCGGTTTGAGGGGATTGATGAGCGGGTGATTCAGGAATATCAGCCATTGGAAGTCAGTATCGGGGATTATGTGCTGTTCGGCGGCGAGTTGGCTGCACAAGTAATGATGGAAGCGATGCTGCGCCATGTGCCCGGCGTATTGGGAAATCAGGATACGCACGACGAAGAAAGTTTTAGCATCGGTAAAGAAAGCGCTTGCCTTCTGGAGTACCCTCACTATACTAAGCCGCCGGTCTGGAGAGACAGGGCAGTTCCTGACGTGCTGGTGTCCGGCCATCATGGAAATGTTGCCAAGTGGCGACATGAGCGTGCGGAAGCGATCACGCGGGAACGTAGAAACGATTTATGGAATGCATATAAGGCGGCGCAAGCCGGACAAGACGGAGATCATCATGGCGAATCTGTTGCAGACGATTGAGCAGGAGCAAACAGCAAAACTGGCCGAGGGCAAGCGTATGGATACGTTTGCACCCGGTGACACGGTGCGGGTGAATGTACGAATTATTGAAGGAGCGAATGAACGGATCCAGGCCTTTGAAGGGGTCTGTATTGGCCGTAAGAATCGTGGGCTGCAATCGTCCTTTACGGTGCGCAAGCTAAGCCATGGCGAAGGGGTTGAGCGTATTTTTCCACTCTATTCACCGCGTATTGACAGCATTGAAACGGTGCGTCGCGGCGATGTGCGTCGCGCTAAGCTCTATTATCTGCGTGGTCTGACCGGAAAAGCGGCACGTATTAAGGAAAAGCAGGACTTTACCCGTAAGAAAGCGGCGAAGTAGTCGTTAGCCTCTGGTCATTGGTCTTTAGTATTGCAATACTGAGAACTAAGGACGAACGACTAGAGACTAAGGACCAATGACGACGTTGTCACATTTCTGACATACATCCTTCACGAAATAGTCGTAATTGTTACCTACACTGGAAGGATGGCTATTTATCGTACATTTCATAACGATTCGTGCTTGGTGCGTATGGGTGGACTAGGATGAAGAACTGGTTCCTTCCTATTTTAGCAATTGTCGGCATAATTTTCGCTTTTACCTCCGGTGCCTTTCAAAAGCTGTTTAGCGGGCTGGGTGACTGGTTGGGTGGTCTGGGTGAGAAGCTTGGGCTGGGTGGCGACAAGCAAAACGGGCAGGAGGCACAGCCAAAGGCAGAAAATGCCTCCTATTCACCATCGCAAGGGCAGCAGCCAACACTTCAGAATGCGGCCTATATTCAACCATCATACACACCGGCGTCCAAACTGCTCGCGCCGCAAGGCGAAACCAATATCATTTTGCTGGACGTTGGGCATAGCGGGTACATTGAGTATAAGGGTAAGCGACTATCTGATGATCAACTGAATGCTTTGACCGGTAAAAAACTTAAAGAAGGCCTTGCCGACGGTTCCATGAAGATTGTTGCGACTGAGCCGGGGGCAATATCCGCCTTTGATGATAAGAAAACCGAGTTTGAACACAATGTTGTACAGGCCTATATGACCAAGGACAAGCTAGTGGCTAAGGGGATGACGGTCGAGATGTATATCAGCACCAGTGATTCTCTGGAGGCTCGCGTAGATCGAGCGAATCAGGTCAATGCCGCCACATTCATTTCATTTCATAATAACGCTGGGGGTGGTAGAGGCAGTGAAATCTTTTTTGCTGATGGTCATTCCTCCAGTGCGGCACTGGCAAAATCGATGAATGCTGCCAATGTTAAGCAAGGGCTACCAACGCGTGGTGCCAAAAATGAAAATCAAATAAAAGGCCTGGGCGTGTTTAATGGTCATAATAATACTAATCGACAGTTAGTGCTGGCTGAAGGTTTCTTTATGGATAATAAGGCTGATAACGATCTCGGGAATACGGAAAAATTCCGTCAACAATATACCGATTCGATCGTGGCGTCGGTGGAAAGCCAGTTACTGGCGCGTGGGTTTAAGCGCGATACCACTGTCCCCAATGTCCCTGAAACCAGCATCGCCAATCTGCCCTCGCCACAAACGCCGAACGTTGCAAAACCCGGTGCTCAGGTGCAGACCACTTTATCATAAGATTAACAGACAAAAAAATACCCCGGACTAGACGGACGTGAAGTCGAACGTCTCTGTATAGTCTGGGGTTTTATGAAACCCCTTCTTAGGAGGGCTTTCAGCTCTGTGGTATTGTATCCTTCCCTTAGGGAAGGTACAGAACATTGTCCGCTCCCCCATAGGCTCAATCACTTCGCAAAGGAGCCGCTTTCGTGCACTGTAGACACGAATCTGGCAGGGAAAAGCATATATATTTTGTAACAGAAGTATGTTCGGCTTCATAAGCCAAAAATCTTTAATTTACAACATGGAGTAAACATACATTAACGCACCCGAAATAGCAACGTAAAACTCCGGCCTTCTATACATCGATCACGCTTGCGCCCATGCATAAGACCGTGTACCCAATCGTGACAGATAAACACGTATCAAGGAGCGCTCCATGGAATTGATTGATGAACCCCTGCCCGGCCTCAAGGTCATTCAACTGGCGGTGCATGGTGACCATCGCGGCTTTTTTGTCGAGCGGTACCATCAGCAAAAGCTGGCGGACATCGGGATTGATGAGGCATTTGTTCAGGACAATCATTCGCGTTCAGCGCCGGGCATTTTGCGTGGTCTGCATTATCAATATGACCCGCCGCAGGGCAAGTTGGTCGGCGTGACGCGTGGATGCGTATGGGATGTCGCCGTGGATATTCGTCCCGACTCTCCCACATTCGGCCAGTATCATGGGGTGGAGCTGACCGGGGAGAATGGTGTGCTGTTTTGGATTCCCGCCGGGTTTGCCCATGGGTTCTGTGTGCTGGGCGATGAACCGGTGGACATGCTGTATAAATGCAGCGGGCTGTACCGGCAGGCAGGTGAGGGCGGCATTCGCTACGACGATCCGGAACTGGCGATTGACTGGCCTCTGCGCGATGCAACCATTTCTTCGCGTGATGAAGGGCTGGCGAGCTTTGCTGAGTATAAGGCGCACACACCTGATTGGTCACGATAAATTCCATGGAGCATGCGCCCCACCGATATCGCGTGGTCGCTAGCATTGTGACCTATGCCTCCAACCCGGAAGCGTTGGGAGAAGCGATTGCCTCGTTGAAGGTTCAAGGTGAAGATACCCATTTGTACCTGGTCGATAATCATTCGCCGCATGGCTATCGTCAGGTGCTCTCGGAATTTGAAGGGGAAGGGGTAACGCTTTTGGAGGCACCGCGCAATGGTGGGTTTGGCTATGGGCATAATGTTGCGTGGATGCAGGCGTCGGATTCGGACTATGTGCTGGTGATGAATCCGGATGTGGTGCTGCATGACGGGTGTCTGGCGGCATTGATCGCCTTTATGGAACGCACGCCATCCGCCGGGCTGGTGGTGCCGAAGGTGTTCTACCCGGACGGAACATTGCAACCCCTCAACAAACGCTTGCCGAGCGTGCTGGATCTGGCGTTGCGGTTGCTGTTGCCACCGGCGCTAGCCAGTATTGGCCCGATTCGCCACCGGTTGGAGCGCTATAGCATGCTCGATCGAGGCTATGACACAGCCTATCCATTGCCGTTCGCCAGCGGGTGCTGCATGCTCTTTCGCCGGGACATTCTGCGCCGACTCGGCGGGTTTGACGAAAAGTTCTTTTTATATTTTGAGGATGCCGACATTACCCGGCGGGTGAATGAGTTGGCCGAGAGCTGGTATTGCCCGGACGCGCATATCACCCATCATTGGCAGCGGGAGTCACGCAGCAGCCTGAAACTGCTCTGGGTCATGCTCAAATCGGCAGCGCGCTATTTCGCCAAGTGGGGAATCAAGTGGTGGTAGATAGTGAATTGCTACCGCGCATCCGAATGCCGGGTTGGAGGCTCTTTTTCTTCCGGCAGGCCGTTTGCCAGCTTGTCGCGTATCGCCTCGGCAGCGCCGGGTTCCTGAGGATCGAACTGCAGGGCGCGCTCCCAATGGTACCGTGCTTCGGTGCGCCGTCCCAGCGTCCAGAGAATATCAGCGTAATGGTCATTGACGGTTGGATCACTGGGAATCAGTGTCAGCGCTTCTTCTATCTTTTCCAGCGCTTCTTCATACCGTCCCAGTTTGAACAGCGCCCAGCCATAGCTATCAATAATATGGGCGTTATGCGGACGTGCCTCTACCGCTTTCTTTAAAATCTTTTTTGCTTCTTCCAGACGCTCATCACGCACCAGCCAGCTATAGCCAAGATAGTTCAGCACTTCCGGTTCATCCGGCCGCAACTTCAGTGCCCGCTTGAAGTCGGCTTCCGCTTTCAGCCACTGACCACTTAAATCATACATGATGCCGCGTCGGTAAATCAGTGGCCAGTCGGCTTCGGTCACTTCATCCAACGCATTGATTGCAAGGGAGTAATATTCTGCCGCCTTGGTATACGCCTTATCGCCACGTTCCAGGTCACCCAGCATGACATACAGGTTATAAGTGGCGCGTGACGTCTTGCGTAGTGCTAGCAGCATGTCACGCGCTGTGGCGACTTCGTCTTTTGCATAGTAGGTACGTGCCAGTCGCAGCACGGTCAATTCCTTTATGAATGGGGGAGTATCTATCGTGCGATATATAGCAATGGCAGCGTCTGGATCTGCGCTATCTTCCAGTGACCCCGCCAAAATCAGGCGAGTCAGACTATCTTCCGGACGCAGATGCAGTGCCAGACGCAACAATATCTGTCCATCTTCATGCGCGCCTTCCTGTACCAGTAAAGTGCCAATATTTGACAAGGTCTCAGCAACACCGTCTGCAATATTGGCAATAGAACCGCCTGTATAGTCTTTCAATTCTGCCACATAGCGTTCAGGGGTACGCAATTGCCAGAATGCCTCACGCCGGTTGAGTGCATGATACGCTTCATAGATTTCTGCTGCCCTGTCAGCATTATGTTTAGCAAAATGGCGAATGGCGGCACTAACCAACATGGTCGGGGCATCTCTCAACGTTGATAAGGCGGTTTCATATGCGGCACTAGCCATAGCTTCGTCGCCAATCAATTGATATTGCAGTGCTTCGTGGTAATGCAACAGGCTACCATATTGACCATGATTCAGATTTTGTGTGATTTCTACAGGGCTGACATTACCATCCCTGGCATAATGCATCCAGCTTTTCAGAAACGGATGATAGAGGGTTTCCATGCCAACGGGCGTCAATGCTTCCATATGCTGGCGTGCAGCATCAATATTATCCTTGGATAATGCATCGACGATGTGCAGCAATCGTGCATAGCGATGCTGACTCAGTACGTCTGACTCCATGTCCTCTACTAGGTGGATTGCTTCGGCGACTTCTCCGGACAGCACATGGTGCCGAATGGCCATTGATACGATATGCGGGTGGCTAAATTCTTTTTTTAGTGTTTTTCCCAAGTAATAGGCGGCGTGTGTGTGATCACCATGCAGGCTGGCACTACGGCCCGCCAGAAACGATCCAATCGCGCCGGAGTCAGAGGCACCGTAACGTTGCTTTCCACGAATTAGCGCCTGTATCAGGTTGTAATGTGCCGAATCATCCGCAGCCGTTGTTTCAGCGCTTTCAGGCGCTGTGTCCGCAACCGGCGCAACAGGTGTATGATCCGTTGCATGTTCCAGTGCGATAACGGAACATCCAAGAATCAAGAGCGTGACGGAAATATACAGACTACGTTTCATTATTGGTACCATTATAGGCATAGTATCATTGTTGATTGGTAAATGGGGAAAAATTTTCGGAATTAGGGGCCAATGCTGTCGCTTTGATGTTGCAACAATAGATAAGTTCGGTTATGTAACTACTCCAGAAAATTGAGAGGGTAGCTACATGGGTAGTAAGAATAATCCGGAAAATCGTGGTCTAATTACGGCGCTGAGAACATATAACGGTAAGGAATGTGAGCCGGTGCTGTTAGTGGATCCAGTTAAGCGAAAGCGTTTCATTGCCGCCGCCTATAAGGGCGGAGAGCTTGTGAAATGTCCAAACGGCTTGTTCATCGCTTATAAAAGTCTCTAAGATAATGTTTGTTTATCGCTAGCGTCGTATGGGAGCACGATTGCGATCCCCGGCGTTGAAGCGTCCGACATTGCCGAGAATCTGTTCAAAGAAGCCAAGTTCCTGCCCTTCAGTCGGGGTGATTTCATCGGCAATGGCCACGGATTGCGTATCTTCCTCATCATAAGATTCAATCGATGCCACTACGCCTTGTCCATCAAAGGCAATGCGAGTCACGTTCTGCTGTACAATTTCCGGCTCCAGAAATGCGACCGCTTCCTTGCGTTTATGCACATAGTACCAGATTTCGTTACCAAACTGGTTGGTGATGGATGGGCTTCCAAGCAATGTTTGCACTTCCTGGCGAGTAGTCATGCCCGGTTCGATCTGCTGCATATGCCCCATCGTGTCGACATGCCCTCGCGTATTCACCTTGGGCGGAATGCAAGCACTGAGTGCCAGCACACAAAGTAGAAGGAAACACTGTAAATACCGTTGCATATCCTTTATATAGTGGATAGAGACAAACGATACAAATGCTATTATGTTACATCAACTCGCCCGATTTTTCCGCCCATCCGTCGAAACGCAACATGCCTACCAGCTATATGCCTGCATCAACGAGGAGGCGAGGCAGGCACGATTTTTTATTGACTGGCAGGTGCCCGACACGCTCGATGGCCGGTTTGAACTGATCCTGTTGCATATGTTTCTCTATCTGGAGCGACTCAAGGAGATGGAAGAGGATACCACCGGGTTTCAACAGCAATTGATTGAGGCATTCTTTGAGGATATGGATCGTTCCATTAGGGAGATGGGCGTTGGCGACACTGGAGTTGGCAAACGGGTCAAGGCTATGGCCAATGCATTTTACGGGCGGATGCACGCTTACTCGCAAGCGTTGAACCATGATGAAGCATTAGAATATGCACTGGCGACCAACTTGTATGGAACGGTTGATACGCCACCCGATACACTGGCGATGGTGGTGTCCTATATCCATGCGCGGCTGGAGGCGCTGGAGCAGGTGAACTTGCTGGAACCGGACGCAGTGACGCGGGATGTCCCTTAAATGCACATCCAGTTTTATCATTTGCTGAGTACGCCCTTGGAAGTGGCGTTGCCAAAGCTGGCGGCTACAGCGTATGAGCGGGATATACGAGTGTGTATTGCAGCGGAACCGGCCATGATTCCGGTGCTGGATAAGGCGCTGTGGACGTATCACCCGAACAGCTTTTTGCCGCATGGGACGGAGGACGCCAATGAGGCGGAGCATCCCATACTCATTGCTGAAGCACCCAGTACAGTGAATCATGCAACGCTGTTGATCATTACCAATGGCATCACGGTAGATGTGAAAGATACGGCCTATGAACGCGTGTTTGACATGTTTAACGGTCATGATGAAGGTGCCGTGCAGGCGGCTAGAGAGCGTTGGAAAGCATACCAAGCGGCTGAAGTGCCACTAACCTATATCAAGCAGCGCGATAATGGCGGGTGGGACACGTTGAAAGAATCCGCATAATGTTAGTCCCCTTCACCGGGATTGGGACTGAAATGTTCGGCGAATTTGTTGGTAGCGTTCTTGAAGTCATCCGCTTCGGGTAAGGCCGGTTTTTGCTGGGTGATGTTGGGCCATTGCATCGCATATTCGCGGTTGCGTTCGACCCATTCCAGTACGTTCTCAGACTCGGGAACAATGGCTTCCACCGGGCATTCCGGTTCGCAGACGCCGCAATCGATGCACTCATCCGGATGGATGACCAGCATGTTCTCGCCTTCATAGAAGCAGTCGACCGGGCACACTTCGACACAGTCGGTATATTTGCAGCGAATACAGGCATCGGTAACGACAAAGGTCATAGAGTAGAGCGCTCCTGTTGCAGGCGTAGGTTATGTCTCAGGCGTTTGATTCTGGCTTGTAGCAAAGCCGTTTCCATACGTAAAGAGAGGATGAACAGGTAGAGGGTAAAAAATCCGGCGGCCATCAGCAACAATGGGAGCAGCATTTGTGAGTCAATCGCCACACCACCCGAGCGCAGGATGCTGGCCGGCTGGTGCAGTGTGTGCCACCATTCAACTGAAAATTTGATGATCGGCAGATTCAGTGTGCCGAACAGACAGAACAGAGCACAGGATTTCTGGCGGTTCTCGTCGAAGTCACTGCGTCGTGCTAGCATATGATACCCCGTTACGATTAGCAGCAGAATCAGCATGGACGTAAGGCGTGCATCCCACACCCAGTAGGCGCCCCAGGTTGGCTTTCCCCATAATGACCCGGTGATGAGTGTAATGGCACTCATGGCAATGGCGATGGGGGCACTTTGTCGGGCAACCCGATCTGCCAGGCTGTGTTTCCATACCAGGAATACCAGTGATGCCATGGCCATTCCGGCATAGATGCCCATCGCCGACCAGGCGGCGGGGACATGGACATACATGATGCGCACTGATTCGCCTTGCTGGTAGTCAGGTGGGGAGTTGTATAGACCTGTATAAAGACCACATCCCAGTAATATCAATGTCAGTGTTCCCAGCCACGGGCGCATCGTACGATTGGCGGCATGAAAGCGGGTCGGGTTAGCAAAAGCGGTTAGCATACGCTATTCATACCGTGAATCCTTCCTGTTACGCAACCTGGATCGGATTTGCGTTGGAGTAAATACACATAAAATGTAGTTATGGCTTCAGTCCACGTGCATTGCTCTTATGTAAAAGCCTAGACAGCGTAAGTAAGTAATTTCAGCGTGGTGCCCTGCTTCGCACGCTTGCAATGCTCACAAGCCGAGCTTGCGGATGGTGAGTTTGCCATCGACCGGATATGCTTCGAGCAGGACGGAAAACCCTTTGCCATCGTTATGGGCGAAAGCGACGCCGATTTTGGTCCAGTAATCCTTGCCGTTTTCGCCGCCTTCACGGACGGTGTAAACGAAATGCGATGGTTTTTTGGTTGTGGTATTACTCATGATATGTTTCCTTTTGTTTTTGGTGTGTGAGCCGCGTCCATCGTAGCCCTGATGCGCGTTCAATGGCGGGCGCGTGAAAGGGAGTTCCGCAAGGGCGGCCTTTAGGCCGTTCATCGTGACCCTTGCGGCACTGCCTTGCGTCTGCCATCACTCGCATCTCACAAGGGCTTTGTATGGAGGTGGATAAGACCTCCATGGCAACGACAAACGGAAACACAGGATCAGGCACCAGCGCCAAAACGCACAGAACGTACATCATCACGGCGGAGAAAAGCGGAAGCACACTATGGCTGGATCAATCACTGGCAGCCATGGGCATCACGGTGCATGGTGATCTATCTGTCTGCCTGAACCGTCAGGCACGGTGGTGGCAGTGATCCGGATCAGTTGCTGACCGGTACCTCGGCGGGTGAAGCCCTAATCGGCGGCACCGGTGATGATACGATTGAAAGCAGCGCCGGGGATGAT
>JANQNR010000007.1 GCA_028279475.1 Rickettsiales bacterium | reverse complement strand
TGGCGGTAGCACCGAGGCCGGGGAACTCCGTCTGGCTTACAGTTCCAACACCGATCGCACCTACATCCGCTCCGACCAGTCCTACTTCGAATTCTTCCTTCAGGGAGACTTCCGTACCACACTGACCGACGCAGATTTTATCTATTGAGGAACTGGCGCGCCGTGCAAATAGCGGTATCATGAAATGGATGCAGCACCAGTAAATCCTGATCGCCGGTGATATGGATCATTCAGAAGATCGCGCAACCGTTCCTCTGTCATGCCACGCGTCTGGGCTTTTTCGCCGACAGAACGGCGGAATGACTGGAATTCCTCAATATTCAGTTTGGTGATGCGCTCATAATCCTGCACCGACATCATCACCGCCACATCACGGTTCTGTTTTTGAATGATGACAGGTTCACGCTGCGCTTTATCCGGTACGGCGGCAAAGGTCTGCTTGGCCTCGGTTGAAGATACATGTTAATCTCCTATTTATCAGCATTATAACATCAAAATAGACAAATTGTCTATTTGATCAGAAACACGGCCTGTCCAGCCAGGAGACACGTTGCCGCGAATATGCCCGTATCAGGGGCTATGAAGTGGTCGATGTCTTCCATGAAGAGGGCATCACCGGAATCGAAGACCTATATTAGGCATGATACTGGCACCAGCCATGGCGAAACCTGGTCGGCAGGTTATGATTTCCGAAGTTCCTCATATCGCCGCTTGATTGCATCTGCCAGTTCCGCATTGCCTTCGCTCCGAACCCTGCAGCTCAGGTTAAGTAATGCCCGCCTTTTTGTTGCATCCAGCGTGGCTGCCTTGAAATATTTCTCTGCAGCTTCCTCGTAGAGTTTCTGCCTTTCTAATGCAACGCCCCAACTATGCCAGGCTTTTGCGAATTCCGGATCGCAGCGCGTTGCTTGCTCAAATTTCTTTGCAGCTTCTTTGTGAAGTCCCTGCATATCTAATGCAACGCCCCAACCACGCCAGGCGTTTGCGTCTTCCGGATCGCAGCGTGTTGCTTGGGCATATTTCTCTGCGGCTTCCTCGTAACGCTTCTGACGTTCTAATACAACGCCCCAATTATGCCAGGCGTTTGCGTATTCCGGATCGCATCGTGTTGCTTGTTCATATTTCTTTGCGGCCTCCTCGTTGAACCCCTGTCTACCTAATGCAACGCCCCAATTATACCAGGCGTTTGCGTATTCCGTATCACAGCGCGTTGCTTGCGCAAATTTCTCTGCGGCTTCCTTGTGGAAACCTTGCCTACCTAATGCATTGCCCCAGCCGTTCCAGGCTTTTGCGTGTTTCGGATTTAAATCCGTCGCAGTACGGAAATATGTCTCAATAGTCTGATGCTTATCGCGAATCTCTGCTTCGCTAGGGTGCGATGTTCCCTTTCCTCCATCACCAATCAGCAGAACGGTACCGAGTTGATAATTAATTTCAGCATTAGCGGTGTTCCTTGCATCAACGTCCAGCTTTAGGGTGGATACCGCCTCCAGATGTGCTTCAAGCACGTGCTGCGTGACGTCTAATTCATCCTCGCCAAACGCATGTGCAACATCCTTTTCCCATTCCGCAGTCTTGATACAGTCCAGATAGGGCTGCAGATAACTACTATGCTGCTTTTTAAAATTGATGAAGAAGTAGCGGTACAACTCATGATCATAATATTCCGGTTTTTGTGATTCCAGTGTGAGGGCTACATACAAAAAGGCCTTGGTGATTTCGCGGCTGCGAAACAGGTGGTTGAGTAAATCCTCAGAAAAGACATGGTCATGACTCGTGAAAATGGTGTAGGCCTTTTGAAAGGGTAGCAGGATGTTGTGTATGTGATCCTCAACGTCTTTCAACCATGGGTACATATCCTCCAGGCTTCTCTTATCTTCATCTGTCTTATTAGGATCCAGATAGTCTTTGTAGACCCGGTCAAAGCGTTTCTTCTCCGTATTCCAGGTTGTGTCAGGGATCTGATCGAGCGCCAGAATACTTTTATATACGTCCTCCTTTTGTAGTTCATCCAACGTATTAACAATGACCTGTACGGCCATTTGGGTATGGCTTGACCTGCTCAGCTCCTGCTGTGCCTTCCGTGTTGCCGTTAGCTCCTTGATTTGGTAGCGAACACTCACGATGACGACTACTAATGAGCAGGTAGACACTAACGCCGCAAGCGCAGATAACGAGGCATTGATTGGGCCAAAGCTATCGCCTATTTCACCAATCGTTTGATATTTCTGTTTAGATGGCGTTTCCATAGGATTTGCATTGATCTCTTGAGGGGGTGGCGGACCTATATAGGGCGCCGCGTCCTCTACGTTTTGTTCCAGCAGCGTATGCTCATTCGCTAAATCAAGATGTAGTTGCGCAATTGATTCAACTATCTTTTCATAGTTGGTAACACTGTAAAAGGTGGTGACGATGATCACCACTAACAGGAACAGGAGTAACCCATTAAAACTAATGACAGATTTCCCGATACGCTTGACGATATTTTCTTCCTGTTCCTTTCCCGACATTATGCACCTACTGATAATGTGTAATGTATGTGCAATCATACTATATATACGTGTGATATGATGAAAGCAGAAATTAAACAGGCCTTCGCCTCCGGCAAGCCCATCGGCAAGCACTGGCAGGTCATTGACCCGAAAAAAGATACTGGGGATGGAGTGAACGTTACGTATCGCGCTCCTGCGCAAAGCGTTCCATGATATGCATACGCCCGGCATAGATGGCTTGCAGGATGATCGTGCTCTCTTCCAACCTGAACAGAATGAGATGAGGAAAGCGTTTCAATGACCATTTTCTGAACTCGAAATCACGCAAATCATCGTGATGGGCGGCTTCTACATAGAGGCCACAGGCGAAGGGGTTGTCGGTAATAAAGGTGATGGCATGATCGACATCACGAATAAACTGCCGGGCAATTTCCTTGCCTGCCCGCTCTTTATAATCCTGCGCATAAAGCCGCAGTTGCGCTTTGAACGTATCGCTTTTACGAATAGCCCACATCCGCGATTACGCCTCAATATCGTCGATAATATCCTGCATGTCTTGCTGTGTCCACGCGCTGTAGCTGTCTGTTTTCAGTGAGCGGACAAGCATGGCATTGAGTTCAGCGTAGTGAGATTTTTGCGTGCTCTCCATATAGCGGCGGATCAGATCACGGACAAACTCGCTTGGTGTTTCATATAGCCCCCCATCGCCTGTCACTTCACCGACGAACCGTGCTAATGGCTCCGGCAATGTCGCGTTGAGTCGCTTTACGGATTTTGGTTCATGCCCGGTCTGTGTCTGCATGGCTTTGTCTTCCTTTAGCTACTTCTATAACTGTACCATATGCGCATTAAATGTCAACTCAGCGCGCATATTGTGCATGAATAGAGACAGGAGCAATCCGCCCAATCCCTCCACTGACCTGCATTACGCTGTGATGCAGGTCTTTTTTTATGTACCCGTAACGCCAGAGGTTTTTTTTTATGTCCCACCCCGATCACTCGTGTCTGCCATCATGGAAACGCCCGCTTCTGAGTCTGTTGCTCTGTCTGTACGGTCTTCATGCAATCAACCCGCATGACCATGAGTGGCTGATGCTGCTCTATTATGTCTGTCTGGCGGGGGTGGTCTGTAGCGGCGGGCAACTGCTCTTCACTATACGTCCGGTGCTCTATAACTGGCTCCTGCAACGTCAGTCGCGCCGCATCTCTACCAATTTCCTGCTCTATAGTCCGGCAGGCGGCGGGAAGACGGTCTGTTACTTTATTCCCAACCTGTTGCATCTGCGGATGTCCATTGCGGTGGCGGATTTAAAGGGCACGATCTACGAAGTCACCGCCCGCATACGTGAGACCATCTTCAAACAGATCGTGCTGTATCTCGATCCGGCAGGGATTGTCAGCGGTCAATACGGTATGAAAGCCAGCATGTTTTATTATGACGATGCTGATTTTTTTCCCTGCTTTCATGGTTATACAATTCCATTTAACACCTGAAGAAAAAGGCACCATGTCAGATATGAGCTATATCTTCGGCCTCTCTACCGCAATTTATATTTTTAGCTTTCTATGGATTTTCATTTTTCAACGGCTCAGCCATAGCCTGCTGGCCTATCGTATGGCGGTGCATCTGGACGACCAACCCTCACTCAACAAGGAGATTTCACTATGGCATTAACGGAAGCAGAAAAGGAATTTATCGGGGAACGTGTCGGTATTGCGACCGGGGCAATCGGTAGCGGCATCTGGGGAGCTGGTGTAGCACAGGCGAACGGTGTATCACTCCCCGGATGGTTTAAGTTCGGTCAGGGAGCCATTATTATCACCACTACCGGTGCTGCACCGGGCGGGTACGCCGAACTGTATGCCGTTAATGATAATAACTCAAGATTGAAAAACGTGGCTTGATAGCAGGAAAGAGGTTTTAATATTATGCTAATGGAAGAAACATGATGAAACTGGAATATGGCGAAAAGCATGGGCTGCCGAATTTAAACGACCCGCTACTCAAAGAGGCGCGGCGGCAGTTAAAAATCATGATGATCGTGTTTGGGGTGATGATGGTGACGAATACCCTTTATTACCTGATGTATACGCCGGCAGTAGCGATGCCACAAAACTATGCGCAAAAAGTGGCTATTAATATTCCAGCGCTCAATAAAGCCATTTTTCAGTTCGAGAATGTCAAACCACACGAAGATGGGCTGGCCTTTAAAAAAGACATTGTCAGAAAATGGGATGCTGCCGTCTTTGCCATCACCCTCTTAGCAGTGATCGGTATCCCTAGCATGTTTTGGATACTCTACCTGCAAATCCCTTATTTCAAGCGATATCATGGGAAGCCACCACCAGCAGGAAAAGAACATCAATATCGGAAGCTTTATGCAGATAGTTTAAAGTCAGGGAGGATGTGTTTCGTAATTCCATTGATATTATTTGTCATGATCCATATCACATTATTTTCAGGGTTTCTATATAAAAAACATATTCTTATGTGGTTATTTTGTGTCTCAGGCAACGTCTTGCTTTTTACTATCTGCGTGTATTTTTCATCTGCCACTATAATTTTGAAATCTATGAATCTAAAAAAGGAGTAACACCATGAATTGCTATAATCGCCATGAAGAAATCTGCTAAGGATTGATGTTATGTTAATGATTGAAAAACATATAACTTTCCGTCATCAGACGCTGATGCACAGATGTATAGGGGCTATCGTAGTAGTGCCACTGATATTTTTTGCATCCGGCATGTTTTTCTACCCTGAATATACTTTGACAGATTTCATTACCTCTTTTCTGCGATCAACCATTCCCCAACTGCAAACCATTCAGGATGCATATCTTGAGAGTTCATCAGAAAAGCTACTTTATGCATTACACACAGGATACTTTCTCTGGGGAGGAGTGATATTCTTCCAGTTACCGCTAACCCTCTTTTTCCTGTATTTGTGTGTATGGTTTTACAAAGCGAATACCGAAAAACCTTTCCTGGATATATCAGAAAACTACTACGATATAGATCACTACATGCGGCGTTCTATTCTTTATGCCCCCGTGTTCATTGTTGTGATTTTATACGGTTTTTACCTCGTGGCATACGACATGAACATCCTGGAATTCCGTCGTGGATATGGTGACATCAGGCTGATTGTGTCCGTGCTTGGGGGATTATTTTTACTTGCCTTCGCTGTGTATTCTTTCGTTACCGGACTCATCATTAGAAAAACGCAACAATCATACAATAAGGAGAAGGATTCAAATAGCTCTAAGAAAAGGAATTTAAAATGCATATAGAAGATCACTTTTTACACAAAAGATACATGCATATCCTGATCGGCATAGTGTATCTGAGTGCCATTCTTTTTCTATTCGTAACCTTAGTGATGTTTCCGACTATCCAGATGTCAAACGGTCTTGCTGCTTTTCTGGAATCATGGATTCCTCAATTGCAGCATATCGTTCATGCCTATCAGGAAACTCCTACCCAGGAACTTTCCGATGTTCTGCGTACAGGACACTTCTTCTGGGCATCAGTAGTGTTTGTTCAAGTGCCAATGCTGGTGTTGGTAATTGTAAAATGCAGGTGGTTTTGGGTGAAGTGTATGACTTGTTTAATCCCCATCCTGACTGCCCGGATGATCCGCAGCAGGATTTGCCGAAGGCGGAGCAGGCCGATCCGCAAACGCCTATAATTCTGGATATGAACGGGAACGGGGTGGAACTGACCTCGTTGCAACAAAGCAGCGCGCTGTTTGACATGGACAATGACGGGTTCGCGGAGCTGACCGGCTGGGTCACCGGCGGCGATGCGTTGCTGGTGCATGACACCAATGGCAATGGCACCATCGATGATCGCTCGGAGCTGTTCGGCGCGGAAGATGGTTATAGCGACGGCTTCGATAAACTTGGTGATGAGTTTGACAGTAATGGCGATGGCGTGATTGATGCGAATGATGCCAATTTTAACCAGTTGCAGGTCTGGCAGGATGCCAACGAAAACGGCATCAGTTCCGCCGCCGAACTCCAGACATTGACGGAAGCCGGGATTACCTCGATCAGTCTGGCGGCCACCGGCTCATCTCAGTCTATTGCCGGGCATGACGTATTGCGCGAATCCACCTTCGTCAAAGACGGTCAGACCCGCGATGCACTCGATATTGTGTTTAATCTCAGCCAGTCCAACAGTGCGTTCAAACTGCCGGATAATTTTGTATTCGATCCTGACGTTTTCGCCCTGCCACAGATGCGTGGCTTTGGCAATACCAAGGATTTATGGGTGGCCATGAGCGAGGATGCCACGCTTAAAGGCATGGTGCGCACGCTGGTGGACGCTGACTATAGCAATTTCAATTTCGCTGATTTCCGCACCGACGTGAAAGCCATTCTGGAACGCTGGACGGGTGCGGATCAGGTGAGTGGTAGTGACCATCTGCATTTTGACCTACAGGATGCGGCAGTGGTGGAAGGCTGGATCGGTACGGAGATTGACGGCTTTCAGAATAATAAGGCCAAGCTGCTGGGTACCGAACTGGACGAGTTGGTTGATCGGGTATCGGTGCAATTCCTGAGTGATATGGCGGCGCAGCCATTCTACGATGCGATTGCCTCAGCCGCCACAATCTTCAATCAACTGGTCGATGATGGGGTCGATGTTGATAATTATACCGATACCGACTGGAATAATGCCTTTGGTTCCATTTTTACCGATGCGCAGACGGCCATGAATAATCATCCATTAGCCTTTATGGATGGCATTAATTATGATTTCATCGGTAATCGTCTGACCGGTGATTTTGCGGGGTTTGTCCAGACGCTGGAGGCTGGGGAGCCGACAGATACGGCGCAGCGGGATGCGTATTGGAATAATGTCTTGCCAGTGATTAACGCCGTGGCCGACTCTCAGAATATCAGTGATGCCGACTTTAATGCGGCGCTGGCGGGGACGTATCTGGACGGTGTGCCGGGCGATGCGGCGGAGCTGCGCAATCACCGGATATTTGTGACCGAGGGCTTCAACTCGCACCTGATCGGCACGTCCGGCAATGACTACCTCACCGGCGACGATAATGGCGCCGTGCTGACGACGGATCGGCAGGACACCTATGAGGGCGGACTGGGCAACGACCGGATGGAGGATATCTCCGCCTTCGGTGATGACACCTATATCTACAATGCCGGGGACGGGAATGATACGATCAATGACCAGAGCGGCGACAATGATGTGCTGATCCTCAACGGCTATTCCATCAATGACGTGACCTTCCGCCAGGCCGAATATGAAGGGTATTTTCAGGATTACGGACTGACGGCGTTGGAACCCGCAAATGATAACCAAAAGTTAAGGAATGCGGCTTGACAGAAACATGACAAAATGCTAGCGGTTTTGTTATGTAGTGGGGGAAAGAAAATGACAACAACAGTTAAAAGACGCTTTGCTTTGCTTTGCTTTGCTTTGCTTTGCTTTGCAGGAGAACGTTCGATGGCTTTTAAACCTGTCCCCGGTGAACCACCTCTTCCACTGTTGAGTATTGACGAACGTATTGAGCAATCAGACACCATATTGGTTGTACGATTTGAAGAATTCTCCGAATCTGCAAAAAAAACATACTTAAAGGAAACCAAAAAAGTCCAAAGCATATCAGGGGATGGCTATTATTACGTATTGGAAGTATTGAAAGGTGATGCAGCATTGAAGGACAAACAAATTCTTGCTCCATCATATCAAGGTCCGATCATCGCCCATCCGCTTAGCCCTGTTGTTACCACGCAAGGGGAACAGTACGTGCTGTTCGCCACTGCATGTGAAAGCCAAGGCTCACTGCCACGATTCCGTTATACGTATGAATATGGAAGTATCCTGCCTTACAAGCGAGCGTCGCATGTGATGAAAAAACTGAAATCATCATCTGTACCAACGTCTAAGACTCCTGCATGTCTCACGCAAGAAGAACTGCATCAAAATTCTGCTTATATTGTGAAAGCAACGTTAATTGAATTTATTCCTGAATCTTCATACATGAAGAAAGATAAAGAATTTTATCGTTTGGGGCGTTACGAAATAATAACGATCTGGAAAGGAAATGATGACTTAAATGTTGGAGATCATTTCGTCTACGATGCTGATAACGGTTTCAGAATTTTTTCTCCTACTCCTCATCCTGTTCTTGGCAACCAGTATATTATTTTTGCAAATCCCTGCACACATCAAGACTGTTCCGAAGTAAAGAAGTGGACTGCGCCGGTAGGAACAAACAAATATTGTCCAAGCATTAAAAATTATGAAGGAACATATTCTGAAAAACTTTGGGGTATTGACAAAATTTCAATGTCAAAAGACACCGTAACAATGCACCATTCTATCAAGGAAAATCCATGTGAATCATGGAAAGAAAAAGTTGAAAAATCTGATTTTATTATCAGTGCACGACTTGAACGCTTTCTTGAAGATTTCGAGTATGATACTCCACATCAAAACAGAGTCCCTGTACCAACAGATTACATTGTAGAAGACATATTAAAAGGGGATGGAAGCCTAAAAATCGGAGACCATGTTGAGTTATCCACTTATCCCTATTCTGGTTTAAAGATTTTCCATCCCAAAGTTAGTCCGAAACCAGAAATTGGAAAAACGTATATTTTATTTGCACAACGTCACGAAACAAGTGAGAGCAGTGGGAATCATTTAAAAATTGCACCTCAATGTGGCGGAATACTCCAAACATCTGCTGAAAAGAAAAAAGAGATATTAGAATTGATAAACGAATAACCGAGGTAAAAATTATGGCAATTAATGACACTGGAAACCGGAATATTGATGATCTGACAGGCATGTATTCCTGGACTGGTAATACGGGACAAAGCGCAAATGTAACATATAGCACATCATTAGATACATGGATTCACAATTCCATCGGCAGGGATTTTGAAGGTACAGATGAAACGATTATTGCTCCTAATGTTCGCGCTATGGGGTCTATCAATGCGTTCACTAAAGCGCTGAATAGTTGGAGCAATGTCGCCAATATCTCCTTTTCGTCTACATCATCTACTACCCCGGATTTCGCTGCACGGATAGCAGATGAATTAATTTTTGAAGGCCTTAACTACGGCTTAGTCACCCCAATAAATGTTTCAGGATCATCATTCTTGAATCAAGATCTCTTGATAGAAGACAGTCAGATCGTCAGCGCTTCAGAAGGAACTAATCAATATCATACACTGATGCACGAAATTGGCCATATCGTCGGTTTGACAGATGTGGATCGAATAGGCAGTGGATACGATTACAGCACCTCGATCATGTCCTATACGCGCTACGGCAAACTATATCCATCCACGCCGATGGTGTATGACATAGCGGCGGCGCAGTATTTATATGGGGAGACTTCGTCCTACAACTCCGGGAATACAACCTATAACGCCAGCGATTTTAACGGCTCCGGCAAGCTCTGGACGATTTGGGATGCGGGTGGAGACAATGACCATATCGACGTGTCAGCTATTGCTTCAGCAAAGAATGGTGTAACACTCGATTTGCGTGGCGGCGTGGATGATGATGGTGATGTGCTTTTTTCAGCGATTAACAAAGAGCGTGTCGCCATTGCTCTTAACCCGGATGATGATTGGGAAAGTGCCATTATCCTTGAGCACGCGACAGGACATGATGGTTTTGATGCCATTATCGGGAATGATGGTGATAATTCCCTAAACGGCGGCAAGGGCAACGATAGTCTGCTTGGTGGCGCAGGTGATGATACGTTATCCGGCGGCGAAGGCCATGACTTATTGGCTGACACATGGTGGAACGGTTTCGACCAATGGTTAGAGGCTGATGAGAGTAATGATGTCCTGAATGGTGGCAGTGGTGCTGATGAACTGGTATCCTATGACGGTACTGATATACTCACTGCCGGAAGTGGCAATGATGGCCTGTATAGCTTTGCCAATGGGACATTGAACGGGGAAGATGGAAGCGATACTTTTGTTAATATTGCAGGGGATACAACTCTCAATGGGGGTGCTGGAACCGACTATTTTACCGTATACGAGGATTCCTCTGTAATAAACGGGGGAGATGGTGAAAATACGATTTCCGTAAATCCGGAGGCATATGCCGAAATAAATGGTGGAGATGGTAATTTGTTTATTGGGACTGTCAATATGGCAGGAACCTATGACCTTGAAGAGGAGAACGGTAGCTTTCATCTATTAGGCGGGTCTTGGCTAGCATTTGATAATGGCAGTTATCTTGACATTTGGGATAGCAGCGCGGCATCCATAACGGTACGTATTAATAATTGGAGTGATGGGGATTATGGCATTTCTTTAACTGGTGAGTATGACGAACAGTATACAGGTGCCCTTTCCGGTACGCCGGTCACAATTGATTACAATCCTGCGGGCGATGACCTGTATGTAGGAAGTTATAGCAGGGTGGTGGACATTGACAATTTTACCGCTGAAGACATTAAAGAACGTGTAAGTGCTAAGGTAAAGCAAGGGTCAACAGGTGCTGATTATATGTCAGACAGTTCGGGAGACCAGTATTATGAAGCCTTGGCAGGGGATGATATCATTGTTGCGGGGTCTGGACATAATACGCTGGATGGCGGTGAAGGTTCTGATACGCTAACAGGTGGTGTGGGCGAGGATGTCTTCCGTTTTTCCGATCTAACGCATAGCACAGTAAGCGGCGGGCAGGATGAAATCACAGATTTTGAGGTCGGAGTTGATAAGATTGATTTGAGCGGTCTGGGTTTTAATACACTGGTCTCTGGAACGACTTCTGCCGGGGAATTACGCTTGGCGTATAGCGGCGGAAGCGACCGCACCTATGTCCGCAGCGATCAGGTAGATTTTGAATTTTATTTGAATGGTGATTACACGACCACATTAACGGAGGCCGATTTTATTTTTGATGGCGCACCGCCCACCGGTTCCGGGCTGAACTTCACGACGTCCACGATCAGCGGGTACTCGAACCAGGATGTGAATGCGGTGACGTTTGATATTATCAACGACACGACGTTGCATATCTATGGGAATACGTGGAAGAAGGTGGCGCTGCCGTACACGGTAACGGCAGACACAGTACTGAATTTCGAGTTTAAGTCGGATGTGCCCGGCGAGATTCATGGGCTGGGACTGAGCACCGATAATGTGCTGGATGAAACCGATATCTTCCGCCTGTATGGCACGCAGGCCTGGGGTCTGGACGGTCCGGATTATACCGGCAGCGGCGCATGGCAGAGCTTCAGCATCAACGTATCGGACTATTTGCCCATCGGGTACAATGCACAGTATCTGGTATTCGCCAATGACGACGATGCTAATGCCCAGGCCGATAGCTGGTTTAGGAATGTGGACATGGTTGAGGATACGACCTCCGGCGGCGGTTCGGGTGGCAATGAGATTGACTTGTCGTCCCTCACGCTCAGCTCCTATGATACCGGGCAGGACGCAGGTGGATCGGCCAGCTTCACCGATAATGGTGCGGGCATTGAACTAAGCGGCAATACATGGAAGAAGCTGGATTACGATTATACGGTGACGTCCGATACGATGCTAAGTTTTGAATATCGCAGCACCCAGGAAGGCGAGATTCATGCCATCGGGCTGGATAATGACAATCTCTATGACAACGGCCAGCCAACCTGGCAACTGCATGGCTCGCAAACGATCGGTACGTTTGACCAGTTGAACTATACGGGCAGTGGTGGCTGGCAAAGCTTCACCGTGGATGTGAGTACGTTCGGCTTTACCGGTGCGATTGACTCTCTGACCTTCATCAACGACCATGACGACGGGGCGCAGAACGGCCACAGTCATTTCCGCAACATCGAGCTGTTTGAAGACACCACCTCCGGCGGCGGCAGTGATCCGGATCAGTTGCTGACCGGTACCTCGGCGGGTGAAGCCCTAATCGGCGGCACCGGTGATGATACGATTGAAAGCAGCGCCGGGGATGAT
>JANQNR010000013.1 GCA_028279475.1 Rickettsiales bacterium | reverse complement strand
CGGTGAGGGGTGAGCATAATTACCATAAGTATTTGACCCCTCACCCAATCGGACAACGCTATGCTTGTCCTCTTGGACTCTCCCGCAAGGGGAGAGTGGTTTAAGAGGAGGATCCAATTCATATGTCTTCTAATCATCCGAAAATCTCCGTCCAGCATGTCCATAAATCCTTTGGTAGCAAGCACGTGCTGCGCGACGTGTCGCTGGAGGTCGCTAAAGGCGAATCGCTGGTGATTATCGGCGGTTCCGGCACTGGGAAATCCGTGCTGCTCAAATGTATCCTTGGACTGCTCACCCCGGATAGCGGTTCGATTCAGGTCGATGGCAAAGAAACGATCGGCGTTAGCGGCAAAGATCGTGAAGCCCTGATGCATCGCTTCGGTATGCTGTTTCAGGGCGGCGCCCTCTTCGACAGCCTCACCGTTTGGGAAAATATCACCTTCGCCATACGCCAACAGCAAGGACTCTCTAAAGCCGATGCGCTGGAGCTGGCAACGACCAAGCTTAAGCAAGTCGGTCTTGGCAAGGATGTCGCTTTGCTGCGACCCTCCGAGCTTTCCGGTGGAATGCAGAAACGCGTCGCCCTTGCCCGCGCCATCTGCGGTGATCCGGAAATCATCTTCTTTGACGAACCGACTACCGGCCTTGACCCAATCATGGCTGAAGTGATCAACGAACTCATCATCGCCTGCTGCAAGGAGATCGGTGCGACTGCCGTAACCATTACCCATGACATGAACAGTGCACGCACCATCGCCGATTCCATCGCCATGATCTACAAAGGAGAAATCCTGTGGCGCGGTGCGGCGGATACGGTGATGGATAGCGGCCATGCCCATGTCGACCAGTTCGTCCATGGCCGAGCCGAAGGACCGATCGAGACGGTGGTATGACGCAAAGCGTGGAATCGGGAATCAGGAATCAGGAATCGGGAAAACACATATGCTCGATTCTCAATTCTCGATTCTTGATTCCCGCCTCTCAAACATTCTGCTTCATCCTCTCTCTCTCGTTGTACCTCCTCCCCCTCCCTTCCCACGCTCAGGATGCCCAACCACGTATGGAACCACCGGACAAGCAATGGGTGGTGTATTACCGTGATGCCCTGCCCTCAACGGCGTTTGAAGACTATGATATCATCGTGTTTGACCGTGACACCCACCCGTCCGTGCGCAATCTGACAGCCAAGGGCAAAACCGTACTCGGCTATCTCAGTGCCGGAGAAGCGGAACAATACCGTGCTGACTTCGCGCAGGTGCAGGCCACCCACGCCCTGATGGAAGAAAACCCCAATTGGCCGGGACATTATGTGGTGGATGTTCGCAACCCGGAATGGACACGCTACCTGATTGAGGACGTCATCCCGGTCATCCTGCAACGCGGCTTTCATGGCATCTTCGTCGACACGCTCGATAGCGTTGAAGACCTGGAGGTGCAGAACCCGGAAAAATACAAAGGCATGATCGACGCCTCGGCGCGGATGATCAAGGCCATCCGCCATCACTACCCGACCATTAAAATCATGATTAACCGTGGGTTTCGGGTGATGCCACAGATCGCCCAGGATGTGGACTATTTTCTAGCAGAAGGCATTCTGGTGAATTATGACTTTGAGGGCGGCAACCACACCCTGTTTCCCGATGCCATCTATGAGGAGTATGTGCAAAAGATGCTGGCCTTTAAGGAAGCTGCGTCACACCTGCAACTAGTAACACTTGATTACTGGGATATGGAGGATACGGAGACAGTACGTGAGATTTATCGTCGCCACCGTGTCAACGGATTTCTACCCTACGTAACGACAATTGAACTGGATCGCGTCGATGCTGAGCCAAAGTAAGTTTGATGCGCAATAGACCTTTCTTCTGCAGCAGTTCAACCTAAGAATTCCCCATGTAGGAAAAGTGCTTTCGTTAAGAATACAAAGTGCTATATTTTAAAGGATATACTCGACCTTTTCCTTTAAATTCCGCGGGGAATTTTAAAGTAAAACGAGTATAAATCTCAGGCTGAATACGCATTCACATTTAGAGTACGACGTGACATAAATTACGAGAGAGATTTTATGGAAGAATTAAAACAATATATCACTACAGTTGATAACTTCCCAAACCATGGAATCAAATTTTATGATGTCAGTCCACTGCTGCAACATAAGCTTTGCACAACTATCTCGGCTCTAGCTGCACAATATACGGATGAGTTTTGGAGGGGCGTTGACGGAATAGTTGGTATAGACGCAAGAGGGTTTATTTTTGCTTCGGCTCTGGCCTTCTACAAACAAAAATCTTTGTTCTTAGTTAGAAAGGCTGGTAAATTACCTCCACCCTTATCTTCTCATAGTTACTCCTTAGAGTATGGAACAGATACGCTTGAAATGAAGTCAGGAACGGGCAATGTATTGATTGTTGATGATGTGCTTGCAACCGGTGGCACGCTCTATGCGTCAGCAGAATTATGCAAAAAGTCAGGTTATACCGTACAAGGCTTTACAACAATATTGAACCTTACCTCGCTAAACGACTTTTCTTGGAATGATTTAAAAGCAAAGGCAGTGTTGGCCTATGAGTAAAACGCTTATTACTATGGCGCTTCCAATGGAAGCGGGAAAAATGTTTGGCGATGTCGACATTCTGTTTACCGGTGTCGGAAAGGTCAATGCAGCGCATAAGTTAGTAAAAGCAATAAGCTCTACACAAATAGACACTGTGATTAATCTAGGTACTGCCGGGAGCCATGTTTTCAATACTGGCGAATTAGTGTGTTGTCGGGAGTTTATCCAGCGTGATATGGATGTGAGACCTCTTGGTTTTAGCGCATGGCAAACACCATTTGAGGAAGTAATTCAGATTAATAATGGTTTGTTGGTAGATGGGCTTAAGGTAGGAAGATGTGGCACAGGCGATTCATTTGCAACTGATGTCAATACCGATGCATATGATGTTGTTGATATGGAGGCCTATGCTCTGGCAAAAATTTGTCACGCAGAAGATATACCGTTTACATGTGTCAAATACATATCAGATGGAGCCAATCATCAAGCACATCTAGACTGGCAAGAAGCGCTGGAAGATGGAGCCAAGAAACTGCGAAATGTACTGAATATTATTCAAGAAAGAACATGATGCTTATGCATTAGTCGTCATATCATTCCACTATTACTTTAATCTCAGTGTGACAACGTGAGACGTCTTGCCGTAGATCACTTTCCCTGCTTTTGGCCAATTTATAGCACGTTCGGAAGATTTTCATACGTTGTATGAACATGCTTACGAAGGTCGTGCTATGTGTTTAAAGGTTATAGCCTGTTATTCGTTTCATGATGCTATGACCTGGCGTATGGTTATGTCTTATGTCCGAAAATGAAACGAATCGGCTATACAAGGAGTTTTTTTTTAAAATTATCAGGGAAATGGGGTGATAGGGAGTGTTTTTGACGGCTGGAAGCCACGCATTACTAGGGTTCACACCGTAAATTCCCTAAAATCCATAACAGGGAATTCTTTTTTTAAGCGGTTTGAACCTGCTTAAAGCAGTCAAGGGTAACACTAAAGAATGCCACATACAGCACAGGCACAAAGCCAAGCGTGAGGATGCTGGAGACTGCCAACCCGAAGATGATCACGATAGACATTGGATACCATAGCGCACCGCCAAACAGCATCATCGGAATGAGGCCAAGTACGGTGGTAAGTGTCGTCATCAGGATGGGTCGCATACGGGCGATGCAGGCGGCAATGGTAGCATCATGCACGCTTAGGCCATCTTTGCGTTCCAAATCAATCCGGTCAATTAGCACGATGCCGTTATTGATGATGATACCTGCGAGTGAAAACAGCCCAAGCATAGCAGTGAAGCTAAAGAAAGCACCTGTGGTTAGCAGACCAAGCGCGGCACCGATCAGCACCAGCGGAATGGTCAGCATGATGATCGCCGGGCGACGAATGGAATTAAACTGCCAGATAAGGAGAAGCGTAATACCCACGAGCGCAATCGGCATTTTGGAGAAGAGTGCACCATTGGCTTCATCCGAGCCTTCCACCTCACCACCAAACTCAATGCGATAGCCTTCTGGCAGATCAATCGCTTCTACTGCTGGCAGCAACGCCGCATGCAACTCACTTGCTTGCAGGGTGGTATGTTTGCCGGAAACAGTGAGAGTACGCTCCTGATCGACACGCAGCAGGTTATTCGGCTCGATGATGCGTGAGAACTCTGCTACCTGCACCAGTGGCACGGCTATGCCATCTTGCGAGAGGACGGGCAGCGTAATCAAGTCACTGAGGTTATTACGTTCGGCACCGCCTCTTAGCGTCACGGGAATCACCAGATCGCCATCGCGGTAATCGGTCACGCTGTAACCATCATAATAGGCATTGAGCGATTGCGCGATAGATTCGCTCGTCACCCCTGCACGACGGGCGCGTTGCTGGTCAATATCAATACTGATCAGCGCAACGGGATTCTGCCAGTCATTCTTGACACCCACTGTACCCGGCAGATCACGGAAGATTTTTTCAATGTCATAGCCGATGCCATAGAGTTCACCAGCATCCGGCCCAATGACGCGATATTCCACTAACCCGATTTCTTTCGCACCTAAGAACATACGTTTCACACGGCCATTCACTTCGGGCATTTCATCCAGCATGAATTGGTTGATGCGTGCCTGCATCATTGGCACGTCTTCTTTCTTCTTGGTATTGACCACCATAAAGGCAACGTTATCGCCGGGATTGATCGGTGCCAGCGCAAGGAAGAAGCGTGGCCCACCAAAGCCAATATAAGCAATATGGCTCTCAATCTCCGGGTTTTGCTCTTCATCCGCCAGCCATGCGCGGAGTTTCTCGGTAGACTTGATGGTCGTGGTGATGTCAGTGCCAGCAGGCAGATCAATATAAACTAGCACCTGATTACGGTCTGAGTATGGCATCATCTGCTTAGTAACTAACCCCATGCCGTTGACGGCCAAAATCAACGCACCCAGCATGATGCCCACGAAAATCAGCTTATGACCCAACACCCATGTCAGAAATTTTCGGTAGAAGCTATAGACCGGGCCATCATAGCTAGGCTCCGGTGCATCTTCTGCTTTAGCTGTATCTTTCAAAAACCAATAGCACAGCACAGGCGTGGCATAGAGCGCGAGGAACCATGAGGATAGCAGTGCGATAATGATCACCTGCGACAGGCTGGCGAGATATTCACTAGTGGTGGTGCCACTGAGCATCAACGGGATAAATGCCAGAATGGTGGTGAGGGATGAAGTCAATAGCGGCACACCGAGCGAACCAGCCGCTTGCATGGCAGCATCTTTCTTGCGCGTACCTTTATCCATGCGGCTGCGAATATCCTCAGCGATCACAATGCCGTTATCCACCAGCAGACCAAGGGCGATGATGATGGCGGCAATGGACATGCGTTGCAGGTCAATGCCAAGCTGATTCATCACCACAATCGACATCAGAATAGTCAGCGGCACAATCGCACCGACAATCAATCCGGTGCGAAGCCCAAGGAAAATGACCACAACCGCCAGCACTACCGCAACGGTTTGGTACAGATTGCTCACTGCCGAACCGACAGACTCTTTCACCAAAGTGGGCTGGTAGGTCGCATATTCCATCTGCATGCCCGCAGGAAGGGTCGCACGCAATGCGTCGATTTTGGCGTTTAGCCCCTCACCAAAATCAATGATATTATATTTGGCGATCATGGAAATACCGAGGGCAATAGCAGGCTCAGCATTATAATAGACAGGGTTTTTCGGTGGCTCCGCCAGCGCACGGCGAATGGTCACAATATCTTGCAGATAGACCGTTTGCTCGGACTCCGGCACTGCAATTTGCAAGTTACGGATGTCATCAATGGATTCAAAATTGCCCGATGGCACGAGCACAATGCGGTCATCACCCGCTGTCACGCTTCCACCCGGTAGCACGATATTTTGTGAGGTCAGTGCACTGACAATTTCATTCGGGGCGATGCCATAAAATGCGAGGCGGCTGCTATCGAACTCAAGATAGATTTGTTCTGGTTGGTGACCGTAAATATCAACCTTGCTGATGCTATCCAGCGTACCCAGCTTGTCCTGCAAGTCACGCGCTGCGTCATAAAGCTCTGGCAAGGTATAGCCACGACCATAGAGTGAGACGGTAGCTGATGCCACGCGCCCAAAATCATCATTCACGAAGGGGCCTTGCGTGCCGCTTGGCAGCGAGGTCTTGATGTCCTCCATCTTGTTGCGTAAGGACTGCCAGATGGGAGCAAGATCAAAATAACGATCATGAATCGTAACTTCGACGATCATCGTACCCGTACTCACGGTGCTTTTTACTTCCTTGAGTTCAGCAATTTCCTTGATCTTTTTCTCCAGCGGCTTGGCAATCAGGTTTTCCACCTGAGAGGTGGACATGCCGGGAAAGTAAGCGCGCACTTGCGCGGAGCGGATGGTGATTTCCGGGTCTTCCTGAGACGGCATGGTGAAAAAGGTGCTGACACCCGCAACCAGCATCGCAGTCAGGAATAGGATGGTTAGCCGAGAGTTGCTGATCGCAAATTGGGTAATTCTTTCCATTTAGACCCCGTCATTCCGGCGAAGGCCGGAATCCAGTAATGTTAGCGTTTGTAATCTGTTCATCTTATGTCCTTTTATATTTCTGGATCCCGTGTCTATTCCTCCCTTTGGTCGGGCACGGGATGACAGCGTTGCTGTCATTTCCCCAATGTGGCTGGAATCGAATATTGCGGCTCCCATAGTTTGACTTGCTGGCCTTCATTGAGGAAGGCAACACCTGCAACAACTAGGCGATCTCCTGCGTTTAGCCCTTCGCCGACCTCCAACTCATTCTCGCGCACATCTTCAACTGTCACGGTGACGAGCTTGAGCGTGTTCGTTTCGTTATCAACCACAAATACCTTGGCTTCTGACGCGCCGATGGTCTCAAAGAAGCGCAAATCCACCGCAGACGTTGGTATCAAGACACGGTCACCATTGGGCGTATCGCCTCTGGTGATGCCTACCTTTACTTCAGCCGTAATGCCGGGGCGAATGTCCGCTTCGGTTGGATTTAGCCGGAGCGTCATGGGGAACGCATTACCGGACTCACTACGCGCGCCAATTTGCGTAATCATGGCAGCGACCTCTGCACCCTCTAGCGTTGGGAAGCTCACTTGCGCAGCACTGCCTTGCTTTAGCTTGCCCACCATCGTTTCTGGTACGCGGGTTTCAACCTCTAAGCCATCCGAGCCTTGCAACACGAAGATGGTTTCACCTGCGGCGACTTCGCGGAATGCTTCAATCTCTTTTGCCGCTATCTTACCATCGAATGGTGAGGTAAGGATGGTACGCTCCAGATTATCTTCTGCCGTTTGCACATCTGTCTTGACCAGTGCCACTTTACTCTGTGCACCAGCAAACGCTGCTGCTGCCTTTTCTGCTGCTGCTTTGCTCACGAAACCCTGCTTGAGCAGATTCTGCTGGCGGGTATTTTCCTGTTTGGCTTTGGTCAGCTCAGAGCGTGCGCTTTGCAATTTGGCTTTGGCTGCATTCACTGCCAGTGTGTAATCCTTCTGCTCTAACTTGGCGAGCACATCGCCTTGCTTTACCGAGTCTCCGCGCTCAACATTCACCTTAGTCACACGGCCTGAAACCCGAAAGCTCAGATCGGACTCATCCGCCGTTTGCACCACGCCGGAAAGTGTGCGCATATTCACGCCATTCACGCCGCCAACCACCATAGTTTTTACCGCCTTAATTTGCGGTTCGGCCTGCTTTTCTTCTTCATCGCAGGCGGTGAGTGATAATAGCGGAATGATGAGCAATGCGGATAAGAGGAGTTGTTTCATGAGAGCTTCCTTATTTTTTCTGTGCAATATGCATTCCCACCAGTCGGGCAACAAGCACGGTTAAGTAAATTTGGCCAGCCACTGCCTGCATGGTTGCCATAGCACGTGCTGGAGCCGATAGCGGCGTAATATCCCCATAACCCAATGTGGTGAGCGTCACCATGCTGTAATACATCAGCGCAGGCGTGGGGTCTTTCACCTCCATTGTCTGCATGAAGTTATAATTGAATGAGCCGGGATAAAGCTGGTCAATCGCCAGATAAATAAACCCCCACATCAGCCCCAGCAGCAAATAGAGCGAGATAGAACCAATGATGAGTGCCCCGTCCACTTTGGTGGATTGGAACATATCACGCAGCATCACGCTGATAATCAGCAGCATCAGGGCTACACCACAGGAGGCACTTAAGAGCGAATTCACCACGAACTCTGTGCCGATCAATGCTCCCAAGCTGCTAATGACCAAAGGTAGCGCCAGCAATCCAGCAACCAGCATTAGCTCCTTACTGTGGCTGATAACCAGAATGCAAAACAGAAGTGTAAAAACGAGTGCAGCACCGAGCAAATGGCTACCGGACGAGCCATGCCCGAAAAATGGGCTAATCAGAAAAACCGCCAGAAGCCCGGCGAGTAACCCAATATAGTAACGGTGTGAGGTAACATGATGCTGCATAACTTCCTTTTATCGCCCGTGCGCCTCATCAAGTGATTCACGGATACCTTTTGCCCAACCATCAAACGCACTTTCAACATCAGACATGGTTGACCATGGAGAAGCATTCAATACGTGACTGCCTTTGGAGCGATCAATAGCCTTAAAGTGAAAAACTTTTGTAACTTTTTAACGCGCATGATGTGGGTTCTCCCGTGTAATTTTTTACAAGCATGTAATAAAAGATGGATAGCAGAGGCCAAGTGTAATAAAAACATAAAATTACAAATAACTGTATTGGAACAGTTGTTGTGGCAACATGACATGTGGATAAAATATGAAGAAACAGCACTACCTATCAACCCTATGTGTCATGGCACTTTTGTGAACCTGTCTGAACACAAGATTGTTTACTTTGCAGATGCCTGTATTTTGGTAAATAATTAAATAAAGCACGGTTCTTGAAGAAGACATTACCTCTTGTGGTAGAAGCTGGGCTGGCACATTTGATCAACTGGATATATATATGTTGAAAACAATTAACACCCAAGAAAGGAACTATGACAATGGGCAATAATGAACAATCTGTTAAAGAGGTGCGCGAAGCCATCGAACGTTGGGCAGACGCATTATTGCAAAAAGATTTAGAGACTATGCATAAAGACTATGCCGACCAATATTGCAATTTTGATGTCGGAAGCACGGCCAATAGCGTTGAAGAACTAAAGAAACTTTGGGCGCATTGCTTCCCTTATTTCGAGAAGCCAGAGATCGAATATAAAAACATGGTGATCGAGGCTAGTGACGATATGGCTGTAGCCTACTTCAACAGTCGCCTGAATGGTTGTAATATTGAAATGTCTGATGAAATGGCAAATGCATGGCTGCGTGGTACAATATGTTTCCGCAAAATTGATGGCGTGTGGAAATGCATCCATGAACATTGTTCTTTCCCTCTAAACTGTGAAACCAATCAAATTAATTTTGAAGAAGCCGTAGCATAAGTAGGGCGGTGAGATATTGTTCGCACCACTAGTCACATTGTGGGTTGCTTTCTAAAAGAATCCTGCCGGATTCGAAGCCACAAAAGTTATTTTATTACAATACACTGAAAACTTTGAAATTAAAGGAATGAAGCGTTCGAACACATAATCCCTTATAGGAAAAGGGTTATAATTGATAACAAATAGTGGCGGAGCAAACGGGAGTCGATTTGAACTCTCTGTTTGAAGAATTAGCCGATTGGGAAGCGCAACTCAAGCCATTAGAACAAGATGTATTTGACGAGTTGGGAGAGCTGGATTTATGAGCCATTCTGACCAACTGAATTTGTCTGAGGATTTCGCTGCCAGTGCTAGCGCAGTCAAACAACGTAAAAAGAAGAAATCTAAAACCACGTCTATTTCTGTTCGTGTGACAGAAGAAGAGAAAGCTGCGTTGCAGGCAATGGCTGGTACGATGGCGTTGGCTAGCTTTATCCGTAAGCGTGCGTTGGGTGATGATGCGGAAGCACGGGCAAAGCGCTATCAGGTCAAACCGCGCCATCCGTCTCTGGACAGCACAGAACTAGCTCGTTTGCTCGGCATGTTCGGACAGTCGGAACTGGCTACGTCTATTCTGGCGCTGTCCTTGGCAGCCACGCAGGGCAATCTCAATGTAACGCCTGAAATTGAAGAGAAGATTGAATGCGCCTGCGATGAAATTCATACGATCAAACTGGCTTTGATCCTTGCGCTTGGCGTGAAACCGCAGGGAGAACACACGTGATTCTGAACGGCAACCAGCGTGGTGGTGCGAAGGATTTGGCGCTTCATCTCATGAAAGCAGAGAATGAGGTGGTAGAAATCCATGAACTTCGTGGCTTCTTGTCGCGTGATTTAATGGGGGCATTGAACGAAATCTATGCGATTAGCCGTGGCACAAAGTGCAAGCAATTCATGTATTCCCTGTCGTTGAACCCGCCAAAAGACGAAACAGTCAGTGTCGCTGAATTTGAAAAAGCCATAGAACAGGCGGAACAACGTCTTGGTCTGCAAGGTCAAGCCCGTGCTGTGGTCTTTCATGAAAAGGATGGGCGCAGACATGCACATGTCGTGTGGTCTCGGATTGATCTGGGTACAATGACGGCAAGGCAGATGTCCTATGATCATGACAGGCTCACGGAATTATCACATGAGCTATTCCGTCAGCATGGCTGGGACATTCCAAAAGGGCTCAAGAAACGTGGTGATCGCGATCCAAAGAATTATACCTACGCCGAACATCAACAAGCCAAACGGGTTGGCAGGAACGCCGGACAAATCAAGGCAGATATTCAGTCAGCGTGGGAAGCCTCTGATACAAAAATTGCCTTCGAACATGCGTTAGAAGAAAAAGGATATTTCCTTGCGCGTGGAGATCGTGGACGCTTTGTGCTGGTGGATGTGCATGGCGAGGTATACCCGCTGCGTCAGCAAGTTGAATTACGCGTAAAAGAATTTCGCGCCAAGTTGGGCGATGAAGCTGATTTACCAAGTGTCTCAGATATTCTGGATCGGCTGGCACTAGAGCATGAGGCAAAGCCCGCCTATGACGCTGAAAAAGCACTGGCACAGGTAGAGCGTTATCATTCCGCCTTTACGCCTGCGATGATGGAGCGAACACTCAAACCTGTCATTAAAGACAAGCTGGAGCGGCATGCGGCGATGCAGGACATAGTACAATCGCCTGATGTTGTCCGTATTGGCGAGCATAAAGGAAAGCCCGTTTATACCACACAAGCCATGCTGGAGTTGGAACAACGCATGGCAGACAACGCGCAGGCGATGGCTAATACTACCTCGCATAAGGTAGATGCTCATGCTGTGCAGCGTGCTATCTTCAACCTGAACAACAAGCTGGCCAAGGCAACAGAAGGCAAAGCCAGCCTAAGCCATGAGCAGAAGCAAGCCTTACAACATATGGCCGGTGATAAGCAATTATCGCTGGTGGTTGGCATGGCCGGCGCTGGCAAAACCACCATTATGGACGGTGCAAAGGAAGCACTGGAATCACAGGGCTACCGTGTACGCGGCGCTGCCCCATCGGGTGTAGCAGCCAGTGGTTTGCGTGAAATCGGCATGAATGCCGGCACCTTACACAGCCTGCAATATCGTATCCAACTGGCGCAGAAGATGCTGGATGAACATGCTGGAAAACCGCTAACACCGAAACAGGCGGCCTTTGTCAAGAATGCCATGCTGACCAGCAAAGACGTACTGATTGTCGATGAAGCGGGTATGGTGTCGGCCAAGCAACTCGCCCATATCATCGAACTCACCAAGCAATCAGGGGCAAAGCTGGTCTTGGTTGGTGATCCGGCGCAGTTGCAGAGCGTAGAAGCTGGCGCGGCGTTTCGTACCTTATTGGAACGCAATGACTCCGCCTCCCTCACCGAAGTACGCCGCCAGAAAACAGAATGGCAACGCGAAGCCACAATTACGCTTTCCAAAGGAAATGTAACGGAAGCCCTGAAAGCCTATCAAAATCATGGCTGCATTGTGCAGGCCAAAAGCCGTGATTATGCAAAAGCCAAACTGGTAGCCGATGTCATGAGGGCGCAGAAAGCCTCACCCGATGCCACCCGTCTGGTATTGGCCTATACGCGCAAAGACGTGGCTGACCTCAATGCCATGATAAAGGCGGAAATGGTCAAGGTGGGTAAAGTGGCAACAGAAAACGTCACCGTGCCTGTCACGGTCAAAGAAGCTGACCATGATCGGCAGGAAATGCAAGATTTCGCCGTAGGTGATCGTATCCTCTTCCGTGAGAATAACCGTGACATGGGCGTGATGAACGGGTCGTTCGGCACATTAAAATCCGTAGATGGCGGCATATTCAAGGTCACGCTGGATAGCGGCCAAACAGTCTCTTTCTCGCCTGCCGAATACAGCCATTTCCAGCTTGGCTATGCCGCCACGGTGCATAAATCGCAGGGTGTAACGGTAGATCAGGCGTTCGTACTGGCCACCCCGCATTTTGACCAGCATACCAGCTATGTGGCGCTGTCACGCCATAAAGAGGCTGTAAAGCTCTATGCTAACCGCAAAGACTTCAAAACCGATACACGGCTGCATTCATCGCTTGGCAGGCAAGGTGAAAAGCTCTCGACACTGGACTTCACCGATGCGCGAGGGCGGCATAGTGAAGCTGAGCCAGCGCAAGAAGCCTATCCGTCTTTATTCCAACGCATCAAATCCTTCTTTATGCATAGGCAGGATCAAGGCCAACAGGAGCCACCAAAACCTGAACATCAATTCTCAGGCCGCTGGATTGAAACGTCTGAGCTTGATCGGAAAGCAGAGAGCCACACGCCCACCCGCAGCTTGGATCAACAGGAATTCGTCAAACTGCGAGAAGAATTCATGCAAAAAGCCGATATGGCAGAAGCGCAGCATGGAATTGAACCAACAGCGCAGCCGGACAATAGCCGTAAGCTGGAACGGTAGGCACAATAAATAATATAACGGGGGATATTTATGCCGCCTCTTTAAGGCTCCAGTTTTCGGCCATAACTCCCATCAACTCATTTTGCCGCTCTTCTAATGTTTCCTCTGTCCATGTTGGCTTGTTAAGCACCTGAGTTGTAAGCACGTATGAAGAAACTTGCTTCTTGCCGCTGAAATAAGCAGATTTTTTCTTTTCAAAATCATAATTCTGAGCCTGAGAATTTCTTCTTCGATTCAACGGCACTAAATTTGCTATCCGATGAACCCACGTTTTTCGTGTATTTGTATCAGGCCAAAGTTTAGCCCATTCGCTTTCAGGGTCTACCGTCTGCGGTAAAACATGTTCAATAGTCAAAATAGATGGGTCATATAAAGCACCACCATCAGATAAGAAGGCATCCAGCCTGAGAATGACGTAATTACGTTTCCGTGGGGGAAGGGCATATATATCGCCATTCAGCGCATCCAGCATTTCCTCTGCTTCTTCTTCCGTTAGTTCAACTGTATCAACAGGGTTTTCCAAGCTATGCTGATGATCCTGAATACTGGAAATCACTTCGCTGTATCTTTCAATCCTATGATTGACATTTTTTCCGCATATATGCAGGTAAGCTGCCAGCCTTTCCAGTTTTTTGAAGAACCATAAAACATAATCAGAATCGTTTTTCTGCTGCGACAAAAACAGGATTGCTACGGGAATCCAGTCTGAATTGTCAATCCGATTCAACCATCTAAAATACGAGTTGATGGTTGTTGCATCCGAAGCAGACAAGTAATTGGCCTTTTTGATAATCGAAAGAGCATCTGAATATGGTTCGAGTACCTCGCTAATAAGCCTCTCAGGGCTGTTGATCTTAGCCACCACATGGTTTCTAAATTCCTCCAGCACAGATTTTCGGGCTTTTTCTTTTGCGTATATCATGCGGATAAATGAGAAAAGCTCGTTGAATTCGCTTCTACCCAACTCAATTTCCATTTCTTCCCACCGTTCATTATAATCCTCACGTTTTGTTTCTGAGGAAATTTGGCCGATAACATCGGCTTTAATGATGTCCGTGGGCTGCAAATCGAGTCCTCTGCTGTTCATCACTGAAAAAACTCGGAAAGCCGACTGTTGGGTAGGCGTGGAAACGGCAACCAAAAAGCATCGCTGAACAATGAATGTCACAAAGCCTTTTATGCGTTGTATGTCGCCATCAAAAGTTTTGTGAATGACATTCAAAAAGTATTTACTATTCGCCTGAATGTTGGCCTGTGACTCATTGGCAAGATGTTCTGAATTCAGCTTAAGCAGGCCCTCAAAATCAAGTTTCTGGACATATTCAGCAAAAAAAGCCTTATCCCGATCCCTAATGGTCAGCCTTGGCTTTGGCTCTAACCCCTCAAATTCATTTCCGGGTTCAACTATATATTTGTACAACATCTCCCGCTGCTCTCCAGTCACTTGAGAAGCCAACGTTGCTAACAGGATTGTTAAAGTTGTCAGGCGTTGCTGACCATCAATTACCTCGGCACGGGGATGGCCATCTTCTTTAATCAGTACAATGCTTCCAAGAAAATAGCCTTCATCGGTTTCTGTCGTGTAAAAATCGTACAAGTCATCAAAAAGCTCAGAGGCTTGATCCACTGCCCAAGCATAAGGCCGTTGATACGAGGGAATATGATACTCAAAATCAGAACTGAAAATTTTTGAAAGCTGGTATTCTGCACCACTGATTTTTTTGCTCATATTTCTCTCCTAATCCCTCAATTGCCTTATGAATTACATGCCAAAATAGTATACAAGTAACAAGGTAAGAGCAAGCACTGCACAGTGCGTTATTACCTCCAATGGCAGGAAAATACCGCCTGTGCTGGTTTGGTGCAGGCGGCGCAATTTTTAGGTTGTCAAAACAGGCTCATTTGCTGGTCGTCAGGATTAGGAATGCCGAACACCAGCCGTGCGATTGCTATCGTATGCCTGCCTTCAAAAATAGGTGCGTCTATGCATGGCATTACACCTTGCCAACTTGCCCAAATTTTAAGGCCAGACCCTTCATATTCCACTTTGACGGAATCACGACAGCCGCCACCGCCTGCAATACCAAGCTCACGACGTAGTGCATCATGCAAGTCTTGATCATTTAACCCCGTTTCTACACGCTCCTGCCAGCGGTCTTTTGCGCCTGTGGTGTTGGTCACGGCACGAATAAAAGCCTGTTTTTTATCTTCCTCTGTCAAAATCCGTGTGACTGTTTTTTCTGGATGCATAAACACAGGCATAACGCGCAGTTCAAAACCCTGTGCTTTACGGTAGGCAATATCAGAAGCATTGCTTCCACCAAAAAGCTTGATCCACTTGCCGCCAGCATAATCGCGATGTCTGCCCCATGTAATTGTCTTAGTTTTCATGATTTAGCCTCCTCTATGAGCAGCGATAAATGATGTTTTCGCCAGCAATACGTATTTCGGAGTAATCCACGGCTAAATCTCGCGCTATTGCGTCATAATCGAGGTAGTATTGGATATTATCTGGAATCTCACCGAATAATCCTTCATCGACAAACTGCATGGCCAGTTCGCGCATGCTGTCTGTGTGGTATATGTCCACGTCAAAATCGTCTGGACTATCTTTGGCAAGGTCAAACTTATAGCCACCTTCACCCACGGCAATAATCAGGATTTGCTTTTCCTGTTCGTCCCATTCGTCAATTTTTTCGATGAACTGATGAATATTGCCCTGATGAATACCAAACGCCTTAAAAAGCTCTGAATCAATGGAATCACCGTCAATAAACTGAATTTCAAACTCTTCGACCTGACCACCAAAGTCATTTTTGCAGGTGGTGTATTTAGCGTCATATTCCTGCATGTCCTCAAAATAAAACCCCATTGCACTGATGTCGTAGGGCTGTGCGTAAAACTGTGTCATGTCTTTCACTCCCGTTAAGTTGGGTTGCAACGCAAACCCTATGGGGTTCGCTTGTAACCCTGCCTCGTGGCGAACAGCGGGTGTGCAAACGGAGCAGGAAAATCGGCGCAGGCAGCGCCTCTTTTTTGGGGGATAACCTTTAGGGGGAGCCGAAAAAGTGGGGATGAATGCGATCTATTTTACTCGCAGTGCGCCGAGGGCAGCGCCCTAAGTTAGATGAAAGAAATATGAATCCTTCTTTTCATGTTATTTTTGCTGCTAATAAGATCATTTCTTGTGATTGATGTTGACGTAATAAGCTATAAATGATACAACGCAATAAGCTATAAATAGATTGTCATAAAAAGCTACAATGAATTACTATGCCAACCCCATCTGAAAAACTTGCTGAATCACTGGAGCGATTGCAAAAACTGCAATATGAAATGGGTTTTTCTGCCATTCGCTCTAAAGACCTTACCCGTACAGATCGAGAGCGATTACTCGCCAATGGCTTTTTGCAGGAGGTTATTAAAGGGTGGTATATCCCTTCACGTCCAGATGAAGTGCGAGGAGAGAGCACAGCTTGGTATGCCTCATTCTGGGGATTCTGTACGCGGTATTTTGAAGAGCGGTTTGGTGAAGAATGGAGCCTTTCTCCCGAACAGTCATTGTTGTCACATAGCGGTAATTGGTCAGTGCCGAATCAGCTACTTGTTCGCTCTCCAAAAGCGCGTAATAAGGTGACACAATTCCCCCATAATACATCCATACTAGATGTAAGGCACAATATGCCACCTAATGAGGCCAGTGTTGATGTAAAAAACGGTATACGCTTATTCTCGTTAGAAAGCGCTTTAATTGCTTGCTCTGCTAATTTCTTTACACAACATGCTACAGATGCACGAGCGGCACTTTCTATGTTGCCAGATGCTTCCAGTCTACTTGCCTTGCTATTGGAGGGCGGACATAGCACTATCGCCGGAAGGCTGGCCGGAGCATTCCGCAATATTGGGCGAGAGCGTATTGCTGATGATATTATCAACGCCATGACCTCCGCAGGGTACAATATCCGCGAAATTGATCCGTTTGAAGATAAAAACGTCATTACGTTAGCGCGCCGTGACATATCACCATACGTCAATCGTATCCGTTTAATGTGGGAAAAGATGCGTGAGCCTGTCTTAAAGTATTTTCCTGAATCCCCAAAGACTGTACTCAATCCAAAAAACTACATGAAACAGGTAGAAGAAGCATACGTGAATGATGCCTATAACTCTTTGTCTATAGAGGGGTATCAAGTGACGCCGGAATTGATTGAGCGTGTTCGTACTGGCAACTGGAATCCTGAGGCTCATACGGAAGATAGAGAGCAACGTAACGCGCTGGCTGCACGTGGTTATTGGCAGGCATTCCAAGTCGTGCAAAGCAGCATTGAACAGATATTATCTGGCAAAAATGCAGGTATCGTGGCTGAAAAAGATCATGGGACATGGTATCGAGAGCTTTTCGCACCAAGTGTGACAGCGGGCTTGCTTAGCCCTGCGGATTTAGCGGGGTATCGTAACAACCCTGTCTATATCCGTCGTTCCATGCATGTGCCACCTAATCATGAGGTGGTACGCGATGTAATGCCAAATTTATTTGAGCTTCTGGAAGAAGAAACTGAGCCTGCTGTGCGTGTGGTGCTGGGGCATTTCGTATTCGTATACATCCACCCGTATTCGGATGGCAATGGCCGTATCGGGCGCTTCCTGATGAATGCTATGCTCGCCTCCGGTGGCTACCCGTGGACGGTTGTTCCCGTAGACAAACGGCAGGAATACATGACTGCCTTGGAACAGGCCAGTGTCAGGCAAAATATCGTACCGTTCACGCAGTTTATTGGTGAATTGGTAGGCAGCAAAAAACAAACACCAAAGGTAATCGCATGAATAATAAAAATATCATCCAGAAAATATGGAACCTATGTAATGTTTTGCGCGGAGATGGAATAAGTTATCACCAATATATTTCAGAACTGACTTATCTTTTATTTCTCAAAATCGCTGAAGAAACAGAAACAGAGCATCTCTTACCAGAAAATCACCGTTGGAAAGACCTTGTTGACTTTGAGGGAGATAACCTTCTGAGTTTTTATCGTGAAATGCTTACATATCTTGGTGAACATGCTGGGAAGCCAGAAATTAAAAAGATTTATGCATTTCCAACAACTGTATTTTCTCACTCCGAGAACTTAAAGGCTGTTATTGATGGCATTGCTGAGATTGATTGGCACTCAATCACTTCAGATGGTATGGGCGATTTGTATGAGGGATTATTAGCAAAAAATTCACAAGATGCGCGGTCAGGTGCAGGGCAGTATTTTACACCTCGCGCACTTGTGGAATGCATCATCCAGCTAATGCAACCAAAATTAGGGGAAACTATTCAAGATCCTGCAACGGGTAGCGGAGGATTTTTAATCTCGGCAGATCACTTTGTCCGCACCAATAATTCTTCTCAAGCATATAAGAAAAACCCTCCTAAGTATGAAGGGGTTGAAATTGAGAAAGGCACATACCGTATTTGCTTGATGAATGCATTTTTACACCAGCTTGATGCTAAAATTATATTGGGAGATGCATTAACCGAAGATGCAAAAGAGCTTTCACTTGCTGACTTGATTCTAGCTAACCCACCATTTGGTGCAAAAGCTGGGAGTGCTCGTATGAAGCGCAAGGATATTAAACATGTCACTAGCAACAAGCAGTTAGCTTTCCTTCAACATATATATCTTGGTTTGGAGTCTGGTGGTCGTGCTGCTGTCGTTCTGCCCGATAATGTTTTGTTCGAAGATGGTGCTGGCAAAGCCATACGACAAGAATTGATGGATAAATGTAATCTACACACTCTTTTGAGATTACCTACGGGCATTTTCTATAGCCAAGGAGTGAAGACTAATGTTTTGTTTTTCACTGAAGGTGTAAAGACAGAAAATGTTTGGATTTATGATATGCGTACCAATATGCCGCAATTTGGCAAACGCACCCCATTCACACTTGATTACTTTGCAGATTTTATCAAAGCCTACGGCAATGACCCTTGTGGCGTCTCAAAACGTAAAGATGAGGGCAAACAAGGACGTTTCCGTTCTTTCTCCCGTGAGCTCATTGCTGCACGTGATGATAGCTTAGATATAAGTTGGCTAAAAGATAAGCAAATGGATTCAAATAAGAATCTTCCCGAACCAGAAGAATTGGCTTCTACAGCGATAACAGAACTCACTGGAGCAGTGGAAGATTTGCACAATATTCTTGAACTTCTTGCTTCAGAGGAGGCTGCATGAGCAAATTACCAGAGGGATGGAAAAAAACATTTATTGGCGAATTAACCCTTCCTATCTCCAAAATAAATTTAAAATCTGAATCAGATAGGCACATAAAATATATTGATATATCTAGCATTGATAACCAAACTAACACAGTTGTAGATGCAAAAACCTTAAGTTTGGCAAATGCACCATCTCGGGCACGCCAGATAGTAAAAGAAAACGACATTTTGTTCTCAACTGTCAGGCCATATTTGCGTAATATTGCTGCTGTACCAAAAGAATTAGATGGAGAAATCGCATCTACAGGCTTTTCTGTTTTGCGCCCAGTGAGTTTGATAGAGCCGCGTTATTTATACTATTATTGTATAAGCGATAATTTCGTTGATGCCATATCCAGTGAACAATATGGAGTAAGTTATCCTGCCGTAAAAGACTCTCAAGTTCGTCTTCAGAGCATTCCTTTACCGCCCATGAACGAACAAACAAGGATCGTTGGTAAATTAGACCAAATTATGGCTGAGATTAACAGCATACAAAAACGTCTTGATAAGATTCCTCATATCCTTAAGAAATTTCGACAGTCAGTATATGATTCGGCTGCAAAAGGACTTTTTTCTAGTTCTTGGAGAAATTCAAACCATTTACCAGAAACCCAAGCGTTAATAGAAATGGCTTACCATGTGCGTCAAAAAGAGAAGGGCTTTAAAGAAACATTCGCTGAAAAAGATACGTTCTTAGACATCGAGTTACCCGATAACTGGGTGGTTTTAAATTTGGATAAACTCTGTTCTACGTTTACCTATGGAACTTCAAAAAAATCTAAAAAACACGGTCGGATACCAGTGTTAAGAATGGGTAACATACAAGGCGGTATAATAAATTGGGATGATCTTGTTTATACATCAGACAAACATGAAATAGAAAAGTATAAACTGAGTTCCGGGGACGTGCTTTTCAATAGAACTAATAGCCCTGAGCTAGTTGGAAAAACTGCTATCTACAGAGGGGAGTACGAAGCAATTTATGCAGGATATTTGATCAAAATATCTCCTCCAGAGTATTTGAATCCAGAATACTTGAATATATGCCTTAATACCTCTTTTGCCAAAGATTATTGTTGGAGAGTAAAAACAGATGGGGTTAGTCAGTCCAATATAAATGCCAAGAAACTGGGAAAGATGCCGATCCCGTTCTGCTCCTTAAAAGAGCAAGAGATTATCGTCGAAAGAACACTTCCGCTTTTTGCAGTTGCAGATCAAATAGAAGAAAAATATGCCTCGGCTTTTGAAAGAATTGATAAGATTTTACAAAGCATCCTGCAAAAGGCTTTTGGTGGCGAACTAGTTCCACAAGACCCAAAGGATGAAGCAGCGTCAATTCTCCTTCAAAAAATCAAAGAAGAGAAAGAACTTCAAGTCCATAATCTAAAATTAAGTCGTGTTATATTGGAGGATTTAAAAGTGAAAAGATCGAATAACAAACCAAAGAGTAAGCACATGATTAAGAAGCTTCAAGACGTACTCTCAGAAAAGCAAGAATGGCTATCTGCTCAAGAAGTTTTTGAGCTTTGCGGTATTGGTAACGGTTCGCTAACAGAAGAAATTGAAACTCTTTATGCTGAGTTACGTCACCTTGATAAACTAGGAAAACTGGCAATTGACACCACCTACGACTCAAACGGAATGAAGCAATTTGATCGCATAAAATTAAAAAAGGCAGGCTAATATGCGATTAGAAAAACTTACGATCGGTAGCCCTAAAGATAGTCCTAGCCATCAATTTAAAAACCTCAAAGATGTTACAATTGATTTTGACCAAGATCATTGGGTAACGGTAGTTATTGGCTGGAATGGAACGGGTAAGTCAAATGTTCTGGAGGCATTAGCAATTATCTTCAGAGAGCTTATAAGCCCCAAGAAATCGCCCAAAATAGATTTTGCCTTCCAGCTTTCCTATCGCATTGGTTCTGCACCTAACCTCAATCACGTACATATAGATCATGATCCTGACAGAATAACAGAACCATTCTTGATTCACGTATCAGATACGGACAACACTGATTTAATTGAGGGAAATACAGGTGAAGTTGTAAGGCTTGGAGCTTTCTTAAAGAATGAAAAGTATCTTCCCCGCTATGTTTTTAGCTACTATTCGGGAGAAAGCCCAAGAATGCACGATGTCTTTGAACCATACCTTGAATGGTATGACAGCCAACTACGTGGAGGTAAAGACCCAGGTCTTAAAAGGCTATTCTATGCACTGCCTGTTCATAGCCAGTTCGTTTTGCTCGCATTTCTAATTCACCAAAATGATGATGTAGAGAAATTTCTCAAAGAGCATTTGGGGTTAGACCCTGAAGATGGTTTAGAATCCGTTCTTTTTGTCCTACGACAGCCACCGTGGAAAACAAATGCTCAAGATGGTGATCCTCGATTTTGGAATGCCAGAGGAGTAGTCAGCAAATTTCTGTCTAAGCTGTATGATGTTGCACTGGCTCCTATTGAGGTTACACGAAAAGTTCCTGTCTCTTTATGGAATAACAAGACTCTGCAATTCAAATATTTATACGTGAAAGATATGCAGGCTCTAAAACAGCTCGTTGGCGAACAAACGCCAGCTGAATTTTTTCGTGATCTAGAAAGCACGTATGTCTCTCAACTAATTGATGAAGTGAGAATCAAGGTTAAGCTGAAGAAGAATGATGGCACTGTTACTTTCCGAGAACTAAGTGAAGGTGAGCAACAACTACTTACTGTGCTAGGACTAATGCGCTTCAGTGCTGAAGATGAGGCATTATTTCTTCTTGATGAGCCTGACACACACCTAAATCCTCGCTGGAGTGTTGATTATTTGAATTACCTAAAAGATTTTGTTGGTAATGCCGGAGATGAAACAAGTCACGTGGTTTTGACTACACATAATCCTCTTGCAGTTGCAGAACTGCTCAAAGAGCAGGTACAGATTCTCGTTCGTGACAAAGATGATCTCAAGGTTTCATCACAGGCACCAGATATTCATCCTCGTGGCATGGGATATGCTGGTGTGATCACGAGCAATCTTTTTGGTCTAGATGCTGCTGTTGACAGTCATACGCTAGAACTCTTGGAAGAAAAGCGCAAATTATCTATGCAAGAAAATTTGACAGATGAACAAAGAGCTCGACTAGGCGAGCTAAATGCTGAGTTAGAAGATTACGGCTTTAAATATGAGATGCGTGACCCCGTATATACGGAATATTTGAAAGCTCGGTACGCAAGCGAAACAGAGTCAGTTGATGGAAAGGCAAAAATAGTGGGTGCCGCAGAAGACCCAAAGACGCGAGCTAAACGCCTTATTGAAAAGGCATTAACAGAAGCAACGTCAAAGGGAAATTCATGAGATTTATTGACAACCGTTTTCTTAATAGACCTGATGCTGACTGGGATAATAATTCTGCTACTGCAAAAAATGACGTACTGAACAATAACGCAGATGTAAATTCCTACGGCAATTTATGGAGAGATTATAAAGATATTCTTGCTCAAATATCACACGACAAATGCTGGTATTGTGAAATCAAGCAAGAACGCTCAGATAATGTAGTCGATCATTTTAGACCAAAATCTTTGTATAAATGGTTGGCATTCACAGCCAATAATTTTCGATATGCATGTACCTACTGCAATAGTAGAAGGCATGACAAGAAAACAGGTGTTACAGGTGGAAAAGGAGACCTCTTTCCTTTATTTGATGAAACTAACCGAGCTACTGCGGAAGGTGAAGAAAATAATGAGCATCCCCACTTACTAGACCCGTGTTGTGCTCATGATCCTGCGCTTCTCGATTTTTTGGGAGATACTGGACAGGCAACAGCTAGATACCCAGATCATGAACGACGAAAAACGCGTGCTGAGACCTCTATTCAACTCTACCACCTGAATCATTCTGATCTGCTTGAAAAAAGGAAAAAACTAGCTATCGAGCTAGTGAATAAAATTAAGGCGGCAGATCGAATATATGATCGTGTTGATATGGGTGATAATGAATTAGATGAGAGTTACTATACCCATGTGCGTGATCTCAAGAATGCAATGTCAGAAGAAGCAGAATTATCATCATTTGCTAGAAATATAATCATGGGACAGCGTGATATTCATTGGGTTGAAAGCTTAATTCAAACATAATATGCAAGTGCGAAGCACTCCTAATGGGGGATGCAACGGGGGAATTTATTCCCCCTTGCCAAGTCAGCGTGAACCTCACGCACACCTTGCACGCAGCGTAGCGAAGTGGAAATACACAAAACTACAGGAAACTAGTCCGTAGGACACCGCTAGAGAACCTGTCGGACAACGGATGACATGGTGACAGAAAGAGCCTCCACCAAAATTGGAACAAAACGCTGAAACGGGAAGGATCGAACCTTGCCACAACCATCACCAAAAGCAGAACCAAATGAAGGCGAGAATATCAGATAACGTGACACATGCCCGATGACACCCGCCATCGATGATGACAGGCACTGATGCGGAATCAACGCGGACTGAATCGTACAAGCGCATCCGAATGAAGTTGACAACAAATGGGAAAGAGGAAAACCGACCAGCATCACTCACCAATCAAAGCGGTGACGGATAAGGCAGCACGTTTGTGGCCAATGTCCTGCCAATTATTCACGGCCTGTAACAGCAGGGTATCACCAGCAACCACGCTATTTCCAATACATTGGACGCCAGAGGAATAAAAATTGCCAATAATCGGCAATGGTATGATACGACTGTGAGGAATATTTTGAAGACTAGGTACACAAATGAATGTTGAAAATTATTTTAGCATGATACAGCAAGCGTCAGAAAATATCGGCAATGGTATTGCTGCTATTCAATCATTCTGTGAGGAATTTACATCCTTCAGTGATGGGCACACCTTCGAGTTGGATAGGACAATATCAGGAAGAGACATATCAGTTGCTGATGTGATTGCTATAGCTGAGCTGGTAGTTGCCTATTTTGATTCAATAGGAGAGCAGTCAGATTTACATCTCTTATCGCGCGGAAGAGTCGATACTCTACTGAATCAAAGTAGTAATTTTAAGGTCAAAGCGGAACAGGTGCAGCAGCATGTAAGGCAGGTGTCTCAACAGAATGCAGGAATACAATCTTTCAACTATGACAATTTTCACCTTGCCGGAAAAAATGGCAATAAAGTTGATGTCAGAAATGTATTCCATCAGTTGGTAGACAGTATCTATACGCTGTTTGACCAGGTGATTCCTATCATTCCTTTTATGTTCCCGGAGAAGGGAGAAAATTATACTGCTACAATTTCCAGCTTGTCTGGAGCTATTGCGAGGATCGAGAAAACCTACAGTGAATTACGAGCTTCCAAGAAAAGAGCGCAGGATATTGAAAACAGGTTAGGTGACATACAAAAAAATGTGGAAGAGTCTGCAAACGAAACAGGCAGATTTCAACAGGAAACAGCTAATGACCGGAAGACGGCCAGTGAGTATCTGGCAGAGATTACTACAAAGACCAGTGATGTTGAGGCCGTTCATGCAAAATCACAAGAACTGAAAGCTACGATTGATGCCTATCAGGACAATTTCAATAAGTTCCAGAAACAGCTTGATGACAGGGAGAAAACCTTTGTCGCTGGCACTCAGAACTTAACTGAGTTGATTAGCGATTTCGAAGCTCAAAGAGAATCTATAGAATCCCTGATAAAACAGTCAGAAGATATGCTGTCTTCTGCTACTACGACCGGACTAGCGGTTAATTTTCACACTCTGATGACTGATACATCAAAGGACATGAAGGGTGCTAGGAAAATGTTTTACTGGGGCATTGCATTTTTGTTTGTATCTTCTCTGCCGTTATTGGCATTTATTATTTTTCCTGTAATAGCTCCATTCTTACAGGACAGCTACCCACATCTTGTAGATTTTTCTAAGCAATTTGGTGCCAATAGTCAGCAAACAGGCTGGCAATATCTGGGGCAGGTTATCGCACGTTTGGTGATTCTCGTTCCTGCCGCATGGTTTGTCTCCTTTTCTGCAATTCGACATTCATCATTGTTTAGATTGCGGGAACACTACGCATACAAGTATTCTATGGCAGCGTCAGTTGATGGATTTAAGAAACAAGCATCTGATTATGAGCAAGAAATTGCGGCATTGGTTTTAGAGCAACTGGCGTTTAACCCAGCAGATAAATTACTGCCATCAAAGGATATAGCAGAAAGCAAATCCCCTAATCCAATAAGCCAGTTTCTGTTGGAAAAGATCAAAAGTCGTTTCGACAAGGAGAACTCCTAGCCTTTGCACTAAAAGGGAGCCTTTGTGATAGAGATGCTTGCGAAGGACGACCTTGGTTGCATGTCTCGATCCTTCGCTAGCGCATATCGCGTCTGCCATAACCGCATTCACCAAGGGCAGCACTGGAAGCGGATGTCAGATCATTGAAGTGTTGGAAGGAACGGTGTCGTGATCAGAAATAAACAGGAATACGCAGCACACCTATCAATAGCTGCACATTTTGACTCTTTGGGGCATTTTCCATTATACTATTGGTTGATATAAGAGAAAGATTACCATGCAGGAATATCCTGACATTACGGAGCGTGATCAGCAGTTACAGCGCAATAATCGTGACTATAATCACGAATTGTCAGGTGTTGATACGGGGCGGCAAAAGCGGTTTATACCGGAATCGGCGACGCCTGCCGCGCAGGACAGGCAACGGGAAGAGCGTGACTTCCGCCGCTTTGCCTTACATCAACTGACATTGGAGCAGCAGGCACAATTCCAGCGCCTCTATGATGAAACGGTCGATCTGGCCAGACGCGCCGCACTGCTGACCTCCACGGCGATTGAGCAGTTGGAACATTTACTTATGAATCAGCACACGCAACGTGAGGACATGCTGGCACGCGCCACCCGTTTGCATGACGGTCGTCTGGTGTTTCAGGATGAGAATGGCAAGGCGCGGTTTGAAGACGGCACGTATGTTTCGGCGGCGGATGCCGCCACCATTGTCTGGCGTGACGGTAGCCCGACATACGAGGAACAACGCGGCAATGCCGAGGCAATCGCGCAAACACAGGAAAAACTGGGTGTCTACCGTGACTATGAAACCCGCGTCGGCGAGATTCAGCACCAATTGGACACGCACAAAAATGACCTCACCGTCGATGACGTCAAGCGTATGCAGAGAGACTTGATTGACGGTGCGCCGGTTGATATGCAGACGAAATTAGACCCTTCGGACGTAACCTCTTACGAGAGCAGTCATGACACACTTCGCCCAACGCAGCCTGTTATGTAGATGATTTATTCTGCCTTGTAAGTGAAAGAGCCGCATTTCTTTTCCATGAGCGCCAGCAATATTCCGCGTGGATGATAAGTCTTAAATTTTTGCATGGCCTCAAGCGTTTCTGAATAGTCGTTTTGTTTGTCAACATTAAACCACGCTTCAATACAGTCCGCCTGTTGAACACTGGTTTTGTTGACAATCAGTGCCGCCATGCCGACAGCAGTACCGATATATAGACTTTGCCCTTCGCGTTCCCACGTCAAAAATTCAGACGCCTTGAAAACATCTTGTGCGGTTGTCTCCGCCGCTGAAATCTGGGGATAAGCCAGAAACAGCACCGCCAGTGCTATGGCAACGCCGCCGATTTTAGTGTTCATAAAGGAAGGTTTATGAATCCATACAAGGGCAGCATCTCTATGTAAAACAAAAAGCTGGAAAACGGCGGATTTGCTGACTCACAAAAACCACTAATGGGAGAATATCATGCACATTCAGAATCGTTCGTTTTTGAACCTGCAAGAGGAAAACACAGGATGACAGGCAGAAAAATCGGCTATGCGCGTGTGTCCACCGATAAACAGAAGCACTCCGTCACCGCGCAAGTGAGTGCCTTACGGGCTGCCGGATGTGCAGAAATCTTTACAGATGAAGCAATCAGTGGCAGCAGCACGCGCCGTAACGGGTTGGATCGGGCACTTGCCTGTGTGCAGTCCGGTGATACGCTGGTCGTATGGAAACTGGATCGGCTGGCGCGCTCACTCACCTATCTCTGTGACTTATTGGATGGATTCACGCAAAAGAATATCGGGTTTGTCTCCCTCACGGATGGTATTGATACGACGACACATAGCGGCAAGCTGGTGTGCCAGATTTTAGGGGCTATCGCCGAATTCGAGCGATCCATTGCCATAGAGAGGACACTGCTTGGCCTTGAGACTGCCCGTAAATCCGGCAAAAAACTCGGACGCCCACCCAAACTCTCCAACTGCCGTCTCCGCTGCGCCCACCGCCTGATCTACGAAAAAGGCTGGAGCGTCAAGAATACCGCCCGCCTTTGCCGTGTTTCTGTTTCTACGCTTCGACGGGGGCTTGAGCGGATTGATTTGGTGACTTTTACTTAGTCGTATTATTTGCTATTATCACATTGTAATATATGGTTTTCTAAGAGAAAGATGGATAATTGAGTAAAAAAGATTTTGAGGATGCAGAGGAAATTGCAGAAATAACATTTACGCTGCCAAAAGAGTTAATTGAGCAGATTTATAAAGTATGTGAAGAGCTTGATGTATCACCTGATAAATGGTTAGAGACAGGCATTAAACATCAAGTGGCCATGTTTGAATGGAAAAAACAAGAAAAAGAATTAGGACTAGAAGACAGATTTAAGGGGATGAGTGCCGTTTAATGGGAAGAGATGCTTTGGTATTTAGTCTCGTGTTTTAAGTTTATCTTGCACCCTTCTAAATCCGTCTTTGTGTAATTCTTGTAAGGTTCCTTTCGGCGGTGAATTTGCGTCATAACAGTTCACCAAGCCTTGGACTTCAGCCAAATATTCATCTTTTAATCTGTACATAAAGAGTTCTTTATAATATGCGCTCTGCTCTGAGAATCCAATCACGATACCATGCATATTGAGAACACTGCCGTACTCATGCGCGATGATTGTTAGCTGTGTTTCCCGTTTTCCATTGTTTTCATGATCCCAATCTATCCATGTGCATTTTTTGGTGTCTCTGATCCATATATGCCCAGTGTAAAGCCGCTTGTCATCCTGCGGAAGAATAATGGGTGTGTGAGTGTGTAGAACATCCCTGTAATCCTGAAAAACCCTTACGACGCTAAGAAGGATTTTTCCTTTATGCAAAATGGACGGCTCGTAGCATACATAATGTCCGCGAAACTTTCGTTTCAGTTCCGCAGATTGTTCAGGAAAGTTATGCTGTGTCAGGTAAGAGAAATAATAGCCATTATCTAATTCTCTAAATATCTTTAGGCTTGAAGTGTCCTCAACGACACCCCGCATATACTCTTCCAGCAAATTAAAAAAGATGGAATCTTCTACGCGCCCCTTAAACGCAAACCCCTTACCGCCACTGCGTAGTTTTCCTGTGATTGATGGATAAGATAGGCCACTCCATCTTTCTTCATAATGCTCATCGCGCTTATACAGAAAGGTTCTAAATGCCTCTGCCTTAAAATCACCATCTTTGTAGAGTCTTTTGGCCTGCTCGTTTAGATCAGTGGCCTCATTTTCATCGATAATTCTCATAGCAAAGCGAGTTTACTATGAAAAAATAAATCCTTTCAATAGTTGATTGATAGCATAATCGTTTATGCCATAGGGTAAGGGTATAGGCGAAAGCTTCCGGAAACTTAAGCCTCACAACTGAAACCATTCAACAGTGAGGTATATTATGAATATTTACTCTCTTGCCATTGATCCTGCAAAACAAGCGCAGCATCAGGAGACACCCCATGATTTGGTGGCCTGTTCTGATGATGTGAAGGCGCTAAAGACGGCGCATGAGCGGCGTCCGGTAAAAACCTATCTGGTGACGGTCGCGGCGGCGGGTGTGTCGGGGTTCATGAGTGGGCGCGGCATTATTGAAAAAGCAATTGAGGCGGGTGTTGCCGATGAAATTGGCATGGGATCGGCGATTATGTCCGGTGTTGTGGCCTGCGCGTTTGACGATGGGGAGGACTAAATCATGCAATTCCTTACCTCAAAACAAACGCTGCGTAACGCAGAAGTGAACCAGCTTCAAAAAGACCTTGCTGCGCTGGAAGATGACCACCAGCGACGGCATGTGATCATCACATTGGCGATGCTGGCTCCCATGTTTTTCACGTTTGCCAGTTCCGGCAAAGGCATATTTGAGAAATTCATCGAAGCGGGCGTGGCAAACCTGACAGGCATGATCACATCCGGCATGGCGGCGGCTGTCTCGGCAACATTGCTGGGAACAAGTGTCATACTGATTTTTGGATTAGCCATGAATGCCGGTAAGACGCATCGTTGGCCTTTAATGGCACTGACAAGTGTGTTGGCTGTTTTTATCGTCTTTCTGAGCACTTATTTCAGTATTAGCGGGGTCACGGGGGCGACATCCGTTGCCTATCATATGAAAGATACTGTCACCGGATATGCCGCCTATCTTGATGATACGTTTGCACAAGCCTCTGCGGCGCGCAATTCCAAGGCTATTCTGACCCCTCAGACACATAATGCCTGTGCGAAAGCGAAGCATGAGAAGAAAGGGTTAGGGACGGGTGCACCCGGCAAAGGGCTAGCCTATTTTGCTCTCTCTTCCCGGTGCACCAGTTTGCAAAGCATTTTAGGCACTCTGGACGATACCATTCAGCGCACGGAAGACCGTCAGGCGGAAGCGGAAACGCGCCTGACCGTATTGCATGGAATCTCCAATGACAGCAATACCTCCCTCTTTGCCCGCAAGGAAAAATTTGTCTTGGAGCAAACGGCGCTAGACAAGCTTGTGGCGGCTTCTGATGCTGAAAATATCCGCACTCTGTTGCAGGCGCAGATCAAGACTATGCGGGGTGATGTCGCAAAAATTGAAGGGCAAAAAAGTAGCCTGCACCGCAAACAGGCGCATATCCTTGAAGCGTTGAAGCAATCCCTTGTGATAACGGAAGAGGCACTCAAGGAGTTTCTTCAGGAAGATATGACACGTCCTGCAAAGCCCATTCCCTTAATGGATATGGATCAGGCGATGTGGGCGTACTGGCAGAGGAATATCCCCCTGATCATGCTGGCAATCGCCGTTGATTTCATGGCGCTCTTCTATGCCTGCACGTTAATGGTGAGCCGTTCCATGATGGAGCAAAAACGCAGTGAGCTTCTGAACGCCTCACAATCCGCAACGTCTGCTTCTACGCATACTAACCCTTTTCCTAAACAAGAGGTATCATCATGAAACTGTTCCGTTTTTTTACCAATTTGTCCCTTGCCTGCATGGGTAATGCATTACAGATCGCTGTAGCGGCGGGGATGGCAGCATGTGCCGTAGGGCTGATGGCGTTGTATCCAATCAAATATATTGAAGAAACCCCTGAATGGGTTTCAATCCAGTGTCGATTAGGGATAGTGGAACGTCCTGAGTGTCCGCGTTATGGCGAGGAGATGAATGCGCTGGAGGGGGAGCTGGAGGCGCTGGTGGCGAAGACGCGGGCGGCGGAGGGGAAGCTGGCACGTTTGAAGCTGGTGGAGGACTCGGTGGATACCATCACGCTGTTTGATACGCATGACGATCCGCACAGCGATCTGAGTATTACGGTCGGAACCCGTTATACACGCATCGTCGATGCCGAACGCGCACCGTCCTATTTTTGTTATATCAATCTGGGACATGGTGACGTGAAGGAAGACCGTCATCTCAGCATCAGAAACCCCAGTGGCGATGTTGCGTTGAACCGCTCCGTCCTTCGCAAAGCGGGGGTCAGTCAGGAGACGTTAGACTTCGCCCGTTCTGTCTGTACCCCCACCCTGATTGGCGGATGAGGCGTATATGAGTGCGCCGTTTCATCCTCAACCTTCAGCACAGCCGAAGAGCAGTGTCTTCGGTCATGCGGCATTGGCTGTGGCGAGTGCATGGGTGCTCTGTGAGATTGCACCTGCGACGCTGCCCACGCCGCTTGGGGATGTGCCGATGGTGATGGAGGGGCGGATGATCCATCCGTGGCCTGCGCTGGCGGCAGGAATCTGTGCGGCTAATCTGGTGATGCTCTCGGCGCGGCTCTGTGAACGACTGGCCGGATGGCTGGAATATCGTAGCGCTCTGATTGTACGCGGCTATCAATCCGATGCACGATTTGCCTTGTGGAAGGACATTAAACATGCCTGCTACCGCTATGGCTGGGCGGGATATTTTGGCATCTATGCTGGCAAAGGCCGGAGGCATCGCGGCACGCCGATCTTCACCGACTTCACCAATTTCCTCTGCTTCGGCACAGCCGGAGCCGGTAAGGGCGTAGGCAGTGTGATTCCGATGATCTTATCATTGGCGAATGCGGGTCACAGTATGCTCATCAACGACTTCAAACCGAATATCGCGGCGATGGTCATCCCGTATCTGCAAGCACGTGGCTATGATATTCATGTCGTCAATATTGGCGGGCTGCAAACCGACATCATTGGCAACCATGCCGCCAGCTATAATCTGCTGCAAATCATCATCGATGACTTTTTGCGTGGATCACTGGCCGATGCGGTGACAGGGATGCATGAGCTGATCCTGCAACTCCACCCTAAACAGAAAGGTGCAACGGCCAATAATAATCAGGACTTCTGGGATGAAGGCAGCCGTGAGGTGTTGGAACTGGCGGGCTTGATGGTCATTCTGGTCAAAGGCGAATACGCGACCTTGTCCGATACGCGGCTCTTGATCCTGAACCGTGACGCGCTGCTCAAAGACATGCTCTGGGTCTCCGGCGGTCTGGTGGATGAAAACCAGCACCCCGTCGCATCGATGCCGTTGGAACGTGCACCGTTACTGCATCACCACCCGCAAGCGGAACGCGATGCGTTCATTACCGAATTCCGCACACGCTGCGGCGAGTTGGCCAAACAATTGACGATGAACGATCAAAGCAACATGGCCACCAGCTTTTTAAAAGGTGCGTATAATGCGCTAAAGCCATTTAGCGCGGTGAGTAAGTCCCATGCGGCATTGTCACACGCCACCTTCCGCTTCGGGGATATGAAACGACAGGACGGCAAGCCCGTTGCCGTGATCCTGATGCTGGATTCCAGCCGCATGGGTCAAGGTGAAAAAATCATGGCGGCGCTCCAATCTGCCGCCCAGACCGAATGGAAGCGCCATGCGAACAAGCATGTGCCCGTCTATTATGTCGGGGACGAGGCGTTAAATGCGGAAATCTATCAATTGCCGCAATTTTTTACGTGGGCAAGAGAGTTCTCGATTTATCTTATCCTGTATATACAGTCGATTAGCGCCTGTCGCGAGGTATACGGCAAGGAATCGGTCGGCACGTTCCTCGGCCAGTCTGATGTGGTGAGTTTCCTGCCGCATCAGCGTGACCCTGAAATGCTGGAACTGATTGAGAAAATGCTCGGTCAGCACGCCTATATCGCGCAACACCATAATGCTGCCTTTCATGGCTTCACCATGCAGGGGCAGAATTTGCAGGAACAGTCCCGCCCGCTACTGACGCAAGATGAAATCCGCCGTTGCTCCAAAACCATCACCTTCATCCGCAATAATCGCCCTGTGCTGACGGATTTACCATCTTACGCCGCGATTGATCCGTGGCGTGACGTTGTGGCGGATAATCCGTTTTATAACACACCGTATCGTTTACCGATCACGCTGCGGCTTGGCACAAGACGTGCACCATGGTGGGTGCGACTGCGTTATGGGCTAAAACGGGGGCGCAGATGAACGCCATCACCCGTATTCGCTGGATGCTCCGCACAGCAAGGCTGCTGCGATTGCTGGCGCATCTGCTCAGCAATTGGAAATTGCTCGCCATCATCGCCTACGCATTGCTCGATGACGTGCCGCACATCCGTCTTCAGGATAAGCCATCATATCAAAGCTGTGTCTATCTCGGCAATCGCGGTCTCATCCATCATGACGGACTCTACGCCATCGGCTGCCCACTTCTGATGATGATGAGTCCGGCCAATCAGAGAAAGTTTTATGAATGATCGCACGCCAGATAATCCGAATATCCGTTATGCACATCCGTCCCATGCGGCGTTTAATGCACGGCTGGCAGCGCAGAACGAACCCACCCCGCGTGACGTGCTCGCACCATGGAGTCCATCGGAGCGGTTGCCGTACCTCCGTCATGATTTTGATCTGCTGGACACATATCGGCAAACGCCGCCGTACATCAAAGAACAGGACAACACCGAACAGGGCACATCAAACATGGTCAAAGACGACCGTCTTGCCCCGACCTATGTGCCACCACCCCCTATTCGCGATGCGGTGCATAAGGAATCGTTCGGGCAACGCTGGATGCTCGAACAACGCAATGCTGTCATGACGCGGGCGGTAATACCGCAGCGCGGACAGCAGCACGATCACACACACCAGCAATCTAACCACCACTCAGGAGAACCACCTATGAGCAATAACACTCAAAACCAGCACAATCCAAACGCACCACTGGAAACATTCAAAGATGGCGCAATGACCATCAAATTATGGGAACGGGAACATCAGGAACGCAAATATCTCAATATCTCTATCGGTAAGTTATATAAGGATGGTCAAGGCCAGTGGCGTGAAGGGAGAACCATGAATGATCATGATCTGCTTAAGCTCCAGAATATGATCCCTGCCGCTTATGCCCGTATCCAACAGATACAGCAACAATATCGCGATCATAATCAGGCTGTACAGGACAGGCTCGATCAGGCACAGGCCAATGAAATGGCACTGCAATCTTCTGCACCCGCACAGCATGTGCCGGCGCAACAGCCAGAACAGATCACACAGCAACCTTTGAATCAGCAGGATATGGTCGCACAACGTGATGCTGTCATGGAGAAAGCGCAACCTGCACAAAGTCAGTCACAACCCCACACACAGGAGCATGTATCCACCCCGTCCCATGAACCGTCCAGATAACAAAGACTTAGGAATAAGTTCATAAAAAAGAATCGCTTGCGCCGTTACCATGCTTGATTTTTATGGTGCATTAGGATATTAATCCTATTGCTGCCCGTAAGACAAGTGCGGATAACGGCGGAACCGGACACACCAAACGAAAGGAACCACCGCCATGACCACACCACCACAAAAACCAACCCTAACCATCGATGTGATGGAATTTGAACACCTGCTTGAAACCAGTGATGCACCGGATGACGAAAAACGGGAGTACCTCCAGCTTATCTGGGAGATTATGTGCGAGTTTGCTATGATAGGCTTCAATATTCATCCTGTGCAGCAAGTTGAGCAAAAGAAAAATTGTGGACAACATAACGATACGGCTTGCACCGCCAGACAACCCGATTCGGATACGGTAGAATCAACCATGGTAGGAGAATTTATACGCGCAACGAAAACAGAAAAGGAGAGTACCAATGCTTGAATTTGGACAAAACCACCACGACCTGACCGATGCCGTTATTTATGCGCGCGTGTCGTCACAGGCGCAATTAAAAGCCGGAATGGGGAACGAGTCACAAGCAACCTATTGCAAGCAATATGCGGATTACAAGGGCTATGACGTTCATCATGTGTTTAAGGATTCCGGTATTTCAGGGAGTAAAGCCGACCGTGACGGTATTCTTGAGATGCTGGACTATCTCAAGAGCAACAAACAGAAACGCCATGTGGTCATTGTCGATGACATCTCAAGGCTTGCGCGTGATATTCGCGTTCATCTCGATCTACGGGACGCGATAGACAGTTGCGGCGCAGTGCTGGAAAGTCCTGCTATGACCTTTGGTATCGATGCCGATGGACGCTACTTTGAGAATATGCAGGCATTGAGTGCCATGCATCACCGCGAGAAGAATGCAGAACAAACCAAAAAGCGTCAGCAAGCTAGACTCATTGCAGGGTACTGGCCGTTTCCTGCCAGTCTTGGCTATAAGCATGAACGTATTCAGGGTCATGGTAAAGTGATGGTACCGGATGAACCTCTGGCGTCCATTATTAGGGAAGCCTTAGAAAGTTATGCTTGCGGACGTTTTCAGACACAGGCGGAAGTGGCGCGGTTTTTGGAGAAACAGCCTGAATTTCCCAAAACGCGCTTTGGCACGGTCACCATTGAAGCAGCAAATCGTATTCTCACCCGTGTCATGTATGCAGGATATGTTGAGGTGAAAAAATGGGACATTCCATTGACCAAAGGAAAACATGAAGGTTTAATCAGCTTTGAGACCTTTGAAAAAATTCAAGAGCGCCTGAACGGTAAGCCGAAAGTGGCGGTACGGTCTGATATTGATGCAGATTTTCCACTGCGGGGTTTTGTTGAATGTGCCAATTGCGGTCATCCGATGACCGCCTGCTGGTCGAAAAGCAAGACGGGCAAGAAGCATCCATATTATTTTTGTTACAACAAGTCGTGTGATGCCTCGCCGCGTTCCGTGCGCCGTGCCGATATGGAAGCACAGTTTGAACAGGTTCTCGCAACGGCACGGCCATCTGCCACCGTCGTAAATATGGGACAAGCAATGCTAAAACGGGCATGGAATATTTTAAGGGAGAATGAAGCCACTAGAAAACAGGCGCTTAAATCCAGTCTGCAAGACACGCAGAAGACCATCGAAAAGCTCCTCGATCAGATTGTGGATGCTGAAAACGCCAATGTCATCAAAGCCTATGAAGCGCGGATCAACAAGCTGGAACGGGAAAAACTGGTATTACAGGAACAACTGGAAAATATCGGTCAAAACCGCCGCCCCTTTGGTGAGATGTTCGAACTCGCTATGACATTCTTCGCAAACCCGCAGAAACTATGGCATGAAGGCACATTAGAGCATAAGAGAACCGTGCTCAAACTGGCCTTTAGGGAGCGTTTGGCATACTGCCGGAAAGACGGGTTTCGAACCCCTAATTTCTCTATGATATTCAGCGGCTTGCAGGATTTTTTTATCGGTGAATCCCAAATGGCGGAGAGTGAGGGATTCGAACCCTCGATACCCGTTCGGATATACTCCCTTAGCAGGGGAGCGCTTTCGACCACTCAGCCAACTCTCCGTAGCGCCTTATCAGGCCATGTTGGCAGGGTGTAGCTGAATCTTGGGTGTGGAACAAGGGGTTTTATCAAGTAATATTGGCGATAGCGATTAGCTCGAACCTATTTGCGCAGTACCTTGAGCAATCTGACCTTCTTGCGCTGGTACAGGTGGGGTGTCGCCGGGCGGAGTGGGCGTATCGCCATTGACGTTTTCCTGGGCGATAACCGTGTCCTTCAATATGGACTCATTGGCGGCCTGCACCGCCTGATTGGCAGCCTGAGCCACCTCTGATTTCGGTTTTTTCTGTGCCAGCGCCTTTTTAATATTATCGTCGAAGTCCAGCGTAATGGCGCCAAAGCTTTTGTCTTTGGCCATCTGTTTGGCTTGATCCAGAATTTGCTGCCTGACGTGATCTTTGATAAAGAATTCTGGCGCACCGCTGGCAATCAATTCTTTTTCAATCAAATTCACTTTTTCGATAATCGCATCTTCGACATTGTTTTGTGCCGTTGAGGTAAACCCAGCCAGAAATCCTGTGATGCCTCCTGTGATCGTACCCCAGATTTTAGAGCCAAAATCAAGGAGGGGATTGTCATGGTGTTTTTTGCTCCACACTTCATCTATGGCTTTCTTGGCATTGCTCACAGCGCGTTGCCAACTATTGCCGGCGAAGACTTTCCCCCCCACTGCTTCAAAATCGAAATCTCTAAAATGTTTGTCGGCGACATAGGCAATATTTTGTGCGCCATTCAATAGTCCTTCAGCCCCCAAATCTTTGAAAATTTCATTACGTTTATCTCTGGGGAGGTTGGCAATCTCTTTATTGATCGTATCGCTCCCAGAAAGCAGCCACGGAGCTGCGGGAGCGCTAGTAACCAGTCCCTTGACGGTATTGCCGACATTTTCGGCACCTTCCACAATGCCATGCTTGGCATCGTCTATTGCCTCTCTCGGGTTAGTGATTACTTTTCCGCCGACATCAATGGCCGTTTTGGTGGTACCCAGCACACCTGCCAACTTCATGCCACCGACCACGATTTTTGGCACGGCAAGCGCACCCTTGACGATGAGGCCGCCAATGGTAGGTAACAATGGTATCGCAGGTAATGCTGGCATAATATCTATAATATCACCGCAATATTACAGAATTATGATGTTATGCCACTATGTTAATGTAGCGATAATAGTGACCTTATCTATGCTAACTTTATTACTTGTTTTCCAAGGGAATGCTTCATTGTAACAATCTGTTGCAAACTGTGCCTTGTTGTATCGCCTGTGTCTGCGTAATCTGCATAGACTAAATACAAAAGATTGCGGAGTTATCTATGCAGCAAACATTAGCACGCGCCATTACCTGTGACGGCATCAGCCTGCACCAGGGAGAGAACGTTGCGATGGTCATGAAACCAGCGCCGGAAAATACGGGCATTTGCTTCAAGCGTACGGATATTGAGGAAGAGGCGGCATCGCTCATTCCGGCGGACTATAAGAACGTTGTTGATACACGTCTGTGCACCGTGCTGGAAAACCCGTATGGGGTGCGTGTCTCCACTGTTGAGCATCTTATGGCCGCCTTGTGGGGTTGTGGCATTGACAATGCGCTGATTGAAATCAACGGACCGGAAGTACCGGTGATGGATGGCAGTTCGGAGCCGTTTGTCTTCCTGATTGAATGCGCCGGTATCCAGCAGCAAGATGCGCCGCGCCGCTACATCAAGATTGACGCGCCGATCGTGGTGAATGACGGTGATTCCTGCGCGATGCTGCAAGCATGCGATGAAGGGTTTGCGCTGGACGTGGACATCGACTTTGAACATGATGCGGTGGGGCAGCAATCCTATCATTTCAATAACGTGGAGATGGCATTTAAGCAGGTATTATCACGCGCACGCACCTTCGGTTTCTTAAAAGATGTCGAAGCATTGCGGTCGATGGGACTGGCACAGGGCGGTTCTCTGCATAACGCCGTGGTGATCGACGATGATGGCATTATGAATAATGATGGGTTGCGCTATGATGATGAATGCGTCCGTCACAAGGCACTGGACTGCATCGGGGATTATTTCCTGGCCGGTTATCGGATTCTTGGACAAGTGAAAACCTCGCGTCCAGGCCACGCCATCAATAATCGGTTGATGAAAGCCCTATTCGCCAACCCATCTGCCTGGCATTATGTTGAGGAAACAGATCTCACAGTTTTGCCGGAATCCATGACGCCGGTCATGGGAATTGCGAGTACTTCACAGACTATCACGGCGCGTCTTTAAATAATCATTGCCTGCCGTTAATAGAAATACCGCAACGCTTCACGAGGCCTAAAAGCCTCCCGTGACGATTAATGCGCATAGAATCGAATCATCCGTCAAATCATACTCTGCCGTTGTAATGACATCGGTCGTAGAGCACCCCGGCGTTGCCGGATTGGAGGATTTGAACGTCATAACCGTGCCCAGGGCCGATTCACCATCATCAAATTTTTCATCAATACTCCACGTTTCCGCAGGCGTGAGTGCTGGGTTAAAAGGCTCATATTCGTCGTGGATTGCGCCAAACACAAATACATTCCCATAAAATTTCGAGTACCACCATGCGTTTGCACCGCTAGAGAAATCTATGTATGACATACCATAGCCGGTACCGCTCATTCTTGCGACAGGAGCATTGAAACCAGGTAGTGCATGTTCATATCCGCCAGGCCCCGTAACACCCGTATAGGTTCCGCTGATGAGCCCGGCGTTGGCAAGATGCTGCCAGAACCGCCAGCGTTCCGACCTGTCCGTGCCGACGGCAACGGTGAAGTGTATCTGGCCGTTATTATTGCCGTTACAGGTTTCCGTGCCGGTTGATGCAGTGGTCACGCAGGTGGCGTGTGTGGCGTGTGCCTCGCCCCAGAAATCCGTTGCATTCGGCATGTCGCCGGGCAAAGCAAAATATTTTGTCTGGAATGCGCTAACGGCCACCTTATATTGGTCTATCTCTGTCGTAATACTGCGTAACTCAGCGGCACGTATCAATGATTGACCTGCCAGTATTCCGCCGGTCAATAGACCTAAAATGACCAATACGATTGACAGTTCAACCAGTGAAAAGCCATCTTCCTTCGTGCTGTATGTGCGCCTTTTTTTTGCCACGCGCTACATTGTAAGCATCATATATTAAGATAAAATTAAGGCTGTCATGCTGTAACCCGTTTGGTACGGCGCATTCACTCTGTCAAAGTTAAGGGGCGCTGCATGAGGAGGGCGCCCCTTATTGATGTGTACCGCGCAGGCCGTTGGCGAGTAAGCCACACTCGGCTCCTAAGTATAGGTGGGCGCAGTATCTTACAGGCCAAAGCCCGTAACAGTGACCGCTCCCGGGAGGTTGTTATTAGCCCAGGGGTCGTTATGCCTGACGCACCTCGCAGTAATCGGAGTATAACGTTTTATGCACGCAGGTTCAACGCTATTACGACGCCGGTAGATTAAAAAGAGGACACAAGCAGGCAAGTTTTAGATAGCATGGTTGCTCTATGCAAGCCTGTACCTATCCTGTAAGTGTTACGCCATGATAAAGATTATTGCAGGCAAACACCGGGGACGGCGCATTCAGACGCTTCCAAATGAACGGGTGCGTCCCACCGCAGCACGTACACGGGAAGCCCTGTTTAATATTCTGATGCACTGGCAACGCAATGACGAAACCCCTCTGCTGCCCGGATGCCGCATGGCAGATTTATGCTGCGGTTCCGGTGCCATTGGCCTGGAGGCGCTCTCAAGGGGTGCAGCGCATGTCACCTTTGTGGATCAGTCACCTGCCTCGCTCGCCTGCACTCGCACCAATGCGGAGACCCTGGGAGAAGTTGAACGTTGTGCATGGCGGAGCGCCGACATCAGGACGCTGCCGCCCGCACAGGCTCCCTATGATCTGGTCTTTGCCGATCCGCCCTACGCCGACGATCATACGGAAACACTTTTATCAGGACTTTCTCAGCAAGGCTGGCTGCACTCAAAGTCTGTCGTGATTCTTGAAACCCCGGCAACCGATAAAGCCCGTGACATCACCCACCCGGCATTCATCCTCAGTGATACACGCATTTACGGAAAAGCAAAACTCAGCTTTCTGTATAGCGCGTTCACTTTATGATTGCGTATTGGATGGCGCAATCACAACGCCAAACTGCTAAACTCAGTTGTTACTGCTATGGCACAGTCAACCAGATAGCACATTCACTTTGTGATTGCGCCTTGCAATCACAAGTGAAAGATGTGCTATATCTTTAAGAGTATAGCAGTTCCTTGATTTTGTAATGGATGAACTGCTGGTATGAATAAATGATGCGTAATCACAAAATCAAACTGCTATATAACGATAAGGGAATGCAACAATTGAAAATCCCTGCTACAACTTACGGATTCTTAAGGTTTATGGTGTAATAGTTATGAATATATACCGACAAATACACGACATGAAAGTCCGCAGCACCAACTCCCTTGTACTGGCATTTAGGCCGCGTCCGCTCTTGCAGACGACCGGTTTGATCGTGCTGCTGGTTACCGGGATTGTGCTGATGAGCCTGCATCACGGCGAAAACGCATTTGCTCAACGTATGCGTACAGCAACACAAACGATCATCGCACCGGTCATCAACCTGCTATCCAGTCCGGCAAACTATATGCGGGGCTTTGGTGAGAATGTCCAGCAGGTCACGCAAATGCATAGCCAGAATCAGGCGCTACGCGAGGAAAATGCCATGCTGCTCAAATGGCAAACGGTGGCACAAAAACTGGAACGCGAAAACAAGGAGCTACGCAGCTTGCTCGGTATCAAAGCGATTGCCGATGCTCGTTACGTAACCGCACATATTGTCAGCAAGAATCATGATCCGATCAGCCATACGCTGCTGGTGCGTCACAGCGGCGATCAGGGCATACGTGCCGGGTTGCCGGTGGTAGCAGCGGAAGGCATTATCGGACACGTGCTGGAAACGTCCGGTGATCTGGCAAAGATTTTATTGATTACCGATCGCCAGTCACGCATTCCGGTCGAACATGAAACCAGTGGCGAACGCGGTATCCTGGTTGGCACCAACAACGCGACCGTACTGCAATTGAATCATGTGGAACGCCCCAGTGCTTTCGATTTCGGTGACCGCCTTGTAACCAGCAGCAGCAAACTGTTCCCGGTCAATATGGTGGTCGGAGAAGTCGGTGCGGTGCATGACGACACGATCAGCATCAAGCCTTACAGCGATACGCGCAAACTACATTTTGTCAGTATCGTGATTCCTGAAGATAACCACGCATCTGCACAGTGAGCCGTCGTGCTTCCCATCGTTCCGGGCAGCTGACCTTACGTCTGCTTCCGGGAGTATCGCTGTTGTTACTTACTCTGCTAACGATGACTGATCTGCCGATTCCATTGGTTGATATGACTAACCCGGCATTTCCGATCATGGCCATTTTTTATTTTACCTTATGGCAACCGCGCTTTCTGCCGCATTATGTTGTCTTTCTATGTGGCTTGTTTTATGACGCATTTCAAACCAGCCTGCTTGGCACCTACGCTCTGTTATTCTTGGCATTTCGCCTCGGTGTTGGACGCCTGCGACAACGTACCGGGTTTGTTGAACGGATGCTGCCGAACTGGGGTGTTTTTGCTTCCTTTGCCTGCCTGTTTTTTGTTGTGGAATGGGTGGTCATTTCCATCCAGGTTGGTGGGGATATCCTCTCCGGCACCGTGATTGAGCGGAATTTACTGACAATTCTGCTTTATCCTTTGCTGCACTATTTGTTTTCTTTTATCATTGCGTCGTTGCAGTCTCGTAGCCTGTGACAAAGATACGAGAAATTTGACAAACAAATGCGCAAACACATACAGGACAAACGCCTTCTCAATCGCCGCGCTTTCATGCTGGGAGGGCTGCAACTGGGCATTTCCAGTGTGTTGATCGGGCGGCTCTGGCAGTTGCAGACCGTCAAGGCCGATACCTACAAAACACTGGCGGAAGATAACCGCATCAACCTGCAACTCATTATCCCTGAGCGTGGCCTTATCAAGGATCGCTTCGACAAGCCTCTGGCGGAAAATCGGGTCAACTACCAGTTGATGATGGAGCGCAGTGCACTGAAAAACCGAAAGACGCTTTTCAAGATATTGGCTCCTCTACTGGAAGACACAGACTATCCGTTGGCGGACGTGTTGGAAAAGCAGTTGCGTCGTACACCACATGACCAGAACCTTATGCTCAAGGAATACCTGAGTTGGGACGAGGTCAGTGCCGTCGAATTCAATGCACCGAAACTGCCCGGCATCTTTATTGAAACCGGCACACTGCGTCACTACACGCTGGAAAGCTTTGCCTCGCACCTGATCGGCTATGTCGGGACTCCCTCCCCGGAAGAAGCAAAGGGGAATCGTCTGCTCAAAATGCCCGGCATTAAAATCGGCAAAAGTGGGCTGGAGAAGCGTGAAGAGGAAACGTTGCAGGGGCAGGCCGGTTTGCGTCATATGGAAGTCAATGCTCAAGGACAGTATTTACACGAAATTGATCGTCAGGACAGCACGGCCGGCACGGATATTCACTGCACTATCAGTGCCGAACTACAGCGTTATGCTTCTGAACGGCTGGGAGAGGAGAGTGGTGCCGTCGTCGCACTGGATATAGAAACCGGCGACGTGTTGGCGCTGTGTTCGGTTCCTTCGTTTGATCCGAACCGTTTCAGCAAAGGTATTAGTCACACCTACTGGAACGAATTGATGCATAACAAAAAAACGCCGCTGCTGAACAAAGCGATTACCGGCCAGTATCCCCCTGGCTCCACCTATAAAATGCTGGTCGGACTCAAAGGGCTGGAGGAAGGCATCATCAAGCCGCACAGCACCTTTTTTTGTCCAGGGCATTTTTTCCTTGGTAATCACCGATTCAACTGCTGGAAACCTGCTGGGCACGGCCATATGAACTTCCGCATGGCCATTGAACAATCTTGTGATACCTTTTTCTACAACGTCGCCCAACGGCTTGGCATTGAAAAGATGGCTGAAATTTCGCATGAATTTGGCTTGGGTGAGTCATTTAACCTTGGCATTATCGGTGAAAAAAGCGGGCTAATTCCAACACCGGACTGGAAACGCGCCTCCTATAACCAGCCATGGCAGGGTGGTGATACCATTAACGCCAGCATCGGTCAGGGCTATGTCCTGACAACACCCCTTCAATTGGCGGTGATGACCGCACGGCTGGCGACAGGTAGAAAAGTGATTCCACGCCTGACCGTCGAAGGGGAAGTGCCTGTCTTTGAGGAAGTGTCTGTTGCCAAGTCACACCTGGCACTGTCACAAATGGCCATGTACGATGTTACCCATGGTAGTCGAGGTACTGCCCGCGCTTCGCAAATTCGCAAGGAAGGGTATGAGATGGCCGGAAAAACCGGCACCTCACAGGTGCGCCGCATCACCATACGTGGGCAGGATCAATCAACCATTCCATGGGAACAGCGCCACCATGCCTTATTTGTGGCTTTCGCTCCCTATCAAAAACCACGCTACGCCATTTCCGTGGTGATTGAACATGGTGGCGGCGGTTCCTCCGCAGCCGCGCCCGTAGCGAAAGACGTGATGCTGAAGCTTCAGGAAATTATGGAGACATCATCATGAATACGCTGGTGGTGACCATGATTAGCGGGCTTTATCGTATTCCCTGGGTTTTGGTGGCGCTGGTACTGGCACTGGCCAGCGCCGGATTTATCATGCTGTATTCCGCCGCTGGAGGAGAGCTTTCCCGCTGGGCGGTTCCACAAATGATACGCTTCGCCATGGGGGTGATCATGATGTTTGTCGCCGCGTTAATTCCCATACGTCTGTGGTTGCGCTTTGCCTATGTGCTGTATGGTATCGTACTATTATTGCTGCTATATGTAGAAGTTAGCGGCCATATTGGCATGGGTGCACAGCGCTGGATTAATCTAGGGTTTATGACGCTGCAACCTTCGGAACTGGCCAAGATTGCCACGATTTTGGCGCTGGCACGTTATTTTCACCATTTCCCTCCCCTCAAATACCGTCATATCCAATATCTGGCTGGACCGGTGCTACTGGTGCTGGTGCCGGTTGCTTTTATCCTGAAGCAACCCAACCTGGGTACGGCGACGCTGCTATCTGCAATTGCTGGCTGGGTGATGTTCGCCGCCGGCGTCAACCGAAAATATTTTCTGATCGCGTTATTGCTGATAGCCGTAGCGGCTCCGGTAGCATGGCAATCACTGCACGACTATCAGAAGCAGCGTGTGATGACCTTTATGAACCCCAGCGAAGACCCGCTCGGTTCGGGCTACAATATCACCCAGTCGATGATTGCCATCGGCTCCGGCGGATTGGGCGGCAAGGGACTGATGCGTGGTAGTCAGACGCAGCTGGATTTTCTCCCTGAAAAACAGACTGACTTCATTTTTACCGTGTTGGCGGAGGAATTCGGTTTTATCGGCGGAGCCGTATTAATCGGCACCTATACGATCATGATCCTGCTGGTGATCGGCATTGCCTACCATGCCAGTTCCCTGTTTGGAAAACTAATGGCGCAGGGCGTTGCGGCGATGCTGTGCCTGCACCTGTTCATTAATACCGGAATGGTCATGGGTATTTTGCCGGTGGTTGGTATTCCCCTGCCATTGCTCTCTTACGGTGGCTCTAACATGCTCAGTATCATGGCTGCCTTCGGGTTGGTCATGAATGCCTGGGTTTATCGCTCGGACAAACTGGGATCAAGCCGGTTGTGAATACCCTATCCTCCGATAGTATTTGGGACGAAGTGCTGCGGCAAGCGCAGCAGGCAGCACAAAGCGGGGAAGTGCCGGTTGGTGCTGTCATCACTTGTCAGGGGGCTATTATCGCCGCTGGCCATAACCAAGTGGAAGCATTACAGGATGCTTCGGCTCATGCGGAAATGCTGGTGATGGCACAGGCGCGTCAGGCGCTGAGTCGCAAATATTTGGAAGGCTGCCACCTGTATGTGTCGCTTGAACCCTGCGCCATGTGTGCCGGAGCTATTGCGCATCACCGGATCGAACGTCTGTATTTCGGCGCGTATGATCCTAAAAGCGGCGGTGTGGAGCATGGTGCGCGGGTGTTCTCTCATCCGACCTGTCATCACCGACCCGATATATATGGTGGTATTCGCGAGCAGTCATGCAGTGCCTTGCTCACCGAATTCTTTGCTTCTAAACGAAAAAATGTTTAGACACGGCCATCATGGATAATGACCCAACTACCAAAGATCGACTCGCTAAACGCCTATTACCCATCAAGGACTGTTGTGGCAAAGGCTGTCGGAAATGCAATTACGGACGCTGGCTCAAACACCGCCCACGTACCTGGTGGGTGCTGGCCGATGAATGCTTGAAACGTATGCCGCCCTGGATGTGGGGTACGGGGTTGATTGTTGCGTATGCACTAGGTTACCGAATGGGGTAACCCTATTGGATGCACCATGTATACATAAATACTTGCAAACCAATCATGGCACGCCATAATAATTGCACTATGCGTATGTGGTTTGCTCTGATTCCCTGCCTGTTCCTGCTGTCCGCCTGTGCGGAAGCCGTGCTTGGTGGCGCAACGGCTGTCGGCACTGCCTCATTGGAGGAACGCTCCATTGGCGACCATATTGACGACCGCTCTATCAGTGCTGAAATTCATCATTTCTTCATTCAAAAAGATGTCAATGAATTACTGAAAGATGTCAGTGTGCGTGTGCATGAAGGGCGTGTTCTTCTGACCGGTCGCACCGCCACTCCGGAAGTTGCACTGGAAGCGGTACGACTTTCCTGGCAGGCCGGTGGTGTACGCGAAGTCATTAACGAAATCCAGGTAGGGCCTGTCGGGACAAACTTCCTTGATTATGCTCAGGATAATTTTACTGAAACGCAGATTGAAGCGAGGCTGCTAGCTACTAAGAATATCAGCGCTGTCAACTACACCGTTGAAGTAGTCGATGGTGTTGCCTACTTGCTCGGCGTTGCCCAAAATGAAAAGGAACGCCATAACGCTGCCTATATTGCCAGCATTACCAAGGGCGTGAAGCGTGTCATCAGTTATGTGCGATTGAAAGATGATCCTAAGCGACTGGAGAAGACCGGAAAGTTGCAAGAACGCGGTGTCAACCGCAATCGGGGTGGTGTATGAACAAGCTGGTCGGTAATGCTGCTGAAGCATTGGAAGGGCAGCTACGTGACGGCATAACGATCATGGCTGGAGGATTCGGCCTATGCGGTATCCCGGAGCATTGTATTGAGATCATCCGGAGTAGTGGTGTCAACGACCTGACCGTCATATCCAATAATTGCGGCGTGGATGACTTTGGCCTGGGTAAATTGCTGGCAGCACGGCAAATCCGCAAGATGGTATCGTCCTACGTGGGAGAGAACAAGGAATTTGAGCGGCAGTTTCTCGATGGAGAATTACAGGTGGAATTCAACCCGCAGGGAACGCTGGCCGAGCGCATCCGCGCTGGTGGCGCGGGCATTCCGGCCTTTTACACCAGAACTGGCGTCGGTACCATGATCGCCCAAGGTAAAGAAACGCGCGACTTCCACGGTGAGACCTATGTGATGGAAACCGGGCTGAAAGCTGATCTGACAATTGTTAAGGCGTGGAAGGGGGATCGCTACGGGAATGTGGTCTACCGCAAAACCGCCCGAAATTTTAATACACCAATGGCCACCGCCGCCCGCTTTACCGTGGTGGAAATTGAAGAACTGGTAGAGTCAGAAGCGCTGGACGCGGATCAGATACATACACCTGGTATCTTCGTTGATCATTTGTTTGTTGGCGATCAGTTTGAAAAACGCATTGAATTCAAAACCGTGAGGGAGGCGTAGAGAGTCGCCATGGCATGGACGCGGGATCAAATGGCTGCTCGAGCAGCGGAAGAGTTAGAGGATGGCTTCTATGTCAATTTGGGAATCGGTATTCCGACGTTAGTGGCTAATTACATCCCGGAAGATATGCATATCACCTTGCAAAGTGAAAACGGTATGCTGGGGATGGGGCCTTTTCCTACCGAAGCAGAGGTTGACGCTGATTTGATTAATGCCGGCAAACAAACCATTTCCGAACTTCCCTACAGCGTCTATTTTGACAGCGCTACCTCGTTCGGCATGATTCGTGGTGGACATATTGACCTGGCCATCCTCGGTGCATTACAGGTGGCAGAAAACGCTGATATCGCCAACTGGATGATTCCCGGCAAGATGGTCAAAGGCATGGGCGGCGCAATGGATCTGGTTGCCGGGGTAAAAAAGATTTTGGTGATTATGGAACATAACGCCAAAGACGGCAGCGCCAAGCTGGTGGAAGAATGCACCCTTCCGCTCACCGGCGCCGGTGTTATTGATATGATTATTACCGAGCTAGGCGTGTTTGAATTCCGCGATGATGGTAAACTCTATATGATTGAAATTGCGCCGGAAGTGCTGAAGAAAGAAGTCAGTGATCGTACCGAGGCTGCGTTTGAATTTGATCTGGTGCATGAACGGAAAGCTTAACAAGGCGCATACGTCACGTTCTCAAATATTTTGTTTGGTCATGGAATGTTTGAGGTGCTCTATGTATGTTGAAAGTGTGTCATTAATTGATGGTATACGTGATGCATCGCCTGAGCGCAGACGGGATCATAGAGTTGATCCGGCGTGAGCGTCTCTGGGTAATGGTCGGTAATAAAACGGCGCAGGGTTTCATAGCGCTCTTCTGAAAAGCGATAGGCCGATGGAATCTGTTCCAGCAGCCCGGTTTCCAGCACGACACGCAAACGCAGACAGGCGGGGCCACCACCGTTGTGCATACTTTCACGCACATCCAGATAGTGCACCTCGTGTATCGGGTTATGATTAACAATGAGACGTTCCACAGCAATCGCCGCCGCCGCGTTCTGTTGGCATTCGATGGGTGCAATCAGTGCCATGCGATCTTTCTCGAGTGAAAGTAACTGACTGTTGAAGAGATAGCTGGCAACAGCATCTTGCAACGGCAATTCGTTGTCAGAGAATCGGATGGTGGTGATGGGGAAGTCAGCTCTGGCATGGATAGCGTCCAACACGGATTGCTCATCGGCAAACGTGTATTCATGATAGATCAACACGTGTTCATTGCTCATAGCGATGACATCGTTATGAAACACACCGGCGTCGATGGCATCCGGGTGCTGCCGGGCAAAGATACAGCGTTCCGGCGGTAGTCGGTGCCGGTGTGCGATGCACTCGCTGGCCTGCCGTGTCTGACGCGCCGGATAACGGGAGGGAGTGTCGGTTGTGCTGGCATCACGACCATAGACAAAGAGCTCCAGACCCGGTTGTCCATGAGCTGGACACAGACGCATATGGTTGGCGGCTCCTTCATCCATCAGTGAGAGGCAGGCAGGCAGGGGAGGATGGATAGTCGCCACGTTACCGAATACATGGCGCAGGGTTTCCACATGCTCCTGTGCTTCCTGTGTTCGGTGCAGAGTACTGACCAGGTTCGCAGCGCTCAAATGCAGAGCACCATCCTCCGTGTCCGGTGCCGGGCTAGCTGTCGCGGCATTAGCCGCCCACATGCTGGAGGCAGACCAAGCACTATGGATTAGGTGTTGCTCCGTTGTGGTTAGATCATGGGCGCCCATCGCAATGCCCAGCTGTTGTAATAAGTTGAGGTTCGGTCGTAACGGGGGCGGCAGGATAATTTGCTCACAACCAAGCCCATGTACGAAACGCATTTTCTCTAGCCCCTGAAGTGCGGCCTTTTTTGGGTGTGCCGTTTCTCCAGCATGGAATTGCGATGCCAGGTTGCCAATGCTCAGTCCGGCATAGTTATGGGTAGGGCCAATCAACCCGTCACATTGTACCTCAAGAGAGTGTTGCATCTGCATGACTATAGAGGTCAGATCGAAGAATAGAAATCAATTTTATGACGTAATTCAGTGCGTTGTATTCTTATCCACGAAGGTTGTGGATAACTATGTGAGAAACTGCCGGATTCTAACGTTAAGTACTTGTCACCATGGGTTTTTTAACGGTTTTCATTTTCATGTGTTGAACATATAACCATATGAAATATCAATATAATATTAAGTTGCACTGCAAAAGAGTCAGGAAATTAAGAGTGGCAGAAAAAGGAATGATCCTTTATGCCATCATTGTGCATAATACTACAAAAAATACCGAATTTTTAGCGATTATTTCTTATATGGGGATAAATGTTGCTGCAATGCATCATGCCATGGATGGCAAATGCATTCCGCCACTAAGATTCAGAATCTGGCCGGTGATGGAAGGCAGCTGTTCTAATGCTAATACGGCCTCAACGATTTCATCCGGTGTGCTGGTGCGTTGAAGTGGTGTCATGGTGCGCAATTTTTCAAATGTGTGCGGTGTGTCCATAGTGCCGGAAAGGCTAGCACCAGGGGCAATGGTGTTAATACGAATCCGGGGAGCTAGTGCCTTCGCCGTCAGTAATACGAACTGTTCCAGTGATTTCTTGCTTAAGGCATAGGAAAGAAAATTGGGGGAGATGCTCCAGCCATCCATGCCGTCAGTCAGGCAGATCACATGGCCGGAGCCATCGGTAGGTAGTTGTCGGGCAAAGGCTTGTGTCAACAGGATGGGGCTGAGACAGTTCACCTGCATATGTGCTTGCAGTGAGGCCGTGGTTATGCCTTCCAAATTATCTTTTTCAAAGATGGAGGCATTATGGATCAACAGGGTGATCGGACCGATCATGCTGACGGCGGCATCTAGTAATGTGCCTGCGGTGTTGGGAGAGGATAGATCCCCTTGAACCAGACAGCATTGCCGCTCCAGCCCTTCAATCTTCGACTTAAGGCTAAGTGCCTCGTCCGCCGAGTGGTGATAGTGAATGCTGATGTCATAGCCGCGCTCTGCCAGTGCAAGCGCAATGTGCCGCCCTATACGTTTTGCACTGCCGGTGATGAAGGCGTGGGGAGCTGGTTTCATATTACATAAATCTTCATTTTACTATTGTGTTCAGGCTTGGTACATAGCCGTGACACACGCTTCATATCACAGAGGGTACCGACGATGAAACTGATTTCCGGGAACAGCAACTTGCCATTGGCTAAATCTATGGCAGAATATCTCAAGATTCCCATGATGGACGCCACAATTCATCGTTTTCCCGACTCGGAGATACGCATTGAAATCAATGAAAATGTGCGTGGCGAGGACGTGTTCCTGGTGCAGTCAACCTCCAACCCTGCCAATGACCATATTATGGAACTGCTGATTACGCTGGATGCGCTCAAGCGTGCATCGGCCAAGCGCGTTACCGCCGTAATTCCCTATTACGGCTATGCCCGTCAGGACAGAAAGCCGGGACCGCGCACGCCGATTTCTGCCAAGCTGATTGCCAATGTGATGACCTCCGCCGGGGCGGACCGTGTGCTGACACTGGATTTGCACGCCAGCCAGATTCAGGGATTCTTCGATATTCCGCTGGACCATTTGTATGCATCCCCGGTGATCGTCAACGATATCCGACAGAATTACGACACCTCGAATCTGGTCATCGTTTCCCCGGATGCCGGCGGGGTGGCGCGAGCGCGATCACTAGCCAAACGGCTGGAAGCCGACTTGGCGATTGTCGATAAGCGTCGTGAGCGAGCCAGCGTCTCCGAAGTGATGAATGTGATCGGGGATGTCAGTAGCCGGGATTGTATCTTGTTTGACGATATTGCCGATTCGGGCGGGACGTTATGTAACGCTGCTGCTGCATTGAAAGAGCAGGGTGCCAGCAATGTATCCGCTTATATTACGCATGGGGTGCTTTCCGGCAAGGCAGTGGAGCGGATTACTGGCTCCGTGCTCAAAGAACTGGTCATTACCGACAGTATCCACCCGCGTGAGGATGTCAAAGCGGCGCATAATATCCGCATTATCACCATTGCTTCACTGTTGGCCGAGGCTGTCCATCGCATCAGTGAAGAGTCGTCCGTTTCTAGCTTGTTTGATTAAGGTGCTTTCATTATGATGGCATCAGGTGTTTATAAAGGAACCAGATGCAATACATCCAGAATCGTACCTTTAACGAGATTGAGGTCGGTGATAGCGCCAGTATATCCCATGTGCTGACCCGCCAGGACATTCAGCTGTTTGCGGTAATGTCCGGGGACGTCAACCCGGCGCATGTCGATGAAGAGTTTGCCCGTAGCGATTTTTTCCATAGCATTATTGCCCACGGTATGTGGAGTGGGTCGCTGATCTCCACAGTACTGGGGACGCAATTGCCCGGACCGGGAACGATTTATTTGGAACAGACGCTTTCCTTTCGGCGACCGGTTAAAATCGGTGATACCGTCACGGCGACCGTGCGCGTAACGGAAAAACAGGACGAAAAGCATGTCGTGGTGCTGGAGTGTGCCTGCCTGAATCAGCAGGGTAAGGAAGTGGTGGTCGGTACAGCGCAGGTGATGGCACCGACGGAGAAAGTCAAGCGGCCACGCGTAGAATTGCCGCAGGTGGAACTGAAGGAAGCCCGTAACACGCATTATGAACAGTTAGTTGCACTCAAAGACGGGTTGGCACCGCTGAAAACCGCCGTGGTGCACCCGGTGGATGTGAACTCGCTGGGCGGTGCGATTGAAGCGGCGGAAGAAGGATTGATTACGCCGATACTCGTCGGACCGGAAGCAAAAATTCAGGCCGTGGCCGAAGCACAAGGTTTTGATCTCAGTCCTTACCGTATCGTGCCGACGGAGCACAGCCATGAAGCAGCGGCTAGGGCAGTGGCCATGGTGCATAATGGTGAAGCGGAAGCGTTGATGAAGGGCAAGCTGCACACACAGGAATTCATGCAGCCGATTGTCAACGCTCAGACGGGACTGCGCACTGAACGGCGCATGAGCCATGTTTTCCTGCTGGATGTGCCATCTTACCATAAGCCCCTGTTCCTGACCGATGCAGCACTGAATATTCAGCCCAATCTGAGTCAGAAGAAAGATATTGTGCAGAACGCGATTGATCTGTACCTAGCGCTGGGATACGGGACACCGAAGGTGGCGATTGTCTCCGCCATAGAAACCGTGGATGAAAAGATTCCCTCCACACTGGATGCAACCGCATTGTGTAAAATGGCGGAACGTGGCCAGATCACCGGCGGCATATTGGACGGGCCGCTCGGTTTTGATAATGCCGTCTCCCGTGAAGCCGCCGAAACCAAAGGGATCGTCTCGCAGGTGGCGGGAGACGCCGATATTATCATTGCGCCCGATGTGGAAGCCGGCAACATGCTCTATAAGCAGATGCGCTATTTGTCCGGTGTAGAGGCTGCTGGGATCGTACTCGGTGCGCGCGCGCCGATTATACTGACCAGCCGTGCGGCCGGTAAGGGGTTGACGCGCAAGGCATCTTGCGCGCTGGCTTTACTCTATGCCCGCAGGGCGCAACAGTTGGCCGCATGACGCACGACACCATTTTAACATTGAATGTCGGGTCATCGACCCTGAAATATGCGTTGTTTGCTGTCGATGTGTCCTCTGAGCCGTTACTTCGTGAAACACTAGAGCATCATGATCTTTCCGTAGTGCGGGAAAAGCTGGCGAATGAATGGCCACAAGTACGGATAAGAGCGGTGGGACACCGGCTGGTGCATGGTGGCAAAATATATAGTGAACCAGTGGTACTGGATGAGACCGTGCTAACAGATCTTGAAGCCTTGAAGCCGCTAGCGCCATTGCATCTGCCTCCGGAACTGGACGCGATTCGTCAGGCACAATCTGTCTTTAGTGGAACGCATATTGCCTGTTTTGATACGGCATTTCATCGCACGCAGTTGCGGCTGGCGACACTATTTGCCATTCCCCGCGCTTTATCGGATGAGGGGATGATTCGCTACGGATTTCATGGATTGTCCTATGCCTATATTGCCGGACAGTTGCCGCGCGTGACGGAAGCAAAGCGGGTCATTGTAGCGCATCTGGGGAACGGGGCAAGCATGTGCGCGATGCAGCATGGCGAGAGTGTTGCCACTTCTATGGGGTTCAGTGCGCTGGATGGATTGATGATGGGGACGCGGTGTGGGGCAATCGATCCGGGTGTACTGCTCTATCTGCTGGAAGAGCGTGGCTGGAGTGCGGCGGAGGTCAATACCATGCTCTCCCGGCAGTCTGGGTTGCTTGGTGTCTCCGGGATCAGTCATGATGTGCGGGAACTGGAACGCAGTGATGCACCGGAGGCAAGAGAGGCGCTGGATTTATTCTGTTATCGTGCAGCCTGTGAAGCCGGACGGCTGGCCGTGGCGCTAGGTGGACTGGATGCCCTGGTGTTTACCGCCGGGATTGGTGAAAACAGCGCCGGGATTCGCGCAGGTATTTGTCAGCATCTGGCATGTATGGGGGTAACGTTAAACGCTCAGGCCAATGATACGCACGCTTCGGCCATTCACGCGGAAGACAGCGCCATTGAACTATGGGTGATGCCCACCGATGAGGAATGCACCATCGCGCAGCATTGCATCGATGTGTTGGATAAAGAAGCTTCGTAGTTTAAGCCGCGACGTCAGCGGTCTCGTCCAGCGTGTCGTCAAAGACTGGCCCGGAATCCTGACCCTTCGCATCGACATCGCGATCAACGAATTCGATAATGGCCAGCGGTGCATTATCACCATAACGGAATCCGGCTTTAAGCACACGGATATAGCCGCCTTTGCGATCCTGATAACGCTCAGCCAGTGTAGAAAACAGTTTTTCAACCATAGCCTTGTCACGCATCGTGGCAATGGCCAGACGCCGTGCATGGAGGTCGCCGCGTTTGCCCAGCGTGACCAGCTTTTCGACAAACGGACGCAGTTCCTTTGCCTTGGGCAGAGTCGTGGTGATTTGCTCATGTTTCACGAGCGCCGCCGCCATATTGGCTAACATAGCTTTGCGATGGGCGCTGGTGCGGTTTAGCTTACGGCCTTTGAGGTTATGACGCATGATCGTCTCCTAGGGTTACCTTAGATTGAGTTTAACAGCTTAGTAGGGTTCTTCGAATTTGCGAGCCAGCTCTTCGATGTTTTCCGGCGGCCATTCCGCCACATCCATACCGAAGCGCAGTCCCATATTGGCCAGTACTTCCTTGATTTCATTCAGAGACTTCCGGCCAAAATTCGGTGTTTTCAGCATTTCGCTTTCTGTCTTCTGCACGAGATCACCAATGTAGACGATGTTATCATTCTTCAGGCAGTTCGCCGAACGCACGGACAGTTCTAATTCATCCACTTTCTTCAGCAGGTATGGGCTGAATGGCAGGTCATTCTTATCGGAAGAATCCTGTTCCATCGGAATATCTTCAAAGTTGATGAACAGGCGCAACTGATCCTGCAGAATGCGCGCTGCTAGTGCTACAGCATCATCCGGTGCCAGTGAGCCGTCGGTGGTGACATCCATGATCAGCTTGTCATAGTCGGTACGGTTACCAACACGAGCGTTCTCCACCCGATAGGCTACGTTCAGTACCGGCGAGTACAGGGAATCAACCGGGATGACACCGATCGGCTGATCCTCATCACGGTTTTGCGCCGCAGGTACATACCCTTTGCCAACCTCAACGAACATTTCCATGTTCAGTTCCGCGCCCTTATCCAGCGTGCAGATGACCAGATCCTTATTGATGATTTCAATATCGGCATCGGTTTCGATCTTGGCAGCGGTGATTTCACCGGGACCTTTCGCATTAATGGTAATTTTCTTACGCTCGGTAGAGTGGGCTTTGATGCGCAAATCCTTGATGTTCAGGATGATGTTGGTGACATCTTCGCGCACACCAGGAATGGCAGAAAACTCATGCACGACACCGTCAATCTTGATAGAGGTAACGGCTGCACCCTGAATAGAGGAGAGCAGAATACGGCGCAGTGCCACGCCCAGCGTCATCCCGAATCCACGCTCTAGTGGCTCTGCAACCAGTGATGCTCGGTGCTTCTGCGTATGAGCGGCTTCAATGTCGATTTTGCTGGGTTTGATGAGGTCTTGCCAGTTCTTGTTGAGGATATTTGCCATGATCGTTTTCCTGCTTGCTAGTCTTTAGATTGAATGGGAGAGAATCGAGAGTTATACGCGGCGGCGTTTCGGTGGACGGCATCCGTTGTGCGGGATCGGGGTCACGTCACGAATTGATGTCACGTTAAAACCAATCGCCTGAAACGCGCGAAGTGCTGATTCGCGTCCACTGCCGGGTCCTTTTACACGAATTTCCAAGGTCTTCATACCGTGCTCCTGTGCCTTGCGCCCGGCGTCTTCCGCCGTAATCTGCGCTGCATAAGGCGTAGCTTTCTTAGAGCCTTTGAATCCACGCTCACCGGCAGATGACCAGGACACTGCTCCGCCATTGGGATCAGTAATGGTAATGATCGTATTGTTGAAGCTGGCATTCACATGGGCAATGCCATAGGGAATGTTTTTGCGTTCTTTCTTTTTGGTTTTTGCGGTGTCTTTAGCCATGATTACTTCTTCTTACCTGCGATTGGAACTGCTTTACCCTTACGTGTACGGGCATTGGTATGGGTACGTTGACCACGTACAGGGAGGCGGCGGCGATGGCGCAGGCCACGATAGCAACCCAAATCCATCAGACGTTTGATATTCATGCCGACTTCACGCCGCAATTCACCTTCCACAGTGTAATCGGCGTCAATGATTTCGCGCAATTTGATGATTTCCGAGTCATTCAGCTGGTTGACACGCTTGGTGGTGTCCAGCCCGGCCTTGGTGCAGATTTCCTTCGCACGGGTTCTGCCCAGCCCATGAATATAGGTCAGCGCGACTTCCAGGCGCTTACCCGACGGTATGTTTACTCCAGCAATACGTGCCACGTTCCTGCTTCCTCATACGGGTTAGTGAAAAATAGAGACGCATCATACGGGGCATTCGCTCAAAGTCAACCACTAATCCAAGACTTTGCGCCTGAATAAATCCATGTTTGATACATTGCTGTAGCGGTGGTGTAAGTTTTTCGTCATTCCGGGCTTGACCCGGAATCCATCTATCAACGAGCAAGAACCACAATGGATTCCGGATCGCGCTTATCGCTTGTCCGGAATGACGAGCCAATCAATGCTCTTTTATTCCGTGTGGCATTCTTGTGTATGCGTATCCGCGGTATCACCGAGAATCTCGATGGTCTGGCCGCCTTCTTTGTCCATGCGGAAACTGCCGACATGGAGTTCTGACATCCCGGCGCGTTCCTGAAGGGCGCGATTCTTCGTCACCGCATCCAGTTGCGGGCGCAAATCTATGCGTAATTCGGGGTGAGTGGTGCCATACTCTTCCGGATACTCAGGCTGGTACGCCACATCCGCGTCAGTGGAGGTGTGCACTGGGTGACAATCATCGCCGTCCTTCGTGGTGTAGATGGAACCGGCGTGGGCAGCAGTGGAGATAAGGAGCAGGGGCAGCAGGGTATACTTCAGTTTCATGACAGCTTCTCTAACAAATTATCCCTACGGGCGCGGATGGTGTCGGCCTTGTTGAGTGCATCCAGATAGGCAGTGGCGCTGGCAACCAGCGTGTCAACATCGGCGCCATGGCCATTGATGATCGCGCCGTCTTCCATCTCCAGCCGTACGGTCACTTCCGCCTGCGCATCGGTGCCGGCGGTGACGGCGTGCACCTGGTACAGTTTTAGCCGGGCACCTTGTGCATCAGGAATCAGTGCCTTGATGGCCTTAAAGATGGCATCAACCGGCCCATTGCCTGCCTGCGTGACGGATACCGATTCCCCGTGGATGCGCAAGGCCATGTCCACCTCATGCACCCCGGTACCGCAACGCACGGCCAGTGACTCCAGTGCCAGTGCTTGCGTGGATGCGTCTCCGTCATCGACCAGCGCCAGAATGTCCTCATCGTAGACGTCTTTCTTTTTGTCGGCCAGTGCCTTGAAGCGGGCAAAGGCGTCTTCCAGCGCATTGTCACCCAGCGTGATGCCCAGCTCTTCAAGCTTGTTGCGGAAGGCATGGCGGCCGGAGTGCTTGCCCATCACCAGGTTCGACTTGGTCAGCCCAACCGATTCCGGCGTCATGATCTCATAGGTGCCGCTATGCTTGAGCATCCCGTCCTGATGGATGCCGGATTCATGGGCGAACGCATTCGCCCCAACAATGGCCTTATTCACCTGCACCGGCTGACCGGTCACCGACTGGATCAGGCGGGAAGCCTGCATGATACGGGTGGTATCGACATTGCATTCCAGCCCGTACACATCTTTGCGGGTGTTCAGCGTCATGATGACCTCTTCCAGCGAGGTATTACCGGCACGTTCGCCAATGCCGTTGATGGTCAACTCCGCCTGCCGTGCTCCCGCCTGCAAGGCTGCCAGCGTGTTGGCAGTAGCAAGCCCCAAATCGTTCTGCCCGTGAAAAGAAAAGATGGCTTTATCGGCATTAGGCACACGCGCCATCACGTCGCGGAACATGGCACTGATGTCGTCGGGGGTGCCGTAGCCCACCGTATCGGGCAGGTTGATGGTGGTGGCTCCGGCGGCAATGGCGGTCTCGACCGCCTGGCATAGAAAATCCAGCTCCGAGCGCGTGGCATCCATCGCCGACCATTCGACATCATCGGTGAAGGAGCGAGCAAAGCCGACCGTGTCCTTGATGATCTCCAGCACCTCTGGTTTTTCCAACCGGAACTGGTAGGTCAGATGAATGTCGCTGGTGGAGATAAAGGTGTGGATGCGTCCGCGCTTGGCGGGTTTGATGGCCTCGGCGGCGCGCTCAATATCGGCATGTTTGGCACGCGATAGCGAGCAGATTACGGCGTTTTTACTCGCCTCGGCGATGGCTTTAACCGACTGGAAATCTCCCTCGCTAGCCATGGCGAATCCAGCCTCGATCACGTCGACACCCATCCCGTCGAGCACTTCCGCGACCAGGAGCTTTTCTTCTTTGGTCATGGACATGCCCGGCGATTGTTCGCCGTCTCTGAGTGTTGTGTCGAAGATGGTGATTCGAGAGGAGGGTATAGGGGCTAGGGTATAGGGTGTAGTCATTGGGCAGGTGATGTATGGGTGAGTTTATGCATTACAGTACGAAGCATTTTTCCAATTTCATCGATTTCTTGCAGAATGCAGGCTGCGTCGCAATCTTTTATAAATTGCTGCTCAGTGGCAATCATTGCTTGTGTTTCTAGCTCTGCTAACGAGCCCATCGCGACGTTAAGAAAATATAAGTACTCCTTCCTGGATTTACGGTTATACCCTTCAGCAATATTGGATGGAACTGAGACAGCTGATTTTAGTAGCTGAGATGTTAAACCATAGCGATGTTCATTTGGCCACCCGGATGAAAGCCTATAGAAGCGATTAGCCAGTGCAAAACTGCGCTGCCAAATGGCCAATTGTTTAAACGAGGTAATCGGCATCCCACTATACCCTAGCCCCTAATCCCTATACCCTAGTCTCTCATTCCTAGTTCTTCTCTTTATCCACCAGTTTGTTCTTGCCGATCCATGGCATCATGGCGCGGAGTTCGCCGCCGACCTGCTCGATTTCGTGCTCGCCATGCAGGGCGCGGGTGGCTTTGAAGGACGGTTGTCCGGCCTTGTTTTCCAGCATCCAGTCGCGGGCAAAGCGGCCGGTTTGAATATCGCGCAGCACTTTACGCATCTCCTGCTTGGTGCGCTCGGTGACGATGCGTGGGCCAGTCACATAATCCCCGTATTCCGCCGTGTTGGAGACGGAATAGCGCATGTTGGCGAGACCACCTTCATAAATCAGATCCACGATCAGCTTCACCTCGTGCAGGCACTCAAAATAGGCCATTTCGGGGGCATAGCCGGCTTCCACCAGTGTTTCAAACCCGGCCTGAATCAGGTGTGACACACCACCGCAGAGCACGGCCTGTTCGCCGAACAGGTCGGTTTCGCATTCTTCACGGAAGGTGGTTTCAATCACGCCGGAGCGCCCACCACCAACGCCGGAGGCATAGGACAGCGCAATGTCTTTCGCCTTGCCGGACGCATCCTGATGAATCGCCACCAGACACGGCACACCGCCACCTTTGAGATATTCGCCGCGCACCGTATGGCCAGGACCCTTTGGAGCGATCATATATACGTCCAGATCCTTACGCGCCTCAATCAGGCGGAAATGGATGTTGAAACCATGGGCGAAGGCCAGCGCTGCACCTTTTTTCAGATTGTCTTTCAGATCATCGGCATAGAGATCCGCCTGTAATTCATCCGGTACCAGCACCATAACCACATCCGCCCGTTTGGCGGCTTCGGCCGGTGTCATCACTTTCAGTCCTTCGCCTTCCGCTTTGGGGCGGGAGGAGGAGCCTTCGCGCAGGCCGATCACAATGTCCTTCACACCGCTATCGCGCAGGTTCAGCGCGTGAGCATGTCCCTGCGAGCCATAGCCGATCACGGCTACTTTTTTGGATTGAATTAGGGATAAATCAGCGTCTTTGTCGTAATAGACCTGCATAATACGTCTCTCTTAAATGGTTAGTGTCAGACTGACTGTTCTAACTATTTAGAGAGAGTTTGCAAGTACTATAGTATTTCCCATTTTCATTTATACTCGTTACACTTTAAAATTCCCTATGGAATTTAAAAGTGTAACGAGTATGATCTCTAATATATAGCAGTTCAACTTAAGAAATTCCCCCGAATGGGGAATTCTTAAGTTGAACTGCTATACGCGTCATGCTTCTTCGGATTCGTCGGATTCACGTACCTTGTGTACGCTAGAATCTTCCTCACCTTGAAGCATCTAGCGTAAATAAAAAGCGAAAACACTATATCCTGGCGCTACTTCCCGCGCAACGTCTTCAGGAATTCGTCCACTTTGGTATTCAGGCTTTCCGCTTGGCGAGAGAGTTCCTGCGACGCGTCAAGAATCTGGCTGGCCGAGCCGTCGGCTTCCTTAGAGGATTCGGAAACCTGGCTCATGCTGCTCATGATGACATCGGTGCCCTTGGCAGCTACCTGCATGTTATGAGCAATTTCATTGGTCGTGGCGGATTGCTGCTCAACGGCAGACGCCACACTGTTGGACGATTCAGAAATGTTACGGATCGACTCTTTAATAGAGTTTAGTGAGCATACAATATCTTCCGATGCGCCGTTCATCTGTTCAATGACGCGGGTAATCTCTTCGATCGACTTATCGGTCTGGTTCGCAAGCGTTTTCACTTCGCTGGCAACCACGGCAAAACCTTTCCCTGCTTCACCGGCTCGCGCTGATTCAATGGTGGCGTTTAGCGCCAGCAAGTTGATCTGTCCGGAAATGTCCGAGATCAACTCAATGACTTCTTTCACCTTACCGGTTGCCAGGCTGAGAGACGCGGCGTGCTCGTCAGCCACCTCTGCTTTAGACACAGAGTCAGAGACCAGTTCATTGGAACGTTGCATTTGAGAAGAGATTTCCTTCACCGAAGCAGAGAGTTGTTCCGCAGCAGAGGCCACAGACTGGACATTCCCGGTCGTCTGCTGAGCAGCAGCGGAAGCATTCCCGGTCGTCTGATTCGAGCGTTTGATGGATTCGGCCACGCCTTCCGCCGTTTGTGAGAGTTCCGTTGCTGCCGAGGCGACCATCGAGACAAAGCCTTTGATGTCGCGCTCAAACTGGTCGGCGAGTGACAGCCGATCCTGATCTTGCATCGCTTCCAGCGCTTTCTTCTCTTCAATATTCTGTTTGAAGACGAGGGCGGATTGTGCCAGCTCACCGATTTCGTCGTTGCGATCTGTGTGTTTGATCTCTGTCTCGAGGTCATCTTTTGACAGTTGTCGCAAAACATGCGTCATTTCTTCCAGGGGAGCAGAGACGGTGTGCGACATGCGATAAGCGACAATCCCTAATCCGGCAACAACCAACAGGGTAATCCCTACGGCAATCCATTGCATCTCATAAACCGGACCCAGCGCTTCACTACGATCTTCTTCCACAACCAGTGCCCACCGTGTGCCCCAGGCATTGACAGGTGTATACGCAGAGAACACGCGAATGTTGCGATAATCACCTGTATCCATGACGCCATTTTCACCGGATATTGCCCGGTGCACGGATTCTGTATCAGCCTTCGTGGAGAGGATATTTTGTACATCGTCATCCGGTTTCAGATCGCTGCGAAATAACAAATCTTCACCAACCAGAAAGGCTTTGCCGGAATTGCCCAGTGTTCGGCCAATTTGCATAATGCTGTTGATCTCATCGACCGGCATCTGGAAGGCGAGCACTCCAATTTTATCGGAGCTGCCGTAACCGAAGATAGGAGTGGAAATGAAACTGGCGGGCGCGCCGTGGCTTGGCGCATAGGGCTTAAAGTCAAAGAAAAAAGTGTCACCCGGCTTAGCGGAAGGGGCTGCGGCAGCTCTAAACGCATTTGCAAGGTCGGTATCCTTATACTGCCCCTTCAACATGTTCGTTGCGTAATCTTCTTCCTTGAACACGCTATAGATCAGGTTTCCATCCATATCGAACAGAAAAATATCGTAATATCCCTGCTCTCTCAGTAAATCCCGATACCAGGGGTGATGCTTCTTGTGGGTCAGTGAGTACAGGCTGCCATCCGAAGCATAATCCAGCTTTTCCTTTTCACCCAGCGGGTTGGGATTATCTTTGATGTAAAGCCGCTTAAGGATGGTGGTAGGACTGCCCTCCAGTGAGATACCAAACCAGCCGTTGGAAAACTCACGTAGGGCATTGATGGTTTGCTGGTTCTTGGAAACCAGCAGCAGGTTTTTCTCGATGGATTTCAGGTAATTATTGAGCTCTTTCTGTTTCAGAGTCGCCAGAATCCCTGCTTCTTTTTTGATTTCTGCAATCAGCAGGCTGCGGGATTCAAGAATGGACAGGACGCCGGTCGCAATGGAGCTGAGCAGGGCGGCTGCAATGACCAGCGCAGATATTTTCTTTTTTACATTCAAGCGGTTGAAGAATTCCATTATCATTCACCTACATCCAAGAGATACATTTTCTATTATGGCACTCCTACCATGCCATATGTAAAAAAAGGGTGAATAAACCGGGATTTGTATAAGATGTTCTGATAATTGTTGCATGGACAGCGATGCAATTTTAGTGCTATCCGAAAAGAAAGAAAAAAAAGGGGAAGATTTTTAGCTTTCGCCGCTAATAGCACAAAGCACTGCAAAACAGCAAAAACCAAGAGCCATAAATACTCTTCCCCAAATACCAACTACCCAAAACTTAACGGATAACCAGCCAAAAACAATAATGCCAATTAAAGCCAGAGTGAAATATACGCTTAGGCGCGTGTTACTACCGAGTTTTAACCAGCGTTTACGCAAGTTTCTTAGCATGCTATAATATGCAATCTACTCTGCCACTGTAACGTGATAGTGGTATTACCGCAAGATTTTTGGTTGATTTTATGCCGACCAAATCACTGGCTAAACCAACATCGTGCTGGCGCCGTGGTCGGTGAAGGTCTCCAGTAGTAGCACATGTGGGATACGCCCGTCGAGAATATGGGCACTGGCACCAGGACGCTGTATGGCGGCGATGCAGGTTTCAATCTTGGGAATCATGCCACCGGAAATGACGCCGTCACGGATTAATGCGCGTGCCTCCTCGGCATTCAGTTCGCTGATCAATTCGCCGGTATTATCCAGTACGCCCGGCACGTCGGTGAGCATCATTAGCTTGCATGCGCCAATGGATGAGGCAATTGCTCCAGCAGCCGTATCAGCATTAATGTTATAGGTGTGTCCTTCTGCATCAATACCAATAGGAGCGACCACAGGAATCATATCAGAGGCCGTAAGGCGGTGAATGATATCCGGATTCACCTGCGCCGGTTCTCCGACAAACCCCAGATCCAGCACTTTTTCAATGTTGGAATCCGGGTCACGGGTGGTGCGTTGCAGTTTACGCGCTTGAATGAGGTGTCCGTCTTTACCTGAGATGCCAACGGCCTGCCCGCCGGCCTGGTTGATGGCGGTCACGATTTCCTTATTAATGGTGCCGGAGAGCACCATTTCGACGATTTCCACTGCCGCTTTATCGGTGACGCGCAGGCCATCGATGAATTCGCTTTGGATTTTTAAACGTTCCAGCATGCGGCCGATTTGTGGGCCGCCGCCATGCACCACGACCGGGTTGATGCCGACAGTTTTGAGCAGCACAATGTCTTGAGCGAAGGTTTCAGACAGCGCTGCATTGCCCATGGCATGACCGCCATATTTGATGACAAAGGTCTCCCCGGCGAACCGTCGCATATAGGGCAGCGCTTCCGTAATGGTACGTGCGGCGCGTAGGAAGGCTTGCGGTTTGAGAGGAGTGCTTTTTTTCATGTCGCGCAAGTCTATAGCTGCTTTGTCGGGAAAGTTCAAGGATTGGGAATTGTTCGGTGGCGGCGTGTTTCCAGAGTGCGTAGGATTACATAGAAAACCGGTGTCAGGAACAGACCGAAAAAGGTGACGCCCAGCATCCCGGAGAATACGGCAACACCCAGCGCCTGCCGCATTTCCGCACCGGCACCGTGTGAGACGACCAGTGGCAGCACTCCCATGATGAACGCAAACGAAGTCATAAGAATGGGGCGCAGGCGCAGGCGGCTTGCCTCAATGGCAGCCTCGACGATACTGCGTCCCTGATGTTCCAATTCACGGGCGAATTCGACAATCAGAATTGCATTTTTGGTGGCCAGTCCCATCAGGACAAACAGGCTGATCTGGGTGAAAATATTATTGTCGCCACCACTGATCCATACGCCGATCAAAGCGGACAACATGCTCATCGGTACGATCAGGATGATGGCGAGTGGCAGCGTCAGGCTTTCATATTGCGCCGCCAGCACCAGGAACACCAGAAACAGCACCAGCGGGATGACGAACAGGGTCGTATCCCCTGCCAGAATCTGCTGATAGGTCAGCTCCGTCCATTCAAACGCCATGCCAGGGGGGAGGGTGTCACCCAGAATCTTCACAATGGCATCTTGCGCCTGACCGGAAGAATAGCCAGGTGCGGCATTGCCGTTCAGGTCGGCCGCACGAAAGCCGTTATAGCGTTGCGCCGATTCCGGGCCGAAGGTTTCGGAAACGCGAATGACCGAACCGAGGGGGATCATATCGCCCTTATCATTGCGCACTTGCAGTCGCAGAATGTCATCCGGCGTATCACGGAACTGCTTTTCCGCCTGTGCAATCACCCGGTAGGTACGGCCAAAATTATTGAAGTCGTTGATGTAGAGTGATCCGAGATAAATCTGCATGGCCTCGAACACATCATTGACGTTCAGACCCAATTGCATGGCCTTGGTACGATCCAGTGCCGCGTATAGTTGTGGCACATTGATCTTGTAACTGGAGAAGATACCGGCGAGTTCCGGTGTTTGGCGGGCTTTTTGAAGGACGTCATTAAGTGTGGTATTGAGTGCCTCATAGCCCTGATCGGTGCGATCCTGAATCTGTAGCTTGAATCCGCCGGTTGTGCCGAGTCCCCGCACCGGTGGCGGCGGGAAGATGGCAATAAAAGCCTCCTCGATTCCGTTATAGGCAGATTGTAAATTCTGAGAAATGGCAAATCCCGATAATTCAGGGTCGGTGCGTTGGTCAAAATCATCAAGCGTGACAAAGACAATACCGGCGCTGGAAGAATTGGTGAAGCCATTGATCGACAATCCGGGGAAGGCAACAGCACCTGTCACGCCCGGTGTTTTTAATGCAATGTCTGACATCTCGCGGATCACGGCTTCGGTGCGATCCAACGTGGCACCGTCAGGTAATTGGGCAAAGCTGATGAGGTATTGTTTGTCCTGTACGGGGACGAAACCTGTCGGCACGGCCTGAAACATGCCATAGGTGATGGCCAGCAGAATGACATAGACGCCCATTCCCCGCCCTCGGCGCCGCATCAGGCCGGTGACGTTGCTGGCATAGCTCTCGGAGCGTCGGTTGAAAAACCGGTTGAACCAGCGGAAGAACCCACCGAACCACCGCTCCATCGCGCGGGTTAGCCAGTCCTTGGTTTCACTATCGGGTTTGAGTAGCAGGCGTGCCATCGCCGGGCTGAGGGTCAGGGAATTGAAGGAGGAAATCACCGTGGAAATGGCAATGGTCAGGGCAAATTGTTTATAGAACTGTCCGGTCAGTCCACTGATAAAGGCGATGGGAATGAACACGGCAAGTAACACTAGGGTCGTGGCGATAATCGGGCCGGTCACTTCGCGCATGGCTTTGATGGTCGCGTCTCTGGGACGATGCCCTTCCTCAATGTTGCGTTCGACATTTTCCACAACGATGATGGCGTCATCCACCACGATACCGATGGCGAGGATGAGTCCGAACAGCGAGAGCACATTGATAGAGAAGCCGAATACGTACATCAAGGCGAAGGTACCGACGATGGATACCGGTACGGCTAGTAACGGGATGATGGCCGCACGCCAGCGCTGCAGGAAGACAATCACCACCAGAACGACCAGTGCAACGGCCTCCAGCAATGTGGTAATGACGGATTGAATCGAGTCACGCACAAAGATGGTCGGGTCGTAAACGACGCTGTAGTCGACCCCTTGCGGAAAGTGCTGTTTCAGTGATTCCATGGTGGCGCGTACATTGGAGGAAATATCGAGCGCATTGGCGCCAGGGGAGGCGAAAATAGGGATGGCAACGGCATTTTTATTGTTCAACAGTGACCGCAGCGCATATTCAGATGCACCAAGCTCGACCGTGGCAATGTCGGAAAGCCGGGTGATTTGGCCGTCTTCTCCCACCCGGATAATCATGTTTTCAAACTCTTCCTTTGTCTCCAGGCGGCCTTTGGCATTGATGGGCAATTGCAATTCGACAAAGTCGGCATACGGGGCGCCACCAATTACGCCGGCAGCAACCTGAACATTTTGTGCGCGAACCGCCTGTGCGATATCACCGGCGGTCAGGTTGCGCTGTGCAAGTTTTTCCGGATTCAGCCATAGCCGCATGGCATAATCCCCGGCACCGAACAATCGCACCTGTCCCACCCCTTTAATCTTTGCTAGCTGATCCTTGACATTGAGCAGTGCGTAGTTACGCAGATACAGCATGTCATAGCGTTCATTGGGAGAGTTGAGGTGTACCACCATGGTCAGGTCAGGGGAGCTTTTGACTGTAGTAACGCCGATCTGGCGTGTAACCTCCGGCAGGCGCGGTAAGGCCTGTGAAATCCGGTTCTGCACAAGTTGCTGCGCCAGGTCGGGATCAGTGCCGATTTCAAAGGTGACGGTAATAGTCATGCGGCCGTCGGTCGTCGATTGTGAATACATATAGAGCATGCCTTCTACGCCATTGATCTGCTCTTCCAGCGGGGTGGCAACGGTTTCGGCGATCACTTTCGGGTTGGCACCGGGGAACTGGGCATTGACTACAATCGAGGGAGGAGTCACGTCAGGATATTCAGAAATGGGTAACTGAAACATGGCAATCAGCCCAGCGAGGAAGATGACGACCGATAAGGCGCTGGCAAAGATCGGGCGATCGATAAAGAAGGTAGATAGGTTCATGTGAGTCTCTGGAACTTGTGGAGAATGAGTAAGGGTTACAGTGCGGCTTCTACCGGTTCCACCAGAATGCCCGGTTGCACACGCTGCTGGCTATTGACCAGCACCCGGTCTCCGGCGCTGACGCCTGAGAGAATCACACGTTTTCCCTTAATTGTGTGTCCCAGTGTGACTTCCCGGTACGCGACTTCGTTCTCTGGCGTGACGACATAGACATATTTTTTGCTCTGATCGGTGCCGATGGCCTGCTCATTGACAAGCAGTGTCGCTTGAGGGCTGGCGGAGCCGAGATTCACATTCACAAACATGCCGGGGATCAGAGCGCCGTCTATATTGTCCAAGATTGCGCGCGCGCGGATGGTACCGGAGTTGGTATCCAGCTGGTTGTCAAACGCATGAATCACCCCATGATAGACCGTGCCGTCATCACCTGGCAGCGTCACGGCAACCGGCATGTTACCTGTCGTAGAGGCGCGAACGGTTTTCAAGTAGGTTTGTTCATCAACATCGAATTCCGCGTAGAGTTGCTCGGTAGAGACAATGGATGTCAGTATCGGCGCATTGGGGCCGGCTTCAATAACATTGCCTTCCGTGATTTCCGCACGGCTGGCACGTCCAGTGACCGGCGCTTTGATATGTGCGTGTTCGTAATCGAGTTCCGCTTGCTCCAGCTCTGCTTTGGCAGCGCTGACATTGGCAGAAGCCGCTTTGTACGAATGGTAGGCGCTGTCATAACGGCTTTTGGAAATGACTTTTTTGTCGACCAACTGTTTTGCCCGGTTGAATTCGGTTCTAGCCAGACGCATTTCAGAGCTTGCGGCTTGCATACGTGCTTTTGCGCGTTCCAGTGAGGCTTTGTAGGGACGGGGATCAATGATAAAAAGTGGGTCGCCTTGTTGGACGATCGCGCCCTCTTTAAATAAGACGTCAGTGATGGCACCGCCAACGCGGGGACGGATATTGACATGATCTGTGGCTTCCAGCCTGCCGGAGAATTCGTTCCAGATGCGTATCTGCTGCGGTGTGATAGTGACGACTTCGACTTCTTGTATGGCGCTTCCCATCGTGGTTTCGCCATCGGTCTTACCCGCGTGCAGGAGTGCGCTGCCGCCGGCGATCAGCACGAAGAGCGCTGCAACAATGGCAGTGGCGCTATGCGTTCTGAGGTAGTGAATGATGGTGGGCATGGCGGGTCTCCATTTCATGAACTCTGTTTATACATACCGAATGGTATGTTCTAGACTTTAGTATTAACATACCGGTCGGTATGTGTCAAGTCCCATATATATGTCTATGCATATATGTTTATGCGATCAGTTTGCGATGTTCGTCTTTCAGGGCAATGATGCGATAGATGGCCTCGCGTAGATCTTGTGACACCGCTTCCAAGCTGCGGAGAACGCGCCCGTAAATCAACAGTCCCATGATATATTGATAGACCATACGACCTATTTGTTCCGGATCTGGGTCGCCGCACAGTGCGTCATCGGCTTTTAATTGGCGCATCAGTGCCGTATTGTAGCGGATGGCTTTTTCCGACATTTCCATCGCGGCTTGGCGCACCTTTTCTTCGCCGGAGCCGGTTTGTCCGCCGGCGGTGAAGAAGGGACAGCCGGAGACAGGGTTGTCGTCCTGTTCCGTGCCGGTTTCCTGTTTCTGGATGATGAATTGAATCAGATTCTCCAGTTGCTCCAGCGGCGAATGGCTGGGGGAAAAGATCGCATCCAGTTCCTGCCGCATGCCTTCCCAGTAATGCTGGGACGCTTCATAAAACAGGTCAGCCTTGGTTTCAAAATAGTGATAGAAACTGCCTTTGGTCACGCCCGCCTGCTTGCAGATTTCCGCTACCCCGACATTGGCGTAATTACTCTGCCAGATCAGCCGTGTAGCGGTATCCATCAATTGCGTTTTTGTGTTGGTCGATTTGCGCATGATCGTCTGTCCGTTTTTTTATGGCTATTATTATAGCATACATACCAGTTGGTATAAATGCAAGTATTATTAGCACTAGATGATACGGTCTAGCGCAGGGCGCCGCCCCAGAAATACCAGCCGATGCCTAGCGTAAACAGCATGTTGCCGTAGAGCGCATGTTCAATCGTGACCAGTGCCAGGGAACGGCGTTGTGCATAGGTGGAGGCGAAGAAATACCCGCCGATCAGGCTGAGCAGAGGGGCGACGGGGTTGATGAACAGCACATGCGCATAAGCAAAGACGACGGTGCTGGCGGCGACCATAGAGGACGTTTTGGGAAACAGGTTCTTGTAGCGCACGAAAAAGAACGTGCAGAACACAAACTCCTGCGGCAGGGCGGAGAGCACGGGGTAGAAGAACATCACCATCATCCACACATCGGTGCGATCACCAATGAGGCCGAAGCGGCGCGCCGGGTCATAGATGCTGATGAAGATCAACAGGAACACGCTGGAAATGGCAAAGCGGATCAGCATGGGGCGCAGATGCTTCCAGGTCACTTCATCCCAGCGCCAGACGGCATCGCCTTTCTGATGGTAGCACGTCCAGAACACCAGCAGGCAATAGGCCGTCGTACCCCAAAGGAACTGGAACATATACGGCGCCAGTTTTTCGACGATGATCACGGTCGGCAGCACGACGGCGAGGATCAGAAATTCGATGAGGATATAGGCGCGATGGGTGAGAATAGAGGCCATGGCGCACGTATTATAGTAATGTGCAATAGAATGCTATGGGTTATGTGTTTTTCTCAATCGTCTGCATCAACGCACGCATTAACCCGTCCACCCCGGTACCTGCGACCGATGAGAGTGCCTGTACGTCCGTACCGCAGGCATCGGACAGGGCGGTGCGTTGCGCCTCCAGCATCTCGGCATCCAGCGCATCAGCCTTGGTCAGGGCTACCAGTTCCGGCTTGGCGGCCAGGGTTTCGCTGTAGGCTTCCAGCTCCCGGCGGATGGTGCGGTAGGCGTCTGCAACATCGTCCTGCGTGCCATCGACCAGATGCAGCATGACCTTGCTACGCTCGATATGTTTGAGGAAGCGAATGCCCAGCCCGGTGCCTTCATGCGCGCCTTCGATCAGGCCGGGAATGTCAGCCATGACGAATTCCTCGTCATCGACATACACCACACCCAGTTGAGGCTTGAGGGTGGTGAAGGGATAATCAGCGATTTTGGGACGGGCGCGGGAGACGACCGAGAGCAAGGTGGATTTTCCGGCATTGGGCAGTCCGACCAGTCCGACATCACAAAACAGTTTTAGCTTCAGCCAAATCCATTGCTCACTACCGAGTTCACCGGGCGTCGCTTTGCGGGGTGCCTGGTTGGTGCTGGATTTGAAATGCATGTTACCGACGCCGCCCTTGCCGCCCTGCGCCAGGATGATTTCCTCACCATCTTCGGAGAAATCAGCGATAAGCACGTCGCCGGACTCATCATAGATTTGCGTGCCGACGGGGACGGTGAGGGTGATGTCCTGCCCCTTCGCTCCGTCGCGTTGCCGTCCCATGCCATGCATCCCGGTTTTGGCCTTGAAATGCTGCTTGTAGCGATAGTCGAGCAGGGTGTTGAGGCTTTCGGTAGCGCGCATAAAGACATGCCCACCGCGTCCACCATTGCCGCCATCGGGGCCGCCATGAGGGATATTGGCTTCGCGCCGAAAACTGACACACCCGGCACCGCCATTGCCGGATTTGATGAAGATTTTCGCTTCGTCGATGAATTGCATGGTGTGTTCCTGTATTTTATCATTCCTTTTACACTGTTTCCGCTCTCCCCTTGCGGGAGAGCAGCAGAGTCGAAGCGACAACGGAGCCGAAGACGATGCGTGAGGGGTTAATTACTATCCACCCCTCACCGAATCGAGCGGCGCTACGCTTGCTCTCTTCGACTCTCCCGCAGGGGGAGAATGGCGGTACGAACCACCTGTTTGCCAGCCTTTAAGAATGACGAGTAAGACCTATGTAACAAATGATCTTGCATTGTGCAATCGCAGTGACTGTCCTATAGTGGCGTTATGACAGATGTGCCTGAGACGGAATATATCGCCACGCTGCATATGGATCATGCCAATGTCGTGCGCCGCAAGCCGGAAATCGAGCAGGAGCGGCAGGTGGCGATGGGCGATCTGCTGCGTGCCAATCAGTTCGCCCCGAAAGATTGTGCCGCCGGGCCGTATGATGTGGCGCTGGCCATTGCCGATAACCGCATGGTGTTTACGCTGAGTAGCGAGCGACTGAACGGGGAGCCGCATGTGGTGCATCTGCCGGTGACGCCGTTTCGTACCATTGTGAAAGATTATTTCCTGATCTGTGAGAGCTATTTCGATGCGCTGAAAACCGCTGATCCTTACAAGGTAGAGGCCGTCGATATGGGGCGGCGCGGTATCCATAACGAAGGCTCGGAGATGCTGAAAAAGCTGATGGCGGAGAAGGTGACGATGGATTTTGACACTGCCCGCCGGCTGTTCACACTGATGTGTGTGTTGCATATTCGGTAATCACTCATACACGTTGCTGCGATGGGCGATCGCATGGATGGTGACAACCCGTGTGTCATGGTTGATCGTATACAGGATACGATAGTCACTGACCCGCAAACGGCGCTGACCATGCAGGCCATAGCGTAGTGGCTTTCCGTAAGATAGCGGGTCGTGCATCAGCCGTGTTTCAATGGCACGTTTGATGAGAGCCTTAGCGCTTTTCGAGAGTTTGGGGATGTCTTTGGTGACGACCTGTTCCGTATACTCGACACTATATTCCATCAGCAGGCATCACTTCCACGCGTCATCATGCGCAATGCGCACACCGTTATCGGTATCTATGCGCTGATTGCTCAGATCAGAGAGGAGGCGGTCTTCATGCAGTTCGATGGCATCACGAATGAGCGCCGATGCGGTGGCGGACATGGATTGCTGCTGACGCTCAGCCAATGTGGCCAGCAGATGGCTAGTTTCCTTATCCAATGTTACCTGAATGCGGGGATGTTGCGTGGGCATGATCGTATTTCCTCTGTTACTTGAAGTGTACCATATGTGGGACACTTGGACAAGGATTAACTCCCCGCCACGGTCATGCCGTCCACCCGCAGGGTCGGGGTGTTGGTGCCATAGCGGAACTCCAGATCATTGGCAGGGGTGAGTTGGCGGAACATGTCGCGCAACTGTCCAGCAATGGTTAGTTCGGACACGGCATAGGTGATCTCTCCGTTCTCAATCCAGAACCCGGATGCGCCCTGCGAATAATCTCCGGTAATCAGGTTGACGCCCATGCCGAAGGTCTCCGTCACATAAAACCCGTCCGTGATGTCGCCAATCAGTGCATCGGGGGTCACGTCCCCAGCTTCCATATATAGATTAGAGGAGGAAGGGGACGGGTTGCCGCCCAGCCCGCGCGAGGCATGGCCGGTGGTGGTCAGTCCCAGCTTGCTGGCACTACGCAGATCGAGGAACCAGGATTGTAGCCGCCCGTCTTCGACCATTACGCGCTTTTCGCCTTGCACGCCTTCCGCATCGAACGGTTGCGATCCCAGCCCCCGCACACGTAGCGGGTCGTCAATGATGCGCACCTGATCGGCGAACACGGCCTCACCCATCGCATCTTTTAGAAATGAGGTGCCGCGTGCTATAGACGCCCCGTTAATCGCCCCGGCGAAACTGCCGAGCAGGGAGCGCCCGACGCGCGGATCATAGACCACCGGCACCTGGCAGGTTGCTTTCTTCTGCGGATTCAGTCGCTTGAGGGTGCGCTCAGCGGCGATGCGGCCAATCTGCTGAGGTTCCGGTAAATCACTGAAGAAGCGGGTGACGGCATAGTCGTAATCGCGCTCCATCGCGTCGTCCTTCCCGGCCAGTACGGACACGGACATCGCATAGGTCGTATCGGTATAGCTGCCGGTAAAGCCGTGGCTAGTGGCCAGCGCGACTTCTGTTTTACCATAGCTGCAATCGGCACCTTCGGAATTGGTGATGCCGGTGGTGTCCAGCGCCACCTGTTCCGCCTGCATGGCCATGTCCTGTAGCGTATCGGCGTCCGGCTCATGGGTGTCAGCCAGTTGCAGTGCTGGGCGCTCCTGTGCCAGTAGTGCTTTCGGTGCCAAGGTGGTATGCGGGTCTTCGGTGGCGACTTTCGCCATGGAAACGGCGCGCTGTGCCAGTTCCTTAAGGCTGGTGCCCGACAGGTCGCTGGTAGACACATTGGCCAGCCGCTTGCCGCACCAGACGCGCAGGCCAATGCCGCTGGATTCGGAGCGTTCCAGCTCTTCCTGCTTGCCTTTGCGACAGGCAACGGAGAGATCCACGCCATGCACATACAGCGCGTCGGCGGCGTCCGCGCCGGATTGTTTTGCCAGTTCCAGTATCTGTTCTAATGGTTTCATGGATGAATGTGTAATGGACAGGGATTTGACAATCAAGCAATGAAATGGTATTAATGAAATGTTAATTTCCTTAGGGAGTGAGCTGAACAATGCCTATGAGAGTAAATGTACGTTGCGGTTATTTCCAAATAGCCGGAAAGAGCGTAGATGCACTAGAGCAGTGCGTTAGCGCTATAGCCGCTATAATGGATATTTCTAATACGTTAGTATATAGAGACAACCGTACCGTAGCAACCTTCGAGGTTGAGTATCCAGAAGAAAGCGATCGACAATCGATTGCTAACTTTGCCACTCAATATAGGGTGAAGGCCAGCTCCGCTAGTCTTGCACCTCCGGGAGGCAGGTTTGTGTATGACACGCCTGTAAATTAAACTAAAACTCCCAGAAGAAACTTAGATTGCCCTGATACGACCTGATTACTGGAAGCATTAGGGCATTTTTTTTATCTGTTCATATTCATAGCTATTTATATGGAGGGAAGTGCTGTCCGGTGGGGGATTCGGTGAAGAGTTCAAACCCGTCAGCGGTGACGCCCAGTGAATGTTCAAACTGCGCCGACAGGCTGCGATCCTTGGTCGTGACCGTCCAGCCATCGCTTTTATGCAGCTTGGTATGCGGCTTACCGATATTGATCATCGGTTCCACGGTGAAGAACATGCCCTCTTCAATGCGTGTACCTTCGCCCTTCCTGCCGTAATGCAGGATATTGGGCATAGCGTGGAAGACACGCCCCAGCCCATGGCCGCAATATTCCCGCACCACGGAGAAGCCTTGCCCTTCGGCATATTCCTGAATAGCGGCGCCGATATCGCCGGTGGTGGCGCCGGGGCGCACCTGCTCGATGCCGCGCATCATACAGTCATAGGTCACTTGAATCAGCCGTTGCGCCTTGATCGGTACGTCGCCGACATAATACATGCGGCTGGTATCGCCGTGCCAGCCATCGACAATGCTGGTGACATCCACATTGATGATGTCGCCATTTTGCAGCACCTTGTCACCGGGGATACCATGACAGACCACGTGATTCACCGAGGTGCAGACCGACTTCGGAAATCCGCGATAGCCGAGCGGGGCAGGGGTTGCACCTGCTTCCACGATACGCTCATGGCAGTAGCTGTTAATGCTGTCGGTGGTGATGCCGGGGCGGATGAATGCCACCAGCTCGTCCAGTATCTCCGCCGATAAGCGCCCGGCCTTGCGCATACCCGCATAATCGGCGGCGTCGTGAATGGTGATGTCATGAATCATTCGTTCACCATAAAACAACCGTTGGTATCGAGCAATAACTTATAGTATGAGAATATCATGGAAATATCGAACCCCACCTCCTGCCTGATTATGATTGGCAACGAACTGCTCTCCGGGCGGACGCAGGACAAGAACCTCGTCTGGCTCTCCGGTGCGCTCAATGAGATTGGCATCAACAAGCGCCGTGCCTATGTCATCCCCGACATTGAGGAGGAAATTATCCGCACCGTCAATGAGGCGCGTGCGGCGCATGACTATGTGTTTACCACCGGTGGGATCGGCCCGACCCATGACGACATTACCACGGCGGCAATTGCGAAAGCGTTTGGTGTACCGGTATTACGTCACCCGGAGGCCGAGCAGCGGCTGATAGAGCATTACCCGCCGGAGAAACTCAATGAGGCGCGGCTGAAAATGGCTGATATTCCTGAGGGGGCGGAATTGATTGATAATCCCGTCAGTGCTGCGCCCGGATTTCGCCTGGACAATGTATTCGTGCTGGCCGGGGTGCCCTCGATTATGCAGGCGATGTTTGATCATCTTAAGCATCTGTTGAAGGGCGGGGTGGTAACGCAATCCCGTCATTTGAGCGTTTGGGCGCCGGAGGGCGATATTGCAGCGAAACTGAATGCCATCCAATTAGCGCATCCGGAAGCGGAAATCGGCTGCTATCCCCTCATTCGCGCCGGAAAGATCGGTGCCACCATCGTCGCCCGCGCCGTCGATGACACTGCGCTGGAACGTGTTATGGCAGCGTGCCAGGCGCTGGTACGGGCGGAAGGGTATGAGTTGGTGGAGTGAGATCGTCAAGAGACGTTGATTTTATGTCATGTTACCGGTTTTTCTTGAATCATGGTGGGTAAATCCCATATAATAGAAGCACGAATAACTGTAACAAGGAGACAATGTTACCATGTTAAAGCAACAATCTGTGAATACTGCCGGTGTCCGGCAGGTTGACCAGGGGCTGCGTTCCTATTTTCTGCGCGTCTATAACTACATGGCCAGCGCTATGATTCTGACTGGTCTGGTCGCCTATTTTGCCGGCACGTCCGAGGCGTTTTTGAGCCTGATGGTGAATGAGCAGGGCGGTGCGAGCCTACTGTCTTACGCCCTGATGTTTGCGCCACTGGGTGCGGTGCTGTTCCTGAGTGTGCGTCTGCATCACATGAGTGAGAAAACAGCGCAACTGGCGTTCTGGGGCTTTTCGGTACTGATGGGACTGTCAATGTTCTATGTCTTTGCCATCTTTACCGGGGAAAGTATCGCCCGCGTCTTCTTCATTACCGCTGCGACGTTCGGTGCAATGAGCCTCTATGGCTACACCACCAAGCGTGATCTGAGCGGTTGGGGATCATTCCTGATGATGGGAGTGTTCGGCATCATCATCGCCGCGATCGTGAATCTGTTCCTACAAAGTTCGGCGCTGCAAATGGTGATTTCGGTGATCGGTGTGCTGGTGTTTACCGCGCTGACTGCCTATGATACGCAACGCATCAAGGCGACCTATTACCAGTTGGCCGGTCAGGGCGAAGCGCTCGGCAAGGCTGCAATCATGGGGGCGCTGAGCCTGTATCTGGACTTCATCAACCTGTTTATTATGTTGATGCAGTTCCTGGGCGAGCGTAGATAAGTAGCTTGCTATTGTATTGGCACGAGGAAGCCAGGGTCACGTTGCCTTGGCTTTCTTCTTTGTGGCAAAAAAAAACTCCTAATCACGCTGGGTGTTTAGGAGCTAATAATCTGATTCGTTTTCGGAAAAAGGTTATGCTTTTCGTATTGTAGAAAATGAATACGTCAGCCCTTTCTTTTTATCAAGATCGACCACTGCTTGATGATCTGCAAGGATTTTAGCAACCTCACCTTCTTCCCCACTAAAACTGCCAACCATTATAACAACCTTATCGCCTACTTGAAACATTGTAATAACTCCAAAGGGTCTAAGTAAAAATAAATCCTCGTGATTTTAGCATAGATTAATTTTTCGTACAAGTGTTATACTGCGCAAACGACTATATTAATTACAAAACCATGCCCAAAAAACCCACTCCCTTCTCCGGTAATCGATCACTAACCACGCGGGTCAAGACGGCGCGTGGGCGCAAGACCTCCTCAACGCGCTGGTTGCAACGGCAATTAAATGATCCCTATGTTCAGCAGGCCAAGCGTGACGGCTATCGTTCTCGCGCTGCCTATAAACTGATCGAGATTGATGATAAATTCCGTCTGTTAAAGCCAGGGGCTACGGTCGTGGATCTGGGGGCTGCACCGGGCGGATGGTCGCAGATTGCGGCAACACGCGTCCGTTCCGCTGCTGCATCACCCAGCGTGGTGGCACTGGACATACTCGCCATGCCGTCCATCGCCGGCGTCACCGTGCTACAGGCGGATATGGAAGCCGAGGAGGCGCCGGATCAAGTCAAGGAAGCCGCCGGCGGTGAGGTGGATGTCGTGCTGTCCGATATGGCACCCAACACCACCGGCCATGCTGCGACGGATCATTTGCGTATCGTTGCATTGTGTGAGTTGGCGTATGAACTGGCGTTGGAGATATTAGCGCCCGGCGGCACGTTTGTCTGTAAAGTGCGGCAAGGCGGCACCGAACAGGCCATGTTACGGGATATGAAGCGGCGATTCACCAAGGTGGTACATTTCAAGCCGGATGCCAGCCGTAAGGAATCCCCGGAGACCTATGTTGTGGCGATGGGTTTCAAGACAGAAAACTAGTGATTTTACCGCGTCCCTTCTGAAAGGCGCTGGCTGAGTGTGTCCAGCGAGGCGGCAATCTGGTTGACTCGCTCGATGGTGTGTGAGGATTCCGGCGATACCTCACCCTTCTGATACGCAACCTGTTCACGCCAACGTCCGGCTTCCTGGCGTGCTTCACACAGTGCATCCGCCAGATTCAGGCAGGTCATCATCAATACGGTGGTTTCCGGCGCTCTGGGCATGGCCTCGGCAATTCCTGTTGCCTGCTCATTGACCATGTCCGCCAACTGCCTGATATGGTCGGCCTGATCGGCATCGCACACTACCTGGTGCCGTTTTTTGTTGATGGTGAATTCAACCGTTTTCATGCCTATCCGCCAAACGTCATATCAAGTTGTTCCGTGACGGATTCCAGACGGGCGCGAGACGAGCGATCCCGGGATTCCAGCGTTTCCGCCTTTTTTTCGGCAGCGTCGCGCTTGGTTTGCAGGGCAGAGATTTCGATGCACATTTGATCGCAAGCGGCTTTGGTGTCGGCCAGCCGATGTGTAAGCGTCGCATTTTCTGTTTCCAGTGCCTGACAATGGCTGCCCAGTGCCTCGACTGACAGACACAGTGTCATGAGTGGATCGAGCAGAGTTTTAAGGGTATGCGCGGGGATAATGCCATGGCCGTCTAATTGCGTGTTCAGGGCGGATACATCCTGATACAGTGTTTCCACCAGCGCCCCAACCTCCGATACATTGCCGGCTTCCGTGGGTTGCGTGTCCTGTTGTTTCACAGCTGGGCTTCCTGACATGATATATTGACTGTAAACCAGTTTTAACGCATAGGCAAACCATTATAGCAGTTTGACTTTGTGATAATGTATCGTTTTCTGTGTGTGTCCGCAACGCCACCCATCACAAAGTCAAGGAACTGCTATATCTTTAAAGGTATAGCGCGACCTTCACTTTATGATTGCGCCGTCCAAATGCGCCATCATAAAGGTGAACGCGCTATATATGTTTGTTGCCGCAAGTTCCTTGCAGTTTTTGCGCAGACAGTGTAGTGAAAAGCCATGTTTGTAGGATTTTATGTGGTTATTCTGTGTCTTTCCGCTGTGGCACTGAGTTGGATCGGAACGTTGGCTATGCGTGAATGCGCCGGCATCTTGACTCCGCCGCGTGAGCCGAATGAACGGGATAACCATGCGCAGCCAACACCAAAGGGTGGCGGTATTGCGGTGATGATTGCAGTGATGGGTTTCCTGACGGTGGCGGGCGTGAATGGCACCGTGGTGTGGGCATTACTGTTATTGACGGTAGTCTCCGCTATGGATGACTTTCTCACATTACGCCCCTTACCACGGTTGCTGGCACATATGCTGGCGGCAGTGATGATGGTATCCGCACTAGAGGGTAGCGTCTTTCAGGGGGTGTTGCCGGAGACCGTCGAGTTTATACTACTGGTGCTGTTACTCGGTGGGTTCATGAACTTGTATAATTTCATGGATGGTGTTGATGAGATTACCTCCATGCAGACGACTGCACTCTCGCTTGGATGCATTGTGGTGGCGGCCATTGCCCCGGATTTAGGACCTGCCTATATCTATGACGGGTTGATTATCATCGCGGCTATCGCTGGATTCTGGTACTTTAACCGTCATCCAGCAAGCATCTTCATGGGCGATAGTGGCTCTATTCCGTTAGGGGCACTAATGGGATGGTTGTTATTGTCATTGGCGGTGGATGGGTACCCGGCGGCGGCGCTGATCTTGCCTGCCTATTATTTAGTGGATGGTGGCGTGACGTTGGCGAAGCGGGCGTTGGTACGTAAGCCGTTATGGGAAGCCCATTCCGAACATGCGTATCAATGTTATGTACGTGCAGGGCACACGCATACCGCCGTGGTGCGCTGGATTGCGTTCTATAATTTCGTCGCGATTGGACTGGCCGGGATTTCCGTCATGATGCCGCATAGTGCCTGGCTAGCGGTTGGGGTCGCTTACGCACTGGCTTTCGTGGTCTATGGCTATCTGAAGGCACAGGGGCGTCAGTCATCTTCTGCAATCACAGTATCAAAGGCACATGCGACTTCCTAGACGTTCCCTGGTCGCGGCAATCCACGACATCACCATGGCGGCACTGAGTCTGCCATTGGCACTGTATTTGCGGCTCGGTGATGAAGCATGGGCATTTGCCGAACCGTACTTCGCCCTGCATATGCTGGTGTTTATGGCCTGCTTCGTAGGCGCGGTCTTTGCCTTTAGCCTGCAACGCGAAGTCTGGCGCTACGTGTCGATCAATGAATTAACGACGCTGGCCAGAGTAGTCACGCTCAGCATCGTGTTGACCTATGCCGCCCTGTTTTTAATGCAGCGCCTGGAAGGTATTCCACGTTCATTGCCTTTGCTGCACTGGATGGTGTTGGGAGCGTTGCTCAGTATACCCCGTGTGTTGTATCGGCATACTAGGGAATCAGGTGTACAGCGCGCTCATATGGAGGGCGCACCAATTTATGTCATCATTGCTGGTGCGAATGACCATGCGGAAGCGTTTATTCGCACGCTCCAACGGGGAACAGCCATGCCGTATCAAGTGGTCGCTATTGTCGACAGGAAGCAGACGCGCCATGGCCGTTCATTGCGTGGTATCCCCATTCATGCAGGAATGGAGCAGGTAGAGCGGGTGATTGGCGACCTTGAAAAACAGGGAAAGAAACCACAACGTCTGATTCTGACCGAAGAATATATGGATGCACAGGTTGCCGGCGAGTTGGTGCAGGTCTGTGAGCGTCAGGGTGTTGGGCTGGCCAGGTTGCCGCGACTGACCGATGTAGCCAGCGGTGCCGAGCCGGATATCCGCCCTGTGGCGATTGATGATCTGCTGGGACGGGCGCAAAGCCACCATGACAGTCGAGCGATGCGACATCTGCTGGGAGGAAAGGTAGTGCTGGTGACTGGCGCTGGTGGGTCGATCGGAGCGGAACTCGTGCGTCAGATTGCTGCCTGCCAACCTGCCAAACTGGTATTACTCGATCATAGCGAATTTAATCTCTACCAGATTGACCGTGAATTAGCGGTATTGGCGCCGGAACTGGAGCGCCGGGCGGTGATCTGTAATGTGCGTGACGTGCGCTCGCTGGTCTCCATTATGCAAGAGGTGCGCCCTGCTATTGTCTTCCACGCAGCAGCGCTTAAGCATGTGCCACTGGCGGAAACCAATCCGGAAGAGACCATCCTGACCAATGTATTCGGCACACGCAACGTCGCGGAAGCGGCTATCAGTGCCGGAGCGCAAAGTATGGTACTGATTTCTACCGACAAGGCGGTGCATCCGGCCAATGTGATGGGGGCGAGCAAGCGGCTGGCGGAATATGTCTGGGCACAGGCGGGTGCGAAGGCGGCGGCCACGCGGATGGTGATGGTGCGTTTTGGCAATGTGCTGGGATCGACCGGATCGGTGATTCCCCTGTTTCAGGAGCAGTTGCAGGCAGGTGGTCCGTTAACGGTGACCCACCCGGAGATGGAGCGCTATTTCATGACTATGCGCGAAGCGGCCGGGCTGGTAATTCAGGCGGCGGCGCAATCCTCCGGGGATGGCGCGGCGCTCTATATTCTGGATATGGGGAGGCCGGTAAAGATTGTTGATCTTGCATGTCAGATGATTCGCCTGGCCGGCTATGAACCGCACAAGGACATTGACATTACCTATACCGGGTTGCGTTCGGGAGAGAAACTGACGGAAGAGTTGATCTATGCGCAGGAGCGGCTGGAGTCGACCTCCCATCCATCCATTCGCCGTTCCCGGCAGGTGACGCCCTTATTGCCAGATACGGTACGTATGGAATCGCTCCATAAGGCTTGTTTGGCACGTGATAAGGAAACGGCGCTGATGTTGCTCCGGCAATTAGTGCAGGAGTTTGCCCCCACAGAGGACGCACAGACGGCCAAAGCACAACCACAACGCATGAAGGATTTTGCATGACCATCAAAACCGCCTTACTGTCTGTTTCAGATAAAACCGGGCTGGTGCTATTCGCGCGTGCGCTGGTGGAGCAGTTCGGGGTGCGGCTATTGTCGACCGGTGGGACGGCAGCGTTATTGCGTGAAGAAGGAATTGCCGTGACCGACGTTAGTGAGCATACCGGGTTTCCGGAAATGATGGGTGGGCGGATCAAGACCCTGCACCCGAAGGTACATGGTGGGATTCTGGCTCGCCGCGAATTGAAGGATGATGCCGATGCCATGCAGACGCATGGGATTGATGGAATTGACCTGGTGGTGATTAATCTCTACCCGTTTGAAACGACGGTGGCGCAAGGCGGGTCATGGGACGACTGTATTGAGAATATCGATATTGGTGGACCGGCAATGGTACGCAGTGCAGCCAAGAACCATGCGTCGGTGACCATCGTGACCGACCCGCAGGATTATGAGAACGTGTTGAATGAGATGGCAACGCATGATGCGCAGACCTCGCTGGCGTTGCGTAAGGAACTGGCGGCAAAAGCCTTTGCCCGCACAGCGCAGTATGATGCAGCGATTAGCGGCTGGTTTGCTGACGTACTGGAGGTGCCATTTCCATCGATACTTTCTCTGCCGATGCAACGTGTGCAGGCGTTGCGGTATGGCGAGAATCCGCATCAGAGCGCGGCGTTCTATCAGGCTGATGCAGCGCCCGGCACACTGGCGGCGGCGACACAATTGCATGGGAAGGAGCTGAGTTTCAACAATATCAATGACACCGATGCTGCCTGGGCATTGGTCTGTGAGTTTGAAGCGCCTGCGATTGCCATTATTAAGCACGCCAATCCTTGCGGTGTGGCAGTGGCGGAGACGCTGGAAGAGGCGTATGGACGCGCCTTTGCCTGTGATCCGCAAAGCGCGTATGGCGGGATCATTGCTGCGAACCGGGTGATGGATGCTGCTACAGCAGAAGCGATTGGCAAACAGTTTGCCGAGGTCATCATTGCGCCGGGTTTTGAACCGGGCGCGCTGGATATCTTGCAAAAGAAGAAGAACATCCGCCTGTTGCAGACTAACGGTGCATTATTGCCAAAGCAGGGAGCACTGGATATCCGTAGTGTCAGTGGCGGGTATTTGCTGCAATCCGGTGATGCTGTGGTGCTGGATGGCGCGTTGCAGCATGTCAGTAAGCGTCAGCCGAATGTGCAGGAAATCGAGGATATGACCCTGGCCTTTACCATCGCCAAGCATGTGAAGTCGAATGCAATTGTACTGGTAAAAGACGGCGCGGCAATCGGGATTGGTGCCGGGCAGATGAGCCGGGTCGATAGTGTCCGCATTGCCTGTCACAAGGCTGAGGCTGCCGGGTTGGAGACGAGTGGGGCGGTACTTGCATCGGATGCCTTTTTCCCGTTCGATGACAATGTCCACCACGCGGCGGAGGCGGGCATTGCCGCCATCATCCAGCCGGGCGGTTCCATTCGTGATGACGAGGTCATCGCCGCCGCCGATCAGCATGGGATGGCACTGAGTTTTACCGGCATTCGCCACTTCCGGCATTAGTACACTTCGACTAAACGCATGAGGTCATCGAAGGAAACCACATGCGACTATTCCACCATCAGCGCGATAATGGCGTGAGTGCCATTGAAGAAAGCCACACCTACCTGCATACCGCCTATTGCTGGGGTGTGTTTGACGGTGCGCGCATTACCCTGCAAGTCTCACCGGATGAACAGGAATGGTTTGATGTTGTCATGTTCCGGCACAAGCAGGTGCATCCGCTACGCCTTGGTACGCGTTATTTCCGAGCGGTTCTTGATAGTGTTGGTACGAAAACCTGCGTAAATCTGCTGGTAGAATAGCGTGAAGGTCATTTTTTGCTTGAAAGCGAACGCCGGTTCGCGTTCCAATAGTGTGTATGAGTGAGACGCATCCCGCTATGAATGATATAACGCTGACGTCACAGCAGGTATTAGAGTTTTTGAAGGAGAATCCGACCTTTTTCGAGAAGCATCCCGAGGCACTGGCGTCGCTGTTGCCTGAGGATGGAGAACTGGGCGGCAATGTCGTCGATTTTCAGCATTACGCCATTCAGGCATTACAAAAGCGCGTAGAGGATACGAAAGAGCATTTCAGTAGCGTGGTCAATGTGGCGCGCGACAATCATCGCATGCAGCAGCAGGTGCAGGACGCGACGTTGCGGCTGATGGGGGTGCATACGCTGGAGCAGCTGTTTGAATGTTTGTGCCTCGATTTCCCAGTCGTGTTTGATGTGGATGTGGTACGACTGGCGCTGGAAAGCGATATGGGCGGGCAGTATGAGAGCTATTACCCGGAGCAGCATTATTCCGGGATGGCGTTGATTGAAATCGGAGCGGTCGAGCGATTATTCCCGAAAGGCAAAACAGTGCATCTGATTGCGGAAAGTACACTCGATGCCATTTGGATCACCGAGCAGGTGTTCCATGAATGTCAGGATTTTGCACGTTCCATTGCTTATATGGCGTTGAACCTTGAGAAAACCGGACGGCAGGCATTATTGTCATTCGGCGTACGGGAAGCTGGGCGATTCCAGGCCGGGCAGGGGACGGAATTGCTAAGCTATCTGGCAAAAGTCACAGCGCTGAAGCTTGACCACTTGCTTTATGAACAGGCCGGGTTACTGTAGTGACGGGTACAGCCATGCAGGATGATATCCGGGCATGGATCGAACATTTGCAGCATGTACGTCGCTATTCCGAACATACGCTCAGCGCATACCGGCATGATGTTGAGGAGTTTCTAGGGTTCTTAACGCAGCATCTGGGAATGGCACTGACATGTGATGTGTTGGCATCACTGAAACCAAAAGCATTACGCCCCTGGCTGGCAGAGCGACACCGCCAGGGGCAGCATCCGCATTCCACCCGCCGGGCGCTCTCGGCCGTCAAGCAGTTTGCCCGGTATCTGGAGGAGATGCATGGTTGTGACTTGGCTGCCATTACCAGTCTGCGTCCGCCCAAGGGCTATGCGATGACTCCCAAAGCATTGGATGTGCCGGAGATGATGGAACTGATCGAGTCGCTGGAACAGGAATATGCGGATGATTGGACGGGGCTGCGCGATAAGGCGCTGGCGATGCTGTTATATGGATGTGGGTTGCGTATCACCGAGGCGTTGACCTTACGGGAGGCGGATATCGATCGGCAGGCGATGACGGTGCGGGTGCTGGGGAAAGGGAGTAAGGAGCGTGTGCTTCCCTTGCTGGAGTCCGTATTACATGCGCTGGATCACTACAGGCAAGCATGCCCTTATGATACCAGTGGAGATATCCTGTTTTATGGGGTGCGTGGTAAGGCATTACAGTCGGGTGTGGTGCGGCGGCGGATGCGAGAGATGCGTCAGGTGCTGATGCTGCCTGATTTTACCACGCCACATGCTTTGCGTCACAGCTTTGCCACGCATCTGCTGGAAGAGGGGGCAGGGCTACGCGATATTCAGGAGTTGCTAGGGCATGCCAGCCTGTCTACTACACAACGCTATACGTCCGTTGATATGAAGGCATTGACAAATATTTACCAAAAAGCCCATCCGCTGGATAAGGTATGAAAGCAGAATATTAGCGTGATGCCGCTTGCATCGGAGCATCGTTCGATGTCTGTATCGCTTCGACGCCCGGCAGGGTTTTTCCTTCCAGCCACTCCAGGAACGCGCCGCCTGCCGTTGACACATAGGTCATGGCATCACTCAGCCCGGCATGTGACAGTGCTGCCACCGTATCGCCGCCACCAGCGACGCTGACCAATTGCCCGACTTGCGTTTGTGCGGCAATGACGCGCGCCAGCGAGACGGAACCATTATCAAACGGCGCCATTTCAAATGCACCAACAGGACCATTCCACACCAGCGTGTTGGCTTCACGAATTGCTTGCGACCAGCGTTCAACTGTCTTCGATCCAATATCCAGCGCCATTTCATTTGCGCCAATCTCCTCCACGCCAACGATACGGCAGGGAGCATGTGCGCTAAATTCTTGCGCCACGGTCACATCTTCCGGCAATAGAAGCTGGCACCCGGCATCCGCTGCTTTATTCATAATCGTAAGCGCCAGTTCTTTTAAATCTTTCTCACATAGAGACGCGCCTATGTCATGACCCTGCGCATACAGAAATGTATTAGCCATTCCACCGCCGATCATCAGCATATCCATGCGGGCAATCAGATTTTCCAGCAATGCCATCTTGGTCGAGACTTTGGAACCGCCTACCAGTGCTGCTACCGGGGGTTTCGGCGTGGCAAAGACGGATTCCAGCATGGTCAGTTCCTGCACCATCGCATCCCCGAAAAAGGCAGGCAGATGTTGAGGGATGCCGGCAATGGAGGCATGCGCCCGGTGTGAACAGGAAAATGCGTCATTGACATACACATCTCCCAGTGCCGCCAGCTTATGGGCAAAGTCAGCATCTCCTGCTTCTTCTCCTGCATGGAAACGGAGGTTTTCGCATAGCAAGACATCACCATTATTCATCTCGGCAATCGCCTGCTCCACCTCTGCTCCAACGCAATCATCAACGAATTTCAAACTGACCGGCTTCAGTCGCTCCCGCAACGCATCCGCTACATTCACCAGCGACATGGCTTCATTGCGTTGTCCCTTAGGACGGCCAAAATGGGACAGTAACACGACTTTGGCACCGCGCTCACACAGACCGGTAATCGTCGGCAATACCCGTTGAATCCGCGTGTCATCTGTTACCTGGTTGCCTTGCATTGGTACGTTGATGTCGACCCGCAGCAATACGATTTTACCGTGTACATCCTGAGTATTCAGCTCATTATTCATTGTCGTTCCTTGTTGTTTACGTCACCATAGTGACTGACGTATGAAAAGCGACAAAAAATGTACAAATATCCTGTTTGTAACCTGTGAGTATGCCTCATGGAAAAATAGAGTAGCTTTTCATGCTGTAGTATTATAAGTTGTCATAACAAACTCCATTCGGCGCAACAATATGCGCTGAAAATGCCAGTCCCGCACATGGGAAGGAGAAATTTATGGGAGCTGCGTCATCGCCGATTTTTCATGACGACACGTTTACTCAGCATATTGTTTCCTGCATCTTGCCTAAGGGGGAGAAAGGGTACATGTATATACTTGCTCCACAGGAAAAAGAGCAGTTGCTCATGCGTGCACTGAAAGATGGAGTCATACCGCCTTATGCTGTCGTAGTTGCCGCCGGTGCTGGACAGCCCAGTGAAGAAACTCAGCATCATATGGAGCGTTGTTACGGTTTTGCCTCCCATCATCCGACCACGGATATTATTTGTAATCTCCAGCTTTCGTCACAAACGACACTGGATTATTGTTAATATTATTGACTATAACAGCAATAAAATGTTAGTTAAGGAACACTATATAACATAAATAGCCATAATGAAGAGGTTTGCGATGCGCGAAAAACCCAAGAGCCTTCAAGATATTTTTCTCAATACCTGCCGTAAGGAAAAGCAGCAGGTTACTGTCTATCTGACCAGCGGTGTCAAATTGCAAGGCATCATTACCGGGTTTGACAACTTTTGCCTGGTGCTGCGTCGTAGTTCCCAGACGCAACTGGTTTACAAGCACGGCATCGCAACGATTGTACCGATGCACCCGGTCAATATGTATCCGGAAGATGACAGCGAAAACTCCACGATTGACGAGTCCGAATTACCCACCATCACTGGCGAAGGCTCTTTCCAGATTGCCTGACGGCATCGCATGAATCACGCGATTGTCGTTTGCCCTGATATCAAGGCGGATCATCGGCATCAGCGCCGCTCCATATCGGCACGTCTGGGAGAAGCCATCAGTCTGACGCAAGCAATTGGGTTGGAGGTCATGCATGCGCAGGCGGTTCCGGTACAGACCGTCCGTCCCGCCACCGTGATCGGCTCCGGCCAAATTGAACAGATTGCGCAGCGTATTTCGGAGGAAGAACATCCGATCAGTGTTGTTATCTTTGACACGGCATTGACCCCTATGCAGCAGCGCAATCTGGAAAAACAATTATCGACCAAGGTGATTGACCGCAGCGCCTTGATTCTCGAAATTTTCGGCGAGCGCGCCCGTACGAAAGAAGGACGCTTGCAAGTGGAATTGGCGGCGCTGGAATACCAAAAAAGCCGGCTGGTACGCTCCTGGACGCATCTGGAACGTCAGCGTGGTGGGTATGGGTTTATGGGCGGCCCTGGCGAATCACAGATTGAGACCGACCGTCGTTTGATCCGTGACCGCATCGCCGTCATTAAGAAACAACTGGAAAAGGTCGTACGTACCCGCTCATTACATCGGCATGTGCGTGATAGTGTCCCCTACCCGACCGTGGCGCTAGTCGGCTATACCAATGCAGGAAAATCCACGTTATTTAATCGCTTGACCAGCGCATCCGTACTGGCACAGGACGCCCTGTTCGCGACACTCGACCCAACCACACGCAAGGTCCGCCTGCCTTCCGGCCCGGAAATCCTGCTATCGGATACAGTCGGGTTTATCTCCGATCTACCCACACAGCTCATTGCCGCCTTCCGCGCTACGCTAGAGGAAGTCCGGCAGGCGGATATCTTGCTACATGTCCGTGATATCACCCACCCGGACACGAAGGCGCAACGTGACGATGTCCTCGATGTGATTGGCAGCCTGTTTGATACGCCGGAGACAATCCCTCCTATCATTGAAGTCTGGAACAAGTGCGATCAGGCGGATGCGATGCAGCAGGAAAACCTCGCCATCTATACCCAGAACCCGGTCGCGGTGTCTGCCATCACAGGCTATGGCATAGGTCACCTGCTCACCTCTATTGCCGAAACACTCTCTTCGACCCTTTACTGTCCGGTGCGCTATGCACTTGACGTCACGCACGGTGAAGCACTGGCTTGGCTGCATCAGCATGGAGTGGTCGAACGGGAAACCGCGTCACAGGATGCGTTGTCCATTGTGCTGGAAGTTGCACTTAGCCCGGCGGATAAGGAACGCTTTCAGCAGCGCTTTGGGATTGTACCACAGGAAACGCAGGAAGCGTTACTTTGATAGGTACTTGCCAGCCGTCTCAAACATCGTGTATGTAAGCGGCCATGTACGAAGTGTCCACATTTTACAGCTTTTTCAGCATTGACGAAGACGCCCTGTTGGAACGCAAGGCGCAATTGCTTACCCTACTGCAAACGCATGAGGTGCGGGGTACGATCCTGATTGCAGCGGAGGGAATCAACGCGACCTTGTGCGCGCGCCATGATGCATTACAAACCTGCATGACGGAGTTGAAAAATTTACTGGGCTGCGACTTCGCCCAAACCCTGAGTGATTCGCCTATTCAGGCTTTTGGCAAGGCCAAGGTGCGGATCAAGCCGACATTGGTTAAGCTCGGACAGCTGCTTGACTGCCCGGAGTGCGTGGGCACCTATGTCGAACCGGCTGACTGGAACGACTTTATCTCGCGTGACGACGTGGTGGTGATTGATACACGCAATTCCTATGAAACCTATCTCGGTACGTTCAAGGGTTCCATTGCACCGGATACTAGGAAATTTAACCATCTGCCGTCCTTGTCGCCGGAGGCGCTGGGTATCCCAAAAAATGCCAAAATCGCCACCTTTTGCACCGGCGGTATCCGCTGTGAGAAATATACGGCCTGGCTAAAACAGGAAGGATACGACGATGTGTATCATCTGAAGGGCGGAATTCTGCGTTATCTGGCGGAAACCCCGGAAGCAGAGAGCCTGTGGGAAGGATCGTGCTATGTGTTCGATGACCGCGTGGCTGTCAAGCATGGGCTGGCGATGGATGAGGACGCGCAGAACTGCCCGGCCTGTGGTCATACGCTGGTTGCCAGCGATTTGCGCATGGATGCGTACATTCCCGGTGAACGCTGCGCCCACTGCGCCACTTTCCCTCCGGCAAATTATGATTTGTTGGAACGCCGAGCTGCGCTGCCTTAATTGGCACGTCACTCCGGCGAAGGCCGGAGTCCACAGAACAACCATTCAAAAGAATGGTTGTGACAGAAAAAGTCTCCTGACTTTTTCTTCCTTCTGGATTCCGTCGTCTCGCGGTCTCCTGACCGCTCGCGCAGCGGAATGACGAACAAACGAAAATTCAGGCCCTAAGTTTAAAAACTCATAATCTTCAGCGTATTGGTCGTACCAGGGATACCGAACGGCGTGCCGGCCAGCGCAATCAGGCAATCACCTTTCTTCATACCCATCGACTTTTTCGCCAGCCCTTCCGCCCAGCTGAGCATGTCATCGGAATCGGAAATATCCGGTGAGATGACCGGCGTTACGCCCCACACCATCGCCAGGCGACGCGCTACATGTACATTGGGAGTCAATCCATAGACCGGGGTACGGGAACGCTCCCGCGCGGCCATAAAGGCGGTACGCCCACCGCAGGTAAACGCAAAAATGGCGTTTGCTTCCATAACCCGTGCAATGTCCCGCGCCGACGTGCAAATCGCATTCGACACCGTGCTAATCGGCTCTTTGCGTTGTTGATACAACTCGTCCCAATAATGCTCATCCTCTTCCACCGCCCGGATGATGCGATCCATCATCGCAACCGCCGTTGCCGGATGCCGCCCGACTGCCGACTCGGCACTCAGCATCACCGCATCCACGCCCATATAGACCGCCGTGGCCACGTCGGAAGCTTCCGCCCGCGTCGGTACCGGGGAATCGACCATCGTTTGCAACATCTGCGTCGCTACGACCACCGGCTTTCCTGCTTCACGACACACCCGCACGATATGGCGTTGCGCTGCCGGTACGCGTTCCGTCGGTAATTCCACGCCTAAATCCCCGCGCGCGACCATGACCATATCCGATTGTTCGGCAATGGCTTCAATCGAATCCACTGCCAGCGGTTTTTCAATCTTGGACATAATCAGCGCCTTGTCACCGATGATCTCCCGTGCTTCCTTCACATCATCCGCTGTTTGTACAAAACTCAACGCAATAATATCGACATCATGCTTCAGTACAAATTCCAGATCGCGGCGGTCTTTATCTGTCATCGCGGAGATAGGTAGCTGGCGTGTCGGCACATTGACCCCCTTTTTCTGGGTTAAAAACCCGGGGCAGGTGACTTTTGCCGTGGCACGCGCGTCACTTTCTTTTGTCACGATTTCCAGCGCCATCATCCCGTCATCCAACTTGATCTCATCGCCGGGTTGTAACACGCTCAGAATCTCCGGATGTGGCAAACGAATCAAACCGTCCGTACCAGGCTCGTTACTGACCTCCAGCGTTATTTCTTGTCCGTATTTCAGTTGAATGCCGTCTTTATCGAATGTACCCACCCGAATTTTTGGCCCCTGCAAATCTGCCATAATCGGCACATAACGGCCACTAACTTCCTCAGCCTGTCGGATCAAGCGAATACGTTCCAGATGTTCTTCATGCGAGCCATGGCTGAAATTCAGCCGGAAACAGGTTGCTCCGGCCTGAATCAACTCTAAGGGATTGCTCGCCGGACCAATCGTAGCAATGATACGGCACCGGCGTGAATAATCGGCCAGTTCGGGATAGGTGGTTGGTGTGATAGCTACAGATTCGGCAGCGACGCTGCGAGTTTGCGGTTCCATGGTTTCTCCTGCACAATACATCCCACCACCCTAACGCATATAGATAGCAAGATACAATGCGTAGATGGCTGTTTTCCGACCTATCTGCATATTTTTTTATCTTTGTTACTCAATCCCGACGTTGGTGCGGCGCAGCATTTCGTATCCATAAAAAAAGCGCCTGCCAATCAGCAGACGCTCTTCTTTGAAATGATGACTGTTAAGGTGCTGTTGGTTGCAGTCCTTGGTCAACTCTCTGGTATACTCCGTCAAGACTTTGACCAACCTGCCCAACGATAATAATAATGGCAAGTGCAATACCGGCCGCAATCAGGCCATATTCAATTGCTGTAGCTCCGGATTCATCCCGAATCAATTGTTTCAAATGTTTCATTGTTTTCTCCTAAGTAAAACAAGTAGTTAAAAATCACGCTGTATACCAGCTACCTGACAGACTAGCACAATTTAACTATTCAAACAAGGAATACTTACAATTCGGTTAATAATGGGACATTTAGGACATAGTACCCATTATTCATCCATGTCACCTTTCCAGGCAAAGGGTATTCTATCCAGCTTTTTCCCTTTTCGCACCTGAACGGCATGTTGTTTGTCTGCACCCTTGTAACTTGCAATAATAGTGTATCTGCCCTCAGGTAACATCAGATAAAAGAATGGCCCTTCACTTACCTGCGAAAAAAGCGTTTCACCTGCTGTATTTTTTACACGGACCTGTACGTTTGCGAGATAGGCTCCTGTCCGTTGTTCGGCAAATAACAGGTACACATTATAATCATCCTTTGCCCGGTGCATTTTTTCCTGCTCTCCTTCACCAATGCCGCCGGAAAGGTAAGGAATACTGTGAGTTGGTGTAGGGCTTTCATGCAGTGTTGCTGAAGGTGCCGTTTCTGGGCATGGGCAATCACATGGTGCCCCGTGCGCACCGGCATTCTTTCCGGCAAACATGCACCCTAGTAATGTTAGACTAATATAAAGCGTTGGCTTGAACATAGGTCACCTCCCTGTTTGTTCTACCAAACCCTATGCCGGGCACCGTAAAGGCGCCATAAGATTTTCATGAAATTTTGGTTGGTTATTGGTTAGGAATACGTTCAATCAATGGCAAAGATCGCATCCACTTCCACGGCTACACCAAATGGCAAACCGCTGGCCCCCACGGCGAAGCGGGCATGAGAACCGATATCTTTGCCAAATACTTCCACCATCAAATCGGAAACACCATTTGCCACTTTCGGGTGCTCGGTGAATTCTGGTGTGGCATTGACAAAAATGCCCAGCTTCACACATTGGCGCACACGCTCTAGCTCTCCGCCACATGCTTTTCGTAAAACAGCCAGAATATTGATACCGCAAAGACGGGCGATTTGCACTGCTTCTTCAGTGGTCATATCAGCACCTACTTTAGCGATGCCCTGCGGGCTTCCGTCTTTCATGGGCAGTGTTCCTGATATAAACACTTGTTGCCCAATGGCAACATGCGGTACGTAATTTGCGGCCGGTGTCGCAACGTCCGGCAATGTGATGCCTAGTGAATTTAGGCGCTGTTCGATCGTTCCCATGTCTATGTCCCTCTATTTCAATATTAATGAATGACTCTCTTTTATCTGCTTGTGCTGCCTAGTGCAAGTTCTCCTGGTATTTGCCTTGTGCTTCTGGCAAAAGCATCACGTTGCCGCGCTTTTTCACGAACTTCACGGCATTAATACAATAATGGCGCTTGACGCTGACTTGCGATAGCATGTAACAATGAAAACGACTTAATGAATTCATAAGGATTTCCATCTACATTGAGGCTCTCCACATTAACGGTAAGTATAATATATGAGAATTATTGGATTTATTATTGCACTCGTTTTCGCCTTGGCCGCGTTCTTTCTGGCATACAATATATTGGGTGATAGCGGAGACAATCATCGGGTTGTGTCTACGGATCAGCAGCCTGCATTTGAAACAGTAGATGTATTGGTGGCAGCTTCCCCCATTGATTTGGGCGATGTGTTGCTGCCGGAGATGATGGAGTCAAAGCAATGGCCGGCGCATTTGGTGCTGGACGGATTTGTGGCGTCTAGCGATGAAGCTGTGTCTGTCGTAGGGCAGGTGGCAAGAGCAACCTTCGTTCCCGGCGAGCCGATCAACCGCGACAAATTATCTAACCCTGAAGACCCAAGTTTTATTGCTGCCAATCTTCCCAGCGGTATGCGCATGGTTACACTCTCCAGTGATGGTGTGGCCGGATTGGCGGGATTTGTGCTTCCTGGCGACCGCGTAGATGTGGTGGTGACGCAGGAGTTTCGCTTGCCGCAGGAGGTGCGGGAAGAATATGGGGTAAATGAAACGCATGTTACGGAAACATTGGTCTCAAATGTCAAAGTGCTGGCGGTGAATCAACGTGCAACGGTTGATGTTAATGATGATGAGGGGGATGCGCGCAGTAAAAGAGATCGTCTGCCGTCTTCGGTCAGTTTGGAAGTGCCCATCGAGGATGCTCAGCGTATCCGCCTGGCGCAGGAGATAGGGTACGTATCATTGGTGCTTCGCTCGCTTGAAGACAAAGAAGGTAAAGAAGAGTCTGTAATCATTACGCGCAACGAAATCACCAATATTGAGGATGTGGCCGGATTGAACAGCAGCGGTGAAGGTAGAAAAGATGTTGTGTCGCTGGTCAGAGGAAATCAGAAAACCGAAGTCAAAGTTCCCGTCTATGAAGAAGAGGCAGAAGAGGTAGAAAGTGAGTAAATCAATGTCCGTTTCAACATATGTGAAGCGCTGCTTCTTTGCGGCATCTATCAGTATGATGGTGCCATTTGAATCTGCGTTAGCAGAAGATTTGATGGTGCCGGTCGGCCGCTCGGAACTGGTGTCCGTTTCCAGTGATATGACCGAGGTAATTGTTGCTAATCCTGATATTGCTGATGCATATGTGCACGATAAGCGCAAGGTTTCAGTATCTGGCCGTGCGTTAGGAATTACTGATGTTCGGATTATAGGTGAATCCGGAGTGTTGCGGGATATTACTGTGAATGTTGGGTATGATTTGCCGGCCATTCGTAAGTCGCTGAAAGAATTTCTGCCACACGAGAATGTTGGCGTGGAAATGCTCAACACCAATATCGTGCTAACGGGAAGCGTGAGTGATGCTCTGGCAGCGGAACGCGCCGTACGTATTGTGAATGAATTTATTGAACCGGCTATTACTCGCGGAGGTGGAGACGTTGATGCGGCTGACATCAAAGTGATGAACCTGCTGGAGGTGACATCAGGGCAGCAAGTGATGTTAAGAGTAAGGGTTGGTGAAATTCGTCGTTCCGCATTGAAAAACCTGGGCGTCAATCTCCAGGCAATCAAATCCGGTGGAGATAGTCTCTTCGCACTAGGAACTGGTAGTGGTATTGATGCGTTTTTGGTTGACAGCCAGTTGAGCTTTGGTGGATTTAATGTGGGTGATCTGGATAATACGCGTGGCTTTGCGTCTGGTAGTCTGATCAATTCTAATGGCAATGGTATTGCCGCCATGCTCGAAGCCTTGGAGAGAGACAACCTCTTTAAAGTGCTTGCGGAGCCGAATCTAGTATCGCTTTCTGGAGAAGAGTCGCAATTTCTTGCCGGTGGTGAGTTCCCCGTACCCGTTCCGGATCAGGATGGCGTTGCCATTGAGTACAAACCGTTTGGCGTATCTGTGAAATTTACGCCATTCGTACTGGCAGAAAATCGTATTCGTATCGCCGTGCAGCCCGAAGTTTCAGAAATCAACAATGATGGTGCCTTGCAGCTGGATGGCTTCTTTATTCCAAGTCTTTCCACGCGACGTGCTCAGACCGTCGTTGAACTATCTCCCGGTGAAAGCTTTATGATTGCCGGGCTGATTCAGGATGAGCTGGCGTCACGCGTGGATAATATTCCGGGCATAAAGGAAGTGCCTATTCTTGGTGCCTTATTCAGTAGTGTCGGCTTCCAGCGTGAAGAAACCGAATTGGTGTTGGCTGTTACACCCTACATCGTAGATCCAATTATTTCCGCAGATCTAAAACTGCCCACGGACAACTTTAAGCCAGCCAGCATGATGGAAATGTTCTTCTACGGTGCGATTGGCAGCCTGCATGGCGATGTTGACCGTCTGTCACAAACTCCAACGATTGAAGGCCCGATTGGGTTTATGGTAGATTAAACTATGAAAGCGATACAAACCCTTCTTACGACTGCTCTTGTTACATCACTGGCTGCGTGCTCTTCCATTCCAGAAGGTGCACATAGCGAGCGAGGTACGCCTGAGTCATTGCTGGATGTGTCATCGGAGATTGTGACGGTTGAATTACTTGGCACTGAATCAGTGCAAGAAATACGGGAGTGGGCGGAAGCAGACCAGCCAAGCCGTGCGGAAATCTACTGCATGGAAGGTGATATATTGTGTGATTCCGTGGAAGAAACGCTGAGTTTATATGGTGTGGAATATGAATGGATACCATCCCATGTCAGTGAAGTGAATTTGGTCTATGAGCGTGTCATTGCTCATGATTGCCAACATCACTATATTGATAACCGCATTAATCCTTATAATCTGAATCACCCGGCATTTGGTTGCTCCATTGCTTCCAATATTGTGCAAATGGTCAGTGATCGCCGTCAGTTTGTTAATCCAGACCTTCTGGGCTTCTATGACGGTAAATCAACCATGAAAGGTGTTCAAGCGTATCGGGATTTTGATGCCAAAGACTTCTTTGGTGGAGATCAGGACCTTGAACAGGTGAACTTCCAGGGTTCCAATTAAACGGCAGGAAATATACTGTTACTGTTATGGAGTTTAGTCCGCTTTTAGCTATCGTTACATCCCCAGAAGAAATGGAGGATGTCAATGCAATAGCGCAAGCACTTGGTTATCAGCAGGCGGAAATCGTAGAAGGTAGCCCGGCAGATGCAGCTGGACGTTTGCGGGAAGGCCGCTATAGTCCGCGTTATATCATTATTTATATTGGTGAGCGCAGTCATGACATCTTGCCTGAAATTGATATGCTGGCCGAACAGTGCCAGGCGGGAACAAAAGTGGTAGTAATTGGTGCTACCAACGACATTCGTTTTTACCGAGCAATTATTGATCGCGGTGTCTCGGAATATTTCAATTACCCCACTCCATTTGATGAAATTCGTAATGCCTTGCTGCAAAGTGATATGGCAAGCAATGCCACTGGTCAGATTATTTCCTGCATGGGAGGTAGTTCGGGTGACGGTTCCAGTATGGTGGCGCTCAATGTTGGTTATTTGTTAGCTAAGGAACATCAGAAGAAAGTCGTGCTGGTTGATCTGGACTATCAGTTCGGAATGATTGCACGCCAGTTAGAGCTCCAACCCACATACGGTACGAAGGAGATTTTTGAGCACCCGGAACGCGGCGTTGATGGCACACTTATTAGTCGTATGGTGGTACATTATCGGGATGGTTTGGATATTATCACATCTCCTCAATCCCTACATTTCATGCCGCATATCGAACCGGAGCTGATTCGGGAATTTGTTAATCATCTGGCCAGCAATTATGAATACGTAATTCTGGATTTACCCCATCGCTGGAATCACTGGATTTCAGCCACTATCGGTTTTAGCGACCGTGTCATATTAGTGGCGCAGCTATTATTGAAATCCATTACGCATTGCTCCAGGTTACTCAATACTTGGACCGATCTCGGTTTTGGCAATAAGCCGATTTCCATCGTGATTAATCGCAGCGGCTCACGCTACAAGGAAGCACTTCATCCAAAGGACTTTGAACGCATCCTTGGTCACAGTATTGACCATTATCTGCCGAATGATATTAAAACCATTTGCCAGTCGGAGAACCGGGGCATTCCAGTAGATGCGGTTGGTAAATCACAACTGGCCAATGAGCTGCAAAAAATTGCACGCCAGATAGCAGAGCAAGCTGATGTTCGGTAAAAAACAGCCGGGTGCCGGACAGTCTGCTGCCTCTCCTGCGCCGCAGCCTACGACGAATGCACCATCCGATGAAGCGACTCCCAACGCCAATCTGCCGGTCGGTGGTGATGCACACCTGCCCGCCGTCATTCCCGGCTCCACGGATATGGTGGCGAAAGAGGGTATCGCATCCGAATTCGCAGGTCTGCAACATGAGCCTGAACTCGTCCGTTATCTAGATAAAAGCCATGAAACGGCACAGTTCGTTGACACCAAAATGTGGCTCATCAACGAGTTGGTCGATAAAATCGACTTAGTGAATCTCTACAAATTGCCGATGGAGCGTCGCCGTTCCCGCGTACATCAGGAAGCCGGAAAAATACTGCAAGAAGTGGACGCACCGCTTACCGGGTCACAAGTGCAGGCGCTTCAGGAGCAGGTGATTGATGAAATTCTCGGCTATGGTCCATTGGAACCATTGCTCAAGGATGAAGATGTCGCTGATATCATGGTCAATACTGCCCAGCAGATTTATATTGAAAAAGGCGGAAAGATCTATCTAACCGATGTCACGTTCATGAATGAGCAGCACCTGATGGCGGTTATCCAGCGCATCGTTACTAGGGTCGGACGCCGTATTGACGAGGCCAGCCCGATGGTAGATGCCCGGCTACCTGACGGGTCGCGCTTTAACGCTATTATTCCTCCACTGGCGCTGGACGGCGCACTGGTGTCCATCCGGAAATTTAAAAAGAATAAAATCAGCCTGCGTGATTATGTTCATTATGACTCCATGACACCGGATATGGCGCGATTCCTAGAAGTTTGCGCCAATATTCGGCTCAACATTATTATTTCCGGTGGAACGGGAAGTGGGAAAACAACACTGCTCAATGCGTTATCCAACCATATTGATTATGGCGAACGGGTGATTACGATTGAGGATGCGGCTGAATTGCAATTGGCTCAGCCCCATGTGCTCCGGCTGGAAACTCGCCCGGCGTCCAATGAGGGTATTGGCGAAATCACTCAGAGGCAGCTCGTGAAAAACGCCCTGCGAATGCGTCCTGATCGGATTATTCTTGGGGAAATCCGTGGCGATGAGGTCATTGACGTGCTCTCTGCCATGAATACCGGCCATGACGGATCTCTGGCGACCATTCACTCTAATTCGCCGCGTGATTGTCTCTCCCGGATTGAGAACCTCGTCAATATGTCCGGCGTGAAAGTTAGTGATGCTTCACTGCGTTATCAAATTTCCAGCGCTGTCCAACTGATTATCCAGCTTCAGCGTATGCGTGATGGTCGTCGTCGTATTACCCATATTGAAGAGGTGGTCGGTCAGGAAGGTGAAATCATTACCACGCAAACCCTGTTCAGCTTTAAGTCCGGCGGTGTGGATGCGAACGGTAATCTGCAAGGGGAGTTCATATCACACAAAATCCGGCCGCGTTTTCTTCCCAGAGCCGAATATTACGGGCTGGAGCAGGAATTAGTAGATTGTTTAGGCATATCGCGTACAATGTAACCCTATGATACCCGCTTTTATTGCTATTGTTGTCGGAATTGCCGCCTATCTGATCTTCAGTAAGGTGTTTGCCGGTCGTTATGCCGCCAATACGGCGCATAATCGCCATGTTCTCAGCCAGATTATGGAAGAGAATGAGAATCTCGGCGTTAAACGCAGTGAAGCCGATGAAGCGCTGGAAATTCTAAAAGCAGAGCTTGATGATTCCCCTATCTTGAAGTTCCTCTCTGTTCTGCCGTTTGGCAAGAATATCGTAGTGAAAATCGTCAAGGCAGGACGGCAGGACAGTGCCACCACGTTTATTGTGATGATCCTTGGGCTGATTCTGGTGGGATTATGGGCTATTTCACATTATGCGTTGCATCCGGGCTTTATCGTAGCCGCATTCATTGTACCGATCTGGCTTGGTAATAAAATCCTGCAATCGGCCATTGAAAAACGCCGCCGTCAGTTTATCGACATGTTTCCGGATGTGCTGGACATGATTGTGCGTAGTGTCAAGTCCGGTTTTCCTATCAATAGCGCCTTTAAGATGGTCGTGGAGAATATGGAAGACCCGGTGAAGAGTGAATTTCGTCAGGTATCGGACGAACTGGCGCTGGGACGCCCGCTCAATGAAGCATTGAGTCGTTTAATGACGCGCGTTGATGAGCAGGACGTACGGTTTTTCGTTGTCGTATTGAAAATTCAGCAGGAAACCGGCGGTAACCTGGCGGAAATCGTTGGTAATCTCTCCAATATCATCCGCAAGCGCAAGCAACTGCGCCAGAAAATCCGTGCGATGACCTCGGAAGGGCGCACTACGGGGTATATTCTGGCAGCCATTCCTATCGTTATGTTCGGTGTTTTACTCTATATGTCGCCCGACCACCTGGAGCCGTTATTTAACACCTCATCAGGAAATATTGTGTTAGCGATTGCTGGTGGGTTGGTTGTGCTCTCTCAGATTATTGTCCGAAAAATGATTAATATCGATATATAGGGGTAGGGCGTAACGATGTTCGAAAATCAGGAAATAGTTGTCGCTGCAATCATTGCGATTCTGTTCTTTGTGGTTTACCTTGCCATCGATGCGGCGATCACTCGCCAGCAGCGGATCAAACGGGTGGAGCGGGAAGCGCGCCTGACGCAGAACTATGATGATCTGGGCTATAGCCCGGATATTGATTCTCCCGTAGAATTGGAACAGGAACCGCCAGCGCTGGCAAAAGCGGCGGAACAGTTTCTTCGGGTCATGGGCATTGACATGGATACCGCGCTCTATGAAGCACGAAGAGAAACGCTGATTGCGGGCATTACCAATCCGGGGGCGCCGGCTTACTTGATTTTCTACCGGCGTGTGCTTTCATACGTGGTAACGCTGATTGCTGTTATGCTGTTATTAAAAGGCGATGACGTATCGTTGGCGCTTGGATCATTACTGATGGTCTTTGGGTTATTCGGTGCACAACTCTACGTGACGAACGCCACCCAAAAACGCCAGAAGGAACTGATTCGCTCCTTCCCTGACGGGTTGGATCTGATGGTTGTCTGCGTGGAGTCAGGACTGGCACTTGATGCGGCAATGAACCGGGTCTGCGATGAGTTGACCCATGCACATCCGGAGTTAGCCCGTGAACTTAATCAGACCCGGTTGGAGCTGGCGCTATTGAACAATCGTTCTCAAGCTCTGATGAATCTGGCCGAACGTACCGACCTGGTAGCCTATCGCTCTCTCGTGGCAGCGCTTATCCAGACGGAACGTTTTGGAACGAATCTGACCGATACGTTGCGGGTACTGTCCGATGACTATCGCCAGACACGCCTCATGCTGGCGGAAGAGAAAGCAGGACGTCTGCCAGCGTTGATGGCGATCCCCCTTATCACTATGCTGATGCCAGCTTTTTTCATGATTATTCTTGGACCGGCGTTTATCAAGGTTAATCAGCAGGGTGGCCTGTTCGGCGACAACTAGGCTCTAAGCGTCCTTCTTACATCGGCGATTTCACTACCCCTCCAGTCGGTTTTCTGCTATAGAGCAACACATGAACTACATGAAAACCGCACTCCTGCTTGCCGGTTTGACGGCGCTGTTCGGCATGGCCGGACTGATGATGGGTGGGCAGCCGGGCATGGTGATTGCGTTGGGCATAGCGCTGGTGATGAATGTCATCTCCTACTGGTCATCGGATAAAATGCTCCTGCGCATGTATGGCGCCAAGCCACTAACCTCGGGTGACATCTACGATATGACGCGGGAACTGGCAGGCAATGCCAATATGCCAATGCCTCGCGTATTCATGATTGATACGCCGCAACCTAATGCGTTTGCTACCGGGCGCAACCCGGAAAACGGCGCCGTTGCGGTCACGCAGGGCATTGTGCAACTATTGAATCGCCAGGAACTGCGTGGCGTGATTGCCCATGAACTGGCGCATATCCGCAACCGCGACACGTTGATTATGACCATCACCGCCACCATTGCCGGTGCATTGGGCATGCTGGCCAATTATGCCATGTTCTTTGGTGGACGGCGTGACCAGCCTGGTGGCATGATCGGTACATTGGCCGTGATGATACTCGCGCCAATGGCAGCGATGCTGGTACAGATGGCCATATCCCGTACACGGGAATATGCTGCGGATCGAACAGGTGCAGAGATATGCAAGGATCCGATGGCGCTGGCATCGGCTTTGCAGAAAATTGAACAGGGGGCAAAACGGGTGGATAATTACCAAGCCGAACAGAACCCGGCCACCGCGCATTTATTTATCATCAACCCGCTGCATATGCGTCGGGTGGATAATCTGTTTTCTACGCATCCTAATACAGTGAATCGTGTTCGGGCATTGGAAGCAATGGCCTCCGACCCTTCTTACCGACCGCCGCGCGGTCCCTGGTCACGCGCTGCCTAAAATGAATGATTAGCCTCGTCTCGGAGCCTGTCCTTGATTGGCGTTCGGGGTAGGAGGCGGCACCAGGGAGCTGCCGACCTGGTCAGCATTGGAGGCCAGTTGGCTCCCCTGTTGGATGACTTGCTCGACCGTATTCTTCGTGGCTACCGCTCCGGCACCAATGACACCTCCGGTGATCGCTCCTGTGAATGCACCCCCCACGGCACTGGAAAAGACATTCGCATCTTCGCCGTTTTTAGAACGCTTCCATCCGGTGAACGCCCCGGCGATCAATCCGAGCAACCCACCCCATTTCGCTCCTTCAGGCGCACCACCTAAGGCACCGCTAAGCGCACTGCCGATAATTTTGAATGGCGCCATGATAAGGGTGGTAATAAAACCAAAAATTCCGCCGAGAAATCCCATTACTAATACTTATAATTTTCCCCTATTATACTTGTTTTTACTATGATTTCGGATGACAGTTTTATTACGATCCTGCGGTCAGTATTCGTAACATTCCGTGCAATGACTGCACATCCTGAGAGGTCAATGGCATACGAGTCAGCATCTGTCGGACATTCCGCCGCATAAGTGCTTCTTTCTGCGGTGCACTAAAAAAATTGGATGCGGTCAGTTGTGCCGCCAGTGCCTCATGCAGCGCCTCTACCTCGCCAATGGACGCCTGCCTGTCCGAAACACCGTTGACCGGCATATCGATTGCCCGAGTCGTCTGAAACCATGCATAGGCCAGTATCACCACACTTTGCGCCAGATTCAGTGACGGGTTCTCTGGTGCGGTGGGAATCGTAATCAGCCCATGACATAATGCCACATCATCATTGCTCAACCCGTTATTTTCCGGACCAAAGACCAGTGCTATCGGTTTTGATAACGGCAGTTCCTGCATTTGTGCCGGAACATAACAAGGCATTGTCATCTCCCGTATTCTGGCGGATACGGCATAAGCTTGATGGCAATCCGAGAGCGCTTCCGCTAATGTAGGAAATAACCGCGCCCCCGTAATGATCGGCTTGGCACGTGCCGCCATTTCATGAGCCTTGGGGTTCGGCCATCCGTCACGAGGCGCTACCAACCGCAAATCATGCAATCCGAAATTCATCATGGCACGTGCTGTCGCGCCAATATTCTCGCCCATTTGCGGGCGAACCAGAATGATTGAAGGGGGATACAAGCTCATCATCATGCCTTTCTAAAGAACATAGGCTTGCATTAACAAGAAATTAACTAAAAAATCAGTAAAATAATTTTATGCGCGCTTTACATGCTTCTAAGGGTTTCACATTGGTGGAGCTGTCTGTTGTGCTTGCCATTATCGCTTTGATTGTGGGAGGCATTATGGCCGGGCAGGCATTGATTCATGCTTCAGAGTTGCGGTCGGTCGTGACGGAATACACGAACTACAAAGCTGCTACCCATAATTTCAAGGAAAAATATTTTGCCTGGCCTGGCGACATGACGGACGCGACGACTTATTGGGGTGATAATACAACTCATTGTTCCGATGCCGGTATTCCCAATGGAACCCCTGGCACCTGTAACGGTGACGGGAATGGCACCATTACCAAAGACGCTGCTAATGCTGCCGAAGAAAGTGAAGGGCACATGTTCTGGCAGCATCTGGCTAATGCCGGCATGATTGAAGGAAGCTTTACCGGCATTGCTGGTTCTCAGGCAGTCAGTGACGATGTCATCGGTGAAAATGTACCGGCGTCCGCCATCCTCGGTACGGGCTGGGGTATTGACAATTTTGGTAATGGCTATGGCGGTAGCGGTGAAGACTATGCCGGTGATTACGGACGCCATCATTTTGAATTTGGTAGAGACGATAGCAGTGACCATGATACGGATGATCCGGCCTTAAAGCCGGAGGACGCCTGGAATATCGATAAGAAAATTGATGATGGCCATCCGGCCTATGGGGTGGTCAGGGCAAAATACTGGGATGATGCTTGTTCTGCCGCTAACGATGGCGGACATGCGCAAACTGACCTGGATGCCAGCTACAAATTGACCGATGAGTCAGTACAATGCGCCCTGCATTTTCTGTTTGCTGATTAAAGAGTGTAGAAAAAATAACAAGTAGAGCCCCAGGCAATGGTCAATACAAACCGGCGCACGTATTGCACAGGCGTTCGCAGTGCCAGGCGCGCACCGGCATACCCACCTAGTATCGCTGCTGGAATCATTGCGAATGCGTATTCCCACACTATAATGCCCGAGGCAACAAATGTAATCAATGCGGCCACATGAATACCCGACGTCATTACGGTTTTTAGTGCGTTCATCTGGTGTATGTCTTCCATATCGAAAATATACAATATCGCCAATATGAGAATCCCGATACCGGCACCGAAAAACCCGCCATACACTGCCGTTGCGAATAGAAGGGATGCCGCCAATCCGGTACGTGCCATACTGTAGCCCTGATGGTGTTCAAAACGTGAGGCAATGCGTGCAGTGATACGCTTTCCGAATTGAAACATACATGTCGCGGCTAGTAATAGCCAAGGGATCATCTGCGTAAAGGTCTTCTCCTGTATTGACAGCAACCATTCTGCGCCCAGCCAACCGCCAATGACCGCGATTGGTAGCATCCATCCCAGTGTTTTGATGGAACATGCAAGCTGCGCGCGGTACCCGGCAATACTGGCCAACGCTGCGGGCCACAGCACGATGGTACAGAGTGCATTGGCGGCGATCGGTGGCACGCCGGCGAACAATAATGCAGGAAAGACGAAGAGCTTGCCACCACCTGCCACTGCATTTAATGCCCCGGCAAACCCGCTAGCCAGCAATAAAAGCAGCCATTCGCTCACGGGCGCGTCAGGCAGACCAGATAATTCACACTGATATCGTCCGCGTCCAGTGACCAGTCACGGGTGAGCGGGTGGTAGACCATGCCGCTGAGATCACGTTGCACCATGCCGTGCTGTTGTAGTGGTAAGATAATTTCCGAAGGGCGCAGAAATTTGTGCCAGTCATGGGTGCCGATAGGGAGCCAGCGTAAGACATACTCAGCCCCGATTTTTGCCATCAGAAGCGATTTTAACGTCCGATTCAACGTGGTGATGACCAGCATCCCCCCCGGAGCCGTCAGTGACGCCAGCGTTTCCAGAAACAGGTGAACGTCAGCGACATGTTCAATAATTTCCAGCGCAATGACCAGATCATAGGTCTGGCCGGTTGCGGCAACTTCCTCCGCCGTCGTATTCTGGTAATCAATTGCGAGTGCCTGTTGCTGCGCATGTGATGAAGCGATGGCAATATTTTTCCCTGAAGCATCAATTCCCTTCACTTGTGCACCCAATCGCGCCATCGGCTCTGATGCCAGTCCGCCCCCGCAGCCAATGTCCAACACGGTCAACCCCGCCAATGGCGTAGGCATGGCAGCATCGCGGTTAAAATGAGCACAGGCATGACGGCGTATGTAGTCAATGCGCAGCGGTGTAATGGCATGCAACGGTTTAAACGCACCATTCGGATCCCACCATGCATCCGCCATTGCACTGAACTTGGCAATTTCGTCATGATCAACACTCGAAGCGCCTTCAAACGTGCCTTGCTGCTGATTATTTTGCATCCTGTCCTCTAATCCGCTAGAATGGTAAGATGCTATCGTAACCTATCAGGATTGCAACCCTAATGATGAGGGGAGCCACGCTTATGACACAGGAACACCCTACGCCGATTTCTCAGGATACCGCGACGTTTCAGGAAACCCATACGCCGGAAAAGCAGGGACTCCTTGCCCGAATGACCAATGGTCTGTTCTCGTTTCTCGATGCGCCGGCGCGCTGGATCGATGAGTTGCTCTACAAAATGCAGCACATTCCGGAAACCAATTTTGTGATTGGACAGCGTATGACGGAAGCTGGCCATTATACCGACGCTATCTTGCGCTTGAGAATAACGCTTTGGTTGGCACCGAACCATCAGCAGGCGCATTATTTGCTGGGTTGCTGCTATCTGTCGCTGGGCGAAATGGACAAGGCGCTGGCACCGTTGCGAAAGGCCGTGCAATTGAATCCGCAGGATGAAGAGGCCGTGTTCATGCTGTGCACACTCAAACCGGACGCCTTGCCGCCGGAGCAACAACCAACCACCATGCCGGCGCGCATTGCGCATGATTATTTTTCCTCACGCGCTGACGGGTATGAAACAGCGCAGCTGGATTCCGGTTATCGGGGGCATCTACTCGCCGATGAAGCCGTCTGGGATGCGCTGGACCGGCGACGCACGAATTACACGGTGCTGGAACTTGGATGTGGTAGCGGCCTGTGCGGCGTGCTGCTGGCTGAGCATGCGGAGGAGATTACTGGTGTCGATTTCTGTCATGAGATGCTCGATCTTGCCAAATATAAGCGTCGCCCCGACAATCGGCGCGTTTATACTGAAGCCGTCTATCAGGACATCCGACATTACGTGATGGATCTTCGCAAGCCACAATTTGACGCCATCGTTGCCGCCCATGTATTCAATTATGTTGGTGACATCTCTCAGGTAATTGCCGGTGCGGCACGAGGCCTCAGACCGGGTGGTGTGTTCGTGTTTCAGGTGGAGCGTTTCGGCGAGGAAGGCCGTTTCGGACTAATTCCCGGTCTGGGGCGCTTCGGCCATAGTGATGGGTATGTCCGACACTATATACAACAGGCTGGACTGGAGTTAATTGCTAATGACCTGGTCAATCTCTACCCGGATTACCAGATCGTGCAATATGTTGCCCGCATGCCGGAAACGGAGTAACTCACACGCCATGCTACTTCTTATCTCTCCTGCCAAAACGCTGGATGAATCTAACATGACACGGTCAGTTGCGGCAACACAGCCACGATTTCTCCGTGAGGCGGAGACACTGGTTTCGGTATTGCGTGACTATACCCCCGAACAGCTGGGCGAGTTGATGGGGATCAGTGACAAGCTCGCCACGCTCAATGTTGCGCGCTATCGTGACTTTTCCATGCCACTGGATGACGGCAATGCCAAACCGGCACTGTTTTCCTTCAAAGGCGATGTGTACGTTCCAATTGGTGTAGCAGACTATGATGACGACGCGCTGGCTTTTGCGCAGTGCCATCTGCGTATTCTTTCAGGACTGTATGGACTGCTTTGGCCACTTGACTATCTCTACCCATATCGGTTGGAAATGGGTACGAAGCTTCACACGGATGCCGGAAATACGTTGTATGATTTCTGGGGCGATACGATTACAGAAGCACTGAATCAGGATCCCGAGGGCGAAGTGGTCATCAATCTCGCTTCTAGTGAATATAGTAAAGCTATTCGATCCAACACATTATCTGGTCGTTTCCTGACCGTAGACTTTAAAGAACGTAAGGGCGACGACTATAAGATCATCGGTATTCATGCCAAAAAAGCGCGCGGCATGATGGTGGATTACGTCATTCGCCACCGGTTGAACGAACCGGAAGCATTGAAAGATTTCGATAGCGCCGGGTATCAATATGCATCATCGTTATCCAACGAAAATCATTATATATTTACAAGGGGATAATCTATGGTTTTAACTTTGTCATTCCGACACGCGAGTGGCCAGAAGGCCACGAGGCGACGGAATCCAGGAATAGTCTATTGTCAGGAAGACAATAGACGTCAGAAAATGTTATTTGATGTTTTCTTTTACTGGACTCCGGCCTTCCGCCGCCGCTGCGCTTTGGCGAGACAAGTCGCCGGAGTGACGAGTCAAATCGCACGAGATCATTATGACCATTGAGCAAATCACCTTCCATTCAACCCGCCCCGGAAAACATCTGGTCGTTTTTGGCGCCATCCATGGCAATGAGCATTGTGGTCCAGAGGCCATTTCACAGGCAGTGCGTGCGCTTCAGTCTAAGGAAATCGTACTTCATAACGGAACCGTGACGTTCGTACCTATCTGCAATCCGGGCGCATATATGGCCAATCAGCGGTTCATTGACCGCAATCTAAACCGGCATTTTTATCCTAAAGAGACGCACCAAAACTATGAAGACAGTCTGGATGGTGTGCTTTGCGGTTTGCTGGATCATGCCGATGCGTTACTGGATCTGCATTCCTACCAGTCGCAAGGCGACGCGTTTTGTTTTCTTGGAAACACCTCCTACGAAGAAATCGACTTTGCTCGCGCGCTCGGCGTAGACACCTATGTTTATGGCTGGGCGGAAGCGTTCGGTAAAGCGGACACGGAAGAGCAGCGCCGCGCCGCTATTGGTACAACGGATTACACACGCATGAATGAGCGTAGCGGTATCGCTGTGACACTCGAGTGCGGGCATCATCACAATGCGGATGCGCCATTGATCGGGTATCAGGGCATTCTTCGGGCGCTGGCGCATTTCGATATGATTTCCGATGATCCGACCCCGGCCTATGACGTCAATACACAACATTGTATCCGTATGGAACAGGTGTTCTATCAGGAAAAACCGGGTGTTCTGGCGCAGCCATGGCGGCATGCGCAGCCGGTACGTCAAGGCGAGGTGATCGCTCGCTATGAAGACGGAGAGGAGATTACCGCCACGCAGGACGGTGTCATTGTGCTGCCGAAAACGGAAACCGACCATGCTATTGGCGCGGAATGGTTTTATTTCGGTGTCGAAACAGCCTTCCCATATCCTTCGTAAGGCTCGTAAGAATAATATATTGCCAGATGGTCTGTAAGCCGGGTTCTGTCTCGCTTGCAAAGAAGCGGAGGTGATCATTCATCTGGGAGCACCCTCACGGATGCCCTCATGCGACCTACCCGGATGACTGACGGTGCGGAACCCACCGGCGCAGCTGCGCAATCATCCCTATTTGGTCTTGCTCCCGGTGGGGTTTACCCTGCCACGCCTGTTACCAGGCGCGCGGTGCGCTCTTACCGCACCGTTTCACCTTTTCCCATCCAAAGATAGGTAGTTTATTTTCTGTGGCACTTTCCCTGGGATCACTCCCGGCGGGCGTTACCCGCCACCGCGTTCCATGGAGCCCGGACTTTCCTCACAGCGGCGCTGTGCGATCACCCGACCATCTGGCAAGAGCGACTTTATAACACAATGTCGTAAAAATCCAGTCGGAAGAATGGGTTATTTTACCTCGTGACATCATCGCAATAAATCGGTATGGGTGTGAATGATGAGGTGGGCATGGACGTATTGATTGGAGCGCTGCCATCAGGGTTCCACATGTGGGCGGTGATGGCGATTATCTTATTGGCCATCGTCGTATTTGCTGCGGACAAATTCCCGCTGGAAGCGGTGTCACTAGTATTGCTTGTGACCATTGTCGGGTTATTCCATCTGATTCCCTATCATCACGCGGATGGGACGCGTGTCGATGCTGCAATGTTCCTGGAAGGGTTGTCCAACCCAGCTTTGGTAGCAGTGCTTGCGTTATTGGTGCTGGGGCAGGCGATCGTCAATACCGGGTCGCTGGAGGGGGTGACGCAGTTAATTTTTCGCTGGTTCGGTTCCTATTATCGGCTGGCCATTGCGGTATCACTACTAGTAGTACTAGTGCTCAGCGCCTTCATCAATAATACGCCGGCGGTGGTGATCTTCATTCCGATCCTGCTGGCAATTGCCAAAGAGATGAAGCTTTCGGCCTCTAAGGTAATGATTCCCTTATCCTACGCCTCCATTCTGGGCGGGACAATGGTACTGATCGGTTCTTCCACCAACCTGATCGTCTCCGGTGCGCTGCAATCGATCGGGATGCAGCCCTTGCAGATGTTTGACTTTATCGTACCGGGAACCATCATTGCTGCCGTTGGATTCGTCTATGTGTTGCTCATCCTTCCGCGCCTGCTGCCGGATCGGGCGCCACTGGCTAGTGACGTGATTGGTGATGAGGCCAAGGAGTTTGTGGTACAACTGGAAATCCCGGTGAAGTCCGAACTTGTTGGTAAATCAGTGACCGACCCGGAATTGCTGGATATTTCCGGCTATTCGGTGCGGATGTTACAACGGCGCGAGCATGCCTATTTGCCGCCGTTTGAAGAAGAGCTGACGATTAAGCCGTTTGATGTGCTGGTGCTGACGGTGACGAAGGAATCCGTCATCAAACTAGCGTCACATAAGGACAAGAAGCTGTTCGGCCGCATTTCTACCCTCAATGCCGATCTGGGAGAAGAAGAAAGTGCACAGGCAGAGAATCTCAGTGTGGCGGAAGTATTGATTACACCGGCCTCCCGCATGATCGGTCAGAGCATCGAGCAGATCGGATTTTACCATCATTATCATTGTACGGTGCTGGGGATTCAGCGACGTTCCCGGATGATTACCTCACGGATGACAGAGAGTCGGCTGGCGGCGGGAGATGTGCTGCTGGTGATGGGGACGCGCGACCATCTGGAGGCGATCCGGGGTCATAAAGATATGATGCTGATGGAATGGTCACGCCGTGAACTGCCATCCCGGAAATTGGCCTGGCGTGCGAATGGGATTTTTATGGGTGTGGTAGCACTGGCGGCGTTTAATGTACTGCCGGTCTATATTGGCGCATTGATAGGGGCGACGGCCTGTATTTTCGCTGGGTGCCTGACGCCGAGGCAGGCGCTGCGTTCGTTGGATACGCAAATTATTATGCTGGTTACTGCCGGGATGGCGATGGCCGGGGCATTACAGATTACTGGTGGTGCTGGGTTTTTAGCACAGGAGCTGATTGCCGCGATGGATGGCGTGGGGGCGGTCTGGGTGATGTCGGCGCTGTTCGTGTTAATGGCGGTGTTGACCAATGTGCTGAGTAATAATGCGACGGCGTTACTGTTTACGCCAATCGCGGTCAATACGGCCATCACGCTGGGTGTTCCGCCGGAAATGTTTATTTTTGCGGTGCTATTTGCCTGCAATACCTGCTCCTTCGCGTCGCCCATCGGATACCAGACCAACCTGCTGGTGATGGGGCCGGGGCATCATACCTTTGGCGATTATCTCAAAGCCGGGATTCCATTGATGGTGATCGTGTGGATCACCTATACCGTGTATGCGCTGATGGTGTATGGAAATGGAGTCGAGAGCGTATTGCCATGACAAAGTCATCACATTCCCGTCGAGCGTTTCTCAAGGCAGGCGCCGGTGCAGCGGCACTGGCCGGAATGGGAACCACTCATGCACTTGCGAAAGCCCCCGCCGCGCTGAGCGGTAAGCGGGAATGGCGCATGGCGATGACTTGGCCTAAATCCCTGCCGGGATTGGGGGTAGGAGCCAGCCGCCTGGCAGAGCGAATTACCGTGATGTCCGAGGGACAACTGACAGTGACTCCTTATGGTGCCGGTGAGTTAACCCCGGCGCTGGGTGTGTTCGATGCCTGTGCTGACGGATCGATCGAAATGGCTCATGCCGCGCCCTATTACTGGCTGGCCAAGAATCCCGCCTTTGCCTTCTTCTGTGCAGTGCCAGGGGGGCTGACGGCGCAGGAACAGACCGCATGGTTCTATTATGGCGGTGGGTTGAAGTTGATGCATGCGCTCTATGCCGAGTTCGGGCTGGTGTCGTTTCCGGCTGGGAATACAGGAGCACAGATGGGCGGCTGGTTTAACCGACCGATTCATTCGCTGGAGGATATGAAAGGACTCAAAATCCGCATGCCGGGATTGGCGGGAGAGATTGTCACCCGGCTGGGTGCATCACCCCAAACGATTCCCGGTGGCGAACTCTACACCGCCATGCAGCAGGGGGTAATCGATGCGCTGGAGTGGGTTGGGCCGTGGAATGACATGGCGTTCGGATTCCACCGGATTGCCAACTATTACTACGGGCCGGGATTCCATGAAGGCGGCGCGTCACTGGAATTGATGATTAACCGCAAGGCCTATGAGTCGCTGACGCCGGAGCTGAAACGTATTGTTAAAGCTGCCTGTGCAACTGAGACGATGCTGATGACATCGGAATATTATGCGAATAACGTAACGGCCTTTGCCGAATTGCAGAAAATAGATGCACTGACGATTGGCCGTTATCCAGACGACGTACAGCGCGCTATGTTTGAACTTTCGGAAGAGGTGCTGCATCGTAGTGGTGAAGTGGGGGGCATCAACCGGCGCATTTATGAGAGCTTTGCCGGATTTCGCGAGAAGAGCATGCGGATGCTGCCGGTGATGGAGTATGGGTTTTTAGATTCACGGAACAAATACAGTGACTTAGATTCTGTCAAGCGTAATAAAAACGCCAAAAACGATAATCCAACTTGAAACTTACACGCAATGGCGCTATGAAACCTGCATGAACAAAAGATGTAGGAGTGGGGGGAACAATGCCCAGCAATGTTCACAAAAGCTTCATAAACACAAACAACATTAGGTCTTTCCTTGCGATTGATTTAGTGATAGTTAATTTTTCCCTAGGAAAGGAAGGATAAGTCTTATGAGCACATACAATAATAATCTGATCAAAAAATTGGATCTGGCAAGCAAGGCAACAACGCCTACGCCCGGAACACCGGCAGAAGAGGCCATGATGGAAAATATGTCCGATCCGCGCTATTTGCGCCAGTCGTCGGCACTGATTAATGACGCGCTGCAGAAAGGCTTTGATGTGTTGCAACTTGCTGATGGTGACATTGTGATGACCGGTGTGAAAACCGTAGTCTATCAGTACACATGGGATAATCAGCAGGGCAAGCTGGTACGCACCAAGGCGGCGTCGCAGAAGAATGTGACCGCGCTGGCCAAGCCAAGCGTCGACGTTGATGCCGAGGATGAAGAAGAAGAAGGTATCAGCGTTCAGGAAGACGCTTGAATCTTTCATTCAACTACGGGAAAGTTGACGTAACCGTATTGGTGAGATAGTTATAGTCCGTCCATCACGTTGAGGTTTCCTGTATGGTTACCTATCAGTTTGAATGCGCCGCTGGTGTGAGATACGCCGATGACTATTTTAGTAAAGTAAAACAATACCTTGCTGATGTAGGGAAGGCAGTTGCTGATGAGGCTGTGCTGACTCTTTCTGGTCCCAGTGGTCAAATGTTTATGTTATTGAGAGTGAAGCTCAAGCTTCCACTCACACAGGCTGAAATGGATCATATCGGCCAGCACTTTTTGGTAACTGTCTGGGGTATTATTAGCAATGAGCGTGGACAATACCATCCTTATGAAGGGGTAGAGTATGAACCTCCGTCAGAAGAATATGATGTAGCGTTATAGCTGCGCATATTCTTTTTTTTACCCTGTTTCCATTCCAATCGCGCCGCCGAGTTGTAGTGGGCGGATGGATGTTGCCAACCCGGTAGCACCGTCTATGTCTATTAATGTACCACAGAACGTGCCGACACCGGTAGCTGGAGCCATACGTTGCTTGCGCATTTTCATAGTAAAGATAGCCAAGGGCGCATCTGGTTGGAACCCAATGACAGAGTTATGGTAGTCGCCGCACATACCGGCATCGGTCTGGTAGGCCGTGCCGCCTTTCAGAATGCGGGCATCGGAGGTGGGAACATGGGTATGGCTACCGACCACCGCACTGACCCGTCCGTCCAGATAGACGCCCATGGCGTTTTTCTCCGACGTCGCTTCCGCGTGCATATCGACGAAAATGGCGGCCAGGTCGCCGCCGAGCCGGTGGCTGCCCAATGCCGTATCAGCACAGGCAAACGGGCAGTCGAGATGTTCCTTATGGAACACTTGTCCCAGCAAATGCAGTACCCCAATCTTGCGTCCATCCGGCAAGGGGTAGATCGCCCAGCCGCGTCCCGGTGCCTTGTCAGGAAAATTATGCGGGCGCAGTAGGCGCGGTTCCTGTTCAATATAGCGCGGCATGTCCTTCTGATCCCAGATATGGTCGCCGCCGGTGATGACGTCTACCCCATTGTCAAACAGTTCCCGGCAGTTGGAAGGGGTAATGCCGAACCCGCCGGACGCGTTATCCCCGGATGCAATCACCCAGTCAATGCGATGCTCGTTACGTAGACGCGGCACCTGCGTCAGTACAGCGTCCCGCCCGGCACGTCCAACAATGTCACCACAGAATAACAGGCGTAGTGAACTCACAATTGCGTTTCCGTCAACATATCTTTTGCCTTCAATGGCGCTTTACCACGGCTTAGCAGATGGCGATAGACATGATAGTTTTCCAGCACGCGCTGCACATAATTGCGGGTTTCGGAAAACGGAATCAGTTCCATCCATAAGATATTGCGCCGCCAGTCACGTGATGAGAGGGTGCCAAAGCGATCCTGCCATTGGTCGCTGCGCCCCGGACCGGCATTATAGCCGGCAATTGCCAGAATATGCGCACCATTAAAGCGTTCCAGCAGGCCATGCAGGTAATGTGATCCAACCATCAGGCTATAGCGGGGCTGGAAAAGTTTGGAGAGCGAGTAGGAGAGGTCATGGCTGCTTGCAACACGCCTGGCAGTCGTTGGTAATAGCTGCATCAGGCCGCGTGCATTGGCGGAGCTGACGGCTTTGTGGTCAAAGCGGCTTTCCTGTCGGGTAATCGCCAGTGCTAGCGCCGGTTCAACCGCCAGGTCGGACGGCAAGGAAGGGATGGGGTACAATTCCGGCAGGTAGATGCCCTTATTCAGCGCTTCTTTAGCGATGTTGATCGCCAGCGGCAGAGCGCCACTGATTCGGGCGGTGGCGGCAAACCCGGCAAAGGCTTTCGGATCATTCCGCCGGGAGAGTTCATGTTTAATGTGTGGCCACAGCAAATCGGTATGACCGCTCAGCGCCAGCCGTCCAATCTGATTGGCCAAAGGATGTGATGTCATCCAGCGCTTAGCGTCCTGCTTTGATAGCGTTGTGGTGGCAGGCATAGCAAGTGTTGCCCCCGGTTTCACATGTTGGTGCGCCAACTGGCCGTAAAAAGTGGTAGGAAATAGCGCCGCTCGGTGGTACCAGCGCCCTGCATTACTCTTATCGCCTGCCGCTTCATAAGCGCGTGCCGTCCAGTAAGCGCCGCGCGAACGGCTGATCGGCATTTTGGCTGTTTCATAAATATTTTTGAAGGCGGTAACGGCAGTCTTTGGTTGCTTCAAGAAAGCGTAATGCAGCCATCCGCGCAGCCATTCTGCCTCAACACGCGGCAGCGCTTTGATCTGACTATGTTTGTTAAGCAGTAGGCGGGCGGTGTCATAGCGGCGGTCTTCGATGGCATCGCGAATGACACGATGTTGATACTTCCACCATTGGCTAGCATGGGGTAGAGGGGCGCGTGTTTGCAGTAGCAGCTCTTCCACGCCTCGATAATTGCCGCGCTTTGCTCGGTAGCGAATACGTTCATATATCAGTCCGGGATGCAGGCGCGAGGCCGCCGGCAATGCTGCGATCAAGCCATCGACACCGTTGCGATTGCGGGCAACGGCAATGCGGGCCTTTGCCAGTTTTGCAGTGGAGGTATCGACGAGCGGCAACAACCGCTCCGCTGCTACGTATTGTCCGTCAAACAATAATCGGTCGAGACGCGCCGCATGGATGTCGGGTGTCAGTTTGTTGCGATAGGCGCGGCGCAAGCGTTCTTCTTCCTGCCGGGAAAAATCGCCGTCGACCCAGTGCGTGCGTAAATCTGTCTCTTGCACCTTGCCTTTGGCGCTAAGCAGCAGCAGGATAGCACGACTGCTGGTAGGGGGATAGTTGGAAAACCAGCGAATGAGTGTTTGTGGTTCAGGACTGGTGTTGAGAAAGGCGATTTCCATGCGGGTTTTTAACCTCTCCTGTCCCGGCCAGTCAGGGTGCGCCTTCATAAAACGCTGATATTGCGTATGGGAGGCAATGGTATCGCTGCGTGTCAGATAGTACCATTCCGCCAGTGAACGCACAAAAGAATCGCCGCCTTGCTGTGATAATCGGTGTGCTTTTTCCCACTGTTTGTTTTGCAGTGCATCCAGTATCGCATCCTTGCTGGCTGCATGCGCCGAGCATATCCATGCTATGGATACGACACAGAGAGAGAGGCGAAATAGATGGTGCATGTCAGAGATTTATAGCACTTCAAACATTCCATGACGTATGTCATGAATCAGAATGTTTGAGAAAGTGCTATATATTATAAGTTATCGTCATTTTCTCAAGATATAATAGAACATTATATCTTGAAATGACTATAGCATTCGACGCAGCGAAATCCAGTAATAAGCGAAAGGCAGAATGAAAATACTAATGAACACGCAGCATGGATGCCTGGATGACATCAAAGACTTTGTCGCCCATCTGTGCCTTATAGTCGTCACAGACATTGGCAGGAGCGCCATCCGTGTTCCAGAAAAACAGAGTAGGAGCACTGTGCTGCACACCTTTTAACCCGTATTTGCGATAGACGCCGAGTGCCATTGATGGGTTGAGGCCAACGCGCCGGATGGTAATATCATAGTTTCGGCCACCATATTCATGCTGTTGTTGTACGGTCTCCGGGATGTCCAATTGGTCGAGAATCATACAGATGGTGCGAAGTTCGGGGGTGGTGGCAAAAATATCGGTCATCTAGTATGTTCCATTTCTTTTCGTACGTCGTTAACCATCATAGCACAAGCACATGTACGGATCGAACCAAAAAGTTAACCGGCGGCGTAAAGCCTGTATTTATTCTTCAAACAGCGACAGATAGTCCCCATACCCTTCTTCTTCCAGCTTGTCTTTGGGAATGAAACGCAGAGACGCGGAGTTGATGCAGTAGCGCAGGCCGCCATGGGCTTTCGGGCCGTCGGTAAAGACATGTCCAAGGTGTGAGTCCGCATCTTTGGAACGTACCTCGGTGCGCGGAGTGAAGAGCTTGCGATCTTCCCGGGTGACCAGGTTGCCGGCGTCAATTGGTTTGGTGAAGCTGGGCCAACCAGTGCCGGAATCGAATTTGTCCAGCGATGAAAAGAGCGGTTCGCCGGACTGAATGTCGACATAAATGCCTTCCTCCTTATGATCCCAGAACTCGTTTTGGAAGGGTGGTTCAGTACCGTCATGCAGCACCACGTGCTGTTGTAGGGGGCTTAGCGAGTTGGGAGAAGCGTCAGATGTCATGGGGGAATGCTCTTGTGCAGAGGTTGTGGCGGTGGATAGGAGCCACAGGCTGGTGGCTATCGGTACTATGAGCAAATGCATACTATCAATATGGTAGCAGGAAGAAGAGAATACAAGCCCCTAATTCCACTTTTTAATCATGTGAAATAATCACGGATATTTTACAATTTCCTGTTTGTATAGTATGTTATTATTCTCTATAGGAATGTATAATTTTACAGTAGGCATCTATGACCCAATCACCTGTTGCAACAAACCCCAAAAAAGCTGAATTGTTCGATCTTGGTCGGACAAAGCAGCAGATTGATGCGCTAAAACATGCGTTTCTTGCAAATGACGATGGGAAAGCATGGCTGGAAAATGCCAAGAAGTTTGACCCAATGCTGCGGAAGATGGACGATCCGCAGATCCAACAGGTGATGTTTGAATCCTCCGGACTGACGGCGATTGTGGTGCATCGGGAAATCAACCGCCTGCAGCATGATTTAGCAGAGAAGAATGGCGATTTGGTACATGCCGAGGCAGTGCAAACACAGATTCGGCATTTGGGGCTGGCAAGTAAACTGATGAGCGGGATTGATCTCCCGGCAGGGGCGCGCATAGCACCAGATGTGTTTATCGATCATGGGTTGGGCGTGGTGATCGGCAACACGGCAAGCATTGGCGAAGGATCATTTATTCTGCACGGGGTGACGCTTGGCAACAGTATGGGGCGAGGTAATTTTGAACATAAGGAAATTGAGGATAAAGAGTTGCCTGCTGGCATGAAACGCCGCCATCCAAAAATTGGTAAGAATGTCATGCTGGGTACCCGGGCAACAGTGTTGGGGCCATGCACCATTGGTGATAATGTGACGATTAACGAGGGCGCGACACTCATCGATTGTGAGCTTGGTGAAGGGGTAAAAATTGGAGCAAACGTAAAGCTGCGCGGAGCAAAGATACCGCCTTATGCAGAAGTACATGCAGAGCAATCACCGTTGGCAGTGATTTATCATCCTGGGTATGAGAACCGCATTGTGCCGTTTAAGATTGGAAAAGACAATGAAAAACAGTCAGATATATCGCCACTTGATGCGGCGCGGCAGCAGCTAGAATATCTATTGGAACATGATCCAGACAATGCCAAAGCCATTGATAAAGCAAGGTTAAAAGCCGCCGTGATTCCTACCATCGAGGATGTGGAAACGGTGGTCAATAACCGTATGACGTTCCAGCGATTGCTGGAGAAAGAAGCGCAAGCGCCACCGGAAACCCCGGCAACAACGCGCTGATTTCAAAGAAAATCACCCTATTTCGTCATCAAAACTTCATACAATTGCCGTCTGTTCTTCACAGGTTTTACGGTATAATGAAGGGATGAAATCATGGGAAGAGGTGCGTTTTGCCGCCGGTTAGTCCGAAAGAGATTGCAGAACTTGAGAAGCAGCTGCTGAAAGCTACGGGTAGTCGAGTAGCGGCTGCGCCGGTTGGTGGTGCCAATAATATCGTCGGTTTCCAGAGAATGAGCGCGTCGGCGCAAAATCTTTCTAATGTAGGCAATGCGGCAAAAACTGCTAGTAATGTAACCGGTGCACCGATTCAGGGGTTCTTTGCTCTGCAGATGGCATCCATTATTCCCACGGTATTGGGATGGGCGGGCGGCTTCTTTGGCCATACGTTCGGGCGGTTATTTGACTGGGCAGGCAATCAAACCGGGAAAGAATTCTTGGGAAATGCCGGTGCTCGCATGCATGGGGTGGGTGATGCGGTTTCAAACACAGGGCAAACTGTTTCCGGAGTTCTCAACAAGCCGATACAATGGGCATACGATACACCAGTAAAGGATGCAGGAGAAAGTTTGGCCAATGGCGCGGCTGACCTGCTGAATAAAACAGGAAATGGGTTCCTGAAAAACCAGGCAGAGAACCTGCGTAGTGTACCGGCAGCCGTAGGAACCAAGTTTAACGATACGGTTGGCAAACATATTCCTGATGGTGTGAAAGACGCGGTTGGGAATCAGAATGTCTATAAAGGTATGCGGCGCGGTGCGGCCATCGCCGGTTCGGCGGCGCAGAACATCCACACCATCTCCAAATTCATGCATCAGATCGATGCACTCAAAGAAATGTACGCGGACATGACGGGTAAAGACCCGGACAAGGTCAACGTCATGGAATTGATGTTTAAAAAAGACGTGCCGGTATCTGTCGAGCAAAAGCGTAACCAGATCAAAAAGCAGATCGGTCCGGCGGCACTGATGTCAGCGCTCAGTAACTATATTTCGTTTAAGATGGCCGGGCTGGAATATAATATGCTCGGTGTGGGCGGCGGAAAGCTGGGTGCGACGTTGCAGGTGGCGCAGATGTTCCTGATTCCGATGGCCAACAGTGCTCTGATTAACAATGTCATCAAGGATGACAAGGTGCTGGATCAATACCATGCCATGCGGCAGGTGCATCAGCAGACGGGTAGTTTGCCGGCGGATATGATCGCTGATTTGATCGTCGAAGCGTCGCCGTTTTTTGAGGGGCTGCGTCCTTACACCAATCGCAATTCGATGGAATTCAATTATCGTGCGGCCGATCACATCAAGGCGTTGTCGGTATTGGCGGCGGAAGTGGGTGCGCACTATGCCGAGCAGGGTGCCAGCCCGTCGGATGTGATGCACGCGATTGAGAGTGGCGAGGCAGCGGCCATGGTGTCGCAGATTTCGCGTAAATTGTCGCAGCAGGCAGCGGCGGCGCAAGCCCCCAAAACAGCCGGTATTCAGCAGGCGGAGCCACAGGGGCGTGTGATTGAACCGCAACTCACCCGCAGCGGAGTGGTGTAGGTATGTCCATGACGATGACATATAATCAGCCGCCAGAAGGCGTTGCGCAGGTGAACGCTTACCACCCGGCAGCAGCGGCAGTGCCGCACAGTATTTCTCCGCAGGAATTAGTCGCGTTGCAGCAGAAACAGTTGAGGGAAAATCAAGACAATCTCAATAAAGGTGCTGGTGATGCTGCAGCAGGGCTTATTGAGATGGGCGCCAGCGAATTTGCTAAACATGGAGCAAAACTGACGGGGTTTGCTGGTGCAGCAGGAGCAGCCGGTTATGGGGGGACACTCTTAGCAGCAGCATATGGCGGAAACCATGAGAAGAATAAAGAGCTTGAAAAACTGACTGAGTTGTATCGAAAAGAAATATCGGTGGAGTTGGGTATTCCAGAAGGAGAAGTGACTAGCGATCATACGCGCTGGTTTGCCGAGTATCCTGACAGGCATCAACTTAGGGAAGCAGTCAACGAAATCGATCAGAAAATCGTGCGCAGGGTTACATCATCTGGTGCCGGGCTAGCTGGCAGTGTTGGAGCTATGACTGTTGCAGCACCGTTATTAGCGGGAACCGCATTTGCTACTGGTGGTTTAGGGCTACTTGCTACAATTCCGATTTCTATGGTTGGCGGAGCGATTGCCTCTACCGTAGCTGATAAAGCTGTGACTAGCATCAGTGGGCAGGATGTCCATGATTCCGCCTATAAGGAACTCAATCAGATGCAAGAAAAACTGATCGCACGTCAGCCGGTCGATACGATCGATGTGTTCAAGGTGTTGCTGGCCGGCGATACGGAATTACAGGCAGCGATCAAGCAGGAAGCCAACGAAGGTTTTGGAAAAGATTTTGACAAGCTTGAGCCTGAGGAGCAGGCACACCTGCTGAGCGAGAAATATCCCGGCCTGCTGGATGCGTCACGGCAACTGGCGTATGAGATCAATGTTGGGGCGGTGCTGCCAACCCGGCTATTGACGCTCAATACGCTGGCGCTGGTTCAGGGTGGGGCACCAGCGGCGTATGCCATGACCCGCGACGATATTATGCAGGGAATGGGAGTGAATGTCACGGACACGGCCAATAACATCTCCTCGTTTAGCCGCGAGACCCCATCGACAAGCGTGTCCACTGCCGGAGCAGTAAGCACGACGATGCGACCGCGTGCTCCTGGAATAGGACCGCAGCAAGCGGCATTGATGGATGAACGGGCAGACATTACCCGTGAACGGGCTCAGATGGATGGTGCCGGGCGCGGTTAGCGCAATTTACATTTATAGTGTAACACGCTATACCAAGAATATCCTATCCTATGCGACCTTCTGCCATGTATCTCGATTATAACGCCACTGCACCCATCCGCCCGGAGGTGGTGGAGCGCATGGCAGAAGTGATGAGTGCTCCGGCCAATCCCTCTTCGGTGCATGCGTCGGGGCGGGCGGCGAAGGCGTTGCTGGAAGAGGCTCGGCGCAGCATTGCCGAGGCGATCAGCTGTTTTCCGGGCGAGTTAGTGTTGGCCGCCAGTGGCACGGAGGCGAATAATCTGGCATTGAGAGGGACGCGGTGTGAGGTGGTAGCCGTCTCAGCGACCGAACATGCTTCGGTGTTAAAAACGGTGCCGCTTGCATGGCAGGTGCCAGTGAATGCGCAGGGATTGTTAGAGCTGGATGCGTTAGAACAGTGGTTGCAAGCGCAGACCAAACCTGTGCTGGTTTCCATCATGCTGGCGAATAACGAAACCGGGGTGATCCAGCCAATCCGTGAGATTGCGGCACTGGTACATGCGCATGGCGGTCTTCTGCATTGTGACGCGGTGCAGGCGTTCGGTAAGATGCCGGTGGATGTGAATCTGCTGGGCGTCGATCTGCTGAGTCTCTCGGCGCATAAAATGGGTGGGCCGCCGGGTGCGGGTGCTTTATTTGTGTCGCAACAGACGGAGTTATCTCCCCTCATCACCGGGGGAGGGCAGGAACTGAATCGTCGCGCCGGAACAGAGAATGTGGCCGCAATTGCCGGATTTGCCAAAGCGGTAGAATTAGCAGCGCAGGACGATTGGCAAGGTAAGATACGCGGCTGGCTGGATGCGATGGAAACGACCTGTCAGGCGCGATGTCCTAATGAAACGATTGTGCTCGGTGGCGAAGCGCCCCGTTTGCCTAATACGACCTGTTTGCGTATGCCGGGCGTGCGTTCAGAGACGCAGCTAATGCAGTTCGATCTGAAAGGTTTTGCGGTGAGCGCCGGGTCGGCCTGCTCGTCCGGACGGATCGAGCCGTCGCATGTGGTGCGAGCGATGCTGGGAGGGGATGCGCAAGATGATACGGTGCGTATTAGTATCGGCTGGAACACGAAAGAAAAGGAAATTCAATGCTTTAAAGATGCATGGTGTGCGTTGATGACAAAGAATCAAGGAAACAACCCTTGATAAATGATGGTTAAATCATTAGATTTTAGGTAGAATTACAAGGTGATAACATATGGAATTAGCAGTGAATCATAACGCGAACGCATCCGATGCAGCCGTAACCTTTCCTATTTATATGGACTATCAGTCCACCACGCCGGTCGATCCGCGTATCATGGATGCCATGTTGCCCTATTTTACGCAGAAGTTCGGCAATCCGCATTCGCGCAGCCATGCGTTCGGCTGGGAGTCGGAAGCGGCGATTGAAGGGGCGCGTTCCGACGTGGCGCGACTGATCGGCGCATCGGAGAAGGAAATCGTGTTCACCTCCGGTGCCACCGAGTCCAATAACATGGCCATTAAGGGTGTGGCGCGGTTTTACAAGGATAAAAAGCGGCACATCATTACGGTAGTGACTGAGCATAAATGTGTGCTGGATTCCTGCCGTCATCTGGAGAAAGACGGATTCGACGTGACCTATCTGCCGGTGGGAACGGACGGGCTGATTGATCTGGATGATTTGCGCAAAGCCATGCGGGAGGACACGTTGCTGGTCTCTGTAATGGCGATTAATAACGAGATCGGCGTGATTCAGCCTATCGCCGAGATTGGTAAGCTCTGCCGCGAACGCGGGGTGTTCTTCCATACCGATGCAGCGCAAGCATTCGGCAAAGTACCGCTCAATGTCGAAGAGATGAACATCGACCTGATGAGTATCTCCGGCCATAAAATCTATGCCCCGAAAGGGATTGGTGCGCTCTATGTTCGCCGCCGTCCGCGTGTGCGCATGGAAGCACTAATTAATGGTGGTGGTCAGGAGCGTGGGATGCGTTCAGGGACACTGCCGACGCCGATGGTTGTCGGGTTAGGCAAGGCAGCGCAGATTGCCTCGCAGGAGATGGATGAAGAAGCGGCGCGCATCCGGCGTCTGAGTGATCGATTCACCGCCGCCATTCTGGACGGCATTCCGGAAGTGTTCCTCAACGGCAATCGCGAGCAGCGCTGGCCGGGGAATATCAATCTCAGCTTTGCCCATATTGAAGGCGAGTCAATGATCATGGCAATTAAAGATTTGGCGGTATCGAGCGGATCGGCCTGTACGTCGGCCTCACTGGAGCCGTCTTACGTGCTGCGGGCGCTGGGGTTGAGTGAGGAACTGGCGCATACGTCAATTCGGTTCGGAATCGGACGCTTTACTACCGAGGCGGAAGTCGATGCAGCCATTGAGATCGTCACCAATAGCATTGATCGGTTGCGGGAACTCAGCCCGTTATGGGAAATGGCGCAGGAAGGCGTCGATATTTCAGCGATCAAATGGGCGGAGCATTAAAGCTGTAACCCGTCGATGCATATCTATCATTTCATAAGCCGAGCCATTGCATAATACTCTTTAGTATGATATATTATCATATAAGGAGTAAGATTCAATGACCACGAACCGAGCAACATTTACGTTAGATACAGAAGCACACGCTTTTCTGATGGCCGCTGGTGGTAATAATAAAAGCGCGTTTATCAATGATCTGCTGAAACAAGAGAAACAACGGACGCTCGCAGAAGCGTTGATGCAAGCCAATCAGGAAGAAGCCACCGATCAGGATTATCAGCAAGAATTAGCACAGTGGGATGCCACATTGTCCGATGGTCTGAACGCGGATGATTAAACAGCTTGATATTTGGTGGGTTGATCTTGAGCCGACACGTGGCGCCGAGACACAGAAAAAACGACCCTGCGTGATTGTGCAAGCTGATATGGTCAACAAATATTCTAAAACGGTGATTGTTGCACCAATCCTGCCTAATCATAAAACGTGGCCTTTTGTCGTCAACGTAACCGCTACCAAAGCGAATGGGCTAGACAAAGACCGTCATGTGAACCTGAAACAATTACGTGCAATTGACGTGTCACGCATTGATACCAGACAGGGGAGTCTTGAGAAGACGTATCTTCCAGCGATTCAGGATGCATTGAAAATAGTGTTTGGGATTTAACCTGAGATGTAGGGTAAAGGCTAGTTGTCACCTCATGAGGTCATAGATTACAAATGGACGGTGGTATGATACAACTGTGCGGAATATAAGGATTGGCTATAGGTAGGTTCATGGGACTTTATAGAGATGATGAAACGGGAAAATGGAGCCTTACTAATTCTACAGAAGATAAACGCTCTCACCCTTCTTACCTTGAGGCTTTACCAAAATATTTAAATTGCTACGAGCCTGTATTCAGTGCAGCTAAGTCAAAAAGCGAATTTGATTTTATATGTACTATCCTTTCAATAGGCCCCTCTTCTGATGCTGGTTGGGATCCATTTGAAACGACGACTACGTCTATACCGAAGATCTTAGAGATTATTGAACACAATCAAAGTAGCATTGCTTCTGAACACCTGTTGTTATGGACTTATGGGCATATCATAGAGGCATCCGAACCGTATGAGTTGCTTTATAATATGGCTATTGTTGCAGGTGGAGGCAGGCACAATATATCAAATTATCCAGATATTGAGAGGAAGAAAGGAGTAAATAGGCCACAAACTGTTGGAGAGAAAATCCAGAACCTTAGCTCTGTTGCAGACAAGAAAGGGTTTTCTGAAATTGTTATTCCTATTAAAGATGCATATGACAGAGACCTAAGAAACAGCATTTTCCACGCTGATTACAGTTTTTTTGGTTCGGAACTGCGAACGCGAAATCCTGCTAGGCAATATTCTCATGAGGAAAAGTTGACCTTTGTAAACAAGGCTCTTGCTTACTTAGAAGCATTAAGAATTATGCGCGAATATCATATTTCCTATTATAAGGAACCCAAGGAAATTTTATGCGGTGAAGGTTTCAGTAATATTCCGAATGAAAGGGCAACAATTATTGTTCGAGAAGGACATGGGGCAATAGGATTAAAACACTCATGGACACGAAGGCAGGTCAAGAAAGGTGCTATGCCTTGGCATATAGCTAGATTTCATACTAGGGAAGAGTCTCAGCTATTCCGTAAGAATCCGGAACTTGCAGTACTGCCTGCAATTATTCCAGATTGTGTTGAGTAGTTTTTCACCAAAAAGGGACTATTTTGGAAAAGAACAATGACAATTAGCCTACTCTATCTGTCACTTATTCCTGGCTGTTGAAAACCGTGCAAACCTTTGGCCAAAAGCAGTATTTCTACGTGTGTTCCTAATTGTCACGCTTCTGAGCGTAGAGGGCGGTGGCGGATAGTGAGAGGTAATAAGCGTCAGGCTTAGAGGCAAACCGCACACATGAAAAACATTTCATTCGGAAAGGCTTCTAACCCTTGCGGGGTGTGTGCTACTATGGTAAAGAAGCCAACGTCTTTAAAATCAGGGAGATAATGTGCAATGGCCTATAGTGATACGTTGATGGATCATTACAATAATCCGCGTAATGTCGGATCGTTTGATAAGGGCGATGACGGCGTTGGTACCGGTCTGGTCGGTGCGCCGGCGTGTGGCGACGTGATGAAGCTACAGATCAAGGTCAGTGATGACGGGGTCATCGAGGCAGCGAAGTTCAAGACCTTCGGCTGCGGTTCGGCAATTGCTTCCAGTTCGCTGGTTACCGAATGGGTGCGTGGGAAGAACATCGATGAGGCGATGGAGTTGAAAAACACCGAAATCGCCAAGCATCTGTCCCTGCCGCCGGTGAAAATTCATTGCTCCGTATTGGCCGAAGATGCCATCAAGGCAGCGGTACGCGATTACAAACATAAGCGCGGAATGCTTTCTGAGGAAGAGTTGGAAGAGCACCAGCGTAAATCCGCTTCCGCCGGGTAAGGGGATGGCCGATGCAACCGTTGATTACCATCAGTGACCATGCCGCCGAGCAGATCAAAGGGTTGATTGCCCAGCGGGCGAAGGAGTCCACTCAGGGGATTCGCGTGGATATCAAAACGCGCGGCTGCTCCGGCCTGTCCTACAATATCGAATATGCCGACGAGATCGGGAAATATGACGAATTGATCGAGGACAAGGGCGTGCGGGTGATGATCGATCCAAAGGCGGTGATGTTTCTGATCGGTTCCGAAATGGACTATGAAGAGGACAAGTTTAAAAGCGGTTTTGTCTTCCGCAATCCGAATGAAAAAGGCCGGTGCGGGTGTGGAGAGTCGTTCCACGTGTAAAAAATAGGTCATTCCTCAAAAGGAGAAATGACCAAACACTAGAAATTCTTGTAGCCTCACCAAAAAGATGAGGCCAAGCATAATGCATCCGACGTTGTTCGAATATGGAATATATATTCGAGCATCTCCGGTTTGGAGAATTTCGTGAACCACCAAGTATATACCTAGTGCGATCGGAAAATTCCCGATGAACAGCCAGCATTCCCTTTGTAGGGAAATTTGGATCAGGATATCGCCCATAATTGACAATTCCAACTGTAACACCTCTAGCTATAGCGCACCTGGTGCGTTATAGCAAGGGCATGGAAAACTATTTTACCCTGCTGGGGTTGGAGGTATCGCCGGAAGTAGACGGAGCGCTACTGAAATCCCGCTATTTCGAGGCGCAGAAAGCCTGCCACCCGGACAAGGCAACCGGTGCGGAAGAACGGGCGCGGATGCTGCAACGTTCCGCCGATGTCAATGCCGCCTATCAGACACTCAAGGCGGAGGATACGCGCCTGTATTACCTGCTGAAACTGAACGGGCATGATGTGCTGTCCGACGCGGTGCAGGCGTCGCCGGAGTTGCTGATGGCATCGATGGAATGGCGCGAAGAGCTGATGGACATAGAGGATCAGGACGCATTGCAGGCGTTTGCGAGCCGTATGGCCGAGGAGCGCCGTGCAGTCATTGCTGCCTGTAGCGCTGCCATTACAGAAAAGAAATGGGAGGCAGCGGTTGCATCGGCATTGCGCCTGCGCTATCTAACCAAAGTGGAACAGGAAGTGGCGCAGAAACAAAAAACGCTCGCATGATTTGTACCGTATATGAGCTTATTACAAATACATGAACCCGGTATGACGCCGGAACCGCACGAACGGCGTCCGGTACTTGGCATTGATCTGGGTACCACGCATTCCGTGGTCGCCTGCATGAAGGGTGATGCGCCGGTGGCGCTGGAAGATGATCAGGGGCATAGCCTGATTCCCTCGGTGACATATTATCAGGATGGTGAAACGTATATTGGCGCTACGGCATTTGAGGCGGCGCAGGCGCAGGGCACACACCCTATGCAGGCCATCAAGCGGCTGATGGGACGTTCTTCGGCGGAAGCAGCGGCGCAGTTCCCGGAGTGGAAAGAGGCGTTGATTAGCGACGGCGAGGCCGTGCCGACTTACCGGCTGGATGGAAGCGAACATACGCCGATTAGTATCTCCGGGGATATTCTGGCGCATGTCAGGCAGGTGGCAGTGGATGCACTTGAACGGGACGTGATGCAGGCCGTCATCACCGTGCCAGCCTATTTCGATGATGCGGCGCGGCAGGCAACGCGACAAGCAGCGGAACTGGCAGGATTGGAGGTGTTGCGTCTGATTAATGAACCGACCGCGGCGGCGCTGGCTTACGGCTTGGAGCATGGGAAGGAAGGTGTCTACGCGGTGTATGATCTGGGTGGCGGTACGTTCGATATGTCTATTCTCAATCTGGAAGGTGGTGTGTTCCAGGTTCTCGCTACGGCGGGGGATACGGCGCTGGGTGGCCATGATGTCGATGTGGCCATCGCCGGCTATCTTCGCGGTGAATATGGTGTGGAAGGGCAGGAAGTGCAGGCGGTTGCTCGTCATATGAAGGAAGCGCTGAGTAAGGTAGAGCGCATCGACGAGGAGATTGGTGGGTTGATGGTATCACTGGATGCGCAGACACTGGATACACTGGCCGCGCCTCTAATCGCCCGCACACTAACCATTTCCACGCAAGTGCTGGAAGATGCAAATGTAATCTCTGGCGGACTTCAGGGAGTGGTGCTGGTCGGCGGTTCAACGCGCTTGAACGCGGTACGCAAAGCGGTGGAAGGGCATTTTGACTGCCCGGTCTATGATGATCTTGACCCGGATCGGGTGGTGGCATATGGCGCTGCCGTACAGGCGCAGGCACTGACCCAAGGCGGGGATCATCTGCTGCTGGATGTGACGCCGCTTTCACTGGGGTTAGAGACGATGGGCGGCATTGTTGAAAAGCTGATCTATCGTAATACGCCGATCCCGGCGGAAGCGACGCAGGAGTTTACGACGTATCAGGATGGGCAGACCGGGATGCAAATTCATGTGGTGCAGGGTGAACGTGAGATGGTCGATCAGTGCCGCTCGCTGGCGCGCTTTGAACTTACTGGCATTCCGCCATTGCCAGCCGGGATTACACGTGTGGAAGTCCGCTTTACTATCGATGCGGATGGGTTGCTCACCGTTTCGGCCAAGGAGCAGGAGACCGGTCTATCCCAGACTGTTGAAGTCAAGCCATCCTACGGCTTGCCGATTGACACGATCGAACAGATGATCCGGGAGAGCATGGAAAAAGGGCGCGAGGATATCATGCAGCGCCTGCTGGCCGAAGCACGGGTCGAGGCACAGCGTACGATTGAAGAAACACGCTCGGCGCTAAAGCAGGATGACGATTTGTTGGATGAAGAAGAAAAGACTGCAATTGTAAAGGCCATAGAGAATACGCAGGGCGTACTCAGTGCTGATGATCGCGATGCCATTGACGCAGCACATGAGGGGTTGAAGCGCGCCATCGAACTGTTTGCCGAACGTCGGATGAACGCCGCCGTTCAGAAAGCGCTTGCGGGCAGCCGTGTGAGTGATATGTAAGGGGCACTAGGGGGAACACTGAATGCAACAGGCGGAATCGGCTTTATCAGAGATTCGACAACAGGCGCGCACTACACATAAGCCGGTCAAAGCACATATTGCGTGTGAAGATAATATGGCGTTTATGGAGCGTCTTGATAGTGCAAGCATGAAGCTGATTGTCACTTCACCGCCCTATAACATTGGTAAAACCTACGAGAACAAAAAAACACTGGAACAGTATGTAAAGCATCAAACGGAAGTGATTGCCGAATGTGTGCGTCTATTGCATCCGAAGGGTTCTTTGTGTTGGCAGGTCGGAAACTATGTTAATAAGGGGGAAATTATCCCGCTTGATATTTTATTGTACCCGGTTTTTGTGTCGTTTGGTCTGAAATTGCGTAATCGTATCGTCTGGCACTTTGAACATGGTCTGCATTGTTCGAAGCGTCTTTCAGGCAGACATGAAACGATCTTATGGTTTACGAAAGAAGATCATTATACGTTCAATCTTGATCCCATTAGGGTGCCATCAAAATATCCGAACAAAAAACATTTTAAAGGACCAAAAGCAGGTCAGTTGTCCTGCAATCCAAGCGGAAAAAATCCCGGAGATGTATGGATATTTCCTAATGTCAAAAGTAATCACGTGGAAAAAACGATTCATCCATGTCAGTTTCCGGTAGAGTTGGTAGAGCGTCTGGTATTATCTCTGACAGACAAGGGGGATGCCGTATTTGACCCTTATATGGGGGTGGGTACGACAGTGATCGGGGCAATGAAGCACCATCGGACAGGTTATGGATGTGACGTGGTGCCGGAGTATGTTGGTATTGCAAGACAGCGACTGGAGTCTTTGAAAAACGGGACATTGAGAACACGGCCAATGCATAAGCCTGTCTATGATCCTCTCAAGCCGCGCGGGGGACACTAATGCGGATAGTTGCTCAATATTCACATCTCAACGGTTTTGAATATTTATTGGTGCATAAGCCGCATTTGTGGGAGGAAATTAAAGACGTTATTGAGCAGGTTGATGCTGAAATATGCAGAACGAAAATTTCCAGGGAAAAACGAACCTTGGGTCATGCCTTATACTCTCCGATAGAAATGAATAAGAAAATGAATGAAGGGCTGACGCATATAGGTTGGCACGAATCACGAACTTCTTATTGGGTGACGCAAGATGCGCAACTCATTAGAAAAACGATGTCTTTGGAAGCGGAGGAGCAGAAAAAGCTGATTGAATCATCTGGTGAGCAGGCCATTGCATCCTATAATCAGACAGATTTTGTGAAGGAAAGAACCGCGATTGAAGTCCAGTTCGGTAAATATCCTTTCGTTGCATATGATTTATTCGTGAAGCATATGGCCTTTTTTGTTGGTGATGTGATTGATGTTGGTATAGAAATATTGCCCATGAAAATTTTACAGAAACAGATGTCTTCGGGTGTGGCCTATTATGAAGGGGAACTGTATAATCTTATTCGTCAGGGACGTGGGATTCCGGCAGTTCCACTGGTATTAGTAGGCATCGCGCCATAACAGATGATTTTAGGAGAGACGAACGAATGCCAACCATGACATTTATATACCCGGATGGGGAAGAGAAAACCGTAGATGCGCCCAACGGCGTATCAGTGCTGGAAATCGCCCATAAAAATCATATCCCCCTTGAAGGGGCATGTGAGGGGTCTCTGGCCTGTTCCACCTGCCATGTGGTGGTGGAAGAGGGCTATTACAATAAACTCGATGAAGCCAGTGAAGACGAGGAAGATATGCTTGACCTGGCATTCGGGCTTACCCATACTTCCAGGCTGGGATGCCAGATTATGATGAGCGACGAACTGGATGGGCTCCGGGTATCGCTTCCTTCGGCAACACGTAACATGATGGTTGGATAAACGGATGACAGACAAAGAGACGACAGAAACCGGTGATGACTCGGTAGCGTTCAAGAAAGCGGAGAGCCATGGCACGACCGTGTCGCTGCTCGCCGGATTTATTGTGGTACTGGTGATTATCAGTGTACTCGCTTACAAGTCGGCGATTGATCCCAAGCAGGTGCAGGCAGATGTGGAGTCGTTCCGGCAGTCACTGCAACAGCATTATGCTAAGCACGGCGTGGATGTAGTGCTGGATTATGCGGCGATGGAAGCAGAGGGTGGCCTGTTTCAGCGTACGATTACGCTTGAAACACCATCACTGATGGTATCCGGGCATGGCGCGTCCTACGAAATTCGTAGCCCGATCGCCCAAGTGCTGCCATCAGATGACAACTATTCGAAGTTTGCCGTGCATCTGTTTTCACCGGTAACCGTGACTTATGGCGGTTCCGGGCATGAAGCACGCTATATGACGCCCGAGCCGACCGTGATAGAATTTCAGACGGATGAAACAGGGCAGCGTTCTTACCGGCTAACCTTACAAAGCGAGTCCACGCTGGAAATGAATCAGGCCGGGCGTGTGCACCGCTACGATGTCGTGCTGGGGGATGCGTCCACGATCTCCGGCGCGTTTTCTGAAGCAGTGCCGGATGATTATGCGCTCAGCGTCAATCTTGAAAACGCACATGTCACCCGTGATCAGCATGATGTGATTCTGGATCAGTTCGATTATGCGCTGGATGCCAATGCAGACGGACAGCGTGTGGAACTCAAAGCAGAGGGTGTATCCGGTGACATGATTCCGGCATCATTGTCGCCCATTGCTGCTGAGATCGTTCAGCAATCACGGCTAGGTGAGTCGCCGCAGGATAAGGCGATTGCCTTTGAAACCTTTACCGTGCGTGGTGCCGGATTCGATGCGAAAGTGACAGGCGACATTGCGGTGAAGCGCCAAGAGGTGCTGCCTTTGGTGGATATGCAGGTGATGGTTGAAGGGGCGGATGCGCTCCTGCGCGAATTGGGTAAGGGCGAGTATGTGGCACCGGATATTTTTCGAGTGATTCCAGGGGCGTTGCAGCATGTTGCGCCGCAATGGAGTGAGTTGGGCAGCACGCCACTGGAGTTTTCGATTCGTCGTAGTGCGAATGAGCCGTTCATGATTGGAGCCATCAAGGCTGATGAGTTGTTCGCGCTAGTGTTGAAAGATTACATCAGTCATGGTGGATTGCAGCAGCAGGAGCGGGAAACTCCGTACGAGTCTGCCGTTGAGCCGATGCTGAATGGCACCTTATCTGAGACGGATGCAGAGCCGTCAAAGGGAGAGCAGGCAGGCGAGAGCCAGCAGGAAGAAGCGGTACCAGAGAAGTTGGAAACGCCGGCGTCACAAGAGCAGAACACAGTTGTTGAAGCCATCACGGAGGACATTGTGGAAGCACAGGAGGAAGTACCACTTGGTACTGATGTCGAAACTCCTGAGGTTCCTACGTCTGATGAGGTGGAAGAAATAGTCGAGGAAGTCGTTGATGCTGTAGAGGAAGAGGCTCAGGCAGTTGAAGATGCGGTTGCACCGGTGATTGAGGATGTGCAAGACGCCATTCCATCAGAAGCACCGGTAGCGGACTAATCCGTTTCTATGCATGCATCACTACCCAACTGGAATTTAAACGACCTTTATCCTGCGCCGGATAGTGCCGAACTGGCAGACGATCAACACCGGTTGCGAGATTCCATAGAAAAATTTGTGGAGGAGCACCGGGGAAAGGTGACCGGTCTTGATGCCGCGTCATTGGTTGCAGCCATTCGCGCCTATGAAGTGATCGAGGATGGTCTGGGCAAGATCGCCAGCTATGCCGATTTGTTGTTTTCCACGGATACGACGAATATGGAGATTGCTGCGACCTACCAGAACCTACAGGAATATGTGCAGGCGCGGGCATCGGAACTCGTCTTTTTTACGCTGGAATTGAACCATATGGAAGAGGCGGTACTGGAGGCGCTGTTGGAACAGCATGCACCGCTACGTCATTATCAACCATGGCTACGTGATGTTCGGGCGTTTCGAGCGTACCAACTGGACGAACAGCTCGAGCAACTGTTGTTGGATAAATCTTCGGCGGCAAACCAGGCATGGATTCGACTCTATGAAGATGTCAGTAACCGGATGCAGGTGCCTGTCGGCGAGGAGGCGCTCACACTCACCGAGGCGCTGGATCGCCTGTCACACAAGGAGGGTGCAACGCGCAAGCAGGCCGCACTCGGCGTATCGCAGGCGCTCTCGGAGCGAGCTGAGCAATTCGCCCTGATCTATAATGTGGTGATGAAAGACAAGGCAGTGGATGACAAATGGCGCGGGTTTACGCACCCGGTTGCCTCGCGGAATCTGGCGAATCTGGTCGAAGACGAGATTGTCGATACGCTGGCGGCCACAGTAAAGGATAATTATGCCAATCTCGCGCATCGTTATTACCGCATCAAGGCCAACATGCTGGGTAAGGAGGTGCTGGAGTACTGGGATCGAGGGGCGCCACTGCCCGGCGATGATGATAGCGATATTCCGTGGGAAGAAGCAAAGCAAATCGTACTGGAAGCCTATGCCGGATTTTCGCCGGAGATGGCCGATATTGCACAACGTTTCTTTGATGAAAACTGGATAGATGTGCCGGTCAAGGAAGGAAAAACCTCCGGCGCGTTTTCACATCCAACGGTGCCTTCGGCGCACCCCTATATTCTGCTGAACTATCAGGGCAAGTTGCGTGATGTCATGACGCTGGCGCATGAGTTGGGACATGGGGTACATCAGGTGCTCTCGGCGCAGCAGGGCGCATTGATGGCGGATACGCCGCTTACCCTGGCGGAGACAGCCTCCGTGTTCGGCGAGCAATTGACCTTTCAATATTTGCTCAACCGCGAGCAGGATGCGGCTAAGTGCACGCGGCTGATTGCCGGGAAAGTTGAGGATATGCTGGGCACCGTGGTGCGCCAGATTGCGTTTTATGAGTTTGAGACGCGACTCCATGCGGCGCGCGCGGAAGGAGAGGTCTCGCTGGATGCCGTCAATAAGCACTGGATGGCGGTGCAGTCGGAAAGCCTGGGTCCGGCATTTCGGTTTGATGAGAGTTACCGTGTGTACTGGATGTATGTATCGCATTTCTTCCATACGCCGTTTTATGTCTATGCCTATGCGTTTGGCGATTGCCTGGTCAATTCGCTCTATGCGGTCTATGAGCAGGAGAAAGCCGCCGGAGGCTCGGCAGCGTTTGAAACGCGCTATCTGGAGATGCTGCGCGCCGGGGGAAGCAAGCGCCATAAGGCACTGCTCGCACCGTTCGGGATTGATATTGCACAGCCCGATTTCTGGCAGCAGGGGTTGGATGTCATCGCCGGGTACGTGGATGCGTTGGAGGGGTAGTCGTCATTCCGGAAAGGCAAAGCCTTATCCGGAATCCATTGTAGTTCTTGCTTGTTGATAAATGGATTCCGGGTCGCTACGCCCGGAATGACGATAAAGATATGTATGACAGAACAATGGACAGATAACGCATTTGTACTCGGCACGTCTCCGCTGAATGAGCGGGATATGCTGGTGGAGTTGTTGAGCCGGGAGCATGGCCGGTTGCGCACGGTAGCCAAGTTTGGTGCCACCGGCAAACACCGCGCTACCTACCAGTTAGGGAATTTGCTGCATGTGGAATGGAAAGCGCGTCTGCCAACCCAGATGGGGCAGGTCAAGGCAGAATTACAGCGCCCCTATTTTGCGCTGTTTGCACAATTCCCGCTCGCGTTACTGGCACTCCAGTCTGCCAGTGCACTCATCACCTTATGCCTGCATGAGCACGACCGGGCGGAGCGCGTGTTCGATGCATTGGAACAGTTATGCGAGGAATGTGAATCGGGAATCGGGAATCGGGAAATGTCTCCGGTTCTCAATTCTCAATTCCCGATTCTCGATTCTTATCATACGATCAAACACTATACCCTCTTTGAACAACATCTGTTGAGTGCTTGCGGGTTTGGGTTGGATGTATCCGCCTGTGCTGCCACCGGAACGACGGAGGAGTTGGCCTATGTCTCACCTAAAAGCGGACGCGCCGTCAGTCGTGCCGCCGGACGCCCTTATCACGACCGGTTATTTCCTCTGCCGGCCTATTATCTCCAGCCGGATACTCCTTCCAACCCCGCAGAATGTCTTGACGCGCTGCGGATTAATGCGTACTTCATGGAAAGGCGGCTATGCGCGGAGGATGGACGGGCATTACCGGCGATTCGCGATCGGCTGGAACAGAAAATAAAGGATACGCTATAATTGCTTCACCTAACATTTTCTGGTTCAGCGAAAATGTTGCGCTTTTCATGTTTTCTGCGTAAGTGTAGACATGCTACATGCGCAAAGGAAACATGAAAAAGTGACATTTGCAGCAAGCAAAAAATGTTAGGTTAAGTGATTATACTTTGTGATGGATGAGGCAAAAACAACGGCACAGGTGATTGACATTCCATTTCGGGATGCGTTGTCCGAGCGCTATTTGGCCTATGCGATGTCGACAATTACGGCGCGCTCGCTGCCGGATGTGCGCGATGGGCTGAAGCCGGTGCACCGGCGGTTGCTCTACGCCATGCTCAAGCTGAAACTGGCGCCGGAATCCGGGTTCAAGAAATGCGCTCGCGTGGTCGGGGATGTGATCGGTAAATATCACCCGCATGGTGATACAGCGGTCTATGATGCGCTGGTGCGGTTGGCGCAGTCCTTTGCTGTGCGCTATCCGTTGGTGGAAGGACAGGGGAATTTTGGCAGTATTGACGGTGATAACGCGGCGGCGATGCGGTATACCGAAGCGCGGCTCACTGCGTTTGCCATGGCGCTGCTGGAAGATATTGATAAGGATACGGTTGATTTCCGTGATACCTATGATGGCGAAGAGAGTGAGCCGGTTGTGCTGCCGGCCAGCGTGCCGAATCTGCTGGCTAATGGGTCGGAGGGGATTGCCGTTGGGATGGCGACCAATATTCCGCCGCATAATGTTGAGGAATTGCTGGATGCGTTGTTACATCTGATGGATAACGCGGACTGTGAGGTCAGTGATCTGACGCAGTTTGTTACCGGGCCTGATTTTCCGACTGGTGGCGTGATTCATGAAACGCCGGAGACGATCGCGTCGGTTTATACGCAGGGAAAAGGCGGTTTGCGTGTGCGGGCGCGCTGGGAACAGGAAGAGCTGGGGCGTGGTACGTACCAGGTGGTGGTGACGGACATTCCGTATCAGGTTTCCAAGTCGCGCCTGATCGAAAAAATCGCCGATCTGTTCAAGGCGAAAAAGCTACCGTTGCTGGGCAATATCCGTGACGAGTCGGCGGAGGACGTGCGTATTGTGCTGGAGCCAAAATCCCGCACCATTGAGCCGACATTGCTGATGGAGTCCCTGTTCAAAACAACGGAACTGGAGACGCGTTATAATCTAAATCTGAATGTGTTGACTGATCAGGGTGTGCCGCGTGTGCTGTCGCTGAAGGAATGCCTGGAGCAGTATCTGGCGCATCGGTTTGTGATTCTGGAGCGTAAGGCGCGCTTTCGCCTCGGGAATATCAACAAGCGACTGGAAGTGCTGGAAGGGCTGATGGTCGCCTACCTCAATCTCGATGAAGTGATTGCCATTATTCGCAACGAAGATCATCCGAAGCAGGTGATGATGGAGCGGTTCAAGATTACCGACGTGCAGGCCGAAGCAATTCTCAATATTCGCCTGCGCTCGCTGCGTAAGCTGGAAGAGCTGGAGATCAAGCGCGAACAGACCGAGTTGCTGGAAGAGAAGAAGGAACTGGAAGCGATTCTGGGGAGTAAGCGCAAGGCAGCCTCGGTGATTCGCGGGCAGTTCAAGGCGATGAAAAAGCGCTTCGGCAAGCACACGGATCTGGGCGCACGCCGCACAACCATCCATCATGAGGCGATTACGCCGGTAGATATCAGTGCTGAGGCGTTTATTGAGAAAGAGCCGATCACCGTGATTTTGACCGAGCGGGAATGGATCAAGGCGCTTAAAGGCCATCAGAAGGATGTGTCCGATACCAAGCTAAAGGACGGCGATGCGGTGGCGGTGGTGCTCACCGCCAAAACCACGGATAAGATCGTGTTGTTTTCCGATGGCGGGCGGTTCTATACGTTGCTGGGTGATGCGCTACCACGCGGGAATACAACGGGAGAACCGCTCCGGCTGATGATTGATCTGGGCGCAGAAGAAAAAATTATCGGCGCATTCGTCCACCAATCAGAGGAGAAATTATTGTTGGCAAGCACGACCGGGAAGGGCTGTATCGTTGATAGTGCCACGGTGCTGAGTGGTACCAAAGCCGGCAAGCAGGTCTTCAATCCGGGGAAGGGCGGCAAGGCGCATTCCTGCCGGGTAGCGGACGGTGATATGGTGGCCGTCATTGGTGAGAATCGTAAATTGCTGGTCTTTCCTATCAACCAGATTCCAGAGATCACACGAGGGCAGGGGGTGATCTTGCAACGCTACAAGGATGGTGGGCTGTCGGACGTGACGGTCTTTAAGCTCGAAGACGGCCTTTCCTGGAGTCTGGGCAGCCGCACCCGCACGGAAACCGACCTGACCGCCTGGATTGGTAATCGCGGTAGTAGCGGCAAGTTACCGCCGGTCGGGTTTCCGAGGAATAATCGGTTTGGGGATACGTGAAAGCGTCATTCCGGCGTCTGGCCGGATGCCGTCATGAAGACAGCATGACAACAGCACAAAAAAAGACCACCTCACACTGCGATGGGCAGAAAATGAGATGGTTTAATCAGAAGATTCGGAATTATTCTGAATCAAATCGCGAGCGCCTGTAGTCGCTCGCATCAGTTTGCTAATAGTAGTTAGGCCTGTCTGCGTATAAGGAACGTGACTTAAACCACCTCTTACTTCTCAGCCGGTGTCATAATAAATATCTCTTCCTTCATGCCATCAGACTTGTCATCCCAGAGTGATGGACATGTGTTTTTAATGCTTTGGGACACGGGGCTGCGTAATGTTCTGAAGGAGAAGGCCTTACAGTTGGCTGCGGCACCCCACGCTTTTTCTACAAAGCGAATATCGGTTGTGCGGTGGCGACATTTGTTCCATTTTTTATTATAGCGAATGTAGACACGCCACTCACGATCTCCGTAGAAATTCTTCCAAAATCCCACCTGAGCTGACTTGAGCTTTACGCAGTTTTTGCGATCATCACGTGTGCCGTCAACACAGACAAGCGCCTCATTGGCCATATTGTTTATGAAACACGCGCTTCCTTCTGGGATAACATATTCTTTATTGTCATCCGTTGGCTGGCATGCGCTCACTGCCAGCATTAAGACGGCAACAAACGCGAGTGGAGGGCGTGATAATGTCATAACATTTCGATCCGATTAGCAATTAATCTAATGGCAATCCTACATAGATTTTTGCAATAACGCCCGATGAAAATGTGCCAGGTTGTCTTTCCGCTATGGATATATGTTACATAGAGTTCATTATGTTTTATTCATGTCACAATGCTGTTGGCATGGCAACGGCCCACATGCGTTTCGGACTATAGATTTCTCGGATGCCGGGGTGGAACAGATGTACGACGATGATTTTTTAAGAACTGCTATAGGATTCTTCCACCGTTTTTGCATAATCCACCACCACGCCATAATGCGGGTCTTCGATCATGTTGACGGTGATCATATCGCGGGCGGATTTCAACAATAGCTGACAATCGGGGCTGAGATGCACCAGATACAGCTTCTTTCCTGCCGCTTTGTACTTGGTAGCCAGCGCGTCAATGGCTTCCAGCGCCGAATGATCCCAGACACGGGCATTCTGGAAGTCGATGACGATCTCGTTTTCGGTTTCCTTCGAGGGGTTGAACAGGTCACGGAACTGGGCGATGGAGCCGAAGAAGAGTGGGCCATGCAGCATGTAGACCTTACGGTTATCCTGCTTGGCGCGTGCTTCCACCACCCAGATATGGTGTGCGGTTTTCCAGGCATAGACCAGTGCGGAGACGATCACGCCGACGATCACCGCCAGCGCCAGATCATAGGCGACGGTTAGGCCGGTGACAAGGATAATCACAAAGGCGTCTTCGCGTGGAATCTTGTGCATAATACGGATTGATGTCCAGGCGAAGGTGGCAATCACCACCATAATCATCACGCCGGTCAGTGCTGCCAGCGGTATCATTTCAATCCAGCGTGAGGCGAACAGGATGAAGCCCAATAGTACCAAGGCGGCGGTAATACCGGAGAGCCGCCCGCGTCCACCGGATTTGATATTAATCATCGACTGGCCAATCATGGCACAGCCGCCCATCGCCCCGAAAAAGCCGCAGGTGACATTGGCCATGCCTTGTCCGACGCATTCCCGTGAAGTGCGGCCACGGGTTTCAGTCATTTCGTCGATCAGGGTGAGGGTCAGCAGGCTCTCGATCAATCCAATCGCCGCCAGCGTGATAGAGACCGGAAGGATGATCCACAGCGTTTCCAGTGTCATCGGCACCATGGGGATGTGGAAGCTCGGCAGGCCGCCGGCGACACTGGCCAGGTCACCGACGGTGCGCGTATCCAGTTCCAGTCCGATGCATAGGAAGGAAATAATCAGGATAGAGGCGAGTGAGGACGGAATCATTTTGCCGATCACCGGGAGCTTGGGAAACAGCCAGATAATCGCCATGGTCAGTGCCGTGAGTCCTAACATTAGCGTGAGTGCGTCCCCTTGCATCCAGCCACCATTAAATAATACGTCAATCGCGCTGTGGGAGGCAGTGTCATGGCCGGCGTCGGTGGGTTCTCCGGTCGGCATGGCGTCCTTGAACTGCCCAAGCTGCGCCAGAAAGATGACGATGGCCAGCCCGTTGACAAAGCCGAGCATCACCGTGTGCGGTACCAGCCGGATGAATTTCCCCAGATGAAATACCCCGGCCAGTATTTGGATGACGCCGGTCAAGACGATGGTGGCGAACAGATATTCCACCCCGTACACCATCACCAGACCGACCATGGCAACGGCCATCGCCCCGGTCGCACCGGAGATCATGCCGCTGCGTCCTCCGAAGATAGAGGTAATCAGCCCGACCCAAAAGGCGGCGTACAGGCCGACCAACGGCTCGACCCCGGCGACAAAGGCAAACGCCACGGCTTCAGGCACCAGCGCCAACGCGACGGTCATGCCGGAGAGAATATCGGCCCGTGGGTTGTTGGTAAGTTGAAACCGATTGACAAGGCTGAGCATACTATATTCCTGCGAGGCTTGAGAATTGCAGGCGCTACCTAGCAGGTTTTGGAGATAGGTAAAGTGAAAATGTCAATAATGAATGTTTGACGCTTAGTCGTAAATCAGATATTTAGTATCATAGCACATTACTTGTACACATGTTGTAAATTGGAGCCAATCACGGTGTCTGATTTTTTAGAGTCAGAAAAACACTATAAAGTGTGGCCGCGTCAAAAGATCAAAAAGTCGGCATTTACGCCGTTGCGCAGAGGATTCGTCACATATCTTACGGCGGTAAGCTGTATGACTGTTAGAGCGGAGGATGATCCAAATAAAGATCATTGCATTCTTATTGTTCCAGTGAGAATGCAAGATGAAAAGATCAAACAAAGTGCTGATAAGTATGGGTTTGTGTTTGAACCTTATACTCTGCCGGAAGGTTCTGATACTTAAAGCGTAAGCGATAGGTCAGAACCTGTTTTTTTTGTGTAATGTATTTTGTAACAAACGCTTGCATATTCCAACACCCTAAGTTATAAGCTGTGTCAATACATACTATCACTGCGGCGATGGGTGGGGTTTTCCCCGCCTTTTTTATTGGCTGTTACAAAGGAGTAAAAAACATGGCAGGTTCATCATTCGGAAGTGCGGAACTGATTCAGATTGCAGATGCGGTTGCGCGGGAAAAGCATATTGACAAGGCATCGGTGATTGACGCCATGGCGCAGGCGCTGCAAATTGCCGGACGCAAGAAATACGGTGCCGAGCGTGACATCCGCGCTGACATTGATGCAAAGACCGGGGAAGTACAGCTTTACCGCGTCACCACGGTCGTGGAGGAAGTGGAAGAGGAAGCCCGCGAGATCAGCCTGGACGATGCGAAGCGGCTGGATGCGTCCTATGAGTTGGGCAGTGAAATCCGCGAGCCGTTGCCACCAATCGATTTCGGACGGATTGCAGCGCAGACGGCCAAGCAGGTGATTGTCCAGAAAGTGCGCGAGGCCGAGCGTGAACGCCAGTATGAAGAATATAAAGACCGGGTCGGCGATGTGGTTGGCGGTAGCGTCAAGCGCGTCGATTACGGCAATGTCACCGTTGATCTGGGCGATGGCGAGGGCTTTATCCGCAAATTCGACTTGATCCCGCGTGAGCATTTCCGTCAGGGCGATCGCATTCGTGCCTATATCTCAGAAGTAAGCAATGAGCGTGCCGGGTCACAGATTTTGCTCTCACGCACGCATCCGGATTTCATGCGCAAACTGTTCGCCATGGAAGTGCCGGAAATTTATGATGGGATGGTCGAGATTGTCTCCGTCGCACGTGATCCGGGATCGCGGGCAAAAATCGCCGTGAAAGCCAATGAGCCGGGCATCAACCCGGTGCTGGCCTGTGTCGGGGTGCGCGGTGCGCGGGTGCAGGCAGTCGTCACCGAATTACAGGGTGAGAAAGTTGATATTACCGAATATTCCGAAGACCCGGCGACCTACATCGTCAACGCCATTTCCTCGGCAGAAGTGACCAAGGTGGTGATGGATGAGGACGATAAGCGGGTCGAGATCGTGGTGCCGGACGACCAGCTGAGCATGGCGATCGGACGGCGTGGGCAGAATGTACGCCTGGCGTCGATGCTCACCGGCTGGAGCATTGATATCCTCACTGAGGCGGAAGAGTCTGAGCGCCGGACGCAGGAATTCCACAAACTCTCCGATATGTTTATTGAAGCGCTGAATGTAGAGGAAGTCATTGCCCACCTGATGGTGACGGAAGGTTTTACCAGCATTGAGGAAGTGGCGTTTGTCCCGGTCGAGGAGATTGCCGCGATTGAAGGGTTCGATGAAGACGTGGCGGAAGAGCTACGCAATCGGGCGCGGGAATGGCTGGAAGGTCAGGACAAGGCATTCCGCGAGAAGGTTAAAGAGCTGGGCATTCAGGATGATCTCATCACGCTGGAAGGACTGGACGGCCAGAAAGACCTCGTGATTGCATTGGCAGAGCAAGGCGTGAAGAGTCGCGATGATCTGGCGGATTTGGCGACGGACGAATTTGTCGAGATGATTCCACAGGACGTCTCCGGTATGAAGCCGCGTGAAGTCGAAGCGTTGATTATGAAAGCGCGGGAACACTGGTTCGCCGATGAAGTATCTGACGAGGCCGAGGGTGACGCGGGTGCTGAGGCCGATGCGTCTGAGGATGCCGCACAAACAGCATAGTAGCGACTGTCACGAAAATTTCACGCTGTAAGTCAGGCAACTATGCCATAATGCGGCATATGGGATTTAAGGACAAATTTCGGCTGATAAAAGAGGAAGAGCCATCGCATCTGCCTGAAGAGCTCACGCAGCTCATACAGAAGCGAGCGCACAATCAAGCATTAAAGCAGGAAGCGCTCACTGCCCCAATTCATCTGGTGCCACTTGCCTATTCAGTATATCGCATCATTGATACCGCGCGAAAGGGGGGTGAGATAACAGGTGGTGAACTGGGATCAGCTGCCGGAGAGGTCATCAGCACGGCAGCGATGAGTGCTTTGATGTATAGTGCCCATAAGCACCACAATGCAAAAGAATCCACGAAGCTATATGAAAGCCAATATGATGAGCCGCCAACGCCGGTGGCTAAGGCTGCGCATTTACCTACCTATATGAGGAAAGAAGCGTTGAATGAAGCGGTCAGTTGGTCGTCAGTTGCCTTCCTTGGCGGGATGATCGCCAGTATGATCGGCCGACGCGCGCTGGATCATAATGATACGCGAGATCTACATAACTTAATTCGTGAGGTAGATCAGAAACTCCCAACGTTGCCGATGGTGCGCTGTTTGGACTTGATTACTAGCACAGTAATAGGTGGTATAGCATTTGTGCAATCCAAAAGCGTTGCTGAACATGAGGCGATGACTAAAGTCAATGAAGCGCGCGTGGATATTTCTCACGCCAAACGATTGCAGGAAGAGAAACAAAACAAAGCAGCTGCGCAGGATGCTGGGCAGATTGGTGATTTTAGTCCGTAAGGCCTCTAGGCTCTGTACGTAAACAGAGCCTAGTATAACATACGGTTTTTTGGCTTTCAGAATACTATATACATACTCGTTTTCCTTTAAAATTCCCCGTGGAATTTAAAGGAAAAGGTCGAGTATACCCTTTAAAATATAGTACTTCCTTGTCATAAGAACTCCCAAGTAGGGAATTCTTATGACAAAGTGCTATAGATCATTGTACCAATGTTCTCTGCATTATTTGCTTCTTCTTATGGCGTTATCAAACAATCATTCTACCCAACCCGCTGACCTGTTGCGCTGTGTGCAGGCACCGGACGGGAAGTTACTCGTTGACTGGCATGGAAAATTGCCAAGCGACAAACCGCTTTTTCTTGGGGCGTATCCAGACGTGGTACGCCGGGCGTTAGATCATGGGTTGCCGGAGCAATGGTTCAACGCACACATGGTGACGGAACATTTTGAGCGCCATCTACGCGCTACATTACAAACGGCGATTCAGGAAACCCTGGCGATGCTCAATAAAAGTGGTCAATGCATTCTGGGATTGGAGCAGGTGCATGCAGCGCTGGATGCCGGGTTGTCTCCCATAATCGTGATGGCAGGCGATGCCGGAGAAGCGGCATTGAAGCGCCTAATGGTACACCCGGCAGTGGAACATCCGCCGCTTCGATTTGCGACAAAAGAGGTGCTGGGCAAGCCATTTGGACGTCAGGGACAAGTCTATGTGGGGCTGCTTCCCGGAAAACTTACCGAAAAATGTGCCTTTTTTCTACGATGCAACACTAGATTTGCCATGGATAATGCGTTATAACGCCAGAGTAATAAAAGGAAACATACGCATTTATGTCTGAGACTACCAAAGAAGAAAAGGGTGGCGCCAAGCCGACGCTGACCATGTCCAAGCCTAAAAAGCTGTCCCTAACCAAGACAGTAGAGAGCGGCAAGGTTACGCAGAACTTTACCCATGGACGCTCCAAGCAGGTAACGGTGGAGGTGCGCCGTACCCGTACGTTTGCCCGCAAATCCGGCGGCAGCGGGATGGAAGAAGTCAATCAGGAGCAGGCAGAAAAGCCGGAAGGTATTGGTGCCGAGAACGCCGCATCCAAAGTGGATCTTGCCAGCTTCCAGGTGCGTGACAAGCGACAGATCGACAAGGCATCAAAAGAATTACGCGTCCCGGAAGATGAAAAGCCGAAACCGCGCCGCGATGAAGACAAGACCATTACCCGCGAGGTGAAACCAGCGATGCCGCCTCAAGTTCCGGCGGAACAGGGGCGCAAAGGAAAGTCAGAGGATGCACGAGGGCGGGATCGAGGTGATGCCGATTCGGCAGCGCGTGCCGACAAGAAGAAAATTCGCCTGAAGCAGGATGACAGCCGGCGTTCTTCCAATAAACTGACGGTCGCTCAAGCGTTGGAATATCAGGAAGAGCGTATGCGTTCCCTGGCGTCGATCAAGCGCCAACGTGAGAAGGCCAAGCGCGATGGAGTGGATGACGGTCCGAAAAGCAAGGTTTATCGTGAAGTGGTGATTCCCGAGACGATCACCGTGCAGGATCTGGCTAACCGGATGACGGAGCGGGTGGCCGACGTGATTAAGGCGCTAATGAAAATGGGCACCATGGCCAGCGCATCGCAACATATTGATGCCGATACAGCGGAGCTGATCGTTGAAGAGTTTGGCCATAGTTTCAAGCGTGTGACCGACGCCGATGTGGAAAATATTCTGCTGGATACGGACGATGAGGAAGAAGGTAATCTGCAGCCACGTCCACCGGTCGTGACCATTATGGGACATGTGGATCACGGGAAAACTTCGCTTCTGGATGCGCTGCGCCAGACCAGTGTAGTGGACGGCGAAGCTGGTGGGATTACCCAGCATATCGGTGCGTACCAGATTGACAATGACGTGAACAAAGTGACGTTCCTTGATACGCCAGGACATGAAGCCTTTACAGCGATGCGGGCACGTGGTGCGCAATCTACGGATATTGTTGTGCTGGTCGTAGCGGCTGACGATGGCATTAAAATGCAAACGGAAGAGGCAATTAGCCATGCGAAAGCAGCAGATGTGCCGATTATCGTTGCGATTAACAAGGTCGATAAGCCAGAAGCTGATCCCGGGCGTGTCAAAAATGAATTGATGAACCATGAGTTGGTACCGGAAGAATTTGGTGGTGACATTCAGACGGTAGACGTGTCAGCCAAGACCCGGCAAGGACTGGATGAGTTGCTGGACGTGATCCAGTTGCAGGCGGAGATGCTGGAACTGAAAGCTAATCCGGATCGAAATGCAGTCGGAGTCGTAGTGGAGGCGCAGATCGATAAAGGGCGCGGTACGGCGGCAACATTGCTGGTACAAAAAGGAACGCTCAATGTTGGCGACATTGTTGTTGCCGGTGCCAGTTGGGGTAAAATTCGTGCCATTGGCGATGATAAACAGCAAAGCCTGCCGCAAGCCTTGCCGTCGCAGCCGGTGGAAGTGCTGGGTCTGAACGAACCACCGATGGCCGGTGACGTATTTACCGTGGTTGAAAATGAAAAAACCGCACGCGATATTGCTGACTACCGTTTGAAAAAAGAGAAGGAACGTCAGAATATTGTATCGGCCAAATCGCTCGATCAATTGTTCTCAGAAGCAGGTGCAGGTGATCTGAAAGAATTGACCGTCATTATCAAAGGCGATGTCCAAGGGTCGATCGAAGCAATTATTGGTAGCCTGACCAAGTTTGACAGTGATGAGGTGAAAGTCAAAATCGTGCATTCCGGCGTCGGAGCAATTACCGAGTCTGACGTATCGCTGGCACATGCGACACAGGCGATTATTTTCGGGTTCAATGTGCGCGCTGTGGGCGGTGCCAAGACACTGGCAGAGAAAGAGTCCATTGATATTCGCTATTATTCGGTGATCTATGATCTGGTTGATGATGTGAAAGATGCGCTATCCGGCCTGCTGAGTCCGGAACGCCGCGAGGAAATGCTGGGCTACGCAGAGATTCGCGATGTGTTTAACATCACCAAGGTGGGCAAGGTGGCCGGTTGTTATGTCACCGATGGCGAAGTGCGGCGTGGTGCCGGTGTTCGCTTGCTGCGTGATAATGTCGTGATCCATGAAGGTAAGCTCAAGACGCTGAAGCGCTTCAAAGATGAAGTCAAGGAAGTCAAGCAGGGCTATGAGTGCGGGATGGCCTTTGAGAATTATGATGATATTAAGGTTGGCGATGTGATTGAAGCCTATGAGATCAAGGAAGTCGCCCGCACGGTAGAGGCGTAAGCGAGGGTCTTTATATGCCATCACAAGCGCGTCCTCCCAGTCAACGGATGCTTAAAGTGGGCGAGGAAGTACGCCATGCACTCGCCGATATGTTCATGCGTGGCGAGTGCCATGCCCCGGAGTTGGAAGGCGTGTCGATCACCGTATCGGAAGTGCGTATGACGCCGGATTTAAAGCTGGCAACGGCCTATATCGCCACGTTGGGACAACATGATGTCGAGCAGCTCCTACCATTGTTGAACCGTACCTATGACAAGGCCATTCGCAAGATATTGGCTGGGAAAGTGCATCTAAAATTCTCGCCCACCGTACGGTTCCGGGCAGATCACTCCTTTGATGAGGCGCAGAAGATCAATCGCCTACTGCAAGAGGCAGGGCGTAACCCTCAGAGTGATACGGCGACACTAGACTAGCCGCCGTTTAATACGATATATTGCCTTAATAAAATATTTATATAAGTTAGGTAGGCTGTCACGAACCATGGGGCATACAAGGCAATGATTGCTCTACACGACGCGGTTTTTTATGTATTGGCAGAAAATAGATAAAGTAATAACCAAATAAATAGATCGCATTTTATCTATTTTTATTGCAAGAATCGGTAATCTGTGTTAAACTCTGAAGTAACGTTTAAGAGGAAGTGACTATGTCAGAAGATCGTCCATATAAAAATAGAGACTTACCCGATATTATGCGTAGCGCTAATTTCCAGCTTGAGCAGGGCAATATTGCGTTGGGCGATGATACATTGGATTATAAACAAGATGCTAGTGAGATGCTGAGCCTGCTGGGACAGGAATTAGAGACCCGCCTGAGAAAAAATGAAATATCCGATGAGGCGACTCAGGAACAAGTGCATAATCTACTGGATGCAATTGCCGATTTTCATGACAAAGTGAAACCAAAAACAGGGCCGGCGATTGAAAAACAGATGGAAGGAATTTTCGGTGATCAGGGGACAGAGCCACAGCAGCAGGATGCTTTGCTAGCACAAACGAATAATGGCGTTGATATATTCGAAGGTCAGTTACCGCCTGGTGTACAAGTAGAAGGGCTGGAACCCCTCGAATCTCGCTCAACTCAACAGCCAGAACAGCTTGGGGTGGATGGCCAGCCAGTCGCATGGGAGATGAAAGGCAACCCTAGAACATTAGATGAAATTAACTATAATCAACCGCAGCAAGTGGCATCAGCGGCACCACAAGCACCTAGGCGTGATGAACCGCTCTGGCCGATGGATGGGGATGCACCCTCTACCAAGCGGAATACGGGTACATCAGCGCCGGATTTCTCGCATTTGATTGCGCAGGATACGATGCCAACCTATCAATCTGCCCAAGCAAATCGTGGTGAAGAATTGCCGCCACAAGCTGCGCCACAACAGGTTGCGCAGGCTAATAAGGGCCCAGACCTCTGGTAGAATACCCTGGCAGATCTTGAAAAAAACACCAATATTGCTATATAGCTAGGCATGATGACCATCCATACCATCAAACAACGATCTTTAGCCATCACCGCCGCCTGTGCACTAATGCTGAGCATGAGCGGTTGCGGGCATAACCAGCTGGATCGCACCTTGAGCGGTACCGGCATCGGTGCAGGGGCGGGCTATGTCGCCGGGGCACTGGTCGGTGGCAGCGCGTCAACCGGGCTGCTGCTCGGTGCAGGTGTGGGTGCCGTGGCCGGTGCAATCACCAATCCTGAGCAATTGAATCTCGGTGCGCCGCTATGGGACGGTTATATGGGGCAATCTCTGCCGCCGCCGCGCCGTCAACCGCCGCAATAAATTCGGTTCAGTTTTCTAAAGACTTGTAAATATTAGTAAGTGATGTTACCTTGAGCTAATTGTTTTTTTAGTCCGAGGTGGAACAATGTCTGGTTATGAACCAAATAATCCGGCTGGCAAAACCCCTGAAGAGCGGGCAGTAACTGAATATCTGATTCAGTCTGCCCAGCATCAACCCAAAGCTGCAACTGGTGGCGGGTGCAGTTTTAAGCTGCTGGGATGGGCAATTTGCATTATTGGATTGCTTGTTTTGGGAGGCTATGTCAATAGCCTGCGCCCAAAGCCTGCACCGCTCTATACGCCGACGGTGGAAGGAGTATGACATTCCAACCAGCCCTGCCCTGCACGGCTGGTTTTTTCTTTTATGAGAAGCTTTTCGGTGGAGCGATTGTAGCTAACGCAATTTCAGTGTGGACAACCCGATCAACGCCAGAATGGCGGCAATGATCCAGAAGCGAATGACGATGGTCGGCTCCGACCAGCCCAGCTTCTCGAAATGATGATGGATCGGCGCCATACGGAACACGCGTTTGCCGGTCAGCTTGAACGACGCCACCTGCACGATCACGGAGACGGCTTCCAGTACGAACAACCCGCCGATAATCACCAGCACCAGCTCATGCTTGGTGATGACGGCAATCGCACCAATCGCGCCACCGAACGCCAGACTGCCGGTATCGCCCATAAAGATCATGGCCGGAGGGGCATTATACCATAGAAAGCCCAGTCCGGCACCGATCAACGCGGCACAAAACACGGTCAACTCCCCGGCGCCCGGCACCTGATGCACCTGCAAGTAAGAGGCAAAGACGGCATTCCCGACCAGGTAGCTGATGAGCGCAAAGCAACCGGCGGCGATCATAATCGGAACGATCGCCAGCCCGTCCAGCCCGTCGGTGAGGTTGACGGCATTGGACGATCCGACAATCACCAGCATGGCAAATACCAGATACAGCCAGCCGAGATCAGGGAATACGTCTTTGAAAAACGGAACGGCCAACCGCCCGGCGAGGTCTGGTCCTGCCGTGTGCATCGTCCAGTACACCGCTCCGGCAACCAGGCTAAATTGTGCCAGGAGCTTGAGCTTGCCACGCAGCCCCGTCGAGTTACGTTTGACAACCTTCAAATAGTCATCGACAAATCCCACCGCGCCGAAGCCTAATGTGACCAACAGGATGATCCACACATAATCATTGGTTAAATCCGCCCATAACAAGGTAGACGTCGTGACTGAAATCAGAATCATGACGCCGCCCATGGTGGGGGTGCCCTGCTTGGTCAGCAGGTGCGATTCCGGGCCGTCCTCGCGGATGGGCTGCCCCTTGCCCTGCTTGGAACGCAGCCAGTTGATGAGTCTAGGGCCAATCACAAAGCTAATAATCAAGCTTGTCAGCACGGCCGCCCCACTGCGGAACGTCAGATATCGAAACAGGTTGAATAGCTGGAATTCGTCCGCCAGCGGATAAAGGAAGTTATAGAGCATAATATAGCGGTTATGGCGCAGGCGTCATGGGTTGTCCAGTGTATCATGTAATCGACGGAATCCACGATTGCATCCTACCCGTCAAAGGCGTATAACAGGGGTATGGAATATCAGCACCCAAACACAGTCAGTAGTCCACAAGGCTTTGAGGTTATCCCGGTCAGTAGTCGTACGACATTTTGCGATGGCGGAGGCGGCGCGCTAGGGCATCCGCGGGTGTTTTTGAAAATCGAGCTGGGTGAAGATTCGGTGGTGTGCCCCTATTGCAGTCGCACCTATACGTATCAGGGGGGAAGAGGCTAGATGTCTGGGTTGGTGATATTCTTGTTCATAGCCATGCTGGCCACCCTGCTGGTCATGGGTGCCGGGGTGGTGCTGATGGCACGCGGCGGTGAAGCCAATGAGAAATACGGCAACCGGCTGATGCAGTGCCGGGTGTTTTGTCAGGGGCTGGCGCTGGCCTTGCTGGCAGCGGTGGTGCTGATCGGGAAGTAACCTGCAACGTCCAGACAAAAAAATTGCCCGTCTAAAGAATTAGGCAGGCGCTTGAATGTTTATTGTGACATCATCCGGCAGTGCCTGCCGGAGATCCTCTTCCTCGAACTCCCCCAACAGTTTATACTGATTGGGGTTGACTGTATGATCTACAAACAGTGTGGGCATTGGTTGATGCCCCGTTCGGAATTTTTCTACTGCCTTCTTTATTTCCTCTTGGGAAGAGGAAGTACCAGTAGCAGTAAAAACGAGTATCATAATATTTATGCTTCCTTCAAAGCAACAACTGCACAGAGATTACGGAGTACAGAGGAAAAGTCAAGTATTATTAACGATCGCTGCTAGCGTGCCGGAATGAAAAGATAGAAGAAGATTACCGGTAATCGTCCGGGTTGGGCAGGCTGCTGGGCTTGGTATACGTACCCAACGGCTGGAGACCGGCGCCGGTACCGACGGCAGCCTGCTGCGTAGGACGTGGCACCGGGCGCACCTGGTTGCGTCCACCATGCTTGGCCTCATACAGCGCATTATCGGCACGTTTAATCAGCGCTGCCGCGTTATCACCGGCGAAGTTTAGCTCGGCAATCCCGATACTGATGGTTTTGGAAATCTGCCCTTCCGCATGAGAAATCCTGAACGGCTGCTCGGCAATCCCGCGCCGCATCCGTTCGGCCATCATATAAGCGGCCTGCATATCGGTTTCCGGCATCAACACCATGAACTCCTCGCCGCCAATGCGTGCAGCCAGATCAGAGGAGCGCACGGCATCGACCATCCGTTTTGCCAATTCCACCAGAATTTCATCGCCGACATCATGGCCGTAGGTATCGTTGACGCTTTTGAAATGATCCATATCCAACATCATGATCGAGAACGGTTTCTGATTCACTAGCGACTGGTTGACGATATTCTCAATATGCGCATCGAGGAAGTGACGGTTATACAACCCGGTCAAGCTGTCAGTAATTGCCATCGAAACGCTTTGCTGGTAGTTGGAGCGCAGCGCATCCTGGTATTTCTTGCGGCGAATCTGGGTTTTCAGCCGCGCTTCCATTTCATTGAGCTCTACGGGGACGGAAAGATAGTCATTGATACCTAGCTCCAGCCCTTTCAGCATGAGGTGCTGCTCTTCCTCGTCGACCAGCACGACAATGGGAACGCTGCGCAGTCGTTCAATATTTTTCAGTTGGGTCGCCATGCGCAACCCGTCCGTATCAGAAAGCATCGTACTGATAAGGATCACATCCGGTTCTCCTTCAGTTTTCAGCGTTTCAAATCCGACTTCAGGGTCTTCAAAATGCTGCACCTGATAAGACTGGCTGAGGCGTTCAATGATATTGCGTGATTGGATGATGTCATCTTCAATCAGTACAATCTGTGCACCGGACACATCGGCAAGAAAGCTGTTTTCTTCTTCTCCCAGGACACCGACCTGTTTGCCTGTTTTGTCCCGCAGGCGGAGTTCGTCGAGTAGCACCTTGATACGGATCAGTGATTTCACGCGGGCAAACAGCGCCGTATCATTGATTGGCTTGCTGATGAAATCATCGGCACCGGATTCCAGACCTTTCACCCGGTCAGCGACATCGCTCAGTGCCGTGACCATGACGACCGGAATATGGGACACTTCCACGTCTTCCTTAAGTTTTTGGCAGACTTCAAAGCCGTTCATGCCCGGCATCATCACGTCAAGCAGGATTAAATCTGGTTTGTGCTGATTGGCCTGCTCCAATGCCTCAAACCCGTCATTGGCGGTGATGACGTCATAATATTCTCCCGTCAGCTTAACTTCGAGCAGCTTGACGTTCGCGGGAATATCATCAACAACGAGGATCAGTGCCGTCATACGGTTTGTTTCACCTCATCCGGTTCCAGGAATTGTTTGACGGAATTGAGAAAATCGCCAATGGAGATCGGCTTGGAGACATAGCCCTGACAACCGGCGTGCAGAATTTTTTCTTCGTCATTTTTCATGGCAAAAGCAGTAACGGCGATGATGGGAATGTCGCAGATGTCTTTGTCTGCCTTGATACGTTTGGTTACTTCCAGGCCGGAGATTTCCGGTAGCTGGATGTCCATGAGAATCAGGTCCGGGCGCTCACTCTTGGTCAGACTAATCGCCTCATAGCCTTCCTTGGTTTCAATGGTGCGATAGCCATTAGCACCCAGCAGGTCACGGAACAGTTTCAGGTTCAGGTCATTATCCTCAACAATTAGAATAGTTTTGGCGTGTTCAGACAATGGTGCAACCCCTGCATTCTGTGACATGTGGCAACGTATGATTTCGTATTAAATAACTATTCTAGGGACTCTACCGACCAAATCTTAAAAATACCTTTACCGGAGGCCATATTCCTCGGTTTTTTACTGTGGATTGGTGGTGCTAATCGATAAGTTATTGATATGGTTGGCGATGCTCGGATGGTTTTTCCGGTTGCGCATGGGGCGACGGTTTTCCATGGCGCACATCATCGGCAAAATCGCTTAAGCCGTCACCGGCATTGGACAGATCCTGCCCGAAGCCCTGTACGGTGTTGCAGCCGGTGGTGGTAAGCATCCCGGTTATCAAAAGAGTCAGCACTGCGTATTTCATAAGGCCATATACTCCCCATTGTTTGGGATGAGTATAGGGGAAAGACAGAGTTGGGTCAAATATGGTTGTGGGTTTGGTGATTTTCGTTTGTCTCCAGAGTTCGCGTCTGTTTATAGTGAATAGCATGTCACACTACCTCACGCCCACCCTAGAGATCGAATCCGCCCTGAGCGGTAGCGTATGCGGGATTGATGAGGCTGGGCGAGGGCCGCTGGCCGGTCCGGCCTATGCCGCGGCGGTGACCTTGGGAGCCGACACCGTCACGGATGAGTTTAACGATTCCAAACGCCTCAGCGCGCAGGCGCGCACGGAACAGATGCGGCATATTTTCGCAACGTGCGACGTTGGGATTGGTATTGCCAATGTCGAAGAGATTGACCGGTTGAATATTCTGGGTGCCACCATGCTGGCGATGCAGCGCGCCTATGAGTGCCTGGGTGCTCCCACGACTCATGCATTGGTGGACGGTAACCGGGCACCGAACCTGCCCTGCCGCATCCATACATTGGTAAAAGGTGATGCACGAAGCCTGTCCGTGGCAGCCGCTTCGATTGTGGCCAAGGTTTTGCGTGATGAGGCGATGCAGGCATTGTGCCATCTCTACCCGGATTACGGCTTCTCACGGCATGCGGGCTACGGCACGCGCATTCACAAGGAAGGCATGCAACGCCATGGCGTCACGCTTCAGCACCGGCGTAGTTTTCGACCAGTCAGGGAATTAGTAGAGTGACGAAGAAAGTGATGGAGCGGCGGCGCGCCTCCCTGTTTCCCAAGCCGTTGGCCAAGGGGTTGATGTCACCCGTGGCGAAGGCGCTGCACCGGCGTGGATTCGAGCATGAGGCAATCCTGCATTATTGGCCGATAGCGGCAGGGGCAGATCTGGCGAAGCATGCCTATCCTGTGCGTCTTACGCAGGATAAACAGGGACGACACAGCCAGTTGGTGGTGCAGGCACCGGCAGCTTACAGCGTGATTTTACAACATGAATCCGAGGCGATTTTGAACCGTTTGACCCGCTATCTGGGATATCGTCCAGCGGAGCGCATCCGCATTGTGCGATAGATACTATTCTACCGTCATTCCGGACAAGCCACAGGCGCGATCCGGAATCTATCATGGTTCTTGCGTGTTGATAGATGGATTCCGGGTCTTCGCTAGCGCTACGCCCGGAATGACGACGGTGCACGATGCAACGAATAAGTTTGTACCCGGCTGGACTTCACTCCAAGCGCTACGTATAATGGGGGGATGTATGCTGCGTCTCCTAATGCTCCTGAACCGAAAGCCACGCCACGCTGTTGTGACGCAGAAGGGTGCGATGCACAGGCGACCCACCGCGCGCCAAAAGGACGGGATAGTGCAGAGTATTACTGGTTCTGTCTGGAGCATGTGCGCGCCTACAACAAACACTATGATTACTTTTCCGGGATGGATGAGCCGGATGTGCAGGCCTTTATGAAAGACGCGGTGACCGGACATCGTCCGACCTGGCAGATGGGACAGGGGCCGGATTTCTCTACGTTTGACCTAGAAGAACATTACCGCCAGTTTTCAGGTGCGATAAGCGTAAAGTCCGACCCTGCGATGATGGCATTGCCGTCAGAGGTACGCGACGCATTACAGCTATTCGATCTCCCGCCACCGCCGGAAGAACATTCGGTAAAGAAAGTCTATAAATTACTGGTGAAGCAATATCATCCGGATGTGAGTCAAGAGCATGAAGCGCATGATAGATTTCGTGAGATTGTCCACGCCTATCATGTACTGATAGATTATTGCCGACAATAAGTACGCTTCATTACCATTTTGTGATGTCATGACCTGTTGGACATCTGCGAATAATAAACTATATAGATGTTTTAATTAACTGCGGAGGTGGGTTCATGCGCATACTGGTCATCGAAGACGAACAGGAAGTAGCGGAATATATTGTGAAGGCATTGCGTGAGTCGGGTCATATGGCCGATCACAGCAACGATGGCCGGGAAGGTTTATTAAAAGCAACGACGGAAGAATATGATTTGCTGATCGTGGATCGTATGTTGCCAAGCGTAGATGGGTTGGCAATCATCAAAACCCTGCGTGGTTCCGGTAACCATGTTCCGGTAATTATTCTCAGTGCAATGAGTGAAGTCGATGATCGGGTGCAGGGATTGAAGGCAGGGGGCGATGACTATCTGGTCAAACCATTTGCCTATACCGAGTTGCTGGCGCGGGTGGAAGCACTGGCGCGCCGTCGGCAAAGCGATGGCGAAACGGTGACACGCCTGTATGTTGCAGATCTGGAAATGGACTTACTGGCGCGTACCGTAAAGCGTCAGGGTAAGAAGATCAGTCTCCAGGCGCGTGAGTTCAGCCTGCTGGAATATCTGATGCGTCACAAGGGACAGATCGTGACGCGTACCATGTTGCTGGAGAATGTCTGGAACTATCATTTCGATCCGCAGACCAACCTGATTGACGTGCATATCAGCCGTCTGCGTCGCAAGATTGATGACGGGTTTGATACGCCGCTGATTAAGACGGTGCGTGGATCCGGTTACACGATTGAAGATGATGGTTGATTACCCCCTTTGATGCATGGCCGTTTCCTTCCGCATTCAGCCCAGCCGCAGTTCCAGTATCACGTTGGCGATTATTTTTACCGTGCTGCTGGTGCTGTCAATTCTGACACTACTCTATTTTATGCGCCTCACATCCAGCACCAACCAGCGCAAGGAAGTGGCGGCAATTATTCACACTGATGTACAGGGATTGATGGGAGCCCGTCGCATGGGAGGGCTTCAGGAGCTCGTCGACGTATTGCAATACCGGCTCAAACATCCGGTGCCAGGAGTGATCTATGCGCTGGCGAATCAGCATGATGCCGTGATCCTTGGAAATATTGGCTATATTCCTGCCTCATTGCCTCAGGAAGGAGTAATTTTTGACATGACCGTGCCGGAAGATATGCATGAGTTTGGTCTGGAACAGGGACGCGAATATGCCATTATAGCCGCACATCGTCATCTGGAAGATGGTTATACATTAATTGTTGGTAGAAATATGCCGGAAACGGCAACACCACGGGCATTCATCAATCGCCTTGGCTGGGCGGTAATTCTGATGCTGATGTTCCTGGCCGGCGCCGGGTTCTTTATCGGGAACCGGGTCGTATACCGGATCAACCTGATCTCAGGAACGGCAAATTATATCATGCGTACCGGTGACCTGTCGCAGCGTATTCCGGTTCCCAGCCGCTGGGACGATCTGGGCAAGCTGGCAGTCGTGCTGAACGCACTGATTGAACGGGTAGAAGCACTGATGGATGAGGTGCGACAGGTCTCGGACAATGTCGCGCATGATTTGCGTACCCCTCTGACCCGGTTGAAAAATCAGCTGGAAATGCTGCATGATCGTGGTGAAGAAGAACAGCTGGGTATTGAAGAATGCACCGAAAAGCTCATTGAGGAAGCCGATCATATTCTGGCGACATTCTCGGCATTGCTGCGCATTCGCAATATTGAATCCGGGCGCTGGCGCGGTGAAGGCGAGCAGGTCGCACTAGATGCGCTAGTACAGGATGTGGTCGAGTTTTATGAGCCGTTGGCACAGGACAAAGAACAACACCTGCATGTGACATTGGATACGGCATCGCTGTTCGGAGATCGCCACTTGCTGTTTCAGGCGGTGACCAATCTGGTGGACAATGCCATCAAATATGCCCCGCAAGGGGGCGATGTCTGGGTCGAACTGGCCTGTGATGCGAAGAATGCCATCACCTTGCGCGTGACGAATGCCGGAAGCCGGGTGGACGAGGCACAGTTGGGGGATATTTTCAAACGCTTTTACCGCACCGATACGGCGCGCACCCGCCAGTCCGGCAATGGGCTAGGGCTAAGCCTGGTCAAGGCGATCGTACAATTGCATAAGGGAACCGTGAAGGCGGAAAACACCAAGCGCGGTTTTTCGGTGGTGGTGCGGTTCAACGAGGTGGGTTAGGGAAGGAAGATGGGGACTTGCCACGTCCCCCCTTTTTGCACTACATCATGGCAATGGAAAATAATGTAGAGATGATGGATGACACGCACCCCATTCTTCGCAGTGGGGTGTTGACGCTGGAGAAAGCCAAGGAGGGCATGGAGGCGCTGGCGGCGTCGCTCAACGGGCAGTTCGTCGATGCCGTTGAGCGTATCGGTGCGGCAAAGGGACGGTTGATCGTCACTGGCATGGGAAAAAGCGGCCATATCGCCCGCAAGATTGCAGCGACCTTTGCCTCGACCGGGACACCATCGCATTTCGTCCATCCGGCAGAGGCAAGCCATGGCGATATGGGGATGATCGTCGAGGGCGACATCCTACTGATGCTGTCCAATTCCGGGGAGACGACAGAACTGGGTGAGATGATCGCTTATGCCAAGCGGTTTGGCATTCCCATCATCGCGCTGGTACGGCGGCAAAAATCCATGCTGGTGGAGATGGCCGACATCCCGATTGTGCTGCCGGAGATTCCCGAAGTCTCGGTAACGGGTGCGCCGACCACGTCGACGACGATGATGCTGGTCTACGGTGATGCACTGGCGATGGCGGTGCTCGAGCAGCGTGGGTTTACGCGTGAGGATTTTCATCATTTCCATCCCGGCGGCAAGCTTGGGCAGGGGCTGCTGCGTGTCAGCCAGTTGATGCATCGGCAGGAGGGGTTGCCATTGGTCGCCGCAACCGCGCCAATGTCAGGCGCGCTGGTTGAAATGACTGCTAAAGCATTGGGATGTGCCATCGTGGTTGGTGAAGCAGGACAGCTGCTTGGCATTGTCACTGATGGGGATTTGCGTAGGCATATGAAAGACAGGTTGATGGAGAAAACTGCACGGGACATCATGACGTCTGACCCGGTGACAACGACACCACAGGCGTTGGCGACGGAAGCGTTGGGGGTGATGAATGCGCGTAGTATTACGGGGCTGGTCGTGCAGGAGCAGGACATTCCAGTTGGGTTTCTCCATATTCATGATTGTTTGAGAGCTGGGATTGCTTGAGGATACGGTATGGTCTTCCGTGATTCACTGCGCTCCTATTCGCGTTTTGTCCATGTCAGCAAGTTTACTCTGAGTCTGATGATTATCGTCATTCTGGTGTTTATGGTCGCCGTGCCGCTGCTGAACCGTCAGGATAACGGAATACGGGTTGCTTTTGCCACGATTGAAGAGAAAGAAGATGCGCCGCCGGTTATGGTAAACCCAAAATTTCAGGGCGTTGATAGCCAAAATCGCCCATATCTAGTGACGGCGAACCGGGCGGTTCAGAGCGGCGAACATGTAATCGTGCTGGAAAATGTAGCGGCTGATCTGACGACGGAAAGCGGTGCCTGGTTGGCGCTAATCGCTCGGCAGGGAACGCTGGATATGGAAGAAGAGTCTCTATTGTTGCAGGGGAATGTACAATTGTATCACGACGCTGGACATGAAATGCAGACTGAGCAGGTGCGGGTTGATCTGGGCAATCTGAATGCATTCGGAGAATCTCCGGTACAGATACAGGGCGAGTTCGGTCATATCAAATCCAATCGATTCACGATTCTGGACAAGGGCGATAGGATGTTGTTCAATGATGAGGTATTCGTATTATTACTGCCATGACCGTTCATCCATCTTTGAAATTCCCTGTTATTGTATGCATGCTATGGATTATGGGCAGTGTTGCCAGTGCGGCCACCGTCTCCGATGCACCAATTGCGATTGATGCGGACACGCTGGAAGTGATTCAAAGCGAGCGGCGCGCCGTGTTCGATGGCAATGTGGTAGCGAAGCAGGCCGAAATGACGCTACGCTCCGGCCGTATGATTGTCTATTATGGCGATTCCGGAAAACAAACGGACACAGTGTCTTCGCTGGGATCATTGTCGCGCATTGATGTGGAACGCAATGTACATTTAAAAACGCCGGGTGAATCGGCGCAGGCGGATCGGGGTGTGTATGACGCACTGCGAGATAAAATTTTTCTCTATGGTAATGTGGTGCTGCGGCGTGGTAACAACGTGCTGCGTGGTACGAAGCTGGAGTACCATTTAAAAACCGGAAGTAGTGTCCTTTCCGGTGGTGCATCGGGGCAGGTGCCAACCAGCAGTGGGCGTGTGCAGGGGGTCTTTGTACCGAATCAGGACGAGACAGACCAATAACGGATGATGGGTAGAACGTGTTGTCATTGGTAGAGAAAGATAGTGGATTGATCTGCGACCATCTGGGAAAACGCTATGGTGGGCGTCCGGTAGTGCGGGAAGTATCCCTGCATGTGCAGCGTGGTGAAGCCGTAGGGTTGCTCGGACCAAACGGCGCTGGGAAGACGACGTGCTTTTACATGATTACCGGACTGGTACGTCCGGATTATGGTACCATTATGATTGACGGGCAGGATGTTACTGGGCTGCCAATGTATCGACGTGCGCAGATGGGAATTGGGTATTTGCCGCAGGAGAGTTCCATCTTTCGAGGCATGAATGTCGAGGATAATATTCTGGCGATGCTGGAAGTCACAGAGGCGCGATCGGAGAAGCGTCAGGAATTGCTGGAGGAGTTATTGGCAGAGTTTTCCGTTACCCATTTGCGGCATGCGCCTAGCCAGCAATTATCCGGTGGAGAGCGTCGCCGGGTGGAGATCGCTCGTGCACTGGCATGCAAGCCATCCTTTATTTTACTGGATGAGCCGTTGGCCGGGATCGATCCGATTGCCGTTTCTGATATTCGTCAGATTGTTTCGCACCTGAAAGATCGAGGGATTGGTGTGTTGATTACGGACCATAATGTGCGCGAGACACTCGATATCATTGATCGCGCCTATATTATTCATGATGGGGTGGTGCTGACCGAAGGAACGCCCGATGCCATCGTCGCCAATAAGGACGTACGACGTGTGTATCTGGGTGAACGATTTAATTTGTAGCCGGTAAATATTCCCCCCTTCCGGCACTCTGTCTTCCTCTTCATTCTGCCGTGCATGTACGAGGAACCAGCGATATTCTATGGGGAAGCGCGATACCGGGAGTGGAAGCGT
>JANQNR010000001.1 GCA_028279475.1 Rickettsiales bacterium | reverse complement strand
TGTGGAAGGGCCATCGCTCAACGGATAAAAGGTACGCCGGGGATAACAGGCTGATACTGCCCAAGAGTCCATATCGACGGCAGTGTTTGGCACCTCGATGTCGGCTCATCTCATCCTGGGGCTGAAGAAGGTCCCAAGGGTATGGCTGTTCGCCATTTAAAGAGGTACGTGAGCTGGGTTTAGAACGTCGTGAGACAGTTCGGTCCCTATCTGCCGTGGGTGTTGGAAAATTGAGAGGATCTGACCTTAGTACGAGAGGACCGGGTTGGACGTACCTCTGGTGTACCTGTTGTCGCGCCAGCGGCACCGCAGGGTAGCTATGTACGGACGGGATAACCGCTGAAGGCATCTAAGCGGGAAACCCACCTCAAAACCAGTTTTCCCCATGAGAGCCGTGAGAGACCATCACGTTGATAGGATGGATGTGGAAGCGTGGTAACACGTGAAGCTAACCATTACTAATTGCTCCATTGATTTAATTCTATTTTGTTTGTGCTGTTATGCGACGTGCGCTTCGCGCAAACGCAATAACGCGCAAACGGCTGAGTTACTGACGTATAGTACAAAAGCGTTTGTACGACGAATTTGAATTGCAAAACTGGTGTCAGGAAAACATATTCTCTAGGGATTAGGGGTTAGGTTATAGGAAATTCCTGTGGCCAACTCTTACTCTAGGTTTGAGGAGGGGGAGGCTAGGAGGCCGACCCAGCCTTGAGCCCGTTTCATTTGCGAGCCAGGAGGCAAGCGAGGAAACAAACATAAAAAAACAAAACGCCGGCTTAGCTGGTCTGGTGATTATAGCGAAGGTGGCCCCACCCGTTCCCATCCCGAACACGGTCGTGAAACCCTTCAGCGCTGATGGTACTATGTCTTAAGGCATGGGAGAGTAAGTCGTTGCCAGACCTTCTAAGCCGGTTTTTTGTTTGTTGTGATCTGCTCCTGCTCCGGCCTCCTGGCCTTCGCAATGAGCCTGACGCACTTCGTGCGACTAAAGACTCGGACTACTGTCCTCGATATGAAAAGTCCCTCGGCTATCCACTATAACTTGAACTATGGATACGTCTGCTATTAACCCAGAAAAAAACCCACTCTCCCCCTGCGGGAGAGTCGAAGAGAGCAAGCGTAGCGCTGCTCGATTCGGTGAGGGGTAAGAGAAAAAACATGATACCCCTCACGCTTCGATGTGAACACTTCGCGTTCCAGCATCTCAGCTGCTCTCCCGCAAGGGGAGAGCGGTTGCACCATCGCTAGTTCGAGTTTATATAATACTAAAAAGGAACTCACCCATGACCACTGCCACTACCACCCCATCCCCCATAATCCGCCAGCGCGTGGGGCCGAAGCTCAGCCGGATCGTGACCTATAACGGGCTGGTCTATCTGTGCGGGCAGGTGGCGAATGATTACAGCGCCGACATCACTGAGCAGACGCGCCAGACACTGGCGCGCATTGACGAGCATCTGGCAGAGGCGGGCACCGACAAAACCCGGATGCTGGCCGCCACGGTCTATGTCAAGCACCGCGAGGACATCTCGGCGATGAATGCGGTCTGGAATGACTGGCTGAGCGAGTGCGAACCACCCTCGCGCACCTGTGTTGTTGCCGAGATGGCCAATCCCGACATTCTGGTCGAAGTTACTGTCACCGCAGCGCAGTAAATTGCCCATAGATGGCGTTAGCCCTGGCCTGGCTCCATGACAATTACATGACAAACGGTGCGTAGGGGATTGACCGCGACGGTCACTTCCTCCATAACCATGCCATCAATTAACCAATAATTACATTTTATTTATGACGTAACGCATGGCAGTTGTTGACGAACCCGACCATACCGATGGCTACAAAGCGCTGCTGGTGGAATCATGCTTGGATCGACGGTATCCGAAGGAGGATCGCGTTTGCTATGATGTCATTATTGCTGACGTTGACGACTCTGGTGTGATTACGGATTCTCGCACGCTTGCTTCCGTGTATACAGGTGTGATTCAGGATAAGGATGCTGAGTTATTACGTCAGGGCATTACAGACCCACAAGAACGTGCATTAAAAGAACGACTCTATCTACCGGAAGGATTCATGGAGTTGGAACAGATTGCGCACCAGGCACTTGGCGACATGCCGGAAGTAGAGTTTACAAAGCTCTATATCTCGCATACCCAGTTGGAACAAAAGATTGCAGAGGGTGCCATTACCTTACAACATGGCGAAAATGAAGTTGATACCCTGTTATCGGCAGCAGTATGTTCACAAGGAAAAGCTGAGAATAGTCAGGATGAACAGCCTCCGGCATTACCGAACCGTGATGTTACACTTGACTCATTTAGTTTGGGTGCGAAGACTCTAATGCAGGGTAGTTATCATCGTGTCTGGAAATCCCTGAACTATGACTCATTCAAAACATTCGGTTTTTTCCCGGCATTTGATGTGGAAGTGCGTGAAAAACAGGCAAAAGGGCTCAGCCGTTACCCGGTAAATGATTTGATTGAATCGCTTCCCAATATGCTGTCTTTTGTGATTAATTCAAATGCTAATGCTAAGACAGTGCTTCTGACGAATTACCTGTTTGAGGATAGCTATCGTTTAATTGATATATATGCCCAGGCAGCATCTAAAAAACTAACGCAGAATATATTGCAAGCAGATGAAGAGGCGGCATTAACGCGTTTTGTGAATCATCTTGAACAAGCACAATCGCGTCTTCAGGAGCTTTTATGGGGGAATAAACCTACAGAAACATTGTCGAATCATGACGAAAAAGACGAAGGGAAAAAAGTTGAAGCAAGACAAGAGTTTCTCTCGCGTCTGTTAATGGATCAAAATCGCTATATCGGGTATGTGTTGGAAGGGGTGGATCCAAAATGCCCGTATGCTATTTTCTATCCAGATATTGATACCCCTATTAATCCTGCAATACTTCAAGCGGACTTTGACAAGGTAATTGTTCTTTTCAATGAAATCAGTCAGGAAATTAGGAACCATCAAAACAATGCTTTCTACACTGAGGCATATTCCCAAGCACAACATTTACACAGAGAGATTGCGTGTGGTGAACTTGGTTTGGGCATAGAGTCCATCGATTACCATACCGGCCAGATGACATTCACCAAGGATCACTTCCTGTTATCGACACCCATGCTTGTTGAATCTGTCACCTGGTTTGATGCTAAGGAGATTGCACAGGTACTGGCGTATAATCTGCTGGAAGTGTATGATCATTACCGGCGACATCCGGCCAGCGAAAAGACTGAGGGTAATGTACTATTTTTACCGGATATGCAGATGCCGGGTGGTGAAGCAATTGATCGTTTTCTAACGCGCCTTAAAGGGCATGTCGATCATGTGATTATTCCTCATCGTGACGATTTGAATGCCGAAGACCTCTGGCAGCAAGCCTATGATATGGCTGTAAGGCAGCAAGTGTATCAGGAAACATTTGACGGTAAACCTCTTACCCTGACAAAACAGATCATCAATGAAAAAAGCCGTCGTGACTTCTTCGACCAGACGTTTGCACTTGCCGGGATTGAGCGTTCCGGCGATGCGCCGCAGCGCGAAGTTGGCTAGCCACTAAAACCCATACACTACGCCGACACTGGTGCGGGTGTCGGTTGCTTCCGTACCCTCCGGTGCACCGTCGATATATTCGATGTAATACGAAGCTTTGAGTGCCAGCGTATCAGTGATTTTGCTGGTCAGGTAGGTTTCCGATTCATAGATATCGCTGTTGCCGCTGATTGCCACCCCGGCTTTTTCACCGAGCGTCCAACCTTCATAGAACTGCCATTCCAGATCATGACGCCAGTCGAACAGTATGGAGTTTTCACTGTCGCCGTCTACGAGCTTATCTTGCCGCGCACCGAAACCGGCGCGAGTTTCCCAGTAGAAGTCGTCCTGATCGTAGAGGATGTATCCCAGACCCAGCAACTCGGACAGGCGATAGTCGAAGCCACTGAATCGGTCATCGATATAGCCCAGCTCGCCGAAAGCAAACCAGCGCTCGGTCAGCTTGTAATCGCTGCGCAGTTTCAGCCGGTATTCCTCTTCCAGCGTGACGTCGTTTTCGCGCTGGTTCTGTGCTGAGGCTTCAAGCGTATTGCGCAGTCGTCCATAATTATGGTGCAGGGTCGCTTTGGCCATGAGGTCACGGGTTTCGGTATCACCGGTTTCCCAGATACCATTCGCTTCGATTTCACCATCAAACGGTTCGGATGACCAGTCAAGCAGCGATGCTGCCTTTGCCAGCGCTTCTTCCGCAAGCGTGGTCTCTTCCGTAGGGGCGGCGCCAACGGCAGGAGGGGGTGTGGTTTGTGGGTGTTGGCAACCATTGGCATGGAAGCGGTCAATTTCCACTGATTGTTTCGGGTAGAGTTCCTTGACATAATCCAGAATCGCATGGCGGACGAAAGTGTCTTCTTCGTTGCAGGCTTTGGTCGCTAATGTGAATGGATCAGCGGCGTGGGCGGTGGAAACGATGAGGCACCCGGTAATGAGGCCTGCGAGGCAGAATTTCTGCACGACACCGTCATACCGGCGAAGGCCGGTATCTGGTGTAACGAGACTCCGGCCTGCGCCGGAGTGACGATAGGGTGATAGCTTCCGGGTCAAGCCCGGAATGACGACATTCATTGTTTTACTCATCCTTCAAACACCCGTTCAAAAATCGTGTCGACATGCTTGGTATGATAGGTCAGATCAAAGGCGGTGCGAATGTCTGCTTCTGGAATGGCGGCAGTGACGTCGGCATCGGCAAGCAGTTCTTCCAGAAAATCCTTGCCCTCCTGCCAGACTTTCATCGCGTTGCGTTGTACATAAAGATACGCATCCTCACGGCTGATACCGGCCTGGGTCAGCGCCAGCAATACACGTTGCGAGAAGACCAGCCCGCCAAGGCGATCCATGTTTTCTTGCATTCGGTCTGGATAGACGACCAGTTTTTCTATCAGACCGATCAGGCGGTTCAGGGCGAAATCCAGCGTGACGGTCGCATCGGGAGCGATCATGCGTTCTACCGACGAATGGGAAATATCGCGTTCGTGCCATAGCGCTACATTCTCCATGGCGGGTATGGCGTATCCACGCACCAGCCGCGCCAGTCCGGTCAGGTTCTCGGAAAGCACCGGGTTACGCTTATGTGGCATAGCAGAGGAGCCTTTTTGTCCCTTGGAGAAATATTCTTCGGCTTCCAGCACTTCGGTGCGCTGTAAATGACGGATTTCCACAGCAATGTTTTCAATCGAGGAGGCAATCACACCCAGTGTGGCGAAATACTGTGCATGGCGGTCGCGGGGAATTACCTGTGTTGAGACTGGTTCTGGTGTGAGTCCGAGTTTGTCTGCAACATGTGCTTCGACGCGCGGGTCGATGTTGGCGAAGGTGCCAACCGCACCAGAAATGGCACAGGTGGCGACATCCTCACGGGCGGCGAGCAGGCGTGCTTTGTTTCGGGCAAACTCGGCATAAAATCGGGCGAATTTCAGTCCCATCGTGACTGGCTCGGCGTGGATGCCGTGCGAGCGTCCGACGGCCACCATCTCTTTGGTTTCATAGGCACGGGTTTTGAGGACGGCGAGCAGGCGATCCAGATCATCCAATAAGATGTCGGTCGCCTGTGTCAGTTGTACAGACAGGCAGGTGTCCAGCACGTCAGAACTGGTCATGCCTTGATGTAAAAAGCGGCTATACTCGCCGATCCCTTCTCCGGCAACGGTCAGAAAAGCGATGACATCATGCTTGGTGACACGTTCCACCTCGTCGATTTTCTCCACGTCCCACTGCGTCGGTTTTCCTGCCCAGATGGCGGTGGCTGCTTCTTTTGGAATCACACCGAGATCGGCCATGGCGTCGCAGGCATGGGCTTCAATATCAAACCAGATGGAAAATTTGTTCTGTGGTTCCCAAATGGCGACCATCTCGTCGCGGGAATAACGGGGGATCATATTATGTACTCTCTGCTCTGTTTAATGAAGGAGCACTATAGCTAGACGAGGGAACTAGGACAAGGGGGTAAACTAGCCGATGCGAGGGAGGCCTGGGTCTTGTGCCAATGGTGGCGTTCGAAGTGGTGGTGTAATCGTTGTTGATTGATTTTCACTAAGTGTCACTTTGTCAGTGAGCGATGGTATGTCCGGATCGCTATGTGATGTGCCATCATGCAATGCCATATCGTTTGTCAGTGCAGGGGATGGTGTCGTAATGCCTCGGCTCTTATCGATTTTTTGCAACGTTTCGCGGCGCGATTCCTGGGTTTGCTCTTCTGGTGGTGGTGTGGCATGTCCCATACCGGCGACCATCATGATCATGGCAAATAGGAGTTGCAGGAAAATCTCGCCCCCTTGCCCTTGTGGTGCAAACCCGCTGAATGTGTCATAGGTGTGCTCTAATCCACTTTGATTGACGCTACGCTTAACCGTGTCTGATTCCGGCAGTCCATAAGGATTCGTTGCCGAAGGAGTCGGGCGTGTTGCGATGGCTGGATTCCCTGACTTCGGGCTTCCGGCGGCAGTAAAATCTTGAGGCCGCTGTTTACTGGTGGCTCCGTGCCCCATCATATACATGGCTTTCCCGTTTTCATCATACACGGTGACAAAGTTTCCGTATCTGGGGCCTGTGTCATATTCCGCCTTCCATCCTGGTGCTAATACCAGTGGCATTTCACGGTAGGTGGTGACGGAATCGGAAAAACGGTTTTCACCTTTTGGTACGATATAAAAATCCATGGAGGACTTACTTTTGCCGTGATCATGTGCTGCCATTACGGCTTTGGCGAACTCTGCCTTTGTCTGTGGGTCAGCATTGGGATCCCATTTTTTCCCCTCCGTTTTACGCTGTCCATCATTGTCAGCGTTTGAGAATTCGATTTCTAAATTCTTCTCCGCTAGTTTTGCTGCGTACGTGTCTAATATTGCGACGGCTTTGTCAATGTCTGTTGGATCAAGCACATTGATGTCGATATGGTATTCATGACCACTACCAATTTCATGTCTGGGCCCCGTGTAGAGACCGGACCCTTGTGCATGCAAGCGCTTGCCATGATAGACACTATTCCGAGTAGCCATGGCTTACCTTTCGGCGAGTTGCTGGGGTTTGGAGGCTGTAAGGGAAGGAGGAACTGGGGGAGTTGTTGGGGGCGACAGTAGCGAGTGCTCTTGCGAGGTTTCGCGTGTGTTTTTGCTTTGGTCTTTTTGACGCACAAAACCATTCTCTATGTCTGCATCCTCCAGTGCCTTTTGACGGCTTTCGTGCGAGTTGGCCGCGGTCACATCAAAGTTACCTTCGCCAAGTGCTGCTACCATGACCATCAGGAATAACATTTCCATGAGTCCTGATTCCTGAGCCAGATTTGGTGGGATCAGTCCACTGAGAGTATTAAACGTATCCTGTGCACCATTCTTTTTTACACTGTCATCCACCAACTGTTGATTTGGCAATGTGTGTCCAGGCTTGCTGCCACGAGAAGCAAACTGGAATCCGCCAGATGCGACAACTTCGTTTGGATCAAGAATATGGTACGTACTTCCTGACGTAACATTGGCCTTTTGCAGCCAGTTTTTCATTTTAGCAGTATCTTCGGGGCGTACTACTGGACATCCGTAAGAGCTGCCTTCATGTCCTTTTTGATCATGTCTCAAATTGGTATGTGCGCCGATTTCATCACGTCCCGCAACGCCGTCATCGTAATACAGGAAAAAACCGAACCCATCGTTTCGATTGAGGTCCAAACTGTTGATCTTCCCTTTTCTGTGAATGCCGTCTCCTTGTCCGGTTTGATCGGTCACGAGGAAAGGCATCACTGCCTTGCGCGTATTTTCGACGGCGGAAGAGTTAGATAAATTACCGGTTGCGGTGGCGCCGCCGGAAACGAAGGGAATCAGTTCTTCCACTTCTCCGGTTTTCGTGTTGACAAACCCATGGAATCCACGCGCCGTGGCGAGGCCATGGTGGTTGCTGGCATCGACGGGAATCATGACATAGGCATAGTCTTTGCCCTGTCCACGCGCTTCGGCTAATACATTCTCAGGTACTGTGATATTGTCTTTGAAGGCGGCAGCGTCCAGGAACTGGCGGCTGGTGCCGTTACCATCGCGGGCGTAGGAAAGCTGTGTATTAGGATTGAATGTAAAGCCGGTAGACATCAGCGCGTTCCTCCGGGAGCGACTTGCGGTTGGGACTCCTCTCCACGCATTTCAGGAGTGGATGCAGGCGTCGGAGTAGGATTTTCTTCTGACGTATTAGCCATGGTAACATATCCCGGCTTGTTCTCGAGTGTCTGTTGCGCTTCATCAATGGCTTTTGTTAGTTGAGGTGTATTAGATTGGCTTTGGTTAGAAGTCGGTTGATAGTTTTTTGGATTTTCTTTTGCTTTTGGCTTTGGTGTGGTTTCTTTTGCTTTCGGCTGTAGGATGCTACCAATTTTCTCGCCAATACCGTTGAAGAATCCACCGATTTTTTCCCGAAACCCATCGTTAAAAGCGAAGAGCAGCCCGCCGATCATCAGGAGTGGCAAAAGTAGCGGTTTGACCAGGTTGAAAAGCCCGCCGATGAGGCCGAATACGAGATCCAGCGGGTTAAAGCCCTTTTTGGGCTGAGGCTGGGCAACCGGGGCGGCGGCTTGCTGGCCACCAAATAATTTTTTTATAGCTTCCCACATGGTTTAGTGTGTCCGTATCGTTTTCTTCTATCTACCACTATACCTATAAATCGTGACAGTTTTATGACCTTGGGCAGCTATTGCAGCAAAAGCAAAGAAATTCATGTAGTTGTCATAAATAATGTTGGAATCCACTATGCCACAATATCGCATACTGGTGCTTTGGTAAGACAAGCCGCCGGCATAACACTGTCTCACAATTCCCTATACTTTCCTGCCTGTGCCTTTTATATCTCGAGGCATGAGCACAAAACATACCAAAACTTACGGAAAATCCGAACTGGTCAGCCGCCACGTCACCGAGGGGCCGGAGCGCGCACCTCACCGCTCCTATCTGCACGCGATGGGGCTATCGCGCGAGTTAGTGCATCAACCGCTGATCGGGGTGGCGACGACCTGGAACGAAGCGGCACCGTGTAATATTTCGCTCGGGCGACAGGCACAGGTAGTCAAGAAAGGGGTGGCGTCCGCCGGTGGGACGCCGCGTGAGTTCACCACTATTACCGTTACCGACGGCATTGCCATGGGGCATGCGGGGATGAAATCCTCGCTGGTATCGCGCGAAGTGATCGCCGATTCAGTGGAGCTGACGATGCGCGGTCACTGCTATGACGCGCTGGTCGGGTTGGCTGGGTGCGACAAGGCACTGCCGGGGATGATGATGGCCATGGTGCGACTGAACGTACCCAGCGTGTTTATCTATGGTGGGTCGATTCTGCCGGGGAACCATCAGGGCAAGGACGTGACGGTACAGGACGTGTTTGAAGCGGTCGGCCAGCATTCCGGTGGCACGATGGACGACGCGGAGCTGGAAGCGCTGGAATATGTGGCCTGCCCGTCGGCGGGTGCGTGTGGCGGTCAGTTTACTGCTAACACCATGGCGTGCGTATCGGAGGCGATCGGACTGGCCTTGCCGGGGTCCGCCGGTGCGCCGGCACCCTATGAATGCCGGGACATCATCGGTTTTGATTCCGGGGTGGCGGTAATGGCATTACTGAAATCCAAGCTGCGCCCGCGTGATATTATCTCCCGCAAGTCGCTGGAAAATGCGGCGACGATTGTCGCGGCGACGGGCGGCTCGACCAATGCCGCACTGCACCTGCCTGCGATTGCACACGAAGCGGGGATTGCGTTTGACATTCACGATGTGGGTGAGGTGTTCAGGCGCACGCCGTATATTGCCGATCTGAAGCCGGGTGGGAAGTATGTGGCGAAAGATATGTACGAGGCCGGAGGCGTACAGGCGGCGCTGAAGACGCTCTATGAGGGCGGCTATATCCATGGTGACTGCTTGACGGTGACGGGCAAGACCATGGCAGAGAATCTGGAGCAGGTGAGTTTGCGCGACGATCAGCCGGTCATTTATCCGCATCATAAGCCGATCAGTCCGACCGGTGGGGTGGTAACGCTCAAGGGCAATCTGGCGCCGGAAGGGGCGATTGTCAAAGTCGCAGGCCTGAAGCGCTTGCAGTTTGAAGGGCCGGCGCGGGTGTTTGACTGTGAAGAGGACGCGTTTGCAGCCGTGGAAAAGCGCGACTATAAGGAAGGCGAGGTGATCGTCATTCGTTATGAAGGCCCAAGGGGCGGACCGGGCATGCGTGAGATGTTGGCGACGACGGCGGCGCTCTATGGTCAGGGGACGGGCGATACGGTGGCGCTGATTACTGACGGGCGCTTCTCCGGCGCGACGCGGGGCATGTGTATCGGTCATGTGGGGCCGGAAGCCGCGGTTGGTGGTGTGATCGGTCTGCTGCGTGATGGCGATGTGATTAGCATCGATGCCGAAGCCGGGACGCTGGATGTGAAGTTAAGCGAGGTGGAACTGGAGCGGCGCCGCGCCGACTGGCAACCGCGCGGTACGGACTATACGTCGGGGACGCTGTGGAAATATGCCCAGACGGTGGGCACCGCGCAGCATGGCGCCGTCACCCATCCGGGTGCGAGGGAAGAAAGCCACGTCTTCGCGGATTTGTAATTGACTGCTTTGCATTTTTTAACTATACTTAACAAAGTTTTTGCTTTATCGCGAAGCATAGCTAACTAGTTGTTTACACACATGGATTATGTTATCAAAACAAGAACTTCTTGCAAAAATACAGCAGGAAGAAGCTTATCTTAAAAGCCGTATGCCTCAAGAGGATGCGCCGACAGGTGCAATGTCCAAAGGTATGGCCGTTTTGGGTGGTAGTGTTTTGGGCATTGTTACATTAAGCTAGATATGAATTGAGCTTGAAGTTGAATCCGTCATTGATGCGCTTGACAGCAATGGCGATGGCAGCATTGAGCGTTTTGA
>JANQNR010000009.1 GCA_028279475.1 Rickettsiales bacterium | reverse complement strand
GACGGTAACCGGAGAAGAAGCCCCGGCTAACTTCGTGCCAGCAGCCGCGGTAATACGAAGGGGGCTAGCGTTGTTCGGAATCACTGGGCGTAAAGCGCGTGTAGGTGGATATGCAAGCCAGAGGTGAAATCCCGGGGCTCAACCCCGGAACTGCCTTTGGAACTGCATATCTGGAGTCTTGGAGGGGAGTGCGGAATTCCTAATGTAGAGGTGAAATTCGTAGAGATTAGGAGGAACACCGGTGGCGAAGGCGGCACTCTGGACAAGAACTGACACTGAGACGCGAAAGCGTGGGGAGCAAACAGGATTAGATACCCTGGTAGTCCACGCCGTAAACGATGGATGCTAGCCGTTGGGTCACCGAAAATGATAAAAGCCAGCTTTTGGTTTTTAAGTCATTTTCGGCGACTCAGTGGCGACGCTAACGCATTAAGCATCCCGCCTGGGGAGTACGGTCGCAAGATTAAAACTCAAAGGAATTGACGGGGACCCGCACAAGCGGTGGAGCATGTGGTTTAATTCGAGGCAACGCGAAGAACCTTACCAGGGCTTGACATGCCGGTCGCGGGGGACAGAGATGACCCCCTTCAGCTTGGCTGGACCGTGCACAGGTGCTGCACGGCTGTCGTCAGCTCGTGTCGTGAGATGTTGGGTTAAGTCCCGCAACGAGCGCAACCCTCATCCTTAGTTGCTAACATTTAGTTGAGAACTCTAAGGAAACTGCCGGAGTTAATCCGGAGGAAGGTGGGGATGACGTCAAGTCTTCATGGCCCTTACGTCCTGGGCTACACACGTGCTACAATGGTGGTGTCAATGGGCAGCCACGTCGCAAGGCGGAGCTATTCCCAAAAAACCATCTCAGTTCGGATTGTGGGCTGCAACTCGCCCGCATGAAGTCGGAATCGCTAGTAATCGTAGATCAGCATGCTACGGTGAATACGTTCCCGGGTCTTGTACACACCGCCCGTCACACCATGGGAGTTGTCTCTGCCCGAAGTAGCTGGACTGACTTCGGAGGTAGGTTACCACGGTAGGGGCAGCGACTGGGGTGAAGTCGTAACAAGGTAGCCGTAGGGGAACCTGCGGCTGGATTACCTCCTTTCTAAGGATATGGGTAGTCGTTGGTCGACCGTCGCTGGTCCTTAATAATACTAAGGACTAATGACAAAAGACCAGAAACCACCCAATCAATAGACAACGGCTCGTATTGCCCGTTCCCAAGCGTTCTTATTGTTTTTATCATCAGTTTTTCGGATTCCTTCATAAATATTTCTATCTACTGTATGCTAATTTCGGTGGTTGCCCCTCCTGGATGCTGGCATCAGCGTGACGATGGGGCGTAGTATTCGGGATAACTGGGGAAAAATGGGCAGACTTGCCGATTCGTAGCAGCGGAAAGTCTGCCTTCGTTCCCTTGGAACTACGGCGCGACAGCGTTCTCGTTAATCTCGCTTCGCTCGATAAGCTGCGAAGGCTGGTGCCGGCTGGGGGACTCGAACTCCCGACCTGATGATTACAAATCAACTGCTCTACCAACTGAGCTAAGCCGGCACTAACGGCGCATCAACTTATAACACGTTCGGATAATTTTCATACATCCCGTATGAAATATCATTCCGAAGGTTGTGCTATTATGAAGTTATAGCCTGTCATTCGTTCCTATTTCCATATGGAAATGAAACGAATCGGTTATAAAATGCTCAGACTGTATAGCGCTGTGTTTCACTGGTTTCAAGCGATAAAGTCAGTTTATGAATCCTGTTGTGGTTTCCTCCGCAAGGTTGCGATAAAGAAGCCATCACAGTCCTCCTGGTGCGGTAATAATGTCTGGAAGGGGCACCCGGCACCCACTGGTTCAATTTCGTAATCCGAATGTGTGCGTAAGAACTGCGCAATTTGCTGCTCATTCTCTTCCGGTAGCAGGGAGCACGTAACATAGACCAGACGTCCTCCCGGCTTCACCAGCCGTGCTGCCGAGTTGAGAATACGTTGTTGTAGTGCCATGAGTTCGGTAAGTCCTTCCTGGGTCATGCGCCATTTCAGATCAGGGTTACGCCGCCAAGTGCCGGAACCGGAGCAGGGAACATCGGTGAGCACCCAATCTGCTTTGTGTTTATGACGTTTGATCCATGGGTCGCTCTCCGATTGGATAACGCGCCAGCTTACATTATGTACACCAGCACGTTTTAAGCGTTTGGGTAGGTCTTTTAAGCGGCGTTCATGGACATCCCATGCAAGGATGCGCCCCTTATTCTGCATCTGTGCGGCAATGGAGAGGGTCTTTCCTCCCGCGCCGGCACAGAAATCAATCACCATATCTCCTGGTGCTGCCTGTACGAATCCTGCAGCAATCTGCGAGCCGGCATCCTGTATTTCGAACCAGCCCTTGCGAAACGTTTCCAGATGAGAAAGAGGCGCTCTGTTGTCCAGTCGAATGCTGGTGGGAGTATGAGAGATGGTAGTAGCAGCAATACCGCTTTGCTGAAGCATGCTCAGTACATCCTTTTTTGTTGCTTTCAGGGTATTGACGCGAATATCGACAGAGGCTTCTTCCAAAAGCGTGGCAAGTAATGGCTGCAGTGTCTCACCGTACGTGGCCGCAAGCTTATTAAAGAGCCATTCCGGTACATTCATGGCAATGTGTTTGGGCATCTCATCATGAACTAATTCCTGATGTTCAGTACATGCTGCTACCAGTTGCTGCTCGGCGGTAGTGAGTGGGCAGGGGGCATAGTCTTTCCCAGAAAACAGGCCCTGGATTTGGGAAAAGTCCATTGCATCATGAAAGCGCAGGCTTACAATCGTCAGTGTGCGTGCCGTTTCCTGAGTATTTGCGCGCTCTGTCCACCATGTGAGTGCCAGCCGATGTTTTAGAATATGGTAAAAGCGTGTAGCGATGGCCGTTCGATCTCTGGAGCCGATATAACGCCTTTGGCGAAAGTAACGATTTAACAATGCGTCGGCTGGGATGCCATGTGAGCTACATTGTGATGTAAAATAGGTTTCAAGCACATCAATCGTAGCAGCAATGTGAGCGGCAGGTTGCATACAGTGCTTATAACAACGAAATATTATGATAAAAGAATAAAGTCGTTAGGATGGCAATGCACCATCTGTAAACATACCACAATGCTATGTATGCTAGGTCTGTTACGGAGCTTAGTGAATGCCTGGTGTCAGGCTTCTTATGGGGCCATAATTCGGTTTCACAAACGGGTCGGCATACTGGAATGAGTCCCATCCCGTGGATGATACCTGATAGGATGAGGTCTGAGTGCAACCTCCCAGTAAGAAAATCATCGATACAGTCAGCATACAGCGCATAGATATTCCTCCTTGTTGCTGTTGCTTTCACTATATATGGGGTGTGGCAAAAATGAGAACCGACAGGAATGAAACGCTATCATGCATTATTTGCATGACAGGCTATTTATACATATAGAAAATGAGTAAATATTTATTTTATTACATGGTGTTAAAAGATTTTTTTTCGCTTTTTACCAAGTTTTCTATGTGCAATACAAGGGATTCGGTATCCAGTCCAGCATCTGCATAAAGGGTCTCCGGCACCCCATGCGATTGGAATTGATCCGGCAATGTCAGAGGGCACAGCGCATGTAACCGGTGTGAAGCAAGACGTGTCACTGTATGAAACACCTGTGTGCTAAAACCGCCACAGCTTCCTTCTTCTATCGTTATTAGATGGTCATGTCGCTGCACTAATGACAATAGCAGGGATTCATCCAGTGGCTTGGCAAAGCGGGCATCGGCAAGTGTTACCGGGATGCCTTGTGCTTCCAGTTCATCGCAGGCAGTGAGGCAGGCTTTCAGACGTCCGCCAAAATTCAGGATAGCGACTGACGCGTTGCGCGGCTCACGCAAGATACGTCCCTTACCAATGTCCAGCCGCTGCGGTGTATCTGGTAGCGTAATGCCCAGCCCTTCACCACGAGGATAACGAAAAGCGATGGGGGAGGTGTCATGGAGGGCGGCGGTATGTACCATGGAGGCCAGTTCGGCTTCATCCCCAGCGGCCATCACCACCATATTCGGCAGGCAGCACAGATAGGCAATATCAAACATGCCGGCATGCGTGGCACCATCAGCGCCGACCAGTCCGGCACGGTCAATGGCGAAACGAACCGGTAAGTTCTGAATGGCTACATCATGCACAATCTGGTCGTACGCACGTTGCAGGAAGGTCGAATAAATGGCAACAAAGGGCTTGATCCCTTCCAGTGCGAGCCCGGCAGCAAAGGTCACGGCATGCTGTTCGGCAATGCCAACGTCAAAGCAGCGCTCAGGAAAGGCTTCTGCGAATTTGTTGAGGCCAGTGCCGGAGGGCATGGCGGCGGTAATGGCAACAATGCTCTCGTCTTTCTCTGCCTCTTTGATGAGCGTGTCAGCAAATACATTGGTATAAGTCGGGGCTTTGGGAGAGGATTTGTGTAATTTGCCGGAGGCTGGGTCGAAGCGGCTGACGCCATGATATTTTTCGTGATTATCTTCCGCCGGGGTAAAGCCTTTTCCCTTTTCGGTTACCACATGGATCAATAGCGGTTTATCGTGTTCCAGTGTTTTCACTTTATATAAGACGGAGAGCAGATGCTCCAAATTATGGCCGTCAATCGGGCCGATATAATACATGCCTAGTTCTTCAAAAATTGATCCACCGCCAACACCGACACCTCGTGCGTATCGCTCGGCACGACGAGCGGCCTGACGTAGCGGTTCCGGGAAATGTTCGGCGATATGTTTGCCGATGTCTCGGAATTGCTGATAGCTCTCTGAGGCAGTCAGACGGGAGAGATGATTGCTCATGGCGCCAACCGCCGGGGCAATGGACATTTCATTGTCATTGAGAATCACGGTCATACGGCTTTTAAGTGCCCCAGCATTATTAAGCGCCTCATAGGCCATGCCGGCGCTCATCGCTCCGTCACCAATCACAGCGACGATTTCATGATCTTTGCCTTTCAGATCACGCGCTATTGCCATGCCAAGCGCGGCGGAAATGGAAGTAGAGCTATGTCCGGCGCCAAACACATCGTAGGGGCTTTCATCACGCTTACAAAAGCCGGAAAGCCCGCCTTCCTGACGCAATGTAGGCATATGATCACGCCGTCCGGTCAGGATTTTATGTGGGTAGGCCTGGTGCCCGACATCCCAGATTAGTTTGTCATCAGGCGTATTAAAGACGTAATGCAGGGCAATGGTTAGTTCGATCACGCCAAGCCCCGCTCCCAAATGCCCGCCGGTTTGTGAGACGACATCAATCAACTCCTGCCGCAATTCCTCGGCCAGCGCCGGAAGCTGAGAGGAAGGCAGTTTTCGCAGGTCTGACGGATCGTGTATTGTGTCTAACAACGGGGTTTCCATTGGCTAGGTGTACCGTGCTCCGTACTATGTGGCAAGTAGTTGTGCGGATTCTTTCACGAAAGTGTCATACCGTCGATCAGCTAATTATGATAGAGTAACCTATTGATATGATATTAACCGCGCGGCATGCTTATAGCATATGAAAAGAAAACAGAAGGGCGACAATAATCTACTGAAGGATATCGGAGGATTCCTTGCCGATAATGGCGCGTGGATCATGGCGCTGATTATTGGCGGTATGTTCCTGATGGGATTTGGGATGATCCCTATGGTGCTGATGGGGCTGGCCGGGATTTTACTGGTTGGCGGTGCGAAGACGGCGCTGGGTGCTTCTCAGGCGCATGAAGCACCGTCCCGAACCGCACCGCCACCAAGAAGACGCGAGCGTGGTGCACCGCAGCGGGAGCAGGAACGTGAGCGCCGTACGACACTGGAAACGCCATCGCTTCGTGAGAATAGTGCATCCATGGAAATACTCGTGCCATCTACTTCAGGCAAGCTGGATTTGCCGCCATTGCAGCGTCAGGAGATCACCCTTGATAGCCGCGAGCGTTCGGAGGATATTGTCGTGCCTCAGGATATACCGGCATTGACGGATACGCCAGCTTCTTTAGACAAGCCGCGCTAGTTCCTGCTGCATATCGGCGGCCAGTTGCCGCTGCTTGTCCGTATTGGTCAGTCCCAGTGCCTCGTCACGATAGGATCGTAATGCCAGGTTGGGCGTTGGTGGAGTAGGGGCGGCTTGCGTGGTTGCTTCAGGTGTGGCTTCGGGTTGGAATGCACCTGCCTGTACCATCGCAACAAAGGCTTCTCCCTGATCCGGCACTAGGGTATCACCCGGAAGTGCACCATACAGTGCAGATGTTTTCTGAGGAGCATCAGGCGTCAGCGCATTAAGCGCTGTGTCCAATAGTGGCTCGCCGGTGGCTTCTTCAACCACGGCAGTTACAAATGATGAGGCGGCGCCAATGACGCCTCCGAACACCCCGCCACCAATCATCTGCGCACCCATGGAGAGCGTATCTCCAGTAGCGGCGCGGTAAAGATGGGAGACAAATGGAATATGTTGTAGCGGGTTGATGACGTCGACCACGTCATCGAGGCCGATACCATCACCACCAAATAGCGCAGGTTCGCTGGTGGATTGCTGGTTAGAAGCACCTGGCAACGTATGCGGCACTAATGTCGTGATGTCATTCATGCATGCATTAATGCAATAACGATGCCAAATGATTCGTATGTAAGGCTTGAGTGCGTACATGTGAACACATGCCTCACCTTCGTCATTCCGGGCTTGACCCGGAATCCATCTATCAACGAGCAAGAACCACCATGGATTCCGGATCGCGCTTATCGCTTGTCCGGAATGACGGCATTAGATAGTGGCACACCTTATATTTAGCGGAAATCGTCTTTAGTGAAGAGTGGTGAAAAGATGTAGCCTTTGCCTTCAATCAGTTCCCGTGCGCCGCTGAGGCGGTCAACAATAGAAATGATGCAGACCACCTCGCATCCCAGCTTTTCGACTTCATCCACGGCCTGTAATACGGAACCGCCTTTGGTGGTGACATCTTCCACCATAACCACACGGTCACCGGATTGCAGTTCCAGCCCTTCCACCATCTTTTGTGTGCCGCGCTTTTTCGGTGTTTTGCGGATGTAGGCACCGGCAACAGGATGGGGTGTACTTGCACTCAATACACTGACGGCAGAGACGATGGGGCATGCTCCCAGTTCTAGTCCGGCAACAGCACGGGCAGCATAGGAGGTAATCATGTCCAGAATAAGCTCAGCAGCAAGTGCCGCACCCTCAGGATCCAGCAAGGTCATCTTCATATCGAAGAAAAAGTTGCTGGCTTCACCCGAAGCGAGTGTGAATTCTCCGTCACGGATGAATGATTTTTCTGCAATAATGCTGCGTAAGCGCTCCCAGGCACTGGGCTGCTGGATATATTCTGGCATGGCGGTCATGTATTACTCCGGTCGTTACACTGTTAAGTGGAACGCACTCTAACCGCCGGATTGGAAGTTGCCAAGTGGAGATAGTAGGAGGATGTTTAGCGCTGCTTGGTTTTGCGTGCCTGCGCCTGAGAGCGTTTTTCAGCTACGCGTGCTTTCTTTTGAGATTTTGCTTCCTGACGCCGCTCTTTCGCATTGTCACGACGCTCGGACGTGCGCTCTTTCTTATCTTCCCGTCTTTGCGAGGCTTTTTCACGCTTTTCTTCGCGGCGATCTTTTGTGTGTTCTTTACGTTCATCCCGGCGTTCTGAGATTTTCTCACGTTTCTCTTCACGACGATCTGACACGCGCTCTTTCTTGTCCTCTCGGTGTTCTGCCTTCTCTTCGCGATATTCCTGACGCTGCTCGCGGAATTGCTGCATTTTCTCCTTACGCTCTTCCTTGGATAGTCCTTTCATCGCTTCTCGGCGTTTGTCAATGCGTGCCTTTTGTTCCGGTGAGGCAGACTCGTATCGCTGCTTCATGCGTTCTTTAAAGTTTCCTGCATCCGCTTCATGAGCGCTTAGTGATGTGGGTGTAATGAGCATGGTGGCAACGACCCCGGCCACCAATGATTTGGTAATACAAGTTTTATGGCGCATGGAAAACCTCCGGATAAATGAATATTGTGAAAGAATAGGGGTAAAACATTAATATTTTGTATAAATAGGTGGGCACAAGTTAACTTATCGTCTCTAGTCAAAGAGTGGCATTTATCACATTGTTTTATATAAATTAAACACAAATACCTGTTCGCGATTACGCTTTTATTTGCAGTTAAAATGTGCTATAATTAACACAGAGGCAAAAAATGAGCGGTAAAAAATATCATATTAGCGGGTGTGTGGCGGTTCTGCTGTTGGCCACTCCCTGTGCCGCCCTGGAAGAAATCCCAACAAGCACTACTTCGCCATTACCACTCGATTCCATGTTTATTCAAAGTCATGATAGTCGTTACCTTCAGTATAATCTGGAAGCAGGGCGTGTTAGCCCGTATGTAGCGATTGGTCAGGATGAACCGGAAGACCCGATAGAAGATTACTGGCATGAACATTCCTACCCGTCGTTACAGCAGGATGGCTATCAACGCGAGACCTGGGCAGGACTGAAAGTGCGGTTGCATGAATTGTTCAACGTGAATATCGATGCCAAGCAGCGTAACATTCGTAGTACGCTATCAATTGCTCCAAAAACTAAAATGAAGCTGCGCGTAAAGCTAAATGAAGTGAAGGCGCAATTCGAATATAAATTCTAGACTAACGGATTCAACCCAAAGCTCCGTCATTGCCTCGTGCGCTTGGACAGGAGTCCAAGCGACACCGGCAATCCAGTGGAAAAAAAGCCAGGAGGCTTTTTCTGACGTGTATCGTCAGGATGATGATACACTTATGGATTCCGGCCTTCGCCGGAATGACGTAAAAAGGGGTTATGAGTTCTGAAATTAACGCTGCATGCGCCATTTTGCCAGTTCAACGGCGGCGCGCAGTTCAATATCATCAATAATTTCTATGAGTTCTGAAGCGATTGGTTCTCGTTTCATGTCTGCCATGCGTTGTTCAATGTCACGTAGCAGGTGGGCTGGAATCATTCCGGCGAGCAGAGCTGTGCGTAAAGATTCTAATGTGTCGAGTAAATGGTGTGCTTTATCAATTTGCTGACGGCGGCGCAGCACATCTTCGTTGACTTCCTGGATGGACAATAATCCATCCAATGTCGCAATCGGAGAGGTTGTGGCGGTGGCATCAGATGGCGGGGATTGCTGTGCGGAATCTACTTCACTGAAGCTATCCATAATATCAGAAAAGCTGCCACTATCACTCGTTTCTCCGGATTTTTTCCTATGAGATCGGGAAGAGGGTGATAATGATGAAGGTTGTTCAATTTTAATCATGAAATATCCTACAAGCTCTTTGATGTACTCGTTCAGCTTTAAAATTCCTTATGGAATTTATAAGCTAAAGGTCGAATATAACCTTTAATATATAGCAGTTTCTCAGCATAAGCATTTCCTGAATAGGGAATGAATATGCTGAATTGCTATAATACATTCTTTTCATCAGTAAATGGTAAATCGAAGGATGCTGATGCAAGAAAAGAATAATGGGTTTTTGTGATGTTTCCAAACAAGGAACGAGTGATTGGCATGAAATTCGCATATAAATATATTATGATGTTGCGTCTATCTCGTATGCTCCTATGGATTTCAGTGCTGATGTTGCCAGGCTTTTGGGGCATGGATGCTGCTGCTGCTCGTATTAAGGATATAGTATCTGTTGAAGGTGTGCGTGACAATATGCTGCTCGGTTATGGACTGGTGGTCGGATTGAACGGTTCCGGCGATCGCTTGCAGAATAATGCATTTACCGAGCAAAGCCTCATTGCCTTTTTGGAGCGCCAAGGAGTGAATACCCGTGGTACCGATCTGAAAACTCGAAATGTGGCGGCGGTAACGGTGACGGCGACATTGCCGGGGTTTGCCCGTGCCGGCAGCCGTATTGATGTGTCGGCTAGTGCCATGGGTGATGCCAAAAGCCTCCAAGGTGGCACGTTGCTGGCGACTCCGCTTTATGGTGCCGATGGTAATGTCTATGCTGTGGCGCAGGGACCGCTGGCCATTGGTGGGTTTAATGCGGAAGGCGACTCAGGTACTTCGATTACGAAGGGGGTGCCTACTAACGGCTATATCTCCAATGGTGCTATCATTGAAAAGGAAATTGAGTTTGATCTGAACCGAATGGAACAGGTGAAGTTGGCGCTGCGCAACCCGGATTTGTCAACGGCAGGGAACATTGCCCGTACTATCAATGCCCGTATTGGTCCAGGCACGGCGCGGGTGGACGATCCGGGAACGGTATCGGTAAGAGTGCCGGGGTCGTATGATGGTGATGTGGCAACGTTGCTGGCTGATGTTGAGCAGCTGGAAGTTGGCACCGACCAGGTGGCGCGTATTATCATTGATGAGGCATCCGGTACGATTGTCATGGGAGAAAATGTGCGCATTGATACAGTCGCGGTAGCGCAGGGGAATCTGGTCGTGAAGATTGAGGAGACGCCGCAAGTATCGCAGCCCGGTGCCTTTGCACCGGAAAGCGCCGAGACGGTAGTGGTGCCGCGCACCGAAGTAACGGTAGATGAGGGCGGTAGCAATAAAGTGGCCGTGTTGGAAGGCGGGGCAACATTGCGTGACCTGGTGACCGGGCTGAACGCGTTGGGCGTTGGGCCACGTGATCTGATTACGATTTTGCAGAACATCAAGGCGGCAGGCGCTATGCAGGCCGAGATCGTGACGAGGTAACCATATGGATATTGCATTGCCCTCCATTCCAATATCACAAGCCTCGGAAGCGCGGCTTGAATTCCGTATGCAGTTGCAATCAGAGCGGTTGGCGCGGATGCAGGCAGGTAGTGAAGCTAGCCGAAGAAGTCCTGAAGAGATGGCACAGATTCGTCAGGCTGCAGAAGAGTTTGAAGGCATGTTTATTGCCCAGATGCTACAGCATATGTTCGCTGGCATTGAAACCAACCCACTCTTCGGCGACAGCCATGCTGAAGAAATCTACCAGTCCATGATGGTAGATGAGTATGGCAAGCTCATGGCGAAGTCGGGGGGCATTGGCGTGGCCGATCATGTGACTCGGCAATTATTGCAACAACAGGAAGTACAACAAGACATACGAACCCTATCGGAGGTGAAATAAGTATCATGAAGACTATGGAAGATCATGTGGTGACGGATGTCACGGAAGAGGAAGCGGCAGCAATCATGGACGAAGAGGTGATTGAATTGCAGGCAGATGCTTCGGCTGAGGATCAGGCAGCATTGGAAGTTATCGCGGCAGCTACTTCACCTACGTATCAGCCGGACCGGTTGGATGTTGATGTGCTGAAGCTATTGATTTCTCGATTGGCGCAGCTTATGGCACAGGAGGTGGATGTGCTGGAGCGCATGGACATTCTTGCATTGGGAGAATTGCAGGCCGAGAAAAAAGGGTTGGTCGATGCGTTGGAGAAACAGAAAAAACTGCTTAGCCGTCACCAGCGCCTGGTAGACTCCATTAGTGAAGAAGAGCGGAACGATCTGGAAGAATTAATCGACATATTCAATACTGTGATGCAGGAGAACCATAAACGCCTGTTAATTGCGCGTGAAGTAAATGCACGGGTGGTGCAGGCGATTACGGAAATGGCTAACCAGCATGCACAACATAGTTACTATACCAGTCAGGGGCAGCGCGCGGATGATCCGTCTGTCTGTCTGTCACTGAACCGGTCGATTTAATCGAGGAGTCACTCCATGAGTCTTGAACTTGCCATTAATAATGCACTGACCGGTCTGAATGTTAATCAGACCGCGCTTAGTACCGTATCCCAGAATATCGCCAATGCGAATACGGAAGGTTATACGCGTAAGATTGTTGAGCAGTCGGCGCAGTATGTCGGCAATCAGGGCGTTGGTACGGGAGTGCGTATTGATGACATTGTGCGCAAAGTTGATTCCTATCTGCAACGTAGTGCTCGTGCACAAACCTCACTTTCGTCCCGTACAGATGAAGTGGATGAGTATATGGATCGCATCCAGGTGCTGTTGGGGCAGCCTGGTGACGTTAATACGCTGGATGAGTACCTAACCCAGTTTTTCAATAATCTTCAAAGCTTAGCCGACACGCCAGAGCGTATTTCTTTCCGGGAGACCGCTGTTGATTCCGGGATTACTCTGGCGCGTGAAATCTCTGATCTGGCACTAGGGTTAGAGGATTTACGCTTGCAGGCGGACTCCGATATTGCAGAATCGGTTAATTTTATGAATGATTTGTTGTTTGATCTGGAGCAGATCAATGTTGCCATTCTCAACGCTTCGGTGCTTGGCAACCCCATCAGCGGTTTGCAGGACGAACAGGATAAGATTATCGGGCAAATTTCTGAAATTATCGATGTCGATGTGCTCGTACAGGAAAGCAATGAAGTATATCTCTACGCGGCGAACGGTATTGCGCTGTTGGATGAATCATCCTACGAGTTGGAATATGCTCAGGCATTTTCGATTGAGACCCTGATTCAGGATGCTTCGTTGAATGCTGTGCAGGTGTATCGTCTGAATGAGGATGGGCAGCGTATTAATCCCCCGGAGGAGCTGGTTTCATCGGGCGTCGAGTCCAGCATCACCTCGCCGATTGAACAGGGGAAAATGCGGGCATTGCTCGATTTGCGAGACAGCATCATTCCTGATTTAACGGCGCAGCTGGATGAGTTGGCTTCAGTATTACGGGATGCGTTCAATGTCCTGCATAATAATGGTTCCAGTTTTCCTGGTACCAATGTGTTGAATGGTACGCGTTCCGTCAGTGCACATGATGTCTATAATTGGGATGGCAATGTTCGTATCGCTGTGTTGGATGATAATGGGCAGCCGGTGTCTTCGCAATTCGACCATGAAAGCGCGACAGGCATGCGGGCATTGGATCTGGATTTAACCTTTCTAGATGGTGGTACTGGTGCAGGGCAGCCGGATATCCAGACAATCATGGATGAAATTAATAACCATTTTAATCCACCAACTACCAAGGTCAGCCTAGGTAATATCAATAATATTCAGTTGGTGTCGATTACGGATGAGATTCCAAATGCTTCCACCAGTTTTGAATTTGATTTTGATCTGGAAAATATTTCCGGGTTGGATGCGGATTTTTATGTGACGGATGTGCAAATATTGGATGACGGGGGTGCCAATATTACCAATGTCACCTCGACCCGACCATCGATTCCGGTGACGCAATATCTGACGACGGTTGGGTCGCGTACTGTAACAGTGAATGCCGGTAGCCATGGATTGCAGGAAGGAGAGTTCATTTATATTGAGCAGCCGGGTGCTGCGGTTGGCGGGATTCCACCAACAGATTTTGGTATCTTCTTTCAGGCGACCAATGTCACAGCCAATACGTTTGATATATTGGTCAATACTCCAGCAGCGGCAGGTGGTATCACCCTGGGTGCCGGTGAAGACATCATTACCGATTATGATACGATTGTAGCGGGTGAAAAGCGTCGGGTGAGAGATAATGGTACCATTACCGCGGATTTGACGGGGAATCCAAACTCCACCTATTACGATATTCAGGTGGAGGTCGGTATTTTCGATGAACAGGCCGGGGCGGTATCCGATCTCCGTAATGCGACGATTACCTACCGTGTTTTCAATAACAGCATTAACCTGATGAATGACCGTTTTGACCATACGGCAGTGACAGGCCCCTTTGCTGAGCGGCATGTGCCAAGTGATAACACTCCCTTCATGCGTGCCATACTGGTGGATGAGAACGGTGATGAACTTCGAAAGGTCGAAGGTGACTATTTTGATCAGCAGGGATTCTTGCGCCTAGTGACCGAGCAAGAAAATTATACCATTGCTATTGATGAGCTTGACAGTCAGCAATTGGGGGTTACTACTACAACACCTCGCACCGAAGGGACGAATCGTGGTTTCTCGCATTTCTTTGAATTAAACAATTTCTTTGTGAGCAATAATCCAACGGCCACCGGAGACACAACGGCAGGATCAGCCATTAATATGGCGGTGGAGCAGCGCTTACAGGATAATGCCAACCTGATCACATTGGGTAACCTTGAGCTCAGCAATCAGCCGGCAGATCCGAATGCTGACCCGCTCTATACGTATGAACGGTTTGCCGGTGCGAATGGTGCCATTCAGCGCTTGTCGGAGATTAATGATACACTCTTACAGTTTGATGCGGCGGGCGGATTGGACTCATCAGAGCAGAGTATCAATGGTTACTTAGGAGAAGTGCTGGCGTTTTATGGTTCTAAAGCGGCGACGGCGGAACTGGCGGCAAAGGATAATCAGATATTACTGGAAGGCTTTACGCAACGGATTGACTCGTTTCAGGGGGTCAATGTTGATGAAGAGCTAGCCAATACCATTATCTATCAGAATGCCTATAACGCTTCGGCTAGGATTATCTCAGTGACGGGAGAAATGTTTGATACGCTGTTTGATGCAGTGAGCTAAATTTTAGGAGGAACTAACCATGGTTGAAATATCACGTATTAGCACTTTATCGATCCACACCAACTCGATCAGTAATTTTGATAAGGTTCAAACGGATCTGGCGAGGCTTCAGGATCAGATCTCCAGTGGTTTGAAGGGACGCACGTTTGAAGATTATAACGGCCAGGTGGAACAGTTGACCGGACTGGAAGAAGAAGTGAACCGTATTGAGCGTTTTATCAATAACAATGCCGAGACCGAAAGCCGACTAAGAACGATTGAGGATGTACTGGATGAAGTTATTGTGCTCAGTGACGATGTGAAGGAAATATTTACCGCCCGCAATAACCCAACTTTTTCGGACAATATTGCCTTTGATATCCAGCTGGATAATTTACGCGAATCTCTGGCCAAGGAGTTGAATCTCAATTTGGAGGGACGCTATTTATTTGGTGGAACACGTACCGACGTGCCGCCAATTATTGATGATCCGGCGGTGCCGGAATCGGTGGTGCCGGGAACGCCTGATACGGCTTATTATCAGGGCAGTAATGAAAATGTCCAGGTACGTCTGGAAGACGGACTAGATAAAGAATATGATGTACGAGCCGATAACCTGGCCTTTCAGCAATTGTTCGGTGCAATATCCTATGGGCTGACGGCGCATGCGGAAAACTCTCAGGCTAAGCTGGATGCGGCGCAGGACATGCTGGATGAGGCAAAAGCAGGCATTGTGAATCTGATCGCAAGCGTACGCTCTGACATTGTGGATATACAGCGTATTTCTACCCGTCAGAATGACACCCGCTTATACCTGACAGGGGTTATTGAACAGATTGCCAAGGTCGACCAGGTAGAGGCGGCGTCACGCGTTGCTATTGATGAGGCAACGTTAACGGCTACGTTTCAAGTGTTTGCACGTGTTAGTTCGCTCCGGCTGTCAGATTTCCTCAATTAGAGCTAAATAATCGGGATTATTAAGGGAAACGAAAAGTCATTGCGTTAGATTCATAAGGGAGCGATACTATGTATGGTACGGATGTATTAAGTCAGGCAAGGAGCGAGGAAGCAAATATGTCGCAATCGGTTGTAGAAGCGTCATCAGAGGTTCCAGTTACGGAAAGGACGGGTTCGGAAACGATCAATACACGATTTGGTAAAATCACTATCAGTTATGACCATCCGCTCCACCTGGAGAAAGGGTTGCTTGGTATGCCCGAGAGCCGCTATTTCTGTATCACCGAGTTTCCCGTGAAGAAATTTCCCCGGTTTCAATTGATGCAATCTTTGGAAGATCACGAGCTTTCTTTTATTGTGATGCCGTTGCCAATACAGAATTCGATCATCAAGGCAGAAGATATATTGGAGACGGCGAAAGATCTGAAGATCGATGAGACACATTTGTCGCTGATGCTGATTGTGAATGTGTACCGTGAAGCCAATTATGTGCGGATGTCGGTCAATGCAAGAGCACCTATTTTTGTCGATAGCACTGCTCGTAAGGCTGAGCAATGTGTTCTACGCAATAATCAATACATGGTGCGTCATATGCTGAGTAATGATGACCTTGGCGTTTTGGATTGATTCGAGTCGCAATGTGTAGCGCCGTTCCCTTGAGACAAGCCTGGTTTCTAAAAGATTTTCAATGCCTTGGTGATGCGTGTGAGGATACGTGCTGTAAAGGCTGGGGCATGCAGCTCACGCAGGAGACCGTCGATTTATACCGTAAAGAGGCGCCGGAATATCTGGAAGCAGTGACATCGGGTGAAGCCGAGCACATCATGAAGCGCGACCCGGAAACGGATTTTTGTGTGAAATATGATCGGGGGTGGTGCGGCATTCATAAAGAGCGTGGTACCCAGTTTCTTGGCGATGCCTGTCATTTTTTTCCGCGAGCAACCCGTCGTGTAGATGGGATTGCCACAATGTCGGCAGCGCTTTCCTGCCCTGAAATCGTACGGAAGGCGTTGTGGGGAACATGGCAGGGCGAACATTTTGATACCATCACGCAAGAGCGTTTGCCGTTCTCACTCAAGGATTATCAGCAGGAAGGACTGGATGGTGATGCAATGCTGGCGGTACATCAGGCATTTCTGGATGTTGCAATGGACGAGGCAGTCAGTGTGGAACAAGCGCTGCTGTATATACGCTCGGTAGCGGCTTCATTGCCGATGTTGTCTGCTGATAGCTGGCCTCTTGCTGTTCCGTTTTATCTGAAACAGGCACAGCAACGCATTCCAACGCCTGAAGCACAACCGGCAGATGGGTTTAACCTGCTGAATTTTCTGTGTGCATTGATCCATGCTTCCAAATTAACAACGCGTCCACGGCTGGAGCAGACAATGCGTGATATGGAAATGGCGTTAGCGTGTCGCTTTGATGCCGGGCAACTGACATTGCAGACCACGCCGGAGAGTGCAGCCGCGTATGAGTCGATGCGTGCGCAATGGCATAAAACGTATGAGACTGCATTCCAACCACTATTGAAGCGATGGTTCTATGCTCAGCTATCCATCGCATTCTATCCATTCTCCGGGCTTGGCAAGGACGCGGTAGAGCGTATCACGATAATCGCCATTCGTTTTGCTACCGTACGACTGGCACTGATGAGCCTGTGTCAGGTGCATGGAGTGATGCCAGAGCAGGAAGACATTGTTCGTGTTGTGCAGAGCCTGTCGCGTTTTCAGGACCATCTGGCTGACCCGGACATGTCGCTGGCACTCTATGAGCAGGTGGGGTGGACGAAGGAAGCAAGGCTGAGTGGGCTTGTAAGTTAGACTGGGCTTAGAGGGAAAACAATTAGAGTGTAAACTCTACTCCTGCCTGCACACACGCAGCTTCGACGGTATTTCGCATCAGGCAGGCAATAGTCATGGGGCCAACGCCGCCTGGAACCGGGGTGAGATGTCCGGCTACCTCTGACACGTCATCAAACGCCACATCACCGACCAGGCGGCCTTTGCCACCATTTTCGGCATCGACGCGATTAATGCCGACATCGACCACACATGCGCCGGGTTTAACCCAATCGGCTTTTACCATTTCCGGGCGTCCGACGGCAGCAACGAGGATGTCTGCCTGTCGGGTAATGGATTGAATGTCATGTGTACGGGAGTGGCAGACTGTCACGGTACAACTCTCCGCCAGTAACAATTGCGCCATCGGCTTGCCGACAATATTGGAACGGCCAATCACCACTGCATGTTTTCCGGAAAGGTTCTCTCCCAGTGTATCTTTCATGAGTAGCAGACATCCCAACGGGGTACAGGCAACCATGCCGCGTTCGCCGGTCGTCAGCCTGCCAGCGTTGATTGGATGGAAGCCGTCCACATCTTTCACCGGGTCAATGGCATTGATGATTTCGCGCTCATCCAGATGATTGGGGAGCGGGAGTTGTACCAGGATGCCATGCACCGATGCATCCGCATTTAGCCGGGAAACCAATTCCAACAGTTCTGCACGCGAGGTAGAGGCGGAGAGTTTATGATCTTGTGAAGCAATACCAACGGCAGCACAGGTCTTAGCTTTGGCATTGATATAGTAATGGCTGGCAGGGTCATCGCCGACCAGCACGAAGGATACGCAAGGATGCAGGCCACACTCCTGCTTTAGTCGGGTTACTTCCTGTGTCAGTCTGACTTTTAGTTTATCGGCAAAGGCCTTGCCGTCAATACATTGTGCACTCATGAAGCGCTATTAAGCGCATCACGCCATAGGATACAAGCGAAAATTACCGAATGCGGTGCTAATGTTAGGCAACCCACCAGCCATTAACGGAACGCTTTGGTCCGCAAGGACTATCATCCGAGCCGACGCACGGACTCTTTAAGTCTTCACGCTCTCCCACGTCGCCGCAGCCAGTTATCACGCCTGCCAGTAGCAGCATGATCGGCAGTATACGCACCCAACGTAAATCCATATATGTTTTCATCTTATAATCTCCCCTTTATTGTCCGATAAACCTCAGATGGTCATGACGTCCGGCAGCAGACTTAGCTCCGCCCGATCCCATGCCAGCGAACCAGTCATTAACGGCGTTTGGTATCTGGTCAAGCTTCATGGCACCCTGAGATATTTCCGCTGCGATAGCCGTAGCCACCGTCGTCAACTGCTTCATAATATGCGTGAGCAGCAAAAATACAAGCACATTTACATGATTGACTGGGAAAATAGGTGCACCGTTGCATTCAATCGGTCCTTCATGTGTATGTTTTCCTTCATATGGTTGGCACGCACCGCCGCTGCAGCACATAAATTTCCAGTTATGGGTATCAAACGGCGTAGCTGCCTGGTTATCGGCTTTCACATAACATGCATGCACATCATCTGGTGGCAGAATGTCCCGCGCGGCGGATGCGATAAGCGTTGCGAAGAATGCCAGGAAGGCAAAAAGTAGAATCGGCTGCAGAGTAAAGTTGACCAACTGATTGACCCAGCCCATGAAAAAACTCTTGGTGCGTTCAAACAGCATCATCGGCAGGAAGACCGGCATCAGTCCTAGCAATACCGCTTTGATGACAATGGAAATGGCATAAATCTGCAATGCTTTCAGTAGTGCCATAAAGATAGAGAACACGGACCAGACGAGTGCACCGGCTACCAGAATACCAAATGGTCCGGTAGAGACTGCGGCGATGATGGTCACGAACATCCGGGGTGAAAAGACGATCTGGATAATTTCATCCAGTACGGCAAACGGTGCGGACACGCTGGTGCCGGGGTTTCCGACGGCGCCGGTCGTGGCGATATTGATCATCGCATTGATCAGCCATGCTCCACCCTCGTTAAAGAACTGCACGAAATACTCATCTAGGAATGCCAGGCCGGCGGCACTCATCATCCAGATAATCATGCCGATTTTCACTAGCCGGATGAGCGCCTGAAGCAGGGTCAGGGTGACAAATCCGAACATAAAAGAGACAGCGAAGAAGATCAGTACCAACATAAAGGCGGCGGTGATGATATCCGGGTAATTACCATCAGAGGTAAAGGCGGTGAATAGGTCTTCCGAGGCAGATTGTACGGCAGTGTCAATTTCGTCGATCACTTCCTGCAACATGTCCTGCGCCTGATTGACCGGGTTATTGTCATAGTCGAAGAACGGGCTTTGCGTACAGTTGTCCAGCATATTTGCCGGAGGTTGCTGTGCCATGACCATATCAGGCATGGCTGTCAGCCCTAACAGGGTGATGACGAGTATCAAGGTATGTGTGCGTAAGAATGTCATAATGTTAAGTACCTCTTTCTCTCTTTATCGCCTCAGCAGGCTGCCGACATTGTTAGTGCCGCTTAGCAGGTTCCCCGGCGATGCGGAATGTACCATGCCGGTAAAGGAACTGAATCCACGGCGGATGGCGGTTTCAAACAGAATGGGAGCAGCGGCGGTCTGTGCTAGTGAAAAGCCCGACATTAGCAGGAACGCAGTCAGGTTTGGCAGCAAAGCGGCCACGGCAGTAATCAGGTAGACGACCCCAAGAATCCGAATCAGGCTCATGCCGATTTCCCATAATTCCTGTATGTGTTCTTCACCCAGATCAACTTTTGTGAAGTCGAACATGCCACACCAGTCCATGGCACCACTTTCACTGGGGTTGAACATGTTTTGTACGATACGCCCAGAGTTCAGGTCATCAAAGAAATCGAAATCCGAGGCAGACGTCATTTCACAGACCGGTGCTGCCAGGCGGTAATGCTCAGTGATTTCCTGTCCGCGACCCAGTGTCGATTCCAGTGACTGGTCATCGTCCCCGAACACGAATGTATCCAGAATTGGCATGGAGAAGGCAAGGAAGGCAACCATCATAAACGGAAGCATGATACCACCCAGCAGGTTTCCCCACCATTTTCTGAACGCGGTTTCCGTTACTTTGAACATCAGCAACGGAGCAAAGAGTGGAGTGAGTACGATCAGGAAACCGACATAGACGTAGGAGACCAGCACGATGTAGATCACGCGGAAGGCAAAGAATGCCAGCGCCAATACGGTCGCGAGTCCCAATACAAATGCCATCATACCGACTGTGCCGCCGAAGAAGGTGGAGCCGATGAATCCGAAAATGGAACTGGCGATGGTAGCGTCAACGCCAAAGCCGAAGATGTAATCAAAAATACAGTCGATATATTCCCATGGCGTGTAGGTGATAGGGATAATATACCCTCCGGCAGGTGCGGAGGTAGACGTAATGTCGCAGGTATCACTAGTGACGTAGAGTACGGGAATGGCTACGGCCTGTAATTGTTCAATAATGAGGAAAACATCGTCCGTCAGCCCGCCCATCGCCGCGCCGAAATTATCGGCTAGCAGGTAAACGATACCAAAGCGCAACAGGAAACTCATAACCATTTTTTGTGGGTCGCGTTCTCCAGCCGCGATACGCACACCAAGCAGTATCAGCACCAGGATCATCATGACATCAATCACCGGTGCCATCAGTGCCGAGGTCTGGATCAGGAATAGTTCCGTTGTACTGAATACGGCCATTTTCACGCAGTAGACCACTTTTACGGCCAGTGATTCGTCGCTGATATCGCAGTTGATAACACCAGCCGGTGTATTAAATGCCAATGCCTGCGCCGGGTTTAGTTGTGCGGAGGCAAAGAACAATGCCAGCGCTATGAATAGTGCCGGGTAGATACGGGTAGATGCTGTTGTTACGCTAGCCACGCCTACCTACCAGACTGCCGAGTTGCTGTTGTATGCCGCCTCCGAGACTCTTTGTGAAGCCGGACATCTGGCTGGAGAGCGGTAAAGTGATTTTACTGTCTTTTGATCCGGCGATAATATTCGGGGTTTCATGGACGCCACCACCCAGATCGTGCGCCATACGCGGTACTTCGGCCATGAAGGTCAGCAGGATGTAGGAGGCCAGCCCGACCATGAGGGTCGCCCCGGCCAGTGCTGCCGCCCCTCCCGGAATCTGGGTGTAATCCACCGTGCGATAGGGCAGGTCGATTGAAATCTGCGCCAGGTCATTATAATCCGGCACAATATCGGTAAATTCGACATTCCCTAATGTTCCGTCGTTTTGTTCCGGCGTACTGGTGGTCAGGACTTTCTGGTCAATGTCATGCGTGAATCCCTGGAAGTTTTCGCTGTAAAGGTTTTGTTCTGCGTATTGATGGACATTGAAGCCGCCGCCGCCACCTCCAGCAGAACCGCCGGAAATGACATTGACCAGTGAGTTGGGGCCACTGTAGAGCATCACGTCAAATGCAGTCAGCAGAATATTCAGGTAAGCGAACAGGATGAGTGGTTGCAGGATCATCGCCAGCGTACTTTTCATCCAACGGTCAAAGTAACTGTAAGTATTGCGGAATAGCAGCAGAGGAACGAACAGGGCGCCAATGACAAACAGTAGGGATAGCGTCATGAGTGCCAGCAGATAGGAATAAGAGGCGCGCAGTAAGGCAAGTACCAGATTAAACGCAATGTAAAGTCCCACTAACCCAATCAGGATACCCAGCGCGCCAGACTGGAGATTATAATAGAAAAAGGCCATCATTCCTCTAGAAAGTCCTTCTTGAGAGCCTCCACTGGTAACGGCATCGGAGGATAGGCCAACCATTGCATCGAAGATACAGTCGGCACGTTGCCACATTGGTAGTGTGGTTGCGCCGCCGCCACCCAATGATGGGCAGCGTAAATTGCTACCGAAGATAGTGGCATCAGCCACAGCGGTGAGTGTTCCCATCAGAATATCGACGAATTGCAGGTATATGTTGAGTGCATCGTCCATAAAATAGGCGACGCCACCAAATTTCAGCAGGAAGAACATGGCATCTCTTGCTGGTCGTTCAATAGCGCCAACGGCCATCATGACCCCAAACAGGATAATAGCTAACGTCATGACCCAGATAACTGTTTGGCTTACAGCCGGGTAGAAGGCATTCATAAAGTCTTGTGTTGCCTGAATTACGGTGTTTTCCAGACAGATCACTACGCGGGCAAAGAGGGAGCCGTATTCGCCGTTTTTGGGGCAATAAGCCTGCATTCCACCATTGGCCTGTGCCAGCGCGCTCGCTTCCGCACTTTGCAACACTCCGCCTGCGCCGCATAAAATGGCGGCGAATAACAGGAAGATAACAATGCGGTGTGAGGATGGCATATGATTATTGTTCCTGTTCCCTCTCTACAATTTTTTGTTGGAATAATGGTAGCCAGTCTTCCGGATTATTGCCTACCTGCTCACGGATTTCATCGAGGATGGACACTGTTTCGGCACGGCCAGAGAGGACATGAATAATATCTTCCATGCCGGAAAGATCAATCCGAGCCACCACCACGTCCTTTCCCTGTTTGACCAGGAAATACCGTGAGCCGGGATCTGTGGTTTTCAGCAGGTTGAATTCCCGGTCACTGATCATGAATGACTTTTTATAGGCTTCTGTCGCCTTCGGGTTAGGTAGGAAAATCTGTGTGGCAGTCTGCTGGATTAATGTATCGCTAATGTCACTGTTGGTCGCATCTTCCACACTCTGGGTGGCAAACACCACCATCCCGTTGAGTTTCCTCAATGTTTTGAGCCAGTCCTTGATTTTTGTGCGGAAATGCTTGTTATCAATCAATGCCCATGCCTCGTCGAGTACGATTAGGGTTGGTGTTCCGTCAAGTGACAGGTGAATGCGGTGGAACAGATACATCAGTACTGGCATCAGGCTGACCTTGTTGCTCAGCACTTCCCCCATCTCAAAGCCGAAAATAGAGCCTGTATGGAAGTCAATGGAATCAACTTCATTGTCAAACAAGCCGGCATACGCACCGGTGGAGTGCCACTGTTTCAAGCGTGATGCTACGGTACCGGGACCTTCCAGGCCAAGAAACGGTGCAATGTTGCGCAATATCCGGTCTTTCTTATCCAGCGTGTAATTTCCTTCAACCGCTTCAGCGATACGGGCGCTATCCTGTTCGGTGATGGGTTCATCATGGACACTGATAAGCACCTTCATCCATTCGGCAAGGAATGTACGGTTTTCCATTGTATCCGGGAGTTGTAGGGGATTAAAGCTACATTGCTCACCTGGTTCAATATGTGTATAGGTGCCGTTCAGTGCGCGGATGAAGATTTCGGCACCCCGGTCTTTATCAAACATGAAGGTACGACAGCGATATTTTTGCGCCTGCGCTACCAGAAAGTTCATCAATACGGTTTTACCGGCACCGGTTGGCCCAATAATAGTCGTATGGCCAACATCGCGTAGATGAAAATTAAAGTAATAGGGGGTGCCGGACGTAGTATTAAAGATGGAGACGGCGTGTCCCCAGTGGTTGCCGGCAATACGTCCTACAGGGTAATTATGCATCGAGGCGAACCCGGCCAGATTTAGTGTATGGACATCGGCCAGCCGTCCCACTAAATCACCATTTCCAGGTAGCTGCGCCCAGTAGCATTGTTCCAGAATCATACGCTCACGCACCGGGTTAATACCTAGATTCACCAGTTCTGCAATCGCCATGGACATTGATTTTTCGAGATGCTTCAGATTATCTTCGATGCACATGATGGTCAGATGGTGGTAACCAAAAGCGACATGTCCTGACATGGCCATGTCAAGGGCATCGCTGATTTCCGCCACCTGCGTAATCGCTTTGTCTTCAGAGGCGATCATTCGCCGCTGGCGAATCTGCATCTGCCCGATATTGGTCTGCCGGTTATGATATTGGAAGGACTGGGTGATGATAAATTCCATCGGCAATTGCAAAAAAGCGTCTAGCATGCCTGCCGCCGTGGCTGGTGCATATTCCTTTACGCTTACCATGCCGGCATATTGTGTCTTGTCACGGCCACGAATTTCAATGGCGCGGTTACCGAAATATAGGCGATTCACGGGTAGGTATTGGCTGATTTCCATGTTGGGTACCAGCATATCCTGATACAGACCACCGTTCACCAACCGCCCTAGGAAGCTCATCGGTTCGGAGATGGCACCGTGCTCTGTTTCGCGTACACTTAGCACTTCCGGGCCATAATCCTTGAAAGTCGATAGAATTCGATAGACGGTCTCTTTCAAATCTTTATGCGCTTCCTGCATCCGCGTGTATCGCTTCATCCGGTCGGCGCGTTCTTCAATGCGGTTCCAGTAGGTTTCTACTTTAGCGGCGCCTTCCACATCTTCCTGACGGATGACGGAAAGGTACAACTCGTTGACATACAGGTCTTTGGAATTATGCTTCTTGCGCCAGCAATCATCAATATAGCGGGTGAAGCCTTCCGGTTGCCGCCCTCCGGGATAAGCCGACTGGCGGCGGCGAATCATGTGAAACCACATGGCATAATTCCCTTCGCCCAGACTTTTCAGCAGGGAATTGCGTACCATCTTTTTCATGTCGACATCGACGTCATCCGCCGTTTCAAAAGAATAGCCGTCCATGCGAATGATCTGCATCATCGACATGTCGTCAAGCAGCAGCGTTTCCTTGTCGTAATGGTACAGGTAAGGAATGAACTCGGAAGCGGAGATTTCGCGTTCCGATTCATTGGAGTTGGAGACTTCGCGTTTGGATAATTGCAGCATAATCAAAAAATATCGTAAGAGTTAGTGCCAAAATGATAACCAGAGATATTATTCCAGTTCTTGTAGCCGTATTTGCCGCGCAGCATCAGCAATTCCACAGCACGGGGCTCTTTCATGCAGATCAAATAGCCGATCATGTGAATCGCCGGGCCGACGAATAACAGCATTAGGAAATCCTTAGAGTGAATGAACACGATCATGGTCATAAGTGCATTCAATACGAAATACATATAGCTCACCCCGGCGATCATCACCGGGCGTGCCAGCCCCTGAAACAGGGGGTCGGATTGTAGTCTGCCGGTTCCAGCCATAGGAAATCTCCTTTATCTACCTTAAAACGGTTAAATAAAATCCAAGTAATACTTGTATAATACAACAATATTTCTTAAATAATAAGTAAAATTTTATGTAAAATACAAAAATTCTTGCTTTCTGTTTATTGATATGTCTCTATCAAACAATTCGATAGTGTATCGGAAAAACCCTTAACAGAACGTAAGCATGTGAGATAGTGCGTTGTCAGTTCGCTATTTATAATATGTTTACGTCTGTCTGACATGATATGCGATATTTTGTAGCAATAATTAAAGAGCGAATGCTCTGTAAATAGACAACTATAGCCATTATGGGAGTCCTGTTATGAGTGATGAAAAACGTTACGCCAATCTGGCGACACCGATGGTGCAGGCGCTGACCAGTGGCCGGTTCCGTTTTGAGACGGAGGCGCAGGCCGTCAGTAAGCTGGAATATTTCAAGCAGATTTTTATCACGGCCAAAGAAAAAGACGAAGAAAACCAGATGCCGGAAAATAAGCATTGCCTGGTGCTGTGGGTACGGGGCTATGCCATCACACCGGAAGAGGAGAAGGAAGGGTTTCTAGGGAATTACGCGTTTATCACGCCGGAGGCTATTGAGTCCGGGCTGTACCGGCTGGCCTGTGTGAAGCTGGGTACCGAACTGAAGTTTCACCCGCGTCGCAAACGCCCGAAAGCACGACTGCCGAATTGGGGACATCCGGTGTTACGTTCGGTCAAGAAGGGGCGGCGCTACCCGACGATTAAATCGATTCAGGCGGAATTGGATCAGCTGCATCTCGAATATCCGGAGACGACGATTCCGGCAAATAATAAATTGTTTCTGATGATCTTTGATCGGCAGGCTGATGCCAAGAACCCAGCACAGAAATATGTGATCAACCTGGTGGCGCATCCGGAGGGTGGATTCACTTTTGAATATGAGCTTAACACCTATCAGGGACGGCAGGGGCCGAATGCCACCGCGAAGCAGGACAATGCCGATGCGGCGGAAGAGGCACCGCAGGGCTATTTCACCTCAATGGTGGCATTGAAGCGCAAGAACCGTCGCCCGGTGACGGGTGGAACAAACGGCGATGGCGGTGGGGATGCATAGAAGATATGCATAATAATATGTGTCATTTGCCTTGAGTTAAATCCCTTTCTTCGTCATTCCGGACAGGCCGCAGGCGTGATCCGGAATCCAGATTATACCCTCCCCCGTTTACGGGGGAGGGATAGGGTGGGGGCTGTATCAACAATGTTGAATGTTGCAACAGCCCCCCTCCTAGCCTCCCCCCGCAGGCGGGGGGAGGAATTTTCAGGTTTGTACTGATGCTTCGCCCGGAATGACGGTACCTGTAAGAAACGCTTCCTTGCCTTTTGCTTAATAATCCGTTAATATAGGGACATGATTCTTACAGTTCGATGATTGTTATTCGTAATAATTTTCAACCGTATGCGCCGATTGGGTGAAGTGCTATTTACTTTGAAATTCCATGGGAAATTTAAAGTAAAACAAGTATATTTCACCGGTCGCGCCTGTAACCTCCCCGCGCGGAATCCCGCGGGCTACGTAGACCCAGGAGGGTTTATGGAAGGCCAAGATCTGTTTGATAGAATAATGCAGCTCTATGGAGAGTCTCTAAGAGATTTGGGGAAAGTACAAGCAGAGAGCTGGAAGTATCAGAGCATGCTGACAGTTCTTATTAGAACCATAAAAGACAGCCAAGACATCCAAGAAGCCATAATGATGGCAAATACAATGGATGGTTTGATGCAACGTCATCAATCAAGCAAGTCCAAAGAAGACTAGATAACCTGCGCCCCATTGGATGCAGGTTTTTTTTGTGTGGTGGGGTGGAGGAAGGTGTTGTCATTCCGGCGAAAGTTGCAACTCCTCCCCCCGCTTGCGGGGGGAGGTTGGGAGGGGGGCTGTAGTGATGTTGCAAATCTTTCCAACAGCCCTCCCCCTAACCCCCTCCCGTAAACGGGAGGGGGAACTTGGACTCCAGATCGCGCCTGTGGCTTGTCGGGAGTAACGGTATCACGCAAGCGCCGCGTTGATCGCTTCACAGAGTGTCTCGCTCCATTCCTGCATGAGCGCCTCGTCCCGTGCTTCGACCATGACGCGCAACAATGGCTCGGTGCCGGACTTGCGGATCAGCAGGCGTCCATTATCTCCCAGTGCCGCTTCCGCATCGCGTATGGCAGCTTGAACATTCTGTGTTTCCAGTGGATCGGTCGTTGTGTCGGTGAGGCGAATATTCGTCAGACGCTGCGGATAGGGCGTGTAACACCCGGCGCAGGCGCTTAGCGGCTGATCCTGTTCCTGCATCAGCGCCAGCACCTGCAATGCCGCCAGCAGCCCGTCGCCGGTGGTGGCATAGTCGGTGAACAGGATATGCCCCGACTGCTCGCCACCCAGATTGCAGCCCTGCTCGCGCATTGCTTCCATCACGTAACGATCCCCAACCTTGGTGCGGATCAGCGTCAGGCCGAGCGTCTCCAGATAGCGCTCAAAGCCCAGATTCGACATTTGTGTAGCAACGATATGGCCATTCTTCAACCGCCCATGCGCCTGCATGAAGGTAGCCGCCATGGCCAGAATCTGGTCACCATCGAGTAGCACGCCTTTTTCATCGCACATCACCACGCGATCGGCATCGCCGTCCAGCGCAATGCCGACATCGGCGCGATGCTGGCGTACCGATTTCATCAGCGCCTCCGGATGGGTCGAGCCGCAGCCATCATTGATGTTGAAACCATTGGGGGAAACGCCAAGCGTGACCACTTCCGCGCCCAGTTCCTGCAAAATAATCGGGGCGACCTTGTAGGCGGCGCCATGGGCGCAGTCCAATGCAATGCGCAGCCCATCGAGCCGCAAATGTTGTGGGAAGGTACGCTTGACCAGTTCGATATAGCGGCCACTGGCATCCTCAATACGCTTGGCACGACCCAGATGTTCCGGTTGTGCGCGCAACGCTTCCGGGTCGCGTGCCATCAGGGCTTCAATCTCGGCCTCCGTGGCGTCACTGAGTTTGTGGCCGTCAGGGCCGAACAACTTGATGCCATTATCGGCATAGGGGTTATGGGAGGCGGAGAGCATCACGCCCAGATCGGCGCGCATGGAACGGGTGAGCATCGCCACGGCAGGGGTGGGGAGGGGGCCGACAAGGATCACATCCATGCCAACAGCGATAAAGCCGGAGGTGAGTGCCGGTTCCAGCAAATAGCCGGACAGGCGTGTATCCTTGGCGATGACGACTTTCGGACGATGGGCATTGCGACGGAAATAACGACCGGCGGCCATGCCAAGCCTGACGGCCAGTTCGGCGGTCATGTGGCCGCTATTGGCCTGTCCGCGAATGCCGTCGGTACCGAAATACTGTCTACTCATGTGGTAGTTATAAACAGACGCAGGGAGAAGGGAAGTGAAACTTGTCACCCCGTCGCATGACGGGGTCTGGCCGGATGCCGTCATTCGACGGCATGACAACAAACTGCTCCCTCAAGGGGGGGCGATAAATATGGAAATATGTATTATACGGAAGGAGAGGTATCTTGACCCGGTGCCAGATCGCCGGTGGTGACGGCATCTGCCCACTTATTAGTTCTACCGGCTTCATATCCTGCAACAGCAGCTACTGTTTCGTTTTTACTGGCAGCACTCTCTACAACATTTTTTAGATACCCGGCATTGCGCTGGTTAACGATGTCAACCTGATCGATATCTGCATGTTTGTGAGCGCGGCGTGATCCAACGTCAAGTGCAATTGCGACTACACCACCCAGCATACTAGCGCCACCTGCAACATATCTAATGCTTGGTGGAAGATCTAATTTACCCATTTGTTCAGCCGTCAAAAGTGCGGCAGAGCCAATAGCAGTCGTTAGTGAAAGCAAACTAGCGTCAGACATAAGCTCTCCCCAATAATGGGTATTGGCTACTCCACTTTTCGCCTTATCAAAATCTCTATCTTCTCTTACGTCATATGCCATGGCACATCCTCATTCATATTAATGTCGATTAATTACAGTATACACCGTCTTTCCCGCAAGTGTGTGAAAATTCTGTGACAACTCAGCGTGTGGCAGGTATTATAGCACTTAAGCAGCGCATTGTGCTACATGACCGAGGATGAAATCGGCTCCGGCTCGTGCATGTAATGCCGCCGAAGGATAAAGCGGCCAGTGAGTATCATCCGTACGGATTAATTGCTCAATCTCGGTGCAGGCCAGCACAAAGGCTTCCACTCCTTTGTCTGCCATCTGATCCATAATCTTGAGGTAGGCCTGCCGGGAGTTATTCGTGAAACGCCCCTGGCAGAGCTCTTCAAAAATGATCCTATCAACCGTCTCGGCATCTTCTCCAGTAGGTATATGGCAGGTCACGCCATGACGGGTGAGGCGATCATGATAAAATGTGCCTTCCATCGTGCCGCGCGCTCCAAGCAAACCGACGGTGCTGATTTGATCGTGCCGCAATTGTTGTCCGATGGCATCCGCGATGTGCAGTAAGGGGATAGACGTCGCCGCTTCCACTGCTGGAGCGCATTTATGCATATAGTTGGTACAAATCAGAATGGTTTCCGCTCCCGCGCTTTCCAGGCCATGTGCCGCATTGGCAAGCATGTGATCGAGGCTGTTCCAATCCCCCGCACGCTGTTTTTGGGCGATCTGGTCAAAGTTAAACGAGTGCAGCAGGAGAGGGGCGGAATGCAGCCCACCTTGCGCGTCACGAACATGCTCATTGATCAGACGGTAATATTCCCGGGTGGATTCCCAACTCATCCCGCCAAGCAAGCCAATGGTGCGCATACTGTATCTCCTATTGATGTTTTCGTAATTCCTGTGCGACCAGAAACGCCAGTTCCAGACTTTGCGACGCATTCAAGCGTGGGTCGCAATGGGTATGGTAGCGGCTGCCGAGGTCCAGTTCGGAAATGGCCTGCGCGCCGCCAAGGCATTCCGTGACATCCTGTCCGGTCATTTCGAAATGGACACCGCCCGCATGAGTGCCTTCTGCCTTGTGAATGGCAAAGAATTGCCGTACTTCGGAGAGAATATCATTGAACTTCCGCGTTTTATAGCCATTCGGAGATTTAATCGTATTCCCATGCATCGGGTCGCATGACCACACTACATTCCGACCTGCTTCCCTGATAGTACGCACATGCTGCGGCAGCAGATTACCGACCTTGTCAGCGCCCATCCGTGCAATGAAGGTCAGTCGTCCCGGCTCATTGTCCGGATTCAGAAGATCACAGAGTTGTAACAGATCGTCGCGGGTCATGCTGGGGCCGAGCTTACAGCCGATCGGATTGCCTACACCGCGCAGGAATTCGACATGCGCTTCCGCCGGGTTGCGGGTGCGATCCCCGATCCACAGCATATGCGCTGAGCAGGCATAATGCTTGCCGTCTTCTTCATCGTGGCGTGTGAAGGCCTGTTCGTAATTGAGGAACAGCCCTTCATGCGAGGTGTAAAAGGTTGCCTCCGAGAGTTTCTTTTCCTGCGATGGCGTCAGACCGCAGGCGCGGATAAAGCTCATGCATTCGTCGATACGTCCGATGGTTTCCTGAAAGCGTTTCCCCTGTGCCGACGTGGCGACAAAATCCATATTCCAACCGCTAATGGTTTCTAGCGAGGCAAATTCACCGCGAAACAGAGAGCGCAGGAAGTTGAGCGTCGCACCGGATTGGTAATAGACCTTGAGTAAGCGCTCCGGGTCGGGAATGCGTGCCCCTGATTCAAATTCCTGTCCGTTAATCATGTCACCGCGATAGCTTGGGAGTTCTATCCCGTCGACGGTTTCCATATCGGCGGAGCGGGGCTTGGCGAACTGTCCGGCAATGCGTCCGACTTTGACGACATGCGAGCCGGCACCATACATCAGCGCCACGGTCATTTGCAAAATCACGCGGGCGAAGCTGCGCAGGTTATCTTCAGAGAATTCCGCAAAACTCTCCGCACAGTCACCGCCTTGTAACAGAAAAGCATTCCCTTGTGCCACCTGTCCCAATTCTGATTTCAGGCCACGGATCTCTGCCGGAGATACTAATGCGGGATAGGTTTCCAGGTTTCGCTCCACCTGTGCCAGTGCATCGGCATCCTGATAGGTGGGTTGCTGCTTGATGGTGACGTCACGCCAGCTTTGTGGCGTCCATGGAGTTTCGTTATTGGGGGATGGTTTTACTTCTGCGATACTCATGCACGCAGATGTAGCGTCTTTTTGTGCGCTCTACAAGCACATTCAATGACCGGCTACTAGTCTTTACAAGCCAGGTTTTCCTGCGTTACCTGGTTGCGTCCGCCGCGTTTGGAACGATACAGCGCTTCGTCAGCTCGTTCTAGCCAGGTGGTGGCAGTATCTGTTTCCATGTTAAAGGCGGCGACGCCGATGGAGACGGTCACTGAGCCGTAACTGCTGCCGGAATCCTTATGCCGTAATTCCTTTCCGGCAATGGATTTACGAATGTTCTCAGCGACGACCATGGCACCGCCAATCTGGGTAGCCGGGAGCAGGACAACAAATTCTTCTCCGCCAAACCGGGCAACGACGTCTTTACCTTTCACACTGTCGGTCAGGATTTTGGCGACCATTTTGAGCACTTCATCGCCGATCAGATGGCCGAAATTATCATTGAAAGCCTTGAAATGATCCACATCTAGCACCAGCAGCGATAGCGGTGCATCAGCGGCAGACGCTTCCTCCATGAGCTGTTTCATATGAGCATCTAGTGCCTTGCGATTATAGACGCCGGTAAGGAAATCGCGCTGCGCTTCCGTTGAGACATCTTCCAGGTTTTTCTTTAATCCTTCCACTTCTTTGCGGGATTCTTCCAGGCTGGCGCGCATACTGGTGCTATTTTTCTTCATTTCCGTGGCGACAGTGACCAGCGCTTCCACCACGGTATTGATGTCCTTTTCTCCCTTATCTTCAATAATACCGTCCAGTCTGCCTTGAATGGCTGAGTTTTTGGAATCAGCTTCCGTAATAATGCTGGTGATGACGGAGAGGGCATCGCTGAGGATGTCCTGTGTATTTGTCAGGGTTTTGGCCTGCTCCGGCTGGCCGGACAAGGTGCCGTAATGCTTAAAGAGGTGCTGGGAATAAAGCGGGTCGAATGTTGCACCGCGTTCCTCGTGATGCCGAATTTCTTCGGACAGCTGTTCGTCCAGACCGGCGATATGACGGAACCACACGGCATAATTTTCAGGCACCGGGGGGATGAGTCGCGCTTCCAGATGATCCAGCACCTCTCGTCCCAGCTTCCATGCCTGGCCTTGTTTTTGATTGGTATCACTCTTCTCTGGTTCGGATTGCATACGTGGCTTGTACCCCAAAATATATTCGCTTATCCTAATGCAAACATATTGCCATAGGGTTAATATACTGGGAGATAAAGTCTAAATTCAGCAGTAAATTAATTAATATTTTTCAATCCTACCCGCAAGGTTAAGCTGGTATCCGGTTCGAAGTCGCGATCACGGGTGAATTCCCGGGTAAAGTTGGTGTAGAGGTTCACGCAGTCATAGTCGATGAACGCACCGACGCCGGCAATCACCATATCGTCACGCAGTAAGTCACGCCGCCCGAACACGCTGAGGTTCAACGTATCGGTGGCCTGGAGACTAGCGGAAGCGGTGATGTCATCGCGGTCATCCAGCACGGCGTCATCGTCGATACGAACATAGTCTGCCGTAATCGTACCGCGTCCGTAGTTATACAGGCCGCGCAACTCGGTACGCCGCAACTCAAAATCGCGTGTATCCAGCCGATACATGGCGTCGAGCATCAGATCGCTGCCGTCATAGCCGAGCTGGCCGACAATATCCGATGCATCCCGTCCAGGATCGTTATTGACCGGGAAGCTATGTTCGCCATCCAGGCGCACTTCCTGCCCAACCATCGCGGAGACCGTATCACCTCCGGGGAGTGCCGCCTTGCCTCGCACGGCCGCCATCGCGCGCGTACCTTCCTCAATGCGATCAAACCCGGCAAACCGGTTGCGATCCAGCAGGTTGAGATGGTTGAACTCTGGTGTCAGGCTATCCTCATTAGCGATGGTATCCGGGTTATGGCCGCGTGTCGTGGTGACAATTTGTGCGGTTGGTTCCACAGTAAGACGCGTATTCTGCACCTGCGCCATTAGCGGGTAGCGCCATTTCAGTGCCGCGTGCGGAACAAAGCGCGATTCGGTGCCGCTGAATTCGCTGCCATCGGCTAGAGGTAGGTTGCTCTGGTCATAGACATCCGCCCGTGCACCGATTTCCGCTTCCAGCACATGCCCGCCTTCTGTGACATAGGGGATGTTATAAGTGGTGCCTACCGTCAATCGTCGTGTTTCTGCGCCTTCTTCCCGGGTGAGTGCCAATACGCTGGCATCCAGGCTGGCACGGCTGTTCATGACCAGCGGTTGGCTTTCCAGATGGACGCGGGCGCTGGGCAGAATGAAAGGCTCCTGATCCGGATCGTCGTCTTCCTCCAGCCCCTGGAAGGTCAGTCCTTCGACAATCGCATAGTTGCGTTCCTGCAAGCGTTCAGCAAAAGCACGGGACGTTAGCGTTTCATAATTGCCGAACCGGTAGCGGCGCAGATAGGTATCATCGGAACTGCGGTTAATATCAAAGCCCCAGCGCCAATGTTCGCTCAGTGCGCTTGACCCTTTGGCAAACAGATGCCCCCGGAATTCATTGCCGGGAACTTCTGCCCCGGTAGCGTTATCCCGTTTTTCCGGGAAGGTAGCACTGCCGTTGAACTCGAAATAGCCATTGTCGGTGCGCTGGCGGTATTCCCCGACGACTATGGGGCCTTCTTTGCTGGTAATCCACGGAGTAATGGTGGCGTCCTTGTCCGGGGCGATGTTGAGATAATAGGGAGTGCGGATGCTGAAGCCCAGATTAGAGGATCGACTGTATTCCGGACGAAGAAATCCGCTCGTGCGATCCGCACCCGGCGTCGGATGAGAGAAATAAGGCGTATAGCCGACCGGCACACCATAGACTTCAAACGTAGCGTCGTCATAGGTAACGCGTTGGGCTTCGGTGTCGATTTCTACCTTGTCGGACTTGATCTGCCAGAGTGGATCGGCACTGGGGTCCTCTTCACAGATTTTACAAGGGGAATAGACGGCTTTACTTAACTCAACGCGGGATTCATCTAGCCGCCGTGCTTCTGCTGCCGCGAACGCTGAATTATCGGACAGACGCGCCTTGAACTGTTCCACTATGCCGGTTTTGAATGCCTTTTCCAGTACCAGCTGGTCGGCGAATAGAACATTGCCATCGGGCTGCAACAGGCTGATATTGCCTCTAGCTTTGACCACATCCTGATTCTGGTAATAATAGATGCGATCGGCAAACAGAACACGATCGCCGCGCACGACTTCGACATTGCCGTGTGCCACGACAATCGCCTGTTGGTTATCATAGGCTAGTGAGTCGGCTTCCATATAGACGGGGGCAGGAGGCTGCGCTGCCGCAAGAGCGGGCAGGCAGATGGCAATAAGCGAGATCACGAGTGAGGCACGCATCCCTATGAGGGATAGCGTTACGTATCGTTAATAGCAAGTGAAGAGAGAATGCGGCGCTTAAGAGGCGGCGGTTTTTCACGGAACTGTTATTGAAAGATTCGTTTACTTATGTTAATATGCGCGGGTCATTTTCCTGTTTCTACAGGCTAAACAGTTGAAGGATTGTGTGTTTTACCAGCTTGGATGCTGTTTAGGATGGCGTTGTACACGATAGTTTTTGGAGTTTCAAAACCCATGAACGATCAAGACTATCTCAGGAGTTACCTGAGACAGGCGAAAGCCGATAACTCCGCTCCCCTTCTGTTCGGGATGACTCGGGCTGAAGTGGAGGGCATCAACCCGGTGGCATCATTTGAGCTAACCACGCTGATGAATACCAGCGGGTACCAAACCCTTGAAAAGGCCGCCATACAAGTGATTACCACGAAATTTGGGAGCAGGGCTACGGCCATGACTGCCAAACAGAATGGTGACCTGGCACAGACAACCATGTCTGTCATCGAGGCCGTCACTGACCAAATCCCTGTGCTTGAAAAAAAGATCAGTGACAACGAGTCAAAGCCCAATGATGGTAAGGTAGGGGCGGCAGGCCTGGTGGTCAGTGTGTTGATTGTCATCATCACTGGCCCGCCAGGGTGGACGATTGCCGGTCTGAATTTCTTTGGACTGGTTGCCGGGTCATCCTATAGCTTATGGCGTGGTGTCCGGGGTAATTTTATGAAGAACCCCAAGGAGGCGCTGGCAAAGCTCAAGGAGGTGAAACGTCAAGCAGATGTGCATCCTTTTTATGGTGCTCAAATCCTGCTTGAGTCGACGGAAGAAACCCGATAGTCAGATCGGCTTAAATGTTACAGCTAGAGAAGCAATTCTCTAGCTTTTTTCTTTTGTGGGTAATTCCCCGAATGCCCGTTCCTGAGGTTCAGAGGATGTAATAATCGTGCTGGGTTTTTCCTTGTCCTTTGTAACAAATGG
>JANQNR010000004.1 GCA_028279475.1 Rickettsiales bacterium | reverse complement strand
GATGAGAGACTCGAACTCCCGACATCTTCGGTGTAAACGAAGCGCTCTACCAACTGAGCTAATCGCCCCATATTTATGGTGCAGGGTGCACCCTTGAATAGAAACGACGCAGGTAACATGTAGCTACCTGCGTCGTCAAGCAGTATATGCAGACTAGGCTGCTTTCCGTTTTGCACTACCACCGTTGCATGCGTCTTTAAGTTGCTTGCCGGGCTTGAATTTCGGCAGGTTGGAAGCGGCAATTTTGATGACCGCACCAGTGCGTGGGTTACGACCTTCAGAAGCCTTGCGGTGAGCAACGGCGAAAGTGCCGAAGCCAACAAGGCGTGCTTCGTCACCCTTGGCCAGACAATCCGTAATTGTATCGCAAAACGCATCCAGTGCCTTTGCTGCATCAGCTTTACTGAGATCTGCACGATCAGCAATTGCTGCAATGAGTTCATTTTTGTTCATGGGTTTCTCCTTTCAAATGATCATGGCTTGAACATGTGCAATCCAATGGAAGCTGACTTCCCTGTATTGTCGCCATATCCACAGATCGAAGCTTAAACACGGTTCTACAGCGTTGTAAACGGGTTTCTGGCGGAAAAAGGCAGAAAAGCGGGGCGTACGTGGTATTTCCAACACAAATAACCTGCTTTTAACCGCAATGAGTGTAAGAGAGTGTAAAATAGTGCCTCATTTTTCAGTTGAATATTTGTAATAAAACATAGATAATTTGTGCCATGAATATAAAAATATTATTTGGAATTACTTGTTTGTTATTTGCTTCTGCCTGTGGAGGTACTGAGTCTTTTACTTCTTCGCCGCCATGGAAGAACACTGACAAGCATCTGTCATGCGATCAGTTGTTATTGGAAATGAATGATGCACGATTCTGGAATAGTGTGGCACATCGCAATAAAGCAGTTGGGGTTATGGATGTGGTCTGGCCGGTGGGATATATTAAGACCCGAGCCAGTGCCGATGAAGCGATTGCTTCGACAGAAGACCGCCTGCGTCACCTCAATAGTGTCTATAAAATCAAGGGATGTAATCGGCCTTACCCGGATACGCCAATGCTGTCCCCGGGCATTCAACCGACACAGTAATCTACACAATGACGATTTGCTGTTCGTCCTATTCCTGCTTGAACAGTACGGTTGAGAACGCGTCCAGATTCTCCAGGGCTTTGCCGGTGCCGAGCGCCACGCAGGGTAGGGGATCATCAACCACAAAGGCCGGCAGGCCGGTGGCATAGCTGACTACGCTGTCAATATATTTCAGCATCGAGCCGCCGCCGGTCATGGCGATCCCCTTATCGGAAATATCAGAAGACAGTTCCGGCGGGGTGAGTTCCAGAGCGGTGCGCACGGCATCAATGATGGCATTGACTGGTTCGGCCAGTGCATGCGCGACTTCATATTCGCTGAGTTCCATCTCCATCGGTGTGCCGTTGGACATATTGCGCCCCTTAATCAGCATGGTTTCGCCATAGCCTTCTTCCGGCGGGGCGGCGACGCCCAACTCGGTTTTGATTTTCTCTGCGGTTGCTTCTCCGATCAGCATTTTATGGTGACGGCGCAGGTAGGACATGATGGCGTCATCCATCCGATCGCCGCCGACACGCTCGGACTTGGAATAAACGATGCCTCCTAGTGAGAGGATGGCTACTTCCGTGGTGCCACCGCCAATATCAACCACCATCGATCCGGTTGCTTCTGTGACGGGAAGACCGGAGCCGATGGCAGCGGCCACAGGCTCTTCAATGAGATAGACCTCTCGTGCTCCGGCATTCTCTGCGCTTTCCTGAATCGCACGGCGCTCCACCGGTGTAGAGCCGGAGGGTACACAAATCACGATAATCGGCCCAACAAAGCTGCGATGGATGTTCACACGTGAGACAAAATGTTTGATCATCTCCTCTGCAACACGAAAATCAGCGATAACACCATCTTTTAGCGGTCGGATCGCCTGAATTTTCTCTGGGGTACGCCCCAGCATTTTCTTTGCCTCATTGCCAAACGCATAAGGAATGACTTCGCCATCGTCCTGTTTCATGGCGACAACGGAGGGTTCATTGAGAACAATTCCCTTGCCTGGCACATATATCAGCGTATTCGCTGTACCAAGGTCGATGGCCATATCGGTGGATTTCCAGGTAAACATCAGTCAATCATGCCAAGTTTTTTATTTTACGTTGCTACTATGGAGTATACGCACACCATACACACGTTGAATTTATTTGCCTAGCATTGTCAGTACTAATTTTCTATTAACCTGTGTCGAATTGCTGACGCGCCAGCGTTTGGTAGAGTGGGCTGGTTTTTAGCAGTGTTTCATGCACCCCTTCCGCAACCAGCTGCCCAGCGTCAATCACTACGATGTGATCCGCATTCTGTACTGTGGAGAGCCGATGGGCAATCACCAGGGTAGTGCGTCCGGACGTAGCATGGTGAAGGGCAGATTGCACTTTGCGTTCATTGTCGGAGTCCAGAGCAGAGGTCGCTTCATCGAGCAGCAACAGGTCAGGTGCGCGGAGTAGGGCGCGGGCAATGGCAACACGCTGTTTCTGGCCACCGGAAAGCCGAACGCCTTTTTCTCCAAGATAGGTGTCCATGCCGTTGGGTAGTGATTCCAGAAACTCAAGAATTTCTGCCTGCTGTGCCGCCTCCCTGACGGCTTCTTCAGGTGCCTCCGGGTTGCCTAGTGAAATATTTTCATACGCACTGGTGGAAAAAATCACCGGATCCTGCGATACAATGCCGATACGTGAGCGCAGTTTGTTTAATGCCATAGTGTCAATTGCTTGCCCGTTAAGACGTATTGTACCTTGTGGTGGATCATAATATCGCAGCAGCAAACGGAACAGGGTGCTTTTCCCTCCGCCGGAGGGGCCGACAATGGCCAACGTTTGCCCTTGCTTCACGGAAAAACTGATATGGTCTAGCGCCGTTTCGTCTGGGCGGGATGGATAATGGAACGTGACGTTGTCGAATTGGAGATAGGGTATTTTCATGTCCGATTCGGAAGCAGTCATATTGCTGGAAACAGCACGCAAAGAAGGGCGTTCCTGTTTCAGTTCCGCGAGTCGCTCCACGGCACCGGCGGCGCGCTGTAAATCACCGATGACTTCGCTGATTGCACCGGTCGATCCGGCAACTAGCACGGCATAAAAGACAAAGGAGGATAGTTCGCCGGCCGAAAGGCTACCGGTAATCACTTTCTGTCCGCCGAACCATAGCACAGTGGCTACGGCTCCCAACACCAGCGTAATGACAATGGCGGTCAGGGATGAGCGCATGCGGATGCGTTGTTTTGCGGTGGCCAGCGTTTCCTGGATTAATGTTGTGAAGCGTTGGGTTTGCCGCTGTTCCAGCGTGAATGCCTGAATGGTTTGAATGGCATGAATAGTCTCTTCGGCATGGACGTTAAGATCGGCAACTCTGTCTTGTGTCGCGCGGGAAAGATACCGGACACGACGCCCCAGTACAATAATCGGCGCCACGACCAGTGGCACAATGAGCAGGACATAACCGGTCAGTTCCAGGCTGGTGACACAGAGCATCACCAGCCCACCTGCCAGTAATAACGCATTGCGTAGCGCGATAGATACGGAGCTGCCGACCACTGTTTGAATCAGCGTGGTGTCGGTAGTAAGGCGGGAGAGTAATTCCCCACTGCGGCGTGTTTCAAAAAAGGTCACATCCAGTGACAGCAAATGCTGGTATATGTCGCGCCGTATGTCAGCGACGACGCGTTCTCCGACCCAGGTGACCAGAAAGAAACGAAAAAATGTGGTAATGGCGAGCAGCGCGATCACGCCCATCAACAACCCATAAGAACGATCAAGTAATGCTGTATTGCCCTGAGCGATGCCTTCATCGACCAGATAACGCAGCGCATAGCCCATGCCAAGCACAGAAGAAGAAGTAATGACCAGCGCACAAAGCGCTAGTACAATAAGCAGTCGATACGGTTTCAGATAACCGAGAAGATAGCGCAGGCTAGGCAAAGGCGCCTTGTTAAGAGCCTCACTCTCAAGTGATGGTTTTGCATCCCCTGATAGGCGCATGCGATCAGGTCCTATTGACGAATATAATTATACAACGTTAGGCGTGTATTCTTCGCCCGTCAGGTGCTTTAGTTCTTCGCTGAGGACAATAGACAAGCGACGTCCATCATTGAGCGTCCAGTCGCTGCCTTCATCGACCGGATCGAAGTGCAGACCGCCACTCAATGGCGAAGAAAGCCACAACTGAACACTAGGCGCATGCTTGCTCAATACAAATGTATGATCCTCATCCACCGCGATTTCCATCACGCCTTCTTCCAGATCAATATCCAGCTTCGCTTCTGCATCTTCTGATTCCAGCAGTTCAAACAGTTGATCCAGCCATGTATCGGCAGCCTCATGAAAATCACTTTCATCCATCGACATAAACCTGTCTCTCCATCCTTGTGTCTAATGTCCAAACTCGTTATAACAGCGTTGGTGCTCCTTTAGCAGCACAAAATGACAGGGCTTACAAGAGTAAAATGGCGACAGGCTACAAGACGGCATCACGACGATCCTCCCGAAAACCCCGCAAACGCGTGATTCATCGCAAAAAACGCCGTGATGGTTTTTTGCATCGCGGTGTGCAATTCGTGCGTGAATTGCCGCGCCGTATCTTTCGTGCCATATTTTCACGACCGGTGGCCGGGTTTGTTGCGTCCATGGGGCTGACGCTCATGTTGTTCGGTATGATTGCCCTGACCTATTATGCCACGATGCTGCCCGATATTAGCGGGCTGGCGGCATCAAAAGAGCAGCCTGGTGTCGAGGTTTTTGCCGAGGATGGTTCGGTGCTGGCGCGTTACGGGCAAATCACTGGTGAATATATTCCGTACCACAAATTGCCGATCCATCTGGTCAATGCCGTGCTTGCAACAGAAGACCGGCGTTTCTTTTCACACTTCGGCGTTGATCCGCGAGGGATTCTTCGGGCGGCGGTAGTGAATGTTCAGTCCGGGCGGTTCGTGCAGGGCGGCTCGACCATTACCCAGCAACTGGCCAAGAACGTATTCCTGACGCCGGAGCGTACACTCAGCCGCAAGATTCAGGAATTGATGATGGCGTTCTGGCTGGAGCAGACTTTCAGCAAGGAAGAGATTTTAGCGATTTACCTGAACCGTGTGTATATGGGCGGAGGAAGCTATGGGGTAGATTCGGCGTCACGTTACTATTTTGATAAATCGGTGGCTGAACTGGATCTAGTGGAATGTGCCATGCTAGCTGGGCTACTGAAAGCGCCATCACGCTATAATCCGACCGCGAGCAGCAAATTAGCAATTCAGCGCACGACGCAGGTATTGCTCAATATGGTGGCGGCAGAAAAGCTCAGCGAAGACGAGGCTGAGCGCGCCATTACGAAACTGAAAAACGGCAAGCATTATCTGAAGGAACAGGCGTATGGCAGTGAGCGTTACTTTGCTGATTGGGTGATTGACCAGTTGCCTGACTATATTGGCCATGTGAATGAAGATGTTGTCGTGACGACGACGCTGGATGGGGCATATCAGAAGAAGGCGCAGGCAGCAGTAGAGCAACATCTGGATGAAAAGACTCGTGAAGAACGCCGCGTGTCACAAGTAGCGCTGCTGGCGATGCGTCCTGACGGAGCCGTGGTCAGCATGATCGGCGGTAGAAATTATAATGACAGCCAGTATAACCGGGCGATTCAGGCAAAGCGGCAGCCGGGATCGGCATTCAAGCTGTTCGTTTATTTAACCGCAATGGAGCAGGGCTATACACCGGATATGTTGATGGTCGATGAGCCGGTGCAAGTGGGTAAGTGGCGCCCGGGCAATTATGACGGCAAACACCGGGGAGCGATTACCTTGCGTGAGGCGCTGGCGCAGTCAGTGAATACGATTGCTGTTAAGCTCAGCCAGTATAGTGGGATTAGCGCGATCAGCAATACGGCACGACGGCTAGGAATTCAGTCGGATATGCCGGACATGCCCAGCATGGCATTGGGGGCGATGGAGGTATCGCTGAAAGAGTTGGTGACGGCCTACGCCCATTTAGCATATCAGGGAAGGGCAGTGCGTCCTTACGGCATTATTGAGGTGCGCCGCAAGCGGGATAAAGAGGTGCTCTATGCCCGTTCGGATCGCGATGATTTCAGCAATGTGATTGTAGTCAATGAGCAGAATGTCGCTAAGATGAACGCGATGCTCTCCGCCGTGGTCGAACAGGGGACGGCGCGTAATGCGGCAATTGGGCGTCCGGCAGCGGGTAAGACAGGCACCACGTCGAATTACAAGGATGCATGGTTTATCGGCTATACACCGCAATTGGTGACCGGCGTGTGGGTTGGTAATGATGATGCGACGGCCACCAAGCGGGTGACAGGTGGGTCGCTCCCGGCGCAGATATGGGGCGCGTATATGAAAGAGGCGCTGGCAGGAGCGCCGACACAGGGATTGCCTGCGGCCTATGTGCCGGAAGCAACGGACGCGCCATTGCCATGGCAGGAGCCTTTACGCGGCGGAGGCGATGGCTACCAGCTACAGCCGTCTTTCTGGGATACGCTCTTTGGCGATGAGCAAGTGGAATATGAGTATCCAAACCAGTGAAGTATAGTCATTTACCTTTATTCCTGAACATGGCTGCAAATGTCTCCGCTTTGCGCTTCCGCTGCTCATGTACCTCAACGTACACTGCGCTGCGGTTCTCAAGCGAAATCATTTTCGCGCATGTTCAGAAATAAATTTAAATAACTATAGGATGACAGACCTGTGGTGCCGTTCTTCCATTAGACAATTCCCCCCAGGGTATGTTACACCCACCGGATGCAACTGGACTACACGACCAAGGATATGGTTCGCCGACTGATTTCCGGCTATCTGATTCGGCACAAGCGCAGAATTTGGCTGGCAACCTTTTGTATGATGGTGGTTGCATTTGCTGGCGCGGCGAATGCCTGGTTGTTGCAGCCGGTGCTCGATGAGATTTTCCTGAATAAGGATGAACAATTGCTGTGGATGATTCCACTGGCGCTGGTCGTGATTGCGTTGATTGGTGGAGTGGCAAATTATGGGCAGACCATGCTGATGCGCTATGTCGGCCAACATATTGTTGCCGATATGCAGGTGGAGTTATTTCATCATATCATGCACGCCGATCTGGGGATGTTTAACGAGCAGTCCTCTGGGCGTATTGTATCGCGGTTTACTAACGACATTCAGATGATGCGGCATGCCGTTTCCAGTGTACTAGCCGGACTGGCGAAGGAATTTTTGTCGCTCTTGGTATTGGTAGGATTAATGTTTTATCAGAGTTGGGAACTCTCGTTGGTGGCACTGGTCGCATTTCCACTGGCGATTTATCCGATTTTACGACTGGGCAAGCGTATGCGCAAGGTAGCCGATGGTACACAGCGTGAACTGGGTGAGTTCACCGCCACCTTGGATGAAACGTTCCAGAATGTGCGGGTGGTCAAGGCGTATGGACGTGAAGATTATGAAACCGACAAAGCGCGAAGCGGTGTATTCCGCCTGTTTACACTCTATATGAAGGCCTCGCGGGTGCAGGCGGCGGCTAGCCCTATGATGGAAGCAATAGGTTCGCTTGGAATTGCCGTGGTCATCGGCTATGGCGGATACCAGGTCATCCATGGTGATAGCACGCCAGGGGAGTTTTTCTCGTTCATTGCTGCAATGATTATGGCGTACAAGCCATTACGTTCATTGGCTGGTCTGAATAACCAGTTACAAGAAGGGTTGGCGGCGGCAAACCGTTTCTTCGGGGCATTGGATAAAAAGCCGGAAATTGTCAGTCAACCAAAAGCAACGGAATTGCACGTCCCTTCCGGTGATATTGTGATTGAGGATGTTAGTTTTGACTATAATCCGCATGTATCTGCCCTACGCAATGTGACACTGGAGGTTCCGGCCGGCAAGATGGTAGCCTTAGTAGGTGCATCCGGTAGTGGGAAATCCACCATTATGAATCTGTTGTTGCGTTTTTATGATCCGACTTCCGGGCATATTTGGGTAGATGGACAGGAGATTTCACAGGTTACGTTGCCATCGTTGCGTCAGTCTATCGCGATTGTGACACAGGAGGTGATGCTATTCGACGATACGGTTGCCAGTAATATCGCCTATGGCTGCCCGAGCGCTACGCGTGAAGAGATTGAGAAAGCTGCCAAGCTGGCGGCAGCACATGAATTTATCACGGCGTTGCCGCAGGGCTATGATACGAAAGTTGGTCCTGGCGGTGTGACCATCTCTGGCGGGCAGCGGCAGCGCCTCTGTATTGCACGGGCATTCCTGAAAAATGCACCAATTCTGCTGCTTGATGAGGCGACATCGGCACTAGATACGGAATCGGAGCGCATGGTGCAAAAAGCACTGTTGAATCTAATGGAATCACGCACGGCGTTAGTGATTGCGCATCGCCTCTCCACTATCTTACACGCTGATCGGATTTATGTACTGGATCATGGGCGTGTGGTGGAGCAGGGCACGCATGAAACGCTGCTGAAAAAAGGTGGCGTATACGCCCGGCTGTATGATCGCCAATTTTCCCGCCTCTCGGATGATGAACGCCGGGATGCCAGCTTTCACATATAGCATGACGTAATGAAGCAGTTATTGAAACGACTCTATAAGTCAGAATGGGTGCATCATTTGCTTGCACGACTGGGGGCGCTTTATATCCGTCTTGTATTATGGACCGGAAGGATGCATACCCACATTCCTGAAGAGAGCGCACCCTATTTCAGAGGAGAAATGCCAGCTATTTTCGTGTTATGGCATAGTCGAATTATGCTGATTCAATCCCATGTGCCGCCTCGTGCTATGTGTGCACTCGTTTCTAAACATGCCGACGGGCGTATGATCGGGCGCGTACTGGAACATTTCGGTATTGAGAGCATCTATGGATCCACGTCAAAGGGTGGCGTTGAGGCTTTGCGGGCATTGATAAGCGCCTACAAGAATGGGTGTAATTTGGCGATCACTCCGGATGGTCCCCGTGGTCCGGCACGCATAGCTTCGCAAGGGGTGGCACAGTTAGCTATGATGACGAATGCACCGGTTATCTGCGTAGGTTATGCTGCGTCACGATGTCGTACATTAAATTCCTGGGATAGTTTTGTCGTTGGGCTACCGTTTGCATCATTACATTTTGTCGCCTCCAGGCCAATTTTCTACCTTCCCGATGCGTCGATCGATAAGCAGCAAAACAGGGAGAGATTAAGATGTAGCATTGAATCGTGCCTCAATGATATAACCGATGAAGCTGATTGTCTCGCGACAGCATAAACAGAGCTTAGGCCTCGTTGAAATATATATTAAGGATTTTGCCATGCGACTGATTTTGCAGAAGAACAAGGAGAATATTGCACCACTACGCACTGCGGGCTTCGCCTCGTATTCAGCCATTTTCGACTCGCAACAAAACATTAATATATATTTCAACGAGGCCTGATGCATGTATTATCATTTTTACCGTATCGCCTCGTACTTCATCATGCCTTTCCTGCCTTTTTACCTGCGTTGGCGGGTGAAGCAGGGGAAGGAAGAGCCGTTGCGCATGAAAGAGCGATTCGGTAAGGCGTCGTTGCCACGTCCTGATACACCGCTTATCTGGGTACACGCTGCCAGTATGGGGGAATCTCAGTCGGTCATGCCGCTGGTACGTCGCTGGGCGGAAGCATTTCCACAGGTACATATTCTGATGACAACTGTAACGGTGACGTCGGCCAGGCATGTGGTGACCCGGCTACCGGAAAATGCATTTCATCAGTTCGCGCCTTTGGATACGCCCCTTGCAATTCGGAGATTCCTGAAGCACTGGCAACCGGATATGGCTTGCTTTGTTGATTCAGAACTATGGCCGAACATGATCGTCACCATCCATGCTTTCGGCATTCCATTGGCGTTGCTGAATGGCCGGATTTCTGATAGTTCTGCCCAGCGTTGGCACAAAGTACGGGCATTCAGCGAGCAATTATTGCAATGCTTTACCCATATCTTTGCCAAAAGTGATGAAGACACACGGCGTTTTGCCAATCTTGGTGCAGTCAATCCTGTCAGTTTCGGGAATATGAAATTTTCATCACCGCCTTTGCCTTCAGATTCCAAGCTCATGGGTGAATTAATCGGTGAAATTGGGGGGCGCCCGGTCTGGCTGGCAGCCAGTACCCACGAGGGTGAAGAGATTATGATTGGTGAGATTCATAGTCACTTACAGGAGGCATTTCCTGGGCTATTGAGTATTATCGTCCCCCGTCATAATACGCGCGGTGATACGATTCGTGAGGCACTAGAAATGCAAGAGTTGCGGGTAGTGCAGCGCAGTCGTAAAGAAACCATCAAAGCGCACACGGATGTCTATATCGCGGATACGATGGGAGAGTTGGGTATTTTCTACCGCATGGCCAGCATTGTGTTTATCGGTGGGTCTTTGGTGCCGCATGGTGGCCAAAACCCATTGGAGGCTGCGCGTTTGGATTGTGCGATTCTCTACGGCGCTCATATGGACAATTTCAGAGAGTTCTGTACGGAACTGGAGCAGGCAGGTGCTGCCATACCGGTTCGGGATCAGTCGCATTTGCGCGAAAGTCTGGAAACCTTGCTACGTGATCAGGGTAAACAGGACGAAATGGCTCAGGCGGCGTTGGATGTGGTCGAGCGTAACAAGCATGTGATTGACCATATCCATGAAGCGCTTTCTCCGACTATTTTACATGCTATCGAAACTTATCAAACATCCGATGAAAGCGCCTGAGTTTTGGCATAATCCTCCAGGATTATATTGTTCCATGCTTCAGCCATTGGCTTGGCTATATCAATGTGCTTATCATTTCAGGCGACGAATGGTAACGCCTCACAAATTATCTGTACCGGTAATTTGTGTCGGCAATATCGTTATGGGAGGTGCAGGTAAAACGCCAGTGGTGATCGCATTAGTGCAGCTGCTTCAGGCAATGGGACATACGCCACATATCCTGTCTCGAGGGTATGGTGGAACCATCCGGCAGGCTACCCGGGTGGAAGCAATGCACACGGCGGCGCAGGTTGGTGATGAACCATTATTACTAGCGAAGCATGCGCCGTGCTGGGTCGGTAAAGACCGCTATGAGACAGCTAGCATTGCTATTGATGCCGGTGCGGATGTGTTGTTGATGGATGACGGGCTACAAAACCCCTCTCTGTATCAGGATGTATCATTACTTGTGCTGGATGGTGGGTATGGGTTGGGGAATGGGACTACTTTTCCTGCCGGACCACTGCGTGAGACGCTTCAAAATGCGTGTGATCGGGCGCAGGTCGTCCTTGTTATTGGGCAGGACCAGCAACAGATCATTCCACGACTGCCGGGGCATGTGCAGTTATTGCGCGGTGTAGTGCAGCCTTCCATCCTAGATCAGATACAGGCGAGGTCGGTTGTCGCCTTTGCCGGTATTGGAAGGCCAGAGAAATTTTATGGGATGTTGCGTGAGTATCAGATGGACGTTGTGCAAACACATGATTTTTCCGACCATCATCCTTATACATCTCAAGAGTTGGAATCGCTTGCAATGGCAGCGAAAGAGGCTGGCGCTTTACTGGTGACAACAGAAAAGGACTGGGTACGACTGGATGATGCATGGAAGGCACAAGTGACGCCTATTCCCATTCAACTGGAGTTGTCACCAAAAGAGATAGTACTGGAGATCATGCAAAAAGTCTTTATTATTCGATGAATTAGTGGGGAGGTATAATGCGCATTGTCAATATAATGCTTGGTGGTAATGCAGGCGGGATTGAGCAGGCCTCGCTGGATTATGCGGTGGGGCTAAAAGAAATCGGGCATGAGGTGCTGTTTGTTACGTTGCCGGATGCCATGATTAACGAGATGGCCAAAGCACAAGGTTGCCAATTAACCATGTTGTCGAACCTCGGTAGTTGGGACAGGCTGGCTGCACGCAAACTGGGAAAAGTTTGCAAAGAGTTTGGTGCAGAAGCAATGATTACCCATGGTAATCGGGCGTTAACGCTGGCAGCAAAAAGCGGTTTTAAACAGGTTCCGCTGGTGGCGGTATCACATAACTACCAGTTCCAGCATCTGGATAAGGCGGATGTAGTGTTTTGCATTACTCGGCATATGCAACAGGCGGTTTTGCAGGCATATCCGCAGCGAGTACCGGACACCTGTTATCATATACCGAACATGCTGGGTAGTGCGCCACGGGAATATTCTCGTTACTGGCGTTCTCCGCCGCGTATTGGTGCGTTGGGGCGATTGGTCAAGAAAAAGGGATTTGACGTCTGGTTAAAAGCGTTGGCACGACTGCATGATCGTGGTGTGATGTTTGAAGCTTTTCTGGCGGGTGACGGCGAAGAGCGTGCAGCATTGGAACAGGTGGTGCAGGAAGTGAATCTCAAAGGCCTGGTGCAATTTCAGGGGTGGGTGCCGGAGGTTGATGCGTTTTTTCGGGAGATTGATGTATTCTGCGTACCATCGCTTCATGAACCGTTTGGCATTGTGGTACTGGAGGCGATGGCGCATGGGTTGCCGTTGGTTGTCACTGATGCTGAGGGGCCGTCGGAAGTGATGGAAGAGGCGATCGGTTGTGGGGTGATGGTTTCGAAAGGTGACCCGGACGCGCTGGCAGATGGGATCATACAGTTGCTGGGCAGCCCGGAAGAAGCAGCGGCTATGGGACAAAAAGCGCGGGAATACGTCGTCACTCATTATGCACGCCCGAAAATCTGTGCCCGGATGAGTGAAGCGTTGGAGATGATTGCCGCGCAGCGTGCCGCTTGAAATATTGGCTGTTCTACCTATGTAGATGCCATGAGCGAATCCATCATTTCACTGCATGACCGTCGTATTCTTCGCATTACTGGTGCTGATAGCCGCCGCCTTCTGCAAGGCCTCATCACAAATAATGTAGAGTTGCTGGATACTCAGCCGGGACTTTTTTCTGCCCTGCTGACACCGCAGGGAAAGTTTCTGCATGATTTCTTTTTAGTTCGGCAGGATGATGCGATTCTGCTGGAAACGGAGGCTACGCAAATGCCGGGGCTGTTGAAGCGTCTGACCATGTATCGATTACGTGCTGACGTCACATTTGAAGCATTGGACGACTGGTACGTCTTTGCCATAATGGATGATAGTGAGGTCTCTATACCGAGCGACAGTGTTATCTTTGCCGATCCACGTCACGAAGCGCTCGGACGGCGTATGCTGTCTCCTATGGCATTGCCTGGTTCTCAAGAGGAAACACATTATGAGGCACAACGTTTAAAGCTCGGTATTCCCGAGGGATGGAAGGATGCTGTAGTAGAACGTTCCCTGCTGCTGGAAATGGGCTATGACCAACTCCACGCCATTGATTTCCATAAAGGCTGTTATGTTGGACAAGAGGTAACCGCTCGCTCCAAGCATCGGGGGCAATTGCGAAAATATTTGCACCATATCAGTGCGGCAGGGGAGCTGCCTGATTTTGGCACGGACATCGTGACTGAAGATGGTGCCCTGATTGGTGATATGCGCTCACATGTTGGGAATAAAGGGCTGGCGTTGATCCATGTGGAAAAATTTCAGGATGCGAGTAGTGCAGGTAAGTCGATACTGGTAGCAGGACAGCCGGTGGAGATAGCTCCCCTTGCTTGGATGCAACACGAGGTGTCCCAGCAGAAACCCTCAGTGTAACAAAGGATTCATATATTTTTGGAAATTTGGCATGGCGACAGAAGCAATTCCGTGCTAGGCTACTGCGGAGGACATTATTTATGACAAGTAGCATATTCGGTAGCGAGCGTATTCGGTTTAGTGAGGGAGTTGCTCCTGATGAGTATCAGGAGGGGTACTATGAAGGACAGTTCCTGATTGCGACACCGGCTATGACGGGAGAGTTATTCTCCCAATCGTTAATTTATATTTTTGCCCATAATGCGGGCGGTGCTATGGGTGTAATGCTGAATAAATCGCTGGATATGGTGCATTATTCCTCGTTATGTCAGCAATTGGGATTGGAGTTGGATCATCGTCATCCTGAGTTGAATGTCTATCATGGTGGTCCTGTCGAGGAAAACCGTGGGTTTATAGTGCATAGCGGTGATTATTGTGGTGAAGATACGCTGGATCATGAATGTGGAATTTCCGTCTCTGCTAGTATGACGGTGCTGCGTGATGTGGTACAGGGTAAGGGGCCACAACATGCGATGCTCGTGATCGGTTATGCCGGATGGGCGGCGGGTCAGCTTGAGTCAGAGATTGAATCGAATTATTGGGTGACGGCACCGGCGACACCGGAAGTGGCATTTCATCCTGATAATGAGGCACGCTACGCACTGGCGGCCAAAACGTTAGGGGTGGATATGCTGCGTTTTTCCCCTGTTGCCGGGCACGCTTAAGTACTAGCTTTTTTTTCGTACTAGAGATTCTGTAGTTAGTAGTTTTGTTATTGCTACAATCATGATGACCAGTACGATAGATCCCAACACACTTAGCGCCCATAGCAAGATGGCCTCCATCAACCCATGATTCAGTTGAACATACTGAACTAAAAGCCTCATAAAGAGCAAATGCCCGCCATACATCGGCAATACCCATGTGCCAAGCCATGCCATCGCTTTGCCGGTTTGCGAATGTATTTGAAGCCGTTGCGCCAGCAGGAAGATTCCTAGCCCAAACACGATGATGCTGGGGCCATATTCAAATTTGGAAAGCGGATGCATCTCGGCAGCATCCAGCCAGATGCCTTCAGTCAGGGTGGCAATAATGCTTGTGAACAGTAGCATGAACGCTTGTGATCGTGTCACCCGTATTGGATGTTGTCTTAACCAGTAGCCGATGCTCACGAATAAAACGCCAACGAATGGTCCGTAATGGCTATGCCAGCGGGGATCCGGTACAATACCATGCATGGTATGATAGGCACCGAAGGTCAGGCTACATGCATAGAATGCTGCCGCTACGATAAACAACGCTTTCCATCCCGCATAACGGTGCACAACCAATACAATACCACAGGAGATACCAAGGGCTGGTAAAAACCATAAATGCCAACTGGGAGCACCGGTGATGAGGAAATGCAGCAGCTCCCATGGGCGTGTTAAAGTACGATGTGGATCGCCAAAGAGGTACAGGTAAAGCAGTCCCCAGCACAGGAAGTGAGGGAGTAGGCGTTTAGCCAGTTTCAGAATAGCTGGCCATGGTGTTTTATGGTGGCGTGCCAGAAAATAACCTGAGGTGATAAAAAAGAATGGAACGGCAAAGCGTGAAAGAACGGAAATCAGTGACTCAGGAGTCATGCCATAAGTGCCCTGGAGCGGGTATGCCATGGCATGAATAGCAACGACTGCCAGAAAGGCGACAAACCGCATGCAATCAATGCCGTGATGGCGCGTCATTCCTAAAAGCGTGTCGGATGAGGACATAATTCATCGTTATCGGATGTCCCGCAAAGATACAATCACGTTATGATGTATGAACAACTGGCCATTAATTTGTTGCCATTTGATAACGAATCCGTTTCAAAAATGAAACGTACTGACGGCGAGTTTAATACTCGCCAAGATAACTACATTGTTGGAAAACAGCTTTGCCAATAAAGCTTATCGTGAATAGAATTCGATAACCAGGTTTGGTTCCATCATCACCGGGTAAGGGATTTCAGAGAAATTTGGTACGCGAATATATTTCGCTTTCAGGTTTTTCTCGTCCATCTCAATGTAATCCGGGATGCTACGCTCGGCATTTTGTAGCGCTTCCAACACCATGGGAATTTGACGGGAACTTTCCCGCACTTCCACAACATCACCGATTTTCAACTTGTAGCTGGGCACGTTGACACGCTGGCCATTTACTTTAATGTGGCCATGATTGATGAATTGGCGTGCGGCAAACACGGTTGGCACCACGCCCATACGATAGACAAACGCAACCAGGCGGGATTCTAGCAGCCCGACCAGATTTTCGGAGGTATCACCTTTCAGGCGAGTCGCTTCCTTATAGATACGCAGGAACTGCTTTTCAGACATATCGCCATAATAGCCTTTAAGCTTTTGCTTGGCACGCAGTTGCAGACCAAAATCAGATAGTTTGCGACGGCGTGCAGCGCCATGCTGGCCGGGGCCGTAGCTGCGCTTTATCACCGGGTCTTTCGCACGTCCCCAGATATTCTCGCCCATACGGCGACTTAACTTATATTTTGCCTGAATTCGTTTGCTCACAGCGTCATATCCATTGATGGTTCATTTATCGAGTGCGACAACATACAGCGACCGGTACGAATGTCAAGTAGGGAATCGATGGCATTTTCACTTGTCTACGGGCGTAATCGCGGTACTGTAGCGCCATGGCGGAATCCAAACATATTCTTCTGATCGTCACCGGCAGTATTGCCGCCTATAAAGCGCTGGAACTGGTGCGGTTGTTGCGGCGCGCCGGGCATCGGGTGACTGGGGTGCTCACCGATGGCGGCAGCCAGTTTATTACCCCGCTCAGCCTGTCATCGCTGACCGGAGAGCCAACCTATACCGACCTGTTTTCTCTGAAAGACGAAGTAGAGATGGGACATATACGTTTGGTACGCGAAGCGGATACCATTGTCGTCGCGCCGGCTAGTGCCGACCTGCTGGCGAAAATGGCGACCGGGCAGGCAGACGATCTGGCCAGTACGTTATTACTGGTCGCCAACCCGGCGGACATACCGGTCATGGTCGCTCCTGCAATGAATCATGGTATGTGGTCGCATCCGGCGACGCAGCGTAATATTATTCAATTGCAAAAGGATGGTGTGCAAGTGATTGCTCCGGAAGCCGGAGAGTTGGCCTGTGGTGAAACTGGTGATGGGCGCATGGCCGATATTGCGACCATTGCCGACAGGTTGATGCCATCCTCAGCGCTGGCAGGGAAGCGTTTCATTGTCACCGGCGGTGCTACACGCGAAGCGATTGACCCGGTGCGTTACATCACCAACCATTCTTCCGGCAAACAGGCAGTCGCTATAGCAAAGGCGTTGCAGGCGCATGGGGCGCAGGTGCATCTAGTGCATGGGGCAATGCAGGTGCCGATACCGGGCACGATCGATGCCGTACCGGCGATGACGGCACTGGCCATGCGTGATGCCGTGGAACAATTGCTACCGGTCGATGGTATCATCTGTGCGGCGGCTGTGTCCGACTGGCAGATGGCGAATCCATCGGAGCAGAAGCTCAAAAAGCGAGCATCGGAGGATACGCTGACACTGACCTTGCAAAAAACTCCCGACATTCTCTATGAAATCGCCCATCATCCGACCCGGCGGCCTGCTCTGGTCGTTGGCTTTGCTGCAGAAACACAGGATGTAGTGGCGCAGGCCATGAACAAACGTGAACGCAAAGGCTGCGATTGGATCGTCGCCAATGATGTGGCAGGTGGTGCCGTCTTCGGACAGGATAGCACCCATGCCGCTTTGATTGATGCGCAGTCGCAGGACGATCTGGGCACATTGTCCAAAACGGCGTTGGCAGAGACTCTGACACAACGCATCATTGATTTTTTTACCAACCAACAGGAGACAAGTTGATGAATATGATATCCATTCCTATCACGCAGTTACCCCATGCACAGGGATTGCCCTTACCACATTATGCAACATCTGGAAGTGCGGGCATGGACTTAACGGCTGCCATTGAAGTACCGGTCGCGCTGGCGCCGGGTGAGCGGGCATTGGTGCCAACCGGCATTGCCATCGCGTTGCCTGAGCAATACGAAGCGCAGGTGCGTCCGCGTTCTGGACTAGCGCTCAAGCAGGGCATTACCACGCTGAATACGCCCGGCACTATTGACGCGGATTACCGGGGGGAAATCGGAGTGATTCTGATTAATCATGGGCAGGAAGCAGTTGAAATTACCCGCGGTATGCGCATTGCCCAGATGGTGATCGCGCCGGTGACGCAGGGCCAGTGGGAGCAGGTGGATACACTGGAAGCGACTGAGCGCGGGGCAGGAGGGTTCGGATCGACCGGAACCCGCAGTGATGCCGCCTGATGCCTCAGGTTTCGGTCAAGCTCTATGTGTTAGTGGAGGCATTGCTCTACATTGCCTTTAATGGCGGTATTCAGCCGGTTGGGGGCAAAAAGCTAGCGGGTATCCTTGGGGTGCCTCCTCGCTATCTGGAGACGCTGTTACAATCACTGGTGCGGGTCGGTATCCTGCGCAGTATACGGGGCCCTCGGGGTGGATATCTGCTGGCGAAAGAACGCCGGAGCATTCACATGAATGATGTGATCCGTGCGGTACGTCTGGAAAAGCAGAAGGAAGAAGCCGCCGATATGCGCTCAGATGTGTATACTAAAGTCGTTGCTCCCATGTTTTCTAGCGCACAACAGGCGTTCATGGAGGCATTGCAGCAAATAACACTGGACGATTTATGTGATCGCGCTTACGCCTGTGAGTTACATGGGCAATTGACGTTCCGTGCCATTGGTGACGCGGATTACATTGACTATATGATATAAAGTGACAGGAGATTAGGAGGAATAGCTATGCAAATTGCGCTGGATGCTCCCGGATTACGGGGACGGATTTATGAGAATATACTGGAAACCATCGGTAATACGCCACTGGTGCGTCTGAATCGTCTGACGAAAAAAGCAGGAGCGAAAGCGGAGATATGTGCCAAGCTGGAGTTTTTCAATCCCCTGTCTTCTGTCAAGGACCGTATCGCGCTTGGGATGATTGAGGCTGCCGAAGCGTCGGGCAAGCTGAATGAAAACTCTGTATTAGTAGAGCCAACCTCGGGGAATACCGGGATTGCGCTTGCCTTTGCCTGCGCCGCCAAAGGGTATCAGTTGATCTTGACGATGCCGGAGAGCATGTCACTGGAACGTCGTAAGATGCTAAAGTTTCTGGGGGCAACCCTTGAACTGACTCCGGCGGCGGAAGGCATGAAAGGCGCGATTCGCAAGGCAGAGGAAATTGTGGCGACGCAGGAACATGCGCTGATGTTGCAGCAATTTGAAAATCCGGCCAACCCTGCCATTCATGAGCGTACCACAGCGGAGGAAATCTGGAAAGATACCGGTGGCGAGGTCGATGTCTTTATCGCCGGGGTAGGTACGGGCGGCACGATAACTGGGGTTGGTACAGTTCTGAAGGGTTACCAGCCAGATATAAAGATCATTGCCGTGGAACCGGAAGATAGCCCAGTGCTCTCCGGTGGGCAGCCAGGGCCACACAAGATTCAGGGGATTGGCGCCGGGTTTGTGCCGGGCATTTTGAATCGTGATGTGATCGATGAAGTCATGACCATTAGCAATCAGGCAGCATTTGAAACTGCTCGCGCGTCAGCGACGGAGGAGGGGATTCCGGCGGGTATATCGTCAGGCGCGACCATTGCAGCGGCACTGGAAGTGGCTGCGCGTGACGACATGCAGGGAAAGCGGATCGTGGTGCTAGTAGCATCGGTAGCCGAGCGTTATATCTCGACGGACTTATTCGCAAATGTATAGTTTAACCCGATAGGTACAGTGATGACCATTGCGGGCGTAGCATATGTTCAATCAGCATCTTCAGGTGTTTCGGGTCTGAAAGGTCTTTTGTAAGGGCAAAGCGTGTATAGGGTTGATTGCGAATGCGTTGCATTAATATGTCATCTTCGTGGTCTGCTACCACTACCAGGGGCAGGTGCTCCTTGCCATGTGATGGCAGGTGATGCAATAGTTTGATAATTTCCATGCTTGTATCGCCGGGAGGCTGATAATGAATAAACGCGCAATCCGGCGCATGTTTTTCGTGGCGACGCATACATGCTGACGCATCGTTGGCTGTGGCAATGCGATAGTCAGTATGATTGGGCATAGCAGCGAAGGCCGCTTGAAGCATGGCAAGATGCTCCGAACAGTGGCTTACCAACAACAATGAACAAACGTCTTCTTTCATAGGTTGTGTAGTCGTAATGTGTGTTGGTTGACTGGAATCTCATTGTTTACAGCGAATTAATTGATAAAAAGTTACTGTTTTATAGATTGTTGTAGTGAGTATCTGTAATGTTCTAGTAACAAGGTGTGAGATTAGTAATTGAAAAATGTAGTATAATCGTATTTTCTTAAAACAATCTATGGTTGTTTATGGTGTTATTCACTAGTATAATGTAATCTGATACTTATTCTTGCCATAGCTATGACCACACCCCCGATTCGAGTTCTGATTGTTGATGATTCCCCGTTTATTCAGCAGATGCTATATGAATGGTTTCAGCAGGATCCGCAGTTGGAAGTGGTTGATGTGGCCGGTGACCCGCATGAAGCACGGGAGAAAATCAAAGCCACTAATCCGGATGTTATCACGCTGGATGTAGAAATGCCCCACATGGATGGCGTCACCTTTCTGGAAAAGCTGATGCGTCTTCGCCCGATGCCGGTGGTCATGGTTTCTACCCTGACGACTCATGGTGCCGACATGACATTACGGGCTTTGGAGCTTGGCGCGGTGGATTATGTAGGCAAGCCGGGAACCGACGCCAGTGTGGATTGGAAGCAAACACTTCAGGCCTTATCCGAGAAGGTGAAAATTGCGGCGCAGGCACAAATCCACTCTAGTTTATCGGAAATAACGGCTAATAGCCAGGTGGTGGGCAACGATGCACCGCTTTCTACCGGCTGCCAGATCATTGGTATTGGGGCATCGACGGGCGGTGTAGAGGCGCTTCATACCGTCTTGTCCCAGTTGCCGTTAAATATGCCTCCCATTGTCGTAGTACAACATATGATTGCTGCATTTACGAAGGCATTTTCCGGACGTCTTGACAGCGTGTGCCGACTAAAAGTACTGGAGGCACAGCATCAACAGAAGCTGCTGCCCGGGCACGTTTATATTGCGCCAGGCGACAGGCATTTACGCATTACCAAGCAGGAGCATAGTCAGCAGTTCTGGAGTAAGATTGGTGATGATCAACCGGTAAGCGGTCATTGTCCTTCAGTGGATGTATTATTTGACTCACTGGTGCAGCAAGCCGGGGCTAATGCTATCGGCATTATTCTGACCGGTATGGGGAAAGACGGCGTTTCCGGACTGACGAAAATGAGGCGTACAGGTGCTATGACCCTGGGGCAGGATGAAAAAAGCTGTGTTGTCTATGGCATGCCCCGCGCGGCTTATGAAGCGGGAGCTATTATGAAGCAGGTGTCGTTGACTAATATGGCAACTGAGTTAGTGAATGCATGTAAAAATCAGCCGGGAAAGGCCGTAGCGTCCTGAGGACAATCCGAGCTTAGGCTGTTTCCACCAGACTGTTCATCACCTGTAGGTATTTTTCTTTTTCCCGTTCCCAGGAAAATTTCTCTTTAGCCAATGCTAAGGCCTTTTGAGCCATAGTATTACGGTGCTCATCATCCAGCAATGTCTGGATAGCACCGGCCAATGCCTCCGGTTCTTTTCCGTCTGCTACCTCAACAGCATCTTCTAACAATCGCTTGGTTTCGGTGAGCGGGTAGCTAACAATCGGGATACCCAGTGTTGAATATTCGAATACCTTATTCATGCTGATTTTGTCGTTATATTCATTGTAAGGATCAGGGATAACGCCAATGTCTATAGTGCTGAGCGCCGCTAGCAATGCATCACCCGTCAGATAACCGGTAAAGCTAATCAGGTCGGCAACCTCAAGGTCAACGGCCAGTGCTTTAATGGAGGCCAGGTCAGGCCCATCACCGATAATCACGGCATGGATGTCTTCTATGCCATGAGTATGCCTAAGCGTAGCGATGGCTTGGACTAAATGATCCACCCCGTCCTGATTGCCGATGATACCGACATAGCCGATCAGGATACGGGCTTTTGCACGAAGTTCAGCATCTGGTTCTACGCGGCGGATATTCTTGCTGTCCGGGATACTATAAACGGCGGTGACGTCCTCAAGCCGCTTATGTGAGCGCTGGCAAACAAGTCGCCGAAATGTTTCATTGGCAGTAATCACATGATTGGAAAATCGGTAGGAGCAGGTTTCAAAGAATCGCAGTGCCTTGTGCAACAGCCCTTTACGTCCAAACTTAACGGCAAAAAGCTCCGGGCAGATGTCGTGATGGTCAAACACATATTTCTTGCCGAATAATTTGAAAGGCAGGGCAACCAGAAAGATCAGGTCAGGCGGGTTACAGCCCTGGATTACTGTGAACCCATGCTTACGGGCGACGGTAATCAGCAGGCGCATTTCATGGAACAAAGCCGTCGCATATTCGACCAGGAATCCAATCTTTCCACTGGCTTCCAGCGGGAGATGATGGCGATAGATATGGATACCATTCAGTTCTACATAGGGTTCCGGACATTTTTCGGTGCGTGGACAGATGACGGATACCTGCCAGCCATCGTCTTTCAGGGCGTTTGCTTCCTGCCAGACGCGCCGGTCAAACGGCAGTGGCAGGTTTTCAACAATAATAACACAGGATTTCGGATGCTTGGTCATAGGTATTACACTGATTGAATAAGTCGCCTGCACGATAGTCATCGCGCTACACAAGTCAAGCAGGATAGTAACTTGCCGCGCTATCATGAAATCGTTATAAGCATCGAAAGGCGAGAGAGAAGATACAGAACCTGATATGAAACTTAGCACTATTATTTTGACGATTGGGCTGTATTTGTCCCTTACCCGAGGCACTAATATTAACCTGTTTTATCCGGCGGATTCCCGCAATTTCGGTAGTATCGACTATACACTGCAAACCGCCCTGAACTATTTGCTGCTCCTATTGCTGGTTGGCTTCTATTTCGTGCGAAATAATTACCGACTACTGATTGAACCATTATTAAATAATAAAGTGCTGGTGATTGTTGCACTATGCCTGTTCTCAGTGGTGTTATCCGGTGACCTTAAGTCAACGGTTAAATTTACCATCACCGTATTAGTGCTCAGTCTATTTCCCTATTTGTATTACAAGGAATTTGGCCGGGAACGTCTAGTAATGGCGCTGGCACGGTTTGTTGTAGCGATGTGTTTTATCAATCTGGCTTACACGTTCGCGCTACCGCATCATGGGATCATGGCAGGCGATCATGCAGGTGCATGGCGGGGTATGTTTATTCATAAGAATAATGCCGGGCCATTTTTTGCCATTGCATTTTTCTGCCTCTTATTCCGGTTGCAATATCCGGGATACCGGAACCGACTATACCACTACATGGCGTTAGCGATTGCCTTGCTATTTGTGGCGCTTTCGAAATCCACCACGGCCTATGTTGTGTTCTGTATGATGTTTGGTCTGTACCTTTCTTTGCTACTAGTGCTACGCAGTGAAAGCCGTTTGACACGCATTGCCTTTATTGTGGGGGTATTATCCGCCGGACTGTTTACCGTCATTTTTGCTGGCGATTTACTGGCGCAGATATTCTTCCAACTCACAGGTAAGGATATGACCTTTACCGGGAGAACCGGTATCTGGGATGGGTTGATTGCATTGAGTATGGAACGCCCATTTCTTGGCTATGGACTGGGTACGGCGCAAGATGCAAGCTTTGTTCAGCAGATTTTTTTGGGGTTATATTTCGCCGCTGCCACGACCCATAATGCCTATCTCGATCTGGTCATCAACATTGGTTATCCGGGTGCTATTCTGTTTTCATTGTGGGTATTGCAGCGATTTTTCCAGATACTAACAAGACCGTTTGCCGGGAAGGAGCAAATATTGTTTGCGGCATTAGCATGTAGCATTCTTGCCTGTTTGCTGGTGACTGCCCTTTCCGTAGCTGATATTTTTATTGGTCGTTCCATCTTATGGCAATTGATGCTGATTAGTCTGCTGACCGGCGCATCTTCGTTGTCACAGCGTAATGCTTCCTCATAACTCTGATTTTGCCAGCGGGTGTTTTTCTTCGACCAACTCCTGCATATGAGAGCGGGCGACATGGGTATAGATCTGTGTCGTGCTGATGTCTGCATGCCCTAGTAGGGTCTGAATGCTACGCAAATCGGCACCGCCTTCCAGCAAGTGTGTGGCGAAGGAATGGCGCAGTGCATGTGGGTGTACGTGTTCAGAGGCAATGCCAGCCTGCCCGGCCAATGTTTTCAAGGATTGTCCGAACCGCTGCCGCGTCATATGCCCTGCTTTGCCATAAGAGGGAAACAACCAGCCGGTATCTTTTTGCTTTGACGACAGGAAATGCTCCCTGATTACAAGATAGCCATCCAGTGCATGCGCAGCATTGGGATGCAGGGGGGCTAGCCGCTCCCGCCCACCTTTGCCCTTAATATGCAGAAAGAGTGCATCGTCTAATGTGCTGGAACGGCGAATGTCCTTTAATTGCAACGTCACCAGTTCCGATACGCGTAGGCCCGCACCATACATGACATAGAGCATAGCACGCAGGCGAATGGTAACCAAGGCATCATCCGTTGCCAATGTTTGTAAGAGGGTGGCGATGTCTTCCTGACTGAGTGGGTGGGGCAACCGCTTTTCGCGCTTAGGCAGTTGGATGGAATCACAGGGGTTCGTTGTGCGTTGTTCCTCCTGTACCAGATGCAGGCAGAATTGTTTCACGCTACTGATACGGCGGGCAATGGTGCTGGATGCCAGCCCATCACGACTCATCTCCGTGATCCAGGCTTCGACATGGGGCTTGTCAAAAGTTTCCAGATATACACCCTTCGGCAGGAAGGTGAGGAATTCGAGCAGGTCACGCCGGTAAGCCGCTTCCGTATTGGCAGAGATATTACGCTCCGCTGAAAGCGCCAGGATAAAATCATCGATGGTTGCGCTATGGCGCATCATAGTCTCAGGCGGCGGTCTGTAAGGATAATACGCGTTCAATGAAACGATGGGCGGCCTGAATGCCCTGCGGATCAATCGAATGTCCTAACTCTGGGATGGCGTGGGCTTCGACATCTACACCTGCCTGCGTTAGCGCTGATTCTGCGTCAGGGAGTGCAGCGAAGGGAACCACAATATCCTCTTCACCATGGATCAGACACACGGGCGGCTTGCTGACGATTTGCTGCTTAAAGGCAGCGCTTCCGATAATGGCGCCGGAATAGCCAATGATAGCAGCGCAAGATTCTGGGCGCTGCAATAGCGTATGCAGTGCCATCATCGTCCCTTGTGAGAAACCGATAATGACCAATTGTTCCAATCCCAGCGAATATTTGGCCAGTATCTCATCAATATAGCGGTTCAGGATGGGTGCGGCGGCATTGATGCCAGTGAGCATATGCGCCGTTTCACGTGATTGCAGGCTGAACCATTGCCGTCCCATCGGCGCCATGTCGCAGTGGAAAGGTGCATTGGGTGAAACGAATTGTGCATCAGGCAGCAGGTTGGCAAATTCCGGCGCAAGGCCGATCAGGTCATTGCCATCGGCGCCTACGCCGTGCAGGAACAGTACCAGCTGTTTGGGGGGATTACCGGATATGGGAGCAAGTTCTGGGCCATCCATGGGTAAAAGATCGTACATAAAGTTCTCCAGTGTTACGCCTGAAAGTAAGGGGCGGGGCGCTGGAATGCAAGCGCCTTGATTAATCGCACCAGACGCGCCATAACCCGATGCATGATCACATCACGTATAGCATTGGCGCAGATTAATCCCACGGTGGGCGACTTGGCAGGGAATGTCCGGTTGATTGAGGAAGCGTATCGGCAGGCGCAGGAAACAGGCGTGGAGCTGGTCGTGTTTCCGGAATGCTGTGTCATTGGCTACCCGGCGGAAGATCTGGTGCTGATGCCTGGCTTTCAGGACGCAGCGATGCAGGCGGTGCAGACATTGGCTGACATCACGGCGGGACAGGTCGCGGCGATGCTGGTTGGTAGTCTGTGGCGTGAAGAAGATGGGACGTTATATAATGCGGCCATCCTATTGGAGCATGGCAGTATCCACAGCGTTACCCGCAAACATGCGCTACCCAATGAAGGGGTGTTTGACGAACAGCGTGTCTTTATGTCGGCTCCTGTGCCGGATTGTGTTAGCTGGCGAGGACATCTTCTGGGGATCATAGTGTGTAAGGATATTTGGGAACCGGACATCGTTGCACGGCTGGCAGGGCAAGGAGCGGAAGTGTTGATTGCTATCAATGCGTCCCCCTATGAACGTGGTAAGCAGGAGCGCCGCGAAGCCGTGGTACGGCAGGCAGCTATAACGCATCGCATACCAGCAATCTACCTGAATCAGAGCGGCGGGCAGGATGAGCTGGCCTTTGACGGGGCATCGTTTGTGATGCAGCCGGATGGCCGTAAAAGTCACCAACTCCCGGTGTTTGAGGAAGTGGTCGTGTCACTATCATCAATATCTTCAGACGTGATGCCATGGGATGAGACGGCAGTGATGTATGCGGCGATGATGACCGGGCTGCGGGATTATGTTGAGAAAAACGGGTTTAACGGCGTGGTGATCGGGCTGTCCGGCGGGATTGATTCGGCACTGACGGCCGTGGTTGCTGTTGATGCACTTGGAGCCGAGCGGGTGCATACGGTGATGCTGCCGTCGCCCTATACGTCCGACATCAGTCTGGAAGATGCGCAAGCGCTGGCACAGGCATTGAAAGTACGTTATGACGTGCTGCCGATTGATGCCGGGATGCAGGCGGCAGATGCGATGCTGGCACCATTGTCACCGGAAGTACCGAATGCACTGGCGAAAGAGAACATCCAGTCGCGTTTACGGGGACTGCTGTTGATGGCGATCAGTAATTCTACCGGCGCGTTGCTGGTGACCACCGGGAATAAGTCTGAGCTGGCGACCGGCTATGCGACCCTGTACGGCGATATGTGCGGCGCTTATTCGGTGTTGAAAGATGTCTACAAGACCGATGTGTTTGCGCTGTCGCGTTGGCGGAATGTGCAGCGTCCGGCGGGGGCGAAGGGAGCGCCCGGGGCGCTGATTTCGGAGCGGATTATCACCCGCCCGCCCTCGGCGGAATTACGCGCGGATCAGAAGGATGAAGACAGCCTGCCGCCCTATGAGGTGCTCGATGCGATCCTGCGCTGCATGATCGAGGAACGGCTGGGGAGTGAGGCGATTATTGCTCAGGGGTATGATGCCGATACAGTGCGGCAGGTGGCGACGTTGCTGCGCCGCAGTGAATATAAACGCCGTCAGTCTCCGCCGGGTGTTAAGCTCACCCCCATGTCGTTCGGCCGCGACTGGCGCATGCCACTGACGAGTAGGTTTGGGCGTTAGATAACTCAAGTCATATTGACATCATCTATTAACAAAAGTTTGTTATAGTCTTTTGGTACAAATGAAGAGGTAGAGGTTATGGATAACAGGTATACACAAATGTACGCACAATATGAGTCTGAATTGATGCAGTTGGAAAGGGAAGAAGGTATATCGGATCTCTTTGATATTATTCAGAAATCAGAGTGGGAAACGGAATATGATGTAATAAACTACACAGTTGCCAGAACTGAAGAATTTCATGAAGTGCGCGAGAAGATTGAGGTTGTTTTTCAAGAACGGTTGGATTTAAGTAAATATCAAGCGTCTGATTTGTTTCGTGCTTACAGCTTACATTATCAACACAAGTACGAACTGAAGCATAGTGCCGAAGAATATCAAGAAGTTGAAGGCAGGTTCCAAGAATGTCTCGATAAAGACATTATCGCAAAAACAATGGCAGATCAGATAAGAGATAATTATGCACAATCTGTCAAAAATGAAGTAGGAGAAGTTAGTTCTGTTGGGGAAAAAGAGATTGATCGACTTGAGCAACTAAATGAATGTCAAGAACGCCTTGCCAGACGTTTGCATGAGCATCATGATATGTCTCAAGAAGGTGCTGAATACATGGTCAGAATGTTTTCAGAGTTACAGAAACTCTATGCACGTCAACTCATGGAAAGCTGCAACGGTAGTGAACCAGTGTTGGGATAATGACAATTATAAAGACGCAATAATAATTGTCGGTTTTCAAACAATCACAACGGCAAATTATCGTGCTTTTTCCAGGGGTTGTCAGACTGTTTATTGCGCAGCATGGCCAGGGCGCGGCACAGGCGCCAGCGTGTGTTCTGCGGGCGGATGACATCGTCGATATAGCCGCGTGACGCCGCAACAAATGGGCTGGCGAATGCCTCGCGATATTCATTGACCTTCTGCTGCTTTTCTTCCTCATTGCTGACCGCGCCTCGAAAGACGATCTCCACCGCACCTGCCGGTCCCATCACCGCGATTTCGGCGCTCGGCCAGGCGAAGTTAAAGTCCCCGCGCAGATGCTTGGAACTCATGACGATATATGCACCACCATACGCCTTGCGAGTAATGACCGTCAGCTTCGGTACGGTCGCTTCAGCATACGCATAGATCAGCTTGGCACCATGCTTGATAATGCCGTTATGCTCCTGCGTCGTTCCGGGTAAGAACCCTGGTACATCGACAAAGGTAATGATCGGAATCTCGAACGCATCGCAGAAACGTATGAAGCGCGCTGCCTTGCGTGACGCGTCAATATCGAGACACCCGGCCAGCTCCATCGGCTGATTGGCGACGATACCGACCGTAGCGCCTTCCATGCGGCCAAACCCGGTAATGATATTGGCGGCATGGTCGGGCTGTATCTCGAAGAAATCGCTCTCATCGACCACGCTACGCACCAATTCCTGCATATCATAGGCTTTGTTGGTATTGTCCGGCACCAGCGTGTTGAGCGCCAGATCCACCCGGTCAGCGGGATCGCTGGTCGGACGGGTCGGCGGCTTCTCCCGGTTGGAAAGCGGCAGGAAATTCACCAGCCGCCGCACTTCCAGCAGCGCCTCAATATCATTGTCAAACGCCAGATCGGCAACGCTGGAGGTACGCGTATGCACCGATGCGCCGCCTAACTCTTCCTGGGTGACATTCTCATGGGTCACGGTTTTTACCACATCTGGACCGGTCACGAACATATAGGAGCTGTTGCGCACCATGATAGTAAAGTCGGTCAAGGCAGGGGAGTAAACCGCTCCTCCGGCACAAGGCCCCATAATCAGCGAGATTTGCGGGATGACGCCGGAGGCCAGCACGTTGCGTTTAAAGATTTCCGCATAGCCGGAGAGCGAGTCCACCCCTTCCTGAATGCGTGCGCCGCCGGAATCATTGATGCCGATGATCGGCGCGCCAGCTTGCAGTGCCATGTCCATGATCTTGCAGATTTTCTTGGCATTGGTTTCGGAGAGTGAGCCGCCATGGACGGTGAAGTCCTGCGAGTAGACGAAGACCAGCCGTCCGTTAATCGTGCCGGAGCCGATGACGACGCCGTCTCCGGGAATCTGCTTATTTTGCATGCCGAAATGGTTGCAGCGATGCTCGATGAACATGTCGAATTCCTCGAACGAATCGGGGTCGAGCATGACTTCCAGCCGCTCGCGCGCGGTGAGTTTGCCGCGTTCATGCTGACGGGCGATGCGCTGCTGCCCGCCGCCGAGGCGTGCCAGGTCGCGCTTGCGTTCCAGTTCGGTGATAATGGCGCTTTGTTGCATAGGATATGCCGTTATGTTGTTAGCTGTGACGGCTATCTCTAGCAAATCACTGCGCGGTTGCCAAGGCTTTGTGTAGTGTGGTGGGGGAATCGGTCTTTACATGGGATAGGGATGTAGGCAGTAGTAGGTAACTGTATGTTGCCGCATTTTAATAGGAAGCAGACAAAAAAAACCCACCTAGTGGTGGGTACATATGAGCATAAAAAGCGAGAATAGGCGAGTTATTATTTTATTAATCCCTCATCTCGCGCCGCTGCCAGGCCATCATCACTGCGTGCTCGACTTCAGCGCGAGTGGAACCGGGGTGTAGACCCAGCCTGGCTCTGATGAGGCGGATACCATCAACTAGTATTTCGGGACCAGTTTGCCTCATGATCGTCTCCTATAGTTTGAAATCACACGATGGCTTAAGCGCAAGCTATTTGCACAAACAAACAGTCTAAAACTTAAGCCAACGAGTGGAATGAATTGTGGACATTGTAGCAACTAATTAATGATATGTAAACACATAAGCTGCTACCTATACCGCATGGTGGCTGAGTTCTTCACAGAGCTGTGAGGATGAGAGCAGTATTGGCAAGGTTTTGTGTAGTGTGGTGGGGGAATCGGCCTTTACATACTGCTTGCGAAGCAGTATATTTCCTGCGTACGGATTTCATGAAACATCATGGTACAACAATATGTGTTAGCTTATCTGGTAATCTTTACCGGACAAGCTTTGGCAGCATTGCTGGGAGTAGCGGTGCTATATATCGTTACCAACGGTAATGCTATCAGCCGACCGCTGGTAATGGTTGTAATCGCAGCCGCTGCCGGTGTTGAATTACTTATCATTGACACGTTACTATAGCTCAGGCACCCGCCTGGGCTTCTTTTTTAATCAATTCTATGATATGGTTACCGAATACGCCATCAACTCTATGGATCACTAATGGAAGATAAATACGAACAATATATCCGTGAAAGCGCCGAGAATGACGGTATTTTGATGCAGGGTGAGTTTGTCACTGGACTAGATAAAGCGATGACGGCAGGAGCTATTACGGAAGCGGAGTTTAAAGAGTTATTTAATAATCTCGATGCTATCAGCAAGAGAAACAACGATGTTGCCGTATGGAATGACAACAAAACCCTCAATCTTGGTGCAGCGTTGCGTGTGATTCATAGTGATGTGATTGGCCTTGACACCAAGCCGCTGGAGCAGGGCATTCCGGGTGCCTATCAACATTTGCTGGAGCGCACCCGTACCCTGGCCAATCCCGAGTCCGTCAAAGAGCAAGCGCCGGAGGTGCCGGAACAAGAACCGCCGCAGCCACAATCGCAACGTGTTGATCCAACGTTCCAGACATTGGTAGCGAATGTGCCTCTGGCAGAGGATGTGACCTTTCAGGCGCATGAATCTGAAATAGTGCCTCCATTAGTAGAGAATCATAGCGCTAAACAGACGGAGTTGCCGAACCTGCCATAGCTTTGGCTGAGTAGAAAACACGCATACGGCGAATATCTGCTTGCTAATGATTGGTTAATTAAGTATAATCCCTATCGACCATTTATTGATTGAGAATAGGATATCATGAATATCGCTATTGCTACGGAGGAAGCTGATCGCGTCGATCAGTTCTGTGAAGGCTTGGTTAATGGTGGCGGGAAATATATCTATGTCGCCAAACAGGACATCAAAGGCTACACTCAATTAGAGGTGAAGCAAATTGATGCGGCTACAATAAAACAAATAGCCAAATTAAACAGGCTATCTGTTTTCAAAATCGATGAAGGAGGAAGTATAGTTGGCTTAGTCTAACGTTCCTCCATTTTTTTGCCGAGCTTTCCTTGACTGCAACGCTTGCCTCCCTCACCAGAATGATCAACCTCTGACTGTGAAATTCTACGGGTTGATACCGTTTGAACAGATTTTTTACCCAACCGCCCTTTTTCGGTTGTCCTTTTGAGAAAAATAGGCTACACCGCCCCTTCAAAATTATTTGTTCTTAACTTACAGCGAGCTAAAAAGAAGGGGTTAACGTTATGGCTAAGGAAAAATTTGAACGCACCAAACCGCATTGTAATATTGGTACGATCGGTCACGTGGATCATGGAAAAACGTCACTGACGGCAGCAATTACGAAGGTGCTGGCTGAGAAGGGACAGGCGGAATATTCGGCCTATGACAGTATTGACGGTGCGCCGGAAGAAAAAGCGCGTGGTATCACCATTGCAACCGCACATGTGGAATACGAAACAGACAAGCGCCACTATGCGCATGTGGACTGTCCGGGTCACGCGGATTACGTGAAGAACATGATTACCGGTGCGGCACAAATGGATGGCGCGATTCTGGTGGTCTCCGCTGCCGACGGCCCTATGCCGCAAACACGTGAGCACATTCTGCTGGCACGTCAGGTCGGTGTACCTGCGATCGTTGTATTCCTGAACAAATGCGATCAGGTTGATGATGAAGAGCTGCTTGAGCTCGTAGAAATGGAAGTGCGCGAGCTGTTGTCCTCTTATGACTTCCCAGGTGATGATATTCCGATCATTAAAGGGTCTGCTCTGGCAGCGCTGGAAGATTCCGATGCTAAGCTGGGTAAGGAAGCAATTCTGGAACTGATGAATCAGGTGGATGAGTATGTGCCTCAGCCTGAGCGTGAAGTAGACAAGCCGTTCCTGATGCCAATTGAAGACGTGTTCTCTATCTCCGGTCGCGGTACTGTGGTCACCGGTCGTGTTGAGACAGGCGTGATCAATGTGGGTGACGAGATCGAGATTGTTGGTATCAAGGATACGCAGAAAACGACCTGTACTGGTGTGGAAATGTTCCGCAAGCTGCTGGATCGTGGTGAAGCCGGTGATAATGTGGGTGTGCTGCTGCGCGGTACCAAGCGTGAGGAAGTGGAGCGTGGTCAGGTGCTGGCAAAGCCCGGACACATTACGCCGCACACGAAGTTTACGGCTGAAACCTATATTCTGACAAAAGAAGAAGGTGGCCGTCATACGCCGTTCTTCTCGAACTATCGTCCGCAATTCTATTTCCGTACCACTGATGTGACCGGTTCTGTTGTGCTGCCGGAAGGTACCGAGATGGTCATGCCGGGTGATAACATCACGATGGAAGTGGAACTGATTGCTCCGATCGCCATGGATGAAGGTCTACGTTTCGCGATTCGCGAAGGTGGCCGTACCGTGGGCGCGGGCGTGGTTAGTAAGGTGATTGCGTAGGTTATCATGTTACTGAATCAGAAAATTCGTATTCGCCTGCAAGCCTTCGATCACAAGGTGCTCGATGGCTCAACGGCGGAGATTGTGAATACGGCAAAACGGACAGGTGCGCGGGTACGCGGGCCTGTTCCGATGCCGCGCCGCATCAGCCGCTTTACCGTGAACCGCTCGCCGCATGTGAACAAGAAATCGCGCGAGCAGTTTGAGATTCGCACGCACAAGCGCCTGCTGGATGTGCTCGACGCGACGCCACAAACCGTGGATGCGTTGGGCAAGCTCGACCTGCCTGCCGGTGTTGATGTGCAAATCATGGTCATGGGCGCTGCAGCTTAAAATCCCTATATCTCATCAATAAGTAAAGAAAGGATGCAGCCAGATTGGTTGCATCTTTTTTTATGAACAAAAAAAGCCTCTCACAAGTGGGAGGCTTTGGCATAAAATTTTCTCTCCAATCAATGGATTTAAATTTTGGGTGGTGAGCAGTAATTTTCTGCTTGCCCCGTATAAACAAGCTGTGTATAAGCATCACTCCGCTTATTTGGGCGGGGGAACAGAACGAACAAGGAAACCACCATGCGTACCGGCGTGATTGCAAAAAAACTGGGCATGACTCAGTTCTATACGGAATTCGGTGAGCACGTGCCTGTCACGGCGCTACAGTTGGATAATGTCCAGGTTGTGGCGCAGCGCACAGAAGCGCGTGACGGTTATACGGCGTTGCAGTTGGGCTATGGCACCCGTAAAGTTAAAAACGTCGCTAAGCCACAGCGCGGTCACTTTTCCAAAGCCAAAGTGGAGCCAAAGCAGAAGCTGGTTGAGTTCCGCGTCAGCGAAGAGGCCATGCTGGATGTGGGTGCACAATTATCAGCAGCGCATTTTGTCGACGGTCAATATGTCGATGTGGTTGGTACCAGTAAAGGTAAAGGATTTGCCGGCGGGATGAAGCGCCATAACTTTGGCGGTTTGGAAGCAACGCACGGTGTTTCGATTTCGCACCGCTCGCATGGATCGACCGGTCAGTGTCAGGATCCGGGGCGTGTGTTTAAAGGAAAGAAAATGGCGGGTCATATGGGTGACGCGCGCGTGACGCAGCAGAACTTGGAAGTGGTTGGCAGTGATGAAGAGCGCGGTGTGCTCTACATCAAAGGTGCCGTGCCGGGTGCTAAGAACAGCTATGTGCTGGTCAGTGATGCCGTGAAACGTGCCGCGCATGAAGATGTGCCATTCCCAGCCAAGCTGATCGAAAGCGAAGCAGAGAAAAAAGCCAAAGCTAAGGCCGCCGAAAAAGAAGCAGCAAAGGAAGACAGTGACGCAGCCCCGGAAGCTGAAGCAGATGCAGCGTCTGAGGAGTCCGCATCATGAAACTCGCCGTAACGACATTGGATGCCGGAAAATCCGGTGATGTAACGCTGAATAAAGACGTGTTCGGTCTGCCAGTACGTAAGGATGTGCTGCAACGCGTGGTCGAATGGCAACGCGCCAAGAAGCAGGCTGGTACCCATAAAACCAAAACCATCGGTGAAATTCGTGGTACGACAGCCAAGCCATTCCGCCAGAAAGGCACCGGGCGGGCACGTCAGGGATCTCGTCGGGCATCGCAAATGGTCGGTGGGCAAACCACCTTTGGCCCAGTCGTGCGCTCCCACGCCCACACATTGACCAAGAAGTTTCGGGCATTGGGGCTGAAGACCGCACTTTCCGCTAAGCAGGCAGAAGGATCGCTGGTCATTCTCAGCGATACCAAGTTCTCCGATGCCAAGACCAAGGCGCTGACTTCCAAATTCGCCAAGCTGAAATGGGAAAAGCCATTGATTATCGACGTGGCTCCGGAAGACGCATTCGTAAAAGCAGCGCGCAATATTCCGCATACGGATGTATTGCCGGTGGCTGGAATCAACGTGTTGGATATTCTGCGCCATCGTGAGTTGGTGTTGACGAAAGCGGCGCTGAAAGCCGTAGAGGAGCGTTTGGCATGAGTGGAAAAGCAAAAAAAGCAGTTGCCGTAGATCCGGCACTGTTCGATGTGGTGCTGGCACCCGTGGTCACGGAAAAATCGACCATGGCAGTGGAGCAAAATAAAATGACGTTCAAAGTACGTGCCGATGCTGGTAAGGCATTGATTAAGCATGCCGTCGAAACCATCTTCGATGTGAATGTTGTGGCCGTCAATACGATCAAAACCAAAGGTAAGACTAAGCGTTTCCGTGGAATTCAAGGCAAGCGCTCCGATGTGAAGAAAGCAATCATTACATTGAAAGAGGGAGATCACATTGATCTCTCGGCGAAGGTATAAATCATGGCATTGAAAACCTATAATCCGACCACTCCTTCACAGCGCGAGTTGATTACCGTGGATCGTTCTGCTCTGTGGAGCGGTGCGCCTGAGAAAACACTGGTGGAAGGGCTGACCAAGTCCGGTGGTCGTAATAACCGCGGTCGTGTGACGTCACGCCATATTGGTGGTGGCCATAAGAGAAAGTATCGTCTGGTGGATTTCCGCCGCACGAAATGGGATGTGCCGGCAACGGTGCAGCGTCTGGAGTATGATCCGAACCGTTCGGCATTTATTGCGCTGATTAAATATGATGATGGTGAGCTTTCCTATATCCTTGCGCCACAGCGTTTGGGTGAAGGGGATAAAGTGGTGGCCGGTGAAAAAACCGACATCAAACCGGGCAACGCCATGCCACTCAAAAATATTCCTGTCGGTACCATTATCCATAATGTCGAAATGAAGCCCGGCAAGGGCGGCCAGATAGGGCGTGCTGCCGGTGCGTATATCCAGTTAGTGGGTAAGGATTCCGGCTATGCTCAGTTGAAGTTGCGTTCCGGTGAGTTGCGTCTGGTGCATGCGGATTGCATGGCGTCGATTGGTGCAGTCTCTAACCCGGACAATCAAAACACCAACGACGGTAAGGCTGGCCGTACGCGCTGGCGTGGCCGTCGTCCGACCGTTCGCGGTGTGGCGATGAACCCGGTCGATCACCCGCATGGTGGTGGAGAAGGGCGCACATCCGGTGGCCGTCATCCAGTGACGCCATGGGGTAAATGCACCAAGGGTTCCCGTACTCGTCTGAAGAAAAAGCCATCCGGCAAATTTATTATCCGTTCACGCCACAAGGCGAAGAAAAAGAAATAACGTAAGGAAAATTCATTATGCCACGCTCCGTATGGAAAGGTCCATTTTTCGATATGTATCTGCTGAAGAAAGCAGAGGCTGCCCGTGCTTCCGGCAGAAATACCGTCATTCAAACCTGGTCACGCCGTTCGACCATTATTCCACAGTTTGTTGGACTGACTTTTGGTGTTTATAACGGTCAGAAATTTATCCCGGTATTGGTGACCGAAGAGATGGTAGGTCACAAATTCGGCGAATTCTCACCGACCCGCACCTATTACGGTCACGGTGTCGATAAAAAAGCAAAGCGTAAATAACGGATAAGAGCAGCCTATGTCCAAGAAACCACAACCCAGACAACTCGCGGAAAATGAGGCACAGGCCGTGCTGAACCGCGTGCGTATTAGTCCACAAAAGCTGAACCTGGTGGCATCGTCCATCCGTGGATTGCATGTTGACGAGGCGATCAATCAACTGACATTTTCGCCCAAGCGTATTTCCAATGACGTGAAAAAACTTCTGGAATCTGCCGTCGCCAATGCAGAAAACAACCATGGCCTGGATATTGACAATCTTTATGTCAAGGAAGCCTGGGTCGGTAAATCAATGGTGATGAAACGCTTCCGCGCACGTGCCCGTGGCCGTGGCGCACGGATCATGAAACCATTTAGCAATCTTACCATTGTCGTAAAAGAAAAAGGAGTCGCCTAATGGGTCAGAAAGTCAATCCGATCGGTCTGCGTTTGGGCATCAACAAAACGTGGGATTCCCGCTGGTTTGCCAAGGATGATTATGCTGGTAAATTGCTGGAAGATTTGAAAATCCGTGAGTATCTGAAAAAGCGTCTTAAGGCGTCCAGTGTGAGTAAGATCGTGATTGAGCGTACTGGGAAAAAGGCCAGCATATCGATTTATACGGCGCGTCCGGGTGTGGTGATCGGCAAGAAAGGTGCTGATATTGACAAGATCAAACAAGATGTGGCTAAGCTTACTGACGATGAAGTGGCGATTAATATCGTCGAAATCCGCAAGCCGGAGATCGATGCGACATTGGTGGCCGAGTCAGTGGCTGACCAGTTAGAGCGCCGGGTAACGTTCCGCCGGGCGATGAAGCGCGCGGTACAGTCTTCACTACGTCTTGGAGCCAAAGGCATCCGCATTAATTGCGCCGGACGTCTTGGCGGTGCGGAGATTGCTCGTACCGAATGGTATCGCGAAGGCCGTGTGCCGTTGCACACATTGCGCGCCGATGTTGATTACGGTGTTGCCAAAGCCCATACGACCTACGGGGTCATTGGTATCAAGGTCTGGATTTACAAAGGCGATACCGCACAGGCCGAAGAGCAGGACGTCCAGCACGTTAAAAAAGCGGCGTAAATTTAATATTAGTCAATAATACCGTACCAGGTAGGTGCTGCTACGGCGCCTGGCTTGTTTTGACTCGGTTGAATCATAATGATCAGTGGAATGGTCTGCCTCACGTCGGTAGCCAAGTGGCTGTGGGATACGGAGAGCGTGGCCTTTATTGAAAACTACAGCCTCTTCCTCGGACAGGGCATTGCACAGCAGCCATCTGAGGGGTGCTGTGCAACCATAAAAATATCTTTATCCTCGCCTCTGCCGCCTATAGCCAGCCCGCTAACGATAATTACTTTCCGTTAAGGAAAGTGCGTTGACAATCCTGTGTTATTCATAGTAAGCAAAATCATGCGCAACATATTCATAATCGCATTTCTTGCTTTATCTTTGTTGCCGCTTTCCGGGCTTGCGCTTATGGGTGGGGGGGCAACCTTTGGATTTATTCATCACTTATTTGATGATAGTTCATCGGATCATAGTAAGATGCGCATCGTGGCCATATTCATATTAGCGTTCGTATACATATACATATATATATATATATATATACGTTGGATGCCATTCTCTAAAAAAGTTTATCCAATAATGCTGAAGAAAAAAAATATTAAGTACGCGAGTTTACTGATTTTGTTGTTCTATTTTCTTCCGATTGGATTGCTAAATGCATCATATATCCGTTTTAGTCCAGTTTCATACGATATAAAAACGTATCTAACAATACTCATACAGTTTGCAGCAATACTAATAGTTATGAAAGGTTTTCATAAGCTTGAAGGAGATAACTCATGACCGTTCAAAACCTCACTCAGTCCGACATAGACCAACTCCGTAGTCATAGCCAGAACGGTGCATTCGGAGATTACTACGGTTTACTATCTTCTAAAGGGTATCGTTATGCAGACCTCGCTCTTGATGTGGTATACGCAAACGCGGGTGCTGGAGCCATAGCTCGCGCCTTTGCAGAAAACACGGGTAAACTGACAGGTGGAAATTCGAATATATCTGCCTCTGAATGGGCAACGATTTCATTGGAATTGATGCAGGCGGATTTTGTGGCCAGAGAAACGCGGTTTAACAACGGTGATGCCAACGTAACGCTACCCGTGAAGGATATACGAGATTATCATATAGCGGTGTTTGCTGGCCATAATCTGCCACCACAGGCATGGACGGCTTATGTTCCAACAATTGTTGGAACAACTGTAGAACAAGAAAGTATTTGGGAGGATGTTCTTGAAGCTGGTAGTAATTGGATTTCAAGACTAGGTTTTGGTCTTGATCAGTCGCTTGGAAACGGAATCGATGCAATTATTGAAGATAATGTTAATTCAGTTCTCAAGGCACAATGGTTGGATGCAATGTTATGGGGAAATTTCCCAACGTATGATCCTGCTTTCCGCTTCAACTTCACCTCTGGAAATATCGAATCCTACGAAATCACCACAGATAGCGGAGTTGTGATTAAAGGCGGTTCACAGAATGATGATACGGTCAGTTTCACGGGTACCGAATCCTCCATTCTCATTGGTTATGACGGCGATGATCAACTCATCGGCAATGATGCGGATAACACCATCTTCGGTGGTGATGGGGATGATACACTTATTGGTGGTAAAGGAAACAATATACTGGTCGGCGGTAATCATCGTTATGAAGAAAATCAGGATGATGATATAGCAGATTATTTCGGACATACGGTCGGTATTCGTGGTCGTTCTACCGATGGTGGTGTCATTTATAATAACGGTCAGGATGGTGAAGATACGCTCTATTCCATTGAGCATGTCATTGGTAGTCAATATAACGATAAACTGCTTTCCGGCGAAGAAGGTACTGCCACTCTCGACGGAGGTGCCGGGGATGATTTGCTGGAACAGCATGGTTCCGGCGGTGCAGCCTATCAAGAAAAAACTCAGTTGTTCGGTGGCGAAGGCGAAGACCATTTCGGTGTGTTCGGTCACGCAGTCATCAAAGACATCGAGCGCGATGATTATGTATATGTCAACAACTACCAACTGACCGGGGGATTAAAAGAGTTGGCGTTTGATGCGCCGGTGGCGTGGAATCCGTTCAGTGGCCATGCGTTTCAGGTGTGGAATGGGGATATTAATAATGAAGACGGTGCGACGCTGGTGGCCAAATGGCTGTGGGATACGGACAGCGTGGCGTTTATTGAGAACTATACACGCCCTTACCTCGGGCAGGGTGATGGGCATATTGAATTATACCAGTTCCAGCAGACGGATAAATGGACGGCACTGAGCAATCTCTGGGATACGGTGCAGGCGATTCTGGACTCGCGCAGCAATCCTGATCCGTTCGTTGATGGAGGTTCCGGGGGCGGCTCCGGTGGGAGCGGTGGCTCCGGCGGTTCGGGTGGTTCCGGAGGCAGTGGCGGTAGCGGCGGCAGTGGTTCCGGGCGTTCCGGTATTATCCCGCTGACTGATCCGGGCGGGGACGTCTACCTGAAAGGCTTCGGCCTTCTCAACGATCTCGATCTTGCGGCGCAAAGCAATACGGCGCTGGATAATCTCATCACGGGGCTGCGCAACTCCGCGCCCGCCCACCCGGATCAGTTCGTCGGGTTCACCGAGGATATCCTGTTCACCTGGGCGGGAGCCGAGGGGGTGGATCCGGCCTCACGCGGTGGGCTGTTCGATGCGCAGAAGCTGGCATTCCTGGAGGCCTGGAGCGGGGAGAGTTTTGTCAGTACGGTAGATGGCGGGGCGAATCCGGTAAATGCCAGTGATACGGAGCAGTTGCAGGCGCTATGGGATCAGCTGTTCAGCGAGTCGCACGCGGCGTTGCTGGCGCAGGGGCCACTGCGGAGCTATTTTAATGATCTGAGTATTGAGTTGAATGACGGGCGGCTGACACCGGGCGGGATGCAGTTGCGCAGTGTGGTGGATGTGATTCTCGATGCGATGCCGGGTGATGTGGCGGGCGCGCAGGCACACTGGGAGATGTTCGCGCCGGTGTTGCAGGGGCTGAAGCCGCTGGTGGAGCGCGAGGTGCCGATTACCGAGGATTTTGTCGGGAATGCGGTGAACACATCCTATACGATCACCGGGATTACCGATCAGCACCTGCTGACGGATATTGCGGAAGCTGCCGCTGGGCGCTCGCTGCCGATCTCGTTGCAGGCGCTGCTGGATACGGTCAATGCCGATTCCACGCTGCTTAACCCTCCGAGTGTGGTGGTCGCCGATCAGGATAATGTCAGCGTAGCAGGAACGGGTGATGACGATGTACTGGTCATTACCGGGGAGAATGTCACGGTGGATGGCGGCAATGGCAGCGACGCCTATGTGATCGGGCAGAATTTCGGCACACTGGAAATCCGCGATACCGACCCTTCCGGTCTGACGACCAACGCAATTTCTATTCTTGGGCGGGCATTCAGTGATACTGATACGATTCGTTTCACCCATCTGAGCGAAGCGGATGCCACGCTGTCGCGCGACGGAGATGACCTGCTGATTACGGAGAATGCTACATCTAACAGTGTGCGGGTGGTCGATCATTTTCTCAATACGACTGGGTCGGATATCTCCCTGACCGGTAATGCGCAGGAGCATGCCATCGAGCAGATTACCTTTGCGGAGGGGAAGGCTGCGACGGAAGTGGATATTCGCGAAGTCATTATCACGGCACAGCAAACGGACGGCGATGATTATATCGAGGGGACTTCGGATAAGGAAATCATCCATGGTGGGCTGGGGAATGACACCATGGTCGGCGGTGATGAAGGGGATTTGTATAAGTACAATTTGGGTGACGGTCATGACATCATCCGCGACCATCAGGTCGATTTTACGCTGGAAGCACCCGATCAGGTGCGGCTAGGTGGAGGCATCTCGCTTGCGGAGACCACGCTGGAGCGGGTCGGTGACGATGGCGAGGATCTGCAACTGACCTTCATTGATGGCGGCACCCTGACGATCGAAGGGCAGTTCTGGACGACAACGCTCGGTACCGGCACGTTTGATAGTACTGCGGTTGCCTTGGCTGCGATTCAGAATTACCCGCTACTGGGGCTATTGGGTGGAAACCTGCCGCCGGAATTTGATAATGTTGGTTATAGCAATATCGTTGGTATTGAGTTAATTGATAATGAAGCCAGTGATGACATTATTATCAATGTACTTGATGCCGATTACAATTATACCGCTCCTGATATTGAAACGGTACCATTGGAACCCATTGATTACGATTCCCCTGACACCTACCGTCATCCGGGAGCAACATTTGAGGGCGTCGCCGGTGGTGACGCCCCTTTTTCTCCTGATACGAACCCGGTGGACGGATTGGGTGTATTGCCGACTCCTGACCAACGTATGGAATATTTTCAGTTCGCAAGTGGTCAGGTGCTCAGTGCTGAAGGGTTGCAGCAAACATATCTCAGCCGGTTAGACCGTGATGATTCAGATGTGATACGTGGTTTCCATCAGCAGGAAACACTGGCCGGCGGTGCCGGAGACGATACGCTGATCGGTGGTGACGACGGTGATACCTATCGTTTCAACCTGGGCGATGGGAATGACCGTGTTGAAGACGGCCAGACCAATGTGCTGTTCAAGCGCAAGGACGTGGTGGAATTTGGCGAAGGCATTACTGAAAGCATGATTCAGATATCGCGTACCGGTGCAGATAATAAGGATTTATTGATAACATTTGATGGCTATACGGACACGCTGACGATCGATAAACAGTTTGATGCCAGCATTTTTGGCTGGGACAATTTCTATTCTCTTGAGCAGCGGGTGGAAGAATTCCGTTTTGTTGACGGCACAACATTAACCGCTGACGATATGATGATTCGCCTGCTGGCGCCCACAAGCGGGGATGATGTATTGGAGGGCTTTGCTACGAATGATGTACTGTATGGGGGTGAAGGTAACGATACGCTGATCGGTTCCGATGGTGGGGATGCCTATATCTTCGGCTATGGCGACGGGCATGATGTAATTACTGACAATATGTTCAGTGCGTTGAACAAATCATTCGATACTATTTTCTTTGGACCCGGTATTGGCAAAGATGATATTGACGTAACCCGGCCATTGGGTAGTGACGATCTGGTAATTACCCTGAAAAGCACCAGTGAAACACTCACGGTACAAGATCAATTCAACCCGAATGTATTTGGCTATGGAAGTATCTTTTCCGTCGATGACACGATTGAGATCCTGCTGTTTCAGGATGGTAGCGGTTACACGTTTAAGGATGTGATGGATTTACTCCTGAATGGCACAGACAACGATGATGTGTTCGAAGGGTTTTTCCGCCAGGATACGTTGGATGGCGGAGCTGGGAACGACCGGCTGGAAGGTGCTGGGGAAGCGGATACCTATATCTTCAGCCGTGGTTATGGACATGACACGATTCGTGACGAGTTGGAGCCACTTGAGACAACGGAAACCGATACCATTCGCTTTATCGGACTGAACAGTGATGAAGTGCGTTTTATTCGCAATCCTGATGCGGCATTGCGTGACGATTTGCGCATTGAGATTATTGATACCGGTGAAAGTCTGACGATCGAAGATATGTTCGGTTTTCATTATTATGCTGTGGAGCGATTTGAGTTTGAGGATCAGACGCTTTTTAAACGCGATATTGAATTGAAGCTGCTGGAATCCGATGCCGGGGATAATACGTTGATCGGTTACGGTACGACAGCCGGTATCGGGTATCAGTCGCAGGATACGCTGGACGGTGGTGTTGGGAACGATCATCTGGAAGGGCTGGGGCAGGCAGATACCTATATCTGGGGCGTAGGTTACGGACATGACACGATTGTCGATAATACCTGGGATCCTGATTACATAGATGATGATCGGGTGGTCATGACATCCGATACCAACCCGGATGACATATCTGTGCGGCTGGACGGAGATGATCTGCTCCTGACACATACGGCTGGCGACAGCCTGCGCATTCATGATTTCGCTGTGATTGGTGGATTGGGACAACGAAGGGAAGAAGTCCAGGCGGTGGAATTTACCGATGGCTCCGGCGAAGTATGGGAACCTGATCTGTTACGGCAGCGAGCGATTGACGATGAGACCACTGCCGGTCATGACAGCATTGTCGGGTTCTGGTCAGATGACAGTTTCGCAGGAAGTACCGGTAATGACCGGTTGGATGGTAAAGACGGTGATGACACCTATCATTATGCCGCCGGGGATGGCCATGATACCATTCACGACGGACGCTCTCTGGTAACGTTATCCGATACGGATCGTATTGTGTTTGATGCCAGTATTCTGAAGGAAGATATTCAGTTTTCTCGAGACGGTGATGATCTGCTCATTACTTTTGCCAGTGCCGCCGGTGATTCATTGCGTATTGAAGATCATTTCTTTGGCTCAGGTGGGTATTATAGTCTGGACAGCATTCAATTTGCTGACGGTACCGTGTGGCAATCTCCTGTATTTAATATGGCACTGTTTAATGCGACCGCAGGCGATGATCTATTGAACGGTACCGCATCCAGCGAGTCCATCGTCGGCGGATTGGGTGACGATACGCTGGTATCCAATGATCGTGATAGCCTGTTTGGTGGCGAAGGAAATGATGTCTATGACTATGCTGATGATGTCGGCACGTCACTGGCAAAAACTTGGATTGTCGAACAAACCGCATTTATTACCGGCGGCGGTGTTGATGCCATCCGTTTTGCTGATGGTGTGACGTTCGATCATCTGCGTATTGAGCGTGACGATGATGATTTGACCATCGTCGATCAGAATAATTCACCGCAAGGTATTAGTATTGTGGTGGATAATTTCTTTCTTGGAGCCGCTTACCAGGTTGAGACCTTGCAGTTCGTCTCCGGCAGCACTGTCACCGATATGAATTTGCTGGATGTCATTTCAGTTGCGTCCGGTAATGATGAGCAGTTATTGGGAGACGATACGAACAACCTGCTTTCTGGTGGTGCCGGTAACGATACGCTACGCGGGTATGAATCTTTCGATACGCTGGACGGTGGCACAGGTGACGACCGGCTGGAGGGCGGGCGTCGGGATGATGTCTATATTTATCGTGCCGGCGACGGGCAGGATACGATCTATGATGAACAGGGGCATATCAGCCGATCGTTACAGGATGTTATTCGCTTTGAAGGTGGTATTGCCACAGCAAATCTGGTGTTGCAGCGCAGCGGTGCTGATGGCGATGATTTAGAGATTGCGTTTAATCATATCGCCGGTAGCATAACCATTGAAGATTATTTTTCATCTCTGTCCTATAATCAGGTTGAAATCTTTGAATTTGATGATGGTGATGTGTGGGCGTTACCGCAGATATATGCGGCGCTTCCAAACCAGCCGGAATATGATCCGCTTACCTATGATGCAAGCTATGCAACGGTTAGTGGGTCAGCAGCTTCGGAAACTGTACAGGGCGGTGATGGTCATGAGGTATTCATTGCCGGTGCCGGAGATGATCGCACTATTCCCGAGCACGGGGCTGACATTATTCGCTATGCATTGGGCGATGGGCAGGACACAATTGTACCGGATGCTCCGGACGATGAACCCGATGTAATTGAATTCGGTGCAGGTATTACGGCAGGCGACGTGCAATTTGAACGCGCCGGACACCAGGACCTTGATTTAGTAATGCGTTTCTCCGATGGTGGCAGCCTGACTGTTGAAGACCATTTCGATGGCAATTATGAAGCAATTGAATATATACGTTTCACCGACGGTACGACCTATGACGTGGCGGATACACGTGTTGCCTATGTAAATGATGCACAAACCGATGGTAACGACGTCATCACCGGATTCAAATTTTCGGATAATACGCTGGAAGGTGGGCTGGGGAATGATCTGCTGACTACGCCGGCTACCTCGTTGCATGATACCTTCATTTACCGTCTGGGAGATGGGCATGATACCATTGATGCTTACAGCGGCGATGCCGAAGATCGTGTGATATTACAGGGTATTGTCTCCAGTGCCACCCAGTTGGATCGAATTGGATCTCAAGGGAGAGATTTGCTGATGACATTTTCCGACGGCGGTACGCTGACGATTGACGATCAGTTCTGGAACAATGCGCGCATCGAATCGTTTGAATTTGACGATCAGACGCTTTCCTATCAGGAGATGCAGGCACTATACTTGGCTTCTATTCAGACTGCCGGAGATGACACGATCATAGGTTTGAACGGTGATGATACGCTGACGGGAAGTGCCGGTAATGATAGCATTGATGGTCAGGATGGCGCTGACCTGTTCATCTACGAATTGGGGCAGGGGCAGGATACGATTACATCCGGGGGCGACGCTCTGACGGATACGCTGCGTTTCGGTAGTGGTATTACACTGGCAACATTGACGCTCAGCAAAGCCGGGCCATCACATAAGCACCTACATATTGATTTTCTGGACAGTGGATCATTACTGATTGAAGATCAATTTGCTTCGGGAGATGCACGCATTGAACGGTTCGAGTTTTCTGATGGCTCCGTGCTTACCTGGCAGGAAATGGAGCAGACATGGTTGGATCAGGTGCAAACGTCTGGAGATGATTCCATCGTCGGGTCAGATAGTAGTGAAACGATTACTGGTGGCGCCGGGGATGATACTATTGATGTGCAGGAAGGTGCTGACGTTATCGTTTATGGTTTGGGAGACGGTCAGGATACGGTTCGTTCCGATGATGACATGTTAGCGGACACATTGCTGTTCACTATCGGTATTACATCAGGTGATGTCGCTTTCTTACGAGATACGGCAGATACCAATGATCTGCGTATTACCCTGCCTGACGGTGGTTCATTGTTAATTGAAGATCAACTTGATAGCACATCTGCAAGGATAGAGACATTTTTGTTTGAGTCAGGAGGCGTATTGACGTGGCAGGAAGTAGCGCAAACACTGAATGCAGAAGCGGCAACCTCGGGTGATGACAGTCTAATCGGAACATCGTGGAATGATGTCATTGACGGTGGTGAGGGTGATGATACCCTGAACGGTGCCGGTGGAGCGGATACGCTGATTGGTGGTGCTGGTGATGACCTTTTCCGGGTTTCTGTCTGGGATTCAAGCAATATCTATTATGATGGTGGTGAGGGTGTTGATACGCTGGATATTAGTGCCTCATCCGCAAACTGGGCGATTGATTTCGATGGAGATGCGATTGATGTTGGCAGTGATGCAGGAGTGGTAGCCTCCGTGGAAGCGATTATCGCATCCCAGGGGCATGATACCATTGCCTCCGGTGCTGCCGACAATTTTGTGGATGGGCAGGCAGGTAATGATTCCATCACCGGCGGTCGTGGCTGGGACACGCTGGATGGTGGTGCCGGACGCGATACGCTCGATGGTGGGATCGGCAAGGACGTGTTCCGGTTCAGTGATCGCTTGCATAGTACGGTATTTGCACCGGATCGGATTAAAGATTTTAATGTGACAGCGGATCGTATTGACTTGACCGGGCTGGACTTTACCGGTCTGACCGATGCTGACATCACACAAGATAATGAATTACGTCTGTTCTATCATACGGTTAGAGATCGTACCTATGTGCGCAGTGATCAGGATGATTTCGAGTTCTACCTGAATGGTGATTACACCACCATATTAACAGAGGCCAACTTTATCTTTAACGATGCCTCTCCCGCTGGTTCCGGGTTGAACTTCACGACGTCTACGTTGTTATCCTATGCTGACCAAGATACTGCCCCCATTACGGTGGACATCATAGATGACACGACCTTGCACCTGGCAGGAAATACGTGGAAGAAGGTGGCGTCGCCATATACGGTGACAGCAGATACAATGCTGAGCTTTGAGTTTAAGTCTGACAGCGAGGGCGAGATTCATGGGCTGGGCTTGAGCACCGACAATGTGCTGAGCGGGAATGATATTTTCCGCTTATATGGGTCACAGAGTTGGGGGCTGGACGGTCCGGACTATATCGGTAGCGGTGCATGGCAAAGCTTCAGTATCACTGTATCGGACTACCTGCCTGTCGGGTATAATGCGCAGTATCTGGTATTTGCCAATGACGATGACGCGAATGCACAGGCCGATAGCTGGTTCCGTAATGTGGAACTGTATGAGGAGGATAGCACCAGTGGATCGTCGGGTGAGTTGATTGTTGGGACGTCAGGAGATGATACATTGGCTGGCGGCGATGGTGACGATACACTGGACGGTGCAGCGGGGATCGACACGCTTACCGGAGGTGTGGGTGCCGATATCTTCCGTTTTAGTGGCCTGTCGCATAGTGTATTGACGGACACGGCGTCGGATGAAATTACGGATTTTGAGGATGGGGTGGACTTGATTGATGTTTCCGCCTTTGGCTTTACCACGATCAAGGAGCACCCAGGCGGTGAGAAGGTAACGGAGGCGCATGAACTGCTGATGGTCTACAGCAGCTTTGCGAATCGCACCTATTTTGTCAATTACCAGACCGACTTTCAGTTTTACTTAAACGGCAACCACTTTGCTGAGATATCTGATGCAGATTTCATCTTTGATGGTAGCCCTCCTGTGAATGCCGACCCGGTGGCGGTGGATGACAGCGCATCCGGCGATGAAAACACCATCATCACTGGCAATGTGCTGAGCAATGATACAGATGTGGATAATGATGTGCTCATCGTCACTTCCAACACCAATCCGACCAACGGTTCGGTCACGGTTGGTTCGGACGGCTCCTTCAGCTACACCCCCGCCACCGATTTTTTCGGCAGCGACAGCTTCACCTATATCATTAGCGATGGCAATGGTGGTACGGATACGGCCACGGTGACCCTGACCGTCAACGAGGTCACGACCCCGCCGCCGGCCGATGTGCTGGATTTCTCGACAGCCACTCTCACCAGTTGGTCAAATCAGGATAGTAACCCAACGATTACAAATATCATTGACAATACAACGCTGCATCTGGGCGGCAATACGTGGAAGAAGGTAGATTTGCCGTATACATTCACGGATAATACCCGTCTCAGTTTTGAGTTTCGTGTCAGCGTAATCGGCGAGATTCAGGGTATTGGATTCAGTGATGATGATGCGCACGGCTCAGGCGAGGTGGTCAAACTGTTCGGTACACAAGCCTGGGGATTGGATGGACCGGATTATGATGGTAGCGGTAACTGGCAGTCGTTTGATATCGCCGTCACCGATTTCTTCACTAGCGGGCAGAGTGTCAATTACCTGACCTTCATCAATGACGATGATGCGAATGCACAGGGAGAGAGCTGGTTCCGTGATGTTCGCCTCTATGAAGACGACACTGCGAATGGTGATGATTTCATTGAGTTGTCATCACTGGCACTATCAGAATATGAGGACAATCAGGATGCGGGTGGTACGGTGGAAACAACGCTGGAGGGAGGCTATGGCATTGAGCTGACCGGCAATACGTGGAAGAAGCTGGCGTATGATTATACCATCACGGCAGATACGGTCTTTACCTTTGAGTATCGCAGCAGTGTGGAAGGCGAGATTCACGGGCCGGGGCTGGAGACAGACAACGTCTATAATAACGGACAACCCAGCTGGCAGCTGCATGGTACGCAACCTACCGGCGCGTTTGACCAGAGTCTGGACTATACAGGCAGTGGTGACTGGCAGAGTTTTACCATCAATGTCGGCAACAGTTTCACCGGTGCAATCAGCTACCTGAGTTTCGTCAATGACCATGATAATGGTGCGCAGAACGGCCAGAGCCAATACCGCAACCTTCGCCTTTATGAAGATACCACGGGTGGAGGAGTATCCGGTCAGCTGATCATCGGCACGAATGGTGCAGACAGCCTGATTGGTGGCACGGGTGACGACACGATTGACGGCATGGACGGATATGACACCCTGACCGGCGGTGCCGGGGCGGATGTGTTCCGATTCTCAGCACTCAACCATTCCACCAAGGGCGATCGTAATGTGGTCGCCGACTTCGAACGCGGGATCGATAAAATTGACTTAAGCGTGATGGGCTTCACTGGCGTCGACACGGATGGTGGCAACACGGAAGCCGGAGAAATTCGCTTTGTCTATTCCAGTAATAACGACTTTACCTATGTCCGTACCGACCAGTCTAACTTCGAGTTCGTCATTAATGGTCGCCATCACAATTATCTCAGTGATGTGGATTTCATCTTTGACGCATCTACCAATACCATTACTGGTAGCTCAGGCGATGATAATTTGGTCGGCACTGGCGCCGATGAGGTCTTTCAGGCGCTGGCAGGCAACGACACGATTACTGCGCAGGCCGGTGATGATACGATTTATGGCGATGATGGCGATGATAGTCTGTCAGGTGGTAGTGGTGATGATGAAATCTATGGCGGGAGCGGCAATGACTTGGTCGCCGGCGGAGACGGGAATGATAACATGTTCCTCGATGCCGGAGGCAATAACACCATCCATAGCGGCAGCGGTGCGGATTATGCCCTGCTGGGCGGTGGTAATGATGTGCTGCTCTATCTGGCGGTGACCGATTCTGCTACCTTGACCGGGGTGGACTATATCGCCGGGTTCACGCAGGGGCAGGATGTGATCGATGTCAGCGCGCTTGGCTTTACCGATGTGTCGAACTTCTCGGTCTATAATGACGGTGTGTATTCGGAGATTTCCAGTGGTGACTTTGCGCTTGGCTTCAATGGCGGTTATACCTTCACCAATGCAGACTTTATCTATTGAGGTGCGAACGAAGCCCTATATACTGGATACATTGAAGAAAAACGTGGCGTATATGGCTTTAACCTCGGATTGTAGAGGGTTGATAGCGCGTACAGGTGTTACATAAGAGGTTTTTATGTTTTGGCGACATTCATCGTAACTTTGCCATTGACAAAACCGGCTATACTTGGTTTAACAGCGCCCTCTTAAAAAAACGAAATGATAAAAGGCATGTCATGCTGAGTCCGAAACGTACCAAATACCGCAAGGCACATAAAGGCCGTATCCATGGTCTGGCCAAGGGTGGATCTGATCTGAACTTTGGTTCTTATGGCCTGAAGGCGCTGGAGCCGGAGCGTATTACCGCGCGCCAGATTGAAGCGTCTCGCCGGGCCATCAACCGCCACCTGAAACGTTCCGGTCGTCTATGGATTCGCGTATTTCCGGATACGCCAGTCAGTTCCAAGCCTGCTGAAGTGCGGATGGGTAAAGGGAAAGGCTCGGTAGAGTTCTGGGCATGCAAAGTGAAGCCCGGTCGTATCCTGTTTGAACTGGATGGTGTGCCGGCTGACTTGGCGCGTGGCGCGTTTGAGCGTGCGGCAGCCAAATTGCCGATCAAAACGAAATTTGTATCACGGGTAGGGTTATCGTCATGACTGCAACCAGTATGAAAGATTTTGCCGGGAAGGATAAAGCCTCTTTGTTGGCTGACATCGCCGAAATGAAGCGTGAGCTAATGAATTTGCGTTTTCAGAAAGTGGCTGGAGAATTAGCCAATACGGCGCGTTTCCGCGAAGTGCGTGTGAGTATTGCCCGCGCGTATACGGAACTGAACAAACAGCGCAACGCCGCATAACAGGAAGAAGAGACACGATCATGCCAAAACGTATTTTACAGGGAGTGGTAGTCAGCAATAAAGCTGAAAAGACGGCGACCATTTTGGTGGAACGCCGAATCAAGCACCCGCTTTACAAAAAGTTTATTCGCCGTACGAAGAAATATTCTGCGCATGATGAAAGCAATCAGTGCAATATCGGGGATCGTGTGCGTATTGTTGAGTGTGCGCCCATCTCAAAAAGCAAGCGCTGGACATTGCTGGATGTTGTGCAAGCAACGGGAGATGCATCATGATTCAAATGCAGTCCGTATTGGAAGTAGCTGATAACTCCGGTGCCCGTAAGGTGCAGTGCATCAAGGTGCTGGGTGGTTCCAAGCGCAAGGTCGCGTCGGTTGGTGATGTGATTGTGGTATCGGTGAAGGAAGCCATGCCGCGTGGAAAAGTGAAAAAGGGGAGCGTGCAACGTGCCGTCATCGTTCGTACAGCAAAAGATGTGCGCCGCAATGATGGCAGCACCATTCGCTTTGACAGTAATGCGGCTGTACTGATCAATAAGCAAAACGAGCCGATCGGCACACGTATTTTTGGTCCTGTTGTACGTGAATTGCGTGCCAAGCGGTTTATGAAAATCGTATCTCTGGCGCCGGAAGTGCTGTAGGGAGGGGATGATGAAACTAAAAAAAGACGATGAAGTGGTAGTCACCACCGGCAAGTATAAGGGTAAGAAGGGAACGATTGTCAAAGCATTCCCAAAACTGCAAAAAGTATTGGTATCCGGTGTGAACGTGGCCAAGCGCCACCAGAAGCCAGGCATGGCCGGAGCAGGTGGTATTGTGGATAAGGAATTGCCATTACATGTGTCGAACGTGGCCTTCTTTGATAGTAAGGCCGGTAAGGCTTCGCGTGTTGGCTATAAGCGGTTAAAGGACGGTACCAAGGTGCGTTTCGCCAAGGCGTCCGGAGAACAGATTGATTAAGTGAGTACAAGATATGTCCCGTGCACAACAACAATACAATGAACAGGTTCGTGGCCAGCTAAAAGAGCGTTTCGGTTATACGAATGACATGCAAATCCCAAAGATTGAGAAAATCGTACTCAATATGGGAGTGAGCGATGCGGTGACAGACAGTAAGTCCGTGGGGCGTGCTGCTGATGAACTGACACTCATCGCCGGTCAGCGTGCCGTCGTGACGAAAGCAAAAAAATCAGAAGCAGGGTTCAAGATTCGTGCCGGCATGCCGCTTGGCTGTAAAGTGACGCTGCGTGGTCGCCGTATGTATGAATTCCTGGACCGTCTGGTGCACATTGCAATGCCGCGTATTCGGGACTTCCGTGGTGTGAACCCTAAAAGTTTCGATGGGCGCGGTAACTATGCGTTCGGCGTTAAGGAGCACATCGTTTTTCCGGAAATTGATTATGATAAGGTCGATAAAGTAAAAGGATTCGATATAATCATTTCCACGACCGCAAACAATAACGAAGAAGCCAAGGCCTTGTTGGAAGGTCTGGACTTCCCCTTTAGGCAGCATTAGGAGCAGAACATGGCCAAGAAAAGTGCAGTTGAGCGCAATAGCAAGCGCGTACGTATGGTAAAGAAGGCAGCGAATAAGCGCGCCGCCCTGAAAGCGGTGGTGCAGAATCGTGAGTTGCCGTTTGAAGAGCGCCTGGAAGCGCAGAACAAGCTAAATAAGTTGCCGCGTAATTCATCGAAGATCCGTCCACGTAATCGTTGTGGTCTGACCGGGCGTCCGCGCGGTTATTACCGCAAGTTTAACTTATCTCGTATCGCAGTGCGCGAGTTGGGTAACTTTGGTCAGATTCCTGGTCTTGTGAAGGCAAGCTGGTAAGGAGATAAAGACATGGCAATGAATGATTTACTTTCCGATATGCTGACCCGTATTCGTAACGGACAAAATGCGCGCCTGTCCCGCATCAGCTGTCCGTTTTCTAAGCTGCTGTCCAACGTGCTGGAAGTGTTGAAGAATGAAGGGTTTATTCGCGACTGGGAAGCCGTGGAAGAAGGCAATAAGCGGTCACTGGAAATTGAACTGAAATATTATGAAGGTGATCCGGTGATAAAAACGCTCAAGCGTGTCTCTACGCCCGGTTGCCGCCATTATTCATCCGTCGATGATCTGAAACCTGTGCATAACGGGCTGGGTGTGGCGATTCTTTCGACTGATCGAGGTGTGATTTCCGATAACGATGCTCGTATCCACAAAGTGGGCGGCGAAGTCTTGTGTTACGTGTTTTAGGATTGAGGTAGTGTAGTATGTCTCGTGTAGGAAAATTGCCGGTAGAAATTCCCTCAGGTGTTGATGTAACACTTGCGAATGATCGTATTTCTATCAAGGGCGCCAAGGGCGAACTGTCCATGGTTTTGACCAATGATGTGAAGGTGATTAAGGAAGACAACAATATTGTTGTTAACCCCGTGAATAAGTCACGCCGCAGCCGTGCAATGTGGGGTACGACTCGTAGCCGTATCTACAATATGGTGCATGGTGTTACGCAGGGCTTTACCAAGCGGATTGAAGTGCGCGGTGTTGGATATCGTGCAGCACTGTCCGGCAATATTTTGTCTCTGTCGCTGGGCTATAGCCATGATATCAAATTTATCGTGCCGGATGACATTACGATCAAGGTGGAAAAGCAGACTGGGATTGAAATCAGCGGGATTGATAATCAGAAAGTCGGGCAGATTGCTGCAGAACTGCGTGCGTTGCGTAAGCCGGAGCCATACAAAGGCAAGGGTGTTCGCTATGCTGATGAGTATGTGCGTATTAAAGAAGGGAAGAAGAAGTAATGTCTAGACAAAAACTGACAGGGTTTGAGCGCCGTCGCCAGCGTGTGCGTACGTCGCTGAGAAAACGCGCAGCAGGAAAGCTACGTCTGAGCATCCATCGCAGCGGCAAGCATATGTATGCGCAGCTAATCGACGATGCAAAGTCGGCTACCGTGGTGTCTGCATCTACATTGGATAAGGACATTGGCGATGTAAAATCATCGACTGTGGCGGCAGCAACGAAGGTAGGCGAATTGATTGCACAGCGTGCCAAGAAGGCAAAAGTTGATGCCGTGGTCTTTGATCGTGGCGGATTTATCTTTCATGGCCGGGTTAAGGCAGTGGCGGAAGGCGCTCGTGCCGGTGGATTGAAATTTTAGGTTAATGGTTTAAGTAAGGGGCATCACAATGGCAGTCGCCGAACAACAACAGCAACAGCAACAGGAAAGTGAGATCATCGAAAAGCTGGTCTCGATTAACCGTGTCGCCAAAGTGGTCAAAGGTGGTCGCCGTTTCGGATTCGCCGCCTTGGTGATTGTCGGTGATGGCAAAGGTCGTGTTGGTTATGGTACAGGAAAAGCGAAAGAAGTGCCGGAAGCCGTGACTAAGGCAACAGAAGCTGCGAAGAAATCCATGATCCGCGTACCGCTGCGTGAATCGCGCACGCTACATTACGATATCCAGGGTGCTTACGGTGCCGGTAAAGTAATGTTGCGTACTGCGCCTCCAGGGACAGGAATTATTGCTGGTGGCCCAATGCGCGCCGTATTTGAGGCATTGGGAATTCATGATGTGGTGGCCAAGTCCACGGGGACATCCAACCCGCACAATATGGTCAAAGCGACGTTTGATGCCCTGAAGCGGATGAATGCACCGCGTGATATTGCTGCCCGTCGTGGCCTCAAGGTCGGTGACGTGATTGCTCGCCGTGAGCGTGCTTCCGGTGGTCAGGTAAGCGATAGTGAGTCACTAAGTGAAACCGAGCTTTCAGGAGATGCGGCATGAGTAAGGCAAAGCAAACGATTACCGTTGAGCAGATTGGCAGTCCGATTGGCCGTCAGAAATATCAGCGTGCCACGTTGGTAGGACTAGGGCTGAATAAGCTGCATCGCCGCCGGACATTGGAAGATACACCGTCTGTGCGAGGTATGATTAAGAAAGTATCCCATCTGGTGAAAGTGGTTGAGGTATAACATGGTAGCGTTGAACGAATTGCAAGATAATCAGGGTGCACGACATAATCGTACGCGTGTTGGCCGTGGTATTGGTAGCGGCAAAGGGAAAACCTGTGGCCGTGGTGTGAAAGGACAGAAATCTCGTTCCGGTGTTGCCATCAAGGGTTTTGAGGGCGGACAGATGCCAATTTTCCGTCGCCTTCCAAAGCGTGGTTTTACGAATATCCACAGGCAGGAAATTCAGACCATCAACTTACGGGATCTTCAGCGTGCGGTGGATGCTGGCAAATTGAAAGCCGGTAGCAAAGTTACTGCAGAAGAACTGGCTTCGTGTGGTCTGGTACGTAAAGCAGATGTACCAGTCAAGCTGTTGGGGCAAGGCGAATTAAAGGCCAAGCTGACGTTGATCGTGGATAAGGCCTCCAAATCTGCGGCAGAGGCGCTCGCTAAGGCGGGGGGAAGCCTCGAATTAAAAGCGTAAGGCCTCGCTTCAATGGTCTCAGCAGCAGAACGACTCGCGCAAAATATGGATCTCGGCATGCTGGCGCGTGCCAAGGAGCTGAAAAGCCGGTTGCTGTTTGTGCTGGGGGCATTGATCGTTTACCGCATTGGTACTTATATCCCTATTCCGGGCATTGATCCGCGGGTGCTTCAGGATATTTTTGAACAGCAATCCGGTGGTATTCTTGGTGTATTCAATATGTTTTCCGGGGGTGCATTGGGGCGGATGACTATTTTCGCACTGGCGATTATGCCCTATATTTCCGCATCGATTATTATTCAGCTGCTAGGGGTTGCGATTCCACATTTGGCGGCTCTAAAAAAAGAAGGTGAATCCGGACGGCGGAAAATCAACCAATATACCCGCTATGGTACCGTTCTGTTGGCGATGATTCAGGGCTATGGTGTAGCGGTTGGACTAGAGAATACGACCGGTAGCAGTGGCTCCGCTGTGATTGATCCCGGTATGTTTTTCCGTATGTCAACGATGATCACGCTGACTGGTGGCACCGTGTTTCTGATGTGGCTGGGGGAACAAATGACCTCGCGCGGCATTGGAAACGGGATTTCACTGATTATTTTTGCCGGGATTATTGCAGAATTACCGGGCGGACTGGCTTCTATGGGACAGATTAATATCAGCGGTGGTACGGTGATGCTGATTCTGGCAGGTGCACTGGCATTGATTGCTATGATTGTGTATGTTGAGCGGGCGCAGCGTCGAATTGTCGTGCAGTACCCGAAACGGCAGGTGGGTAACAAACTCTATGCAGGTGATAATACGCATTTGCCACTAAAGCTGAATACCGCCGGGGTGATCCCTCCGATCTTTGCGAGTTCCATCCTGTTGTTTCCATTGACGATTGCCAATTTTAATGCCGAATCAGCGCCAGAGTGGCTACGTACTCTGACCGCTTATCTGGGACACGGCCAGCCTGCCTATATTCTGGCCTATGTCGCTATTATCATCTTCTTTTGTTTCTTCTATACTGCAGTTGTATTCAACCCAGAAGACACGGCAGATAATCTGAAAAAGAATGGTGGGTTTGTTGCCGGCATTCGTCCGGGTAAACAAACCGCCGAGTATCTGGATTACGTGCTCACACGTATTACCGTGGTCGGTAGTGTCTATCTGGCACTGGTTTGCGCACTACCGGAGATGCTGATTGCCAAATATTCCATTCCGTTCTTTTTAGGTGGTACCAGTTTGCTTATCATCGTTAGTGTGACCATGGATTTTGTTGGACAGGTGCAGTCGCATCTGTTTGCCCATCAATATGAAGGGTTAATCAAGAAATCACGCTTAAAGGGCAGACGTTAGCGATGCAGTTGATTTTATTGGGGCCACCGGGAGCAGGAAAGGGAACACAAGCGGCGTTTCTGATGCGCGAGCATGGGCTGGCCAAGCTCTCAACCGGAGATATGCTAAGGGAAGCAGCTGCTTCCGGAACGGAGTTGGGTAATGAGTTAAAGGCGATCATGGCATCGGGAGCGCTGGTCGACGATGACACTATGATCCGTCTAATTTCACACCGTATCAAGCAGGCGGATTGTATTCCCGGATTCATTCTCGATGGATTTCCGCGTACGTTGGCGCAAGCCGAAGCGCTGGATGAGACACTGGCCGAAATCAAGCGTTCACTCGATTATGTGATTCACCTGGTGGTCGATGATGCGGCGCTGGTAGAGCGTATTTCGGGTCGTTATGCCTGTGCGAAATGTGGTGAAGGCTATCATGATAGTTTTAAGCAACCATCGAAGGATGGTGTGTGTGATATCTGCGGTGCCACGGAATTCATTCGCCGTGAAGATGACCGGGCGGAAACGGTGGCGAAGCGCTTACAGGCGTTTCATGAGCAGACCGCTCCTCTTCTGCCGTATTATCGCGATAAGGGCATTTTACAGGAAGTAGATGGCATGGCTGCTATGGATGAGGTTACGCAGGCGATTGCTACCATTATCAAACAGTAATAAAGGCTGATTGCACTTGCTCTACAAGGCTATGTGGTTATAGTAACCGCAGAATAATCCAGTAGGAGTTCTCACACATGACATCAGTGCAGGCAATGACACAAGCATCTGACGATTCAACCAAGCAACAATTCAACCCACTACTTTTTACCCATAACATGGCGGAGGCTGCGCAGCTTTGGCAGGACATCCTGAAGATGCTGGCGCAGGAAGATGCGTTTGCCGAGATGCAACAGGGTGATCCCGGTATGTGGCATCTGGCATCCGAATATTGCCAGTGGATGGGTAAGGTGATGCAGAATCCTGCGCGATTGGCGCAACTGGGATATGTCTGGTGGTCGGATTCCGCCAATCTTTGGCAGCGTACCATGGAACGGTTTATGGATGGCGAGCAGGAGAATGCAGATAGCACATCGCATCCCGCTCCTATTGAAGATCGCCGCTTTTCGGGTGAGGCATGGGAAGATAATATTTTCTACGATTACCTTCGTCAGCATTACCTGATGACATCGTCCTGGATGCAGGATGCCGTGGATCGCTTGGATGATGATCTTGACCCTCACACGCAGGAAAAACTGCATTTCTATACGCGCCAGTGGCTCAATGCCATGGCACCTAGTAATTTCCTTATCACTAACCCGGAAGTGCTGAAAGCAGCACTCGAGAGTAATGGGGAAACCATTTTGAGAGGCTTTCAGAATCTGAAAGAGGATATTGAGCGCGGGAAGGGGCGACTGGCTATCAGTACCACGGATAACAAGGCGTTCAAGGTTGGCGAAAACATCGCTGCGACCCCGGGAAAAGTCGTCTACCAGAATAATCTGATGCAGCTGTTACAGTACACGCCGCAGACTGAGCAGGTTTATGAAACCCCGCTGCTGTTGATTCCTGCCTGGATCAATAAATTCTATATTTTTGACATGCAGCAGAAAAATTCCTTTGTGCGCTGGCTGGTCGAACAGGGCTATACGGTGTTTGTTATTTCCTGGGTGAACCCTGATGCGCGCCATAAGCGCAAGACCTTTGAGCACTATATGCAAGAAGGGCTGCTGCAGGCGCTCAACGTTGTACGGGAGATTACCGGTTCCAAGGATGCACATTGTGTGGGATATTGTCTGGGTGGCACCTTGCTGGCTACGACGCTCGCCTATTTACAGGCATGTGGCGAAGCCAATAGCGTCAAATCCGCCACCTATTTGACCACCATGATTGATTTCTCAGAACCGGGAGAGCTGGGCGTCTTTATTGACGAGGAGCAGATCAGTGCACTTGAGCAGAAGATGGAGAAGAAAGGCTATCTGGATGGTTCTGACATGGCGACTACCTTTAGCCTGCTGCGTCCTAACAATATGATCTGGTCGTTTGTGGTGAATAACTACCTCATGGGTAAGGAGCCCTTCCCATTTGATCTGCTGTATTGGAATTCGGATTCCACTCGTATGCCGGCGGCCATGCACAGCTACTATTTGCGCAATATGTACCAGAAGAACCGGCTGGCGGAAGGGGCGTTAAAGCTGGCGGGAAAGGCAATTGATCTGACCATGATCAAGACACCTTCTTACTTGCTATCCACGTGCGAGGATCATATTGCGCCGTGGAAATCCACCTTTGCCGCAACTCGTCTGTATGGCGGTGATACGACCTTTGTGTTGGCAGGTTCCGGGCATGTGGCAGGGGTGATTAATCCGCCGGTAAAACAGAAATATGGCTATTGGACCGGCGATTCACCAAAGGGCAAAGACCCGGAATTATGGTTGCGCAATGCGAAGCAGCACCCCGGTTCCTGGTGGGAGCATTGGCATCAATGGGCGCAGAAGCGTACCGATAAGAAGCAGGTGACGGCGCGTGTTCCGGGAAGTATCAAGGCCTATCCCGCGCTAGCCGATGCACCGGGTTCTTACGTAAAGGCGCGCTGATGCCGCTGGCGGTACAGGTTTGTTTTTTATATGTGACGGCGCCGGACATGGAGGAGGCGCGGGCGATTGCCAGGCATCTGCTGGAATCGTCCCTGGTCGCCTGTGCCAACCTGCTGCCGAACATGGAGACGCTGTATCGCTGGGACGGTGAAATGATGGAAGGGCAAGAGGTCGTGCTGATCCTGAAGACGACGAAAACGGCGGTGAATGCCGTCATGACCAGGATTAAGGAGATGCATTCGTATGATTGCCCCTGCATCACCATGTTACCGGTGGAAGACGGCGATGCAGATTTTCTCAACTGGATACGCCGGGAAACGCAGAAAGGCAGTTGAATTTCGCAAGAGACTCGGCTATCACCTGTGTTCACTTTCACATTCATGCACACGATGGACGTGAAACATGATAATGATTGGGGTGTAGCCAAGTGGTAAGGCAGCGGTTTTTGGTATCGCCATGCGCAGGTTCGAATCCTGCCACCCCAGCCACTTTTTCACTGAGTATTTGAGTGTAATGGGCGGGAATGACAATAGTCTCTGACGTCTATGTAGTTCCGTCAAGGCTTCTTGGCCTCTTGCGTGATCCATTTCCGTTAAGCACGATTTTTGATGGAGAGCGAAATATCAAGCAATCTCAGAGTCAGAGGGCTCTACCGCCATATCGTGTAACAACGGGGCAGGGTTGAACACGTCTCGATCTATTGACGTACCAAGGATATATTTTAAAGCAGCATCAATATTTTTGTATGCTTCTGGAGCACTGGCTATTCCTGCGGTAATTGTAGCAGTAATTACTAAAGCCCCGACTATCTTATTCCAAGACTTTTTGTTGCCCGCCAGTTCATTTTTAGCTTTTTGGAGAAAGGCAAGAAGTTGGTCTTTGTGGTTTTGTGGTATACTTATATTCTGTTCGATTTGATCAATCGCTGCTTCTATATGTGTAAGGATCGCTTCTTCATTTAGATTGGATGGTTTGAAAACATTATTGTCTTCACCAATTCTTTGAACATAAACATCGTCTATTATACCTACAAAACTTTTTAAGCGTCCCAGTGCAACTAATACTTTGTGAACTGAGAAAGATTCATTCGAAAAAATGCGTTTCCTCGATGTTATCCCTAGTGCCAGCGAGTATCGATGCAGCGCCGTCACAACTATCGACCCTGTTACAAAAGGTTTGCGCGCTGATTCTATTTGAAGAAACACTTGTATGCTTGCTAATGATTCTCCAATTCTGGTTTCTTTAAGAAGGTGTATAGCATTTTCATATATATGTTTGTCATAGAATCGTGCAAACGAAAGAAAGTTATGTATTTGTCTCTCAAAATTATTAAATACGTTTAGCGCTTTCTGGTAACTTTCCCAATGTTCAACTCTCCTGAATCCAAATACCTGTATTTCTTCTTCTCTCGCACCTAGTTCATTAAAAAACTCTTCGAGAATGCTGATTTCTTCTTGGAATTCATGCAAATTATAATAATCCATACTATCTTTAAATTCTGAGAAAAATTAGATGGTTCAACAATATCTATGTTGGATGGTTAGTATATAGAACTTTTTTGACCTGTCCAATCATATAAGGAAATGGTCACTCCAATTGCTTTGCCCTTTCTATTTTTCCGGCATTCAGCTATCTTATCCACAAGATGCTGGATTGGCATCTGGGGCTTTACAACCTTTCAACTAGCGGCAGTTGGCGCTGCCGAAACCAAACTGCCATCTCGACGTTGGTCGGGGTGGCGGCGTTATATAACAGCCGCGTGCGGTAAAGGCGTCGCGGTCATCTAGTTGTGGCTTGTAAACACCCCGGCACCAGCGAGTCTGTTGGTGCCATTGTTTGTTAACGAAGGGGGCATCATGCGACTATTCAAAAAGAAACCCAAACAACCATTAGAAGAAGCCATCAGCCTGGTGCTGCAGGCGGTGGACATTGCCTATGAGTATAAGCGCGACAAGCGCTACCAGCCGACGGAAAAAGACCTGCTATGGTTCGAGTGGTTCCGCGAAACGCTATGGAGCAACCACCACACGGCAGAATATATTTCGCGTTGTATGCAGCAGCGTTTTCGCGGGGAGGAGGAGGGGAGTCCCAAATGGCACAATGACCAGGTGTTTGACTATCACTACCCACCATAAACACCCATTTGCTTTTTCCTGCAAAGGCGGGTACTGAATACTCAAACAGAAACATCACTCAAGGAGCCTCCCCATGCATTATTCCGTTGCCGACCGTCTTGCCGCCGTGAAACCCTCGCCGACCATGGCGGTGACGGCAAAAGCCGCAGAGTTACGAGCAGCCGGAAAGGACGTGATCGGGCTGGGTGCCGGGGAGCCGGATTTCGATACGCCGGATCATATCAAGCAGGCCGCGATCACCGCGATTCAGCAGGGCAAGACCAAATACACCCCGGTCAGCGGGACGCCAGAACTAAAAGACGCCATCATTGCCAAGTTCGCCCGTGACAACAGCTTGCAGTTTGAGCGCAACCAGGTAGTGGTCGGGTGCGGCGCCAAGCAGGTGCTGTTTAACGCGATTCTGGCCACGGTCGGTGAGGGGGATGAGGTGATTATCCCGACGCCGTACTGGGTGTCGTACCCCGATATGGTGTATGTCGCGGAAGGGACACCAGTGATTGTTGAATGCGGCAAGGAGAGCGGTCTGAAGCTGACGCCGGAGAAGCTGGAAGCGGCGATTACACCGCATACGCGTTGGCTGATTCTCAACTCGCCGTCCAATCCCAGCGGTGCAGCCTATACGCGCGCCGAGCTGGAAGCGCTGGGGGAGGTGCTGTTGCGCCATGAGCAGGTGATGGTGCTCTCGGACGACATCTACGAATATCTGGTCTATGACGGGTTTGAATATGTCACGCTGGCCGATGCGGTGCCGGCGTTGCAGGAGCGGGTGGTGACGGTCAATGGCGTGTCGAAATCCTATTCCATGACGGGGTGGCGGATTGGCTATGCCGCCGGGCCGACGCCGATTATCAAGGCAATCAGCGATATTCAGTCACATTCCACCTCCAACCCCTGTTCCATTTCACAGGCGGCGGCGGTGGAGGCGCTCAATGGCGATCATGCGTTTCTGAAAGAGTGGGTGGCGGCGTTTGCCACGCGCCGGGATAAGGTGCTGGCGCGGTTGAATGCCATCCCCGGATTGGTCTGCGCCAGACCGGAAGGGGCGTTTTACCTGTTCCCGGACTGTTCGGCGCTGTTTGGGCGCACGACGCCGTCGGGGGTGCATATTAAGGATTCGATGCAACTGTGCAGCTACCTGCTGGAGGAAGCGCTGGTGGCGGCGGTGCCGGGCAGTGCTTTCGGATCAGAAGGTTATTTCCGCGTGTCCTATGCAACGTCGGAGGAAAAGCTGGACGAAGCCTGCAACCGCATCGAGCAGGCGATTGCCACACTTACGTAGCATTACTCCATAAACTGGCCGCCATTGATGGACAGCGTTTCGCCGGTGATGAACCCGGCGTCCTTGCTAATCAGGAACAGCACCGCGCGGGCGATCTCTTCCGGCTCACCCATGCGGCCGACCGGAATCCCGGCGATGATTTTCGCCAGCACGTCCTCCCGGATGGCCGAGGTCATATCGGTACGGATATAGCCAGGCGCGATGGCATTGACCGTGATGCCCTTGGCCGCCGTTTCCCGCGCCAGTGCCTTGGTGAAGCCCAGCACACCGGCCTTGGCAGCAGAGTAGTTGGTCTGACCGAACTGGCCGACCTGCCCGTTGATCGAGCTGATATTGACAATCCGGCCAAAGCCTTCCGCACGCATCGTTTCGATCACGGCGCGTGCCATATTGTAGCAGGAATTCAGGTTGGTGGTGATGACGTCATTCCACTGGCTGGCGTCCATCTTGTGCATGGCGGCGTCGCGGGTGATCCCGGCATTATTAATGAGCACATGGATGGCACCGCCCAGCGCTGCCTCTGTTTCTTTAATGCCGCGTGCGCAGTCGTCATAGTCTGATACGTCCCATTTGACCGCCGGGATACCGGTTTCTTTGGTGAAGGCTTCGGCCGTCTCCACGCGTGAGGCGTAGTTCACGGCGACGTTGTAGCCTGCTTCTTTCAGGGCAACGGCAATGGATTTTCCGATGCCGCGTGTGCCGCCGGTAACAAGTGCGTTGGTGGTCATAAATAATCTCTCCTTGGTTCGTATCTTATCGTTCAACAGCCAGTGCGACGCCCATGCCGCCGCCGATGCACAAGGTGGCCAGGCCTTTCTTCGCATTCCGGCGTTTCATCTCATGCAGCAGGGTGGTCAGGACGCGGGCGCCGGATGCGCCGATCGGATGTCCCAGTGCGATGGCACCGCCATTGACATTCACTTTTTCCATATCAAAATCCAGCTCGCGTGAGACGCTGAGTGCCTGCGCGGCAAAGGCTTCATTCGATTCAATCAGGTCAAGGTCGGCGACACTCCATCCGGCCTTTTTCAGGCATTGCTGCGTGGCGGAAATCGGCCCGGTGCCCATGATGGCCGGGTCTACCCCGGCATGCGCCCAGCTTTTGATAGTTGCCAACGGGGTGAGGTTGCGCTTGCTTGCTTCTTCAGCACTCATCAGCAGTACGGCGGCTGCACCGTCATTGATACCGGAGGCGTTTCCTGCGGTTACTGTGCCGTTTTTATCAAAGGCCGGGCGCAGTCCGCCCAGTTTTTCCAGCGTGGTTTCGCGAGGAAATTCATCGGTATCCACCACGATATCACCTTTGCGATGTTTGACGGTAACTGGCACCATTTCGTCGCTGAACTTACCAGCAGCGATAGCGGCAGCAGCGCGTTGTTGTGAGGTCAGTGCCAGCGCATCCTGATCTTCGCGGGAGATGCTGTATTGTTTGGCGATATTTTCCGCCGTAATGCCCATATGGTAGTCGTTGAAAATGTCCCATAGCCCGTCATGGATCATGGTATCGATCATCGTGCCATTCCCCATTTTTACGCCACTGCGCAGATGCATGGCATGGGGTGCAAGTGACATATTTTCCTGTCCACCTGCAACCACGATATGACTGTCCCCATTGCGGATGGCTTGAAAGCCAAGCGCTACGGCGCGCAGCCCGGAGCCGCAAACCTGATTAATCGTCCAGCCCGGAACGCTGTCAGGCAGTCCGGCGGTGATGACGCTCTGGCGTGCCGGGTTTTGTCCCTGCGCCGTAGTCAGTACCTGTCCCAGAATGACTTCTGAAATATCGCTACCATCCACGCCATTATCGTCGCAGAGCTTTTGGATAACGGTTGCGCCCAACTGGTGCGCCGGTACCGTGGCCAGTCCGCCGTTAAAATTTCCAATGGCGGTTCGTTTGGCGTCGACGATGACGATATCCTGCGTCATAAAATGCTCTCCTGGTACGCTCTATTATTTACGTTTTAGGGTGTAGAGCGTTTACGGGATGATGTCCAGCATAGGGGGCTTATTTTTCATGAAACATCTGTAGGAATATTGTCGATGAGTCGTGTGTTACCCAAAATGGCGGCGGCAAACAGCCGAGCATTCTTAGGAGACGATGTTAATGCGAGTGTGTCCGCATTACGCATTTCCAGATATTGCACGTCGGAAAACCCGCTAGTGAGCAGGTGCCTGGTGGCTTGAGCGGTTAGCTCGTTAATAGATGTGCCTGGATTTTGTTGCAATGCAACATTCAGGTCGCAGAGTGTCTGGTGGAGTAGGGGAGCGATGCCGCGTTCCTCTCCAGTGAGGTAGCGATTGCGTGAGGAAAGTGCCAGCCCGTCAATTTCACGAACGGTAGGAACGCCGATGATGCGATCGACCAGATGCAAGTCCTGATTCATACGGCGGATGATCGCCAGCTGTTGGTAGTCTTTTTCTCCGAAGACGGCGACATGCGGGCGGATAATGGAGAAGAGCAGGGCGACGACCGTGGTGACGCCATCAAAATGACCGGGGCGATGAGCACCGCAGAGGATGTCTCCCATGGCATGCACTGTTACGCTGGTTACAAATCCTTTCGGGTACAGTTCAGCTTCGGATGGAGCGAAGAGTAGCGTGACGCCAGCCTCTTTTAATAGGGTGACGTCCTGATCGAAGGTGCGAGGGTAGCGGGATAAATCCTCATTCGCGCCAAATTGTTTTGGATTGATGAACAGGCTGGCGACGACATGATCGGCCTGTTGTTTTGCCGCTTCTACTAGTGCCCTATGCCCGGCATGGAGCGCGCCCATGGTAGGGACGAATGCGATAGTGCCACTAAGCTCAGCCAGCCGTGCGCGTGTTTCTTCAATGCTGTGAGTGATGTGCATGGAGGGAAGATAATGGATAAAGAATAGAAAATCTTGTATTTCTTCTAATATGTGTGATCCAAAAAAAAATCCTATCACGATGACAGGATTCGAGTGGAGTTCTTCTTCTAGCTATTGGTTCTGACAGCGAGTCAGTTCCTGCTCCAAGATTATGATACACTCGGCATATGTGGCTTTGCCACACCGTCTCAGCGTCTCTTCTTGGAGAAAGTTATGGCCAGTGCTCATATTGTTAATATGGCCTGGCGGTCTTTGGCGCGCGTAGTCAAGCGCCTCTCGAAGCTGCCAGTTCATACAACCGAAAAATGGATCTTGCTCTTGTGTCATGATCTAAACAAAGATACATGAGCCTAGAATTACTGGATTTCTACTATTGGTGCAATGAAGATTTTATGACAGTTGAATGGCAGGGGCGACAGGATTCGAACCCGCGACCTACGGTTTTGGAGACCGTCGCTCTACCAACTGAGCTACACCCCTGTATGAAAAAAAGCGGCCAGCGTCATATGACCTGACCGCCTTATACGGTATCATTTGCGGTTACGCAACTTTCGCTTTGATCTCATCGGCGACGTTGGTCGGTACTTCCTCATAGTGATCGAACACCATGCTGTATTGTGCCCGGCCTTGTGACAGGGAGCGCAGTGCATTCACATAGCCGAACATATTGGCCAGCGGTACCATGGCATTCACCACGCGGGCATTGCCGCGTTGATCCATACCTTCGACCTGACCACGGCGGGAAGAGAGATCACCGATCACGTCACCCATATAATCTTCCGGCGTCACGACTTCGACTTTCATCACCGGTTCCAGCAGCTTCGGACCCGCCTGCTTGATGCCTTCACGGAAGGCGGCGCGGGCGGCGATTTCAAATGCCATCACGCTGGAATCCACATCGTGATAGGCACCGTCTTTCAGTACCGCTTTAAAGTCGATGGTCGGGAATCCGGCGATGACGCCATTATCCATCGCACTTTCCAGTCCTTTCTGAACACCCGGAATATATTCACGTGGGACGTTACCGCCGACGACGGTGTTGCTGAACTCAAACCCTTCGCCCGGCTCCTGCGGAGAGAGCTCAATAATCACACGAGCAAACTGACCGGCACCACCGGACTGCTTCTTGTGCGTGTAATCCACCGTATACGACTGGCTGATGGTCTCACGATAGGCCACTTGCGGCGCACCGATATTCGCTTCAACCTTAAATTCGCGCTTCAGGCGATCGACGATGATCTCCAGATGCAACTCGCCCATTCCTTTCAGAATGGTTTGGCCGGTTTCCTGATCGGTCATGACTTGCAGTGATGGGTCTTCCGCCACCAGACGGGCAATCGCCATCCCCATTTTCTCCTGATCGCCTTTGGTTTTTGGCTCTACCGCTACTTCAATCACCGGCTCAGGGAATTCCATACGCTCCAAAATCACCTGAGAGTTTTCGACACAGAGCGTGTCCCCAGTGGTGGTGTCTTTCAGTCCGGCAATGGCAACGATGTCACCGGCATAGGCTTCTTTAATATCTTCGCGGCTGTTGGAATGCATCAGCAGCATCCGGCCAATACGCTCTTTTTTGCCTTTGACGGTATTGATGGCATAGCTACCAGCCTCTAGCGTTCCAGAATAAATACGCACGAACGTCAACGATCCTACGAATGGGTCGTTCATGATCTTGAATGCCAGCCCGGCGAATGGCTCGTCATCCGAGCTTTTGCGAGTGATTTCTACAGTTTCGTCATCGGCCTTGACCCCTTTAATCGCAGGTACATCGACCGGCGCCGGCAGGAAGTCAATCACCGCATCCAGCATCGGTTGTACACCCTTGTTTTTAAATGCCGAACCGCAAAGCACTGGCACAAAGTTCAGGCCAATGGTGCCCTTACGGATACAAGCACGGAGCTGATCTTCTGTCGGTTCTTCACCTTCCAGATATTTCTCCATGAGGTCGTCATCCGCTTCTACGGCCGTTTCGATCAGTTTCTCGCGGTATTCATTGGCTTTATCCTGAAGATCGGCAGGAATCTCTTTCTCTTCCCATTCTGCGCCAAGCTTCTCGTCCTTCCAGAGAATCGCCTTCATGGTAATGAGGTCAACCACACCGGCGAATTCATCTTCTGCGCCGACCGGTAGTTGCAGCACCAACGGCGTGGTGCCGAGTCGATCCACCATCATATCAACGCAGCGATAGAAATCGGCACCAATACGATCCATTTTATTGACGAAACACATACGCGGTACGGCGTATTTATCGGCCTGACGCCATACGGTTTCGGTTTGTGGCTCAACGCCCGCTACAGAATCAAACACGGCAACCGCACCGTCGAGTACACGCAGGGAACGCTCTACCTCAATGGTGAAGTCCACGTGACCCGGCGTATCAATGATGTTGATCCGGTATTTAGTGTCATCACGTCCTGGCCAGAAACAGGTCGTCGCCGCGGAGGTAATGGTAATCCCGCGCTCTTGCTCCTGCTCCATCCAGTCCATGGTAGCCGCGCCTTCATGTACTTCACCGATCTTGTGTGAGCGTCCGGTATAATAAAGAATCCGCTCGGTTGTCGTGGTCTTCCCGGCGTCAATATGCGCCATAATTCCGATATTGCGGTAATGTTCCAGTTTAGTTTGCCGTGCCATGGTTTCGTCTCTTTCTTCGTCTGTAATGTTAAAGTGCCATATCTTTTAAGCCATTTGGCATGGTTTTTCAAGAGTGGATGTGGTCTTTTGTATCGCTATGCCTGCATATAGTGTTTTCCTCTTTCCTGTACGCTAATGCCTAACGGGATGTGTTGGATTCACGCGGCCTATATATGCTGAAATCTCCCTTACTTTAGTGCATGTAGCGTAGATACTACAGCCAACGGTATGTGGTGTGCTAAAGTATTATCTCAGTTTGTTTGGTATCAGCGGTAACGGTCTGCACTGTACTCAACCTTTGTCGTGATTCTGGCGTTGTTGTCACTTTGTATTGAGGTCTTTCTTTTTCCGATTTATTGATAATAAAATATTTTGGTTCTTCTTCCTCGGTTGCAAGTGATTGTTGCAAATTATTATAGGCTATAGCAAGCCCTTCTAGCTCATAGGCTTCGCTTGTTTGGTTTGCCTCCCGCATTGTGTCTAAAACAGTGCCGTTAACAATTTCCATGGCTTGTTGCATAGTGTTCTGAAACATAGAACCCTTCAGCTCTTTGGAATAACAAATTTGCATCGCGTACGACAATTTAGTTGCTGCACTGGTAAATGCAGCCACAATCTTTATATAATTATTATTACTATTTGCTGTATCGGTGGATAAATTCTCAGTTTCTGGTAATATACTAAGAGAGAGCTGAACAGCGGCGTATTCACATTGTTCTTGTATGGCGCTTAGGCAGGCAAACTGCTCTTTTGTATATCTCTCTTGATGGCCTTGTGGCACAATGATCTCGCTTTATTGTATATAATTAGGTGAGTGGACGCTTAGATGAGAATGCCGGAAAAATGCCAGCGTTGAAAACAATTAAACGCAGGCCGCTAAAAATTTGGCAGTTCGTCGGGTGGAGGGTTTTTTTGTACAGGTTGGCGCTGACTGGACTGTGCCGTTGAAGGTTGGAGGGTGGTGCCGGGAGTGCCCTCTGTCAAATAGGATGCGGTTTCCTTGCCCATTTTTTGTTGCAGGGTATCGAAAGCATCCTGCAATGTTTGGGCGCCTTTGTGATGGCCGTTCAAATCTAGCAATTGGATCACGGCTGGCATGAGAGTCTGAACAACCATAGTTGACTCGACCGTATCCCATTCCCACTGACCACTATTAGGGTAGTTGATAGACAATGTCTCTTTAACAGAGTCTAATTCACCTTGAATGAACGAAAGCATAGGTGCAATCGCAGGATGCTCATGCACGGTTTCAGAGATGGATTTAAGCGTTTCAGCAAGAGCAAAAACTTGCTCTTCAGCTCCTTGAATTTTTGGCAGATCTTCTGCAACTATTTGTTTATTAAGCAGAAGCATAAATTGAACCTACCATCTAAAGTGGCTGAACGCCTTATTGGCATCGGCCATTTTGTGGGTGTCTTCGCGTTTCTTCACGGCATTGCCGCGCTTGTTGTACGCGTCCAACAGTTCCATCGCCACGCGCTGGCGCATGGTGCGCTCGGAGCGGGCACGCGACGCAGCAATCGCCCAGCGAATGGCGAGGGCGCGGCGGCGTTCCGGGCGCACTTCCATTGGTACCTGATAGGTTGCACCACCGACACGACGGGAGCGGACTTCCACCATCGGCATGATATTGTCCATGGCTTCTTCAAACACTTCCACCGGCTCGCGGTTAGCTTTTTCTTTCATGATGTCAAAGGCACCATAGACGATGCGCTCGGCGACGGACTTTTTGCCCTGAAGCATCAGGCCGTTGATAAATTTGGTCACGAAGATACTGCCATATTTGGCATCGGGGAAGACTTCGCGTTTTTCTGCTCTGTGACGTCTGGACATTGTTCTTTACCTCTTACTTCGGACGCTTCGCGCCGTATTTCGAACGATTCTGCTTACGATCTTTCACACCCTGCGTATCCAGCGTACCACGAATAATGTGATAGCGTACACCCGGCAAATCCTTTACACGGCCGCCACGAATCATCACTACTGAGTGTTCTTGAAGGTTGTGACCCTCACCCGGAATATAGCCGGTGACCTCAAACCCGTTGGTCAGGCGAATACGCGCCACCTTACGCAGTGCGGAGTTCGGCTTTTTCGGTGTTGTCGTGTAAACACGCGTACACACGCCACGCTTTTGCGGGCAGGCTTCCATCGCCGGCACTTTATTACGCTTCTTAACGGCAGTACGCGGCTTGCGTACCAATTGATTAATCGTAGGCATGATGACCCTATGGTTCGTTGCTTAAATCAGAGGCAGCAACATAGAGAGATGCCCTCATCGCGTCAAGTCAAAAAACATTGTTGTTCTGTGGAGCGATGGGCGCGTATTTTACTTGCCACAATCCGCATACTATGGTTAGGCTCATAAAATCGTAACCATCTAACTCTATTAGGAGACAAGAGCGCCCATGCATTTAATGTCGTTTTATGCTACTCCTTATGCCTCTCGGCATCGTGAGGATCAGCTTTCCGGCAAGCTTGGAAAGATTCGCGGCGTATGGTTTGCCGCTGGTCTGCTATGTGGATTGGGACTGATGTATGTGTTTGGGGGCGGTGAAGATGCCCCGCAGCAGCAGGTGGCATCCGCACAGCAGGAATCGCTGGAGCATGTGCAGCAGGCGCAGGGAACCGGGCGGCAGGCGGAAGAGGGGGCTACTGAAGCAAGTGTGCAACAAGCCGCGAATGACCGCGATGATAAAGAAGAGGCATTAGCACCGCTCTTTGCCGGTGCATCCGTTGGCGATCAATCGCCAGTTGCTGGTGTTCAGCAAATCACCTGGCCACGCGAGGTCGAGGTCACGATTGCTTCCGGTGATACGCTGATTGAAGTGTTGCAGCGACAGGGAATTGACCATGTGGCCGCGCACCGGCTCGCTAAGCAGGTCAATAAAACATTTAATCTCAGGCGTTTGAAGCCCGGGCATACACTGAGTATGGTGTTGGAAAAAGATGCCGGACGTGACGTGGAAGATGGCATTACGCCGACGAAGCTCAACAGCATGGATATGTTCGTATCCAAGCTGGAGACCGTGAAAGTAACGGCTGTTGGTGAAGAGCAGTACAAGGTTTCCAAAGTAAAAAAAAAATTGATTAAGGAGCCTGCGCGGGCGCGCAGTGTAATCGACAGCAGTCTGTATATGGCGGCGGCGCAACAGGGAATGCCGGATCGTGCTATTGCCGCAACGATTAAAAACTTCAGTTATGACATTGACTTTCAGCGAGACATTCGCGCCGGCGACATTATTGATGTCATGTATGAAGTGAAGAAAACCGAGGATGGTGAAGTGATTGGTTCTGGTGATGTGCTTTATGCGATGCTGAAGTCGCGCGGCAAAACCTACAAGCATTATCGCTATGTTAACAGTCTGGGGTTGCCAGCCTATTACAACGAGAAGGGCGAGAGTATCGTCAAGCAGTTGCTCAAAACACCAATCGACGGTGCGCGCCTGTCATCACGCTACGGTATGCGGAAGCACCCGATTCTTGGCTACAGCAAGATGCATACGGGAGTTGATTTCGCAGCGCCTACGGGTACGCCGATTTATGCGGCTGGAGATGGAGTTGTCACCTTTTCCGGGAGAAAAGGCGGGTATGGAAATATGGTGATTGTCAAGCATAATGGCACCTATACAACGGCCTATGCCCATGCACACCGTATTGCCCGCGGGATCCGTAAAGGTAAGAAGGTGCGGCAGGGGCAGACCATTGCCTATGTTGGGTCAACCGGGCGTTCAACCGGGCCGCATCTACATTATGAAATTCATAAATATGGCAAGAAGGTCAATCCTCTGAAGGTGAAATTTACCGGAGGTGACAAGCTGACAGGTAAGCGCCTAGCGCAGTTCAAGCAACATGTGCAGAAGGTAAAGACACAGCTGGCCGGTTTGAAAGCCTCTGGGGCGGATCAGGAAACGGTTGCATTGGCACAATAAATGCCTACATACTCACAAAACTAAGTAGTTTTCTCGTCATTCCAGCGAAGGCTGGAATCCATAAATGTACCGTCAAGAAGACGATACATGTCAGAAAATGTCAGCAGACATTTTCTTCCACTGGATTGCCAGTGTTGCTCGGACGTCCTATCCGAGCGTACGAGGCAATGACGAGACTCGGTCATGGTGTATATAAAGCTCGGAGTTATATTTAGATGCATGAAGCAGGATGGTTAGTAGCGTTATGGGCCATCATGGTGCCGATCATCATGATGCTGCTGTTCTTTGTGCCGCCCTATGCGCTGTCGATCCTCTCGCTGTGGAATGTCTATGGCGATCAGGCGCTGTCCTACTGGGACGATGTATCGCTCGTCTTGCATAACATGGAATCGCTCTATTATCACTGGGAGAAAACGCCGGAACTGACTATGACAAACTTTTTCCTTCCAGTCTTTGCTCCCATTATCATCGGGTTTGGTATTAGTCTGACATTGATGTACCTGTTCTATCGTTACATTCGTGAAGTATTTCATGTGTCATAAGACGACTATCATAATGCATCTTTTGACACTTTCCTGTATCCCCGCTACATCATCCTTATGACTGAATTTATCCCCAAAGCTTTTGTGCCGACGCCGTTTAAGCCGCTTTCACAAGGGCAGTATTCTGTAAAAATCGCAGAGACCGCCGAAGAGGTGATTGCCGCACAACGTTTGCGTTATGATGTGTTTTACAAGGGGATGGGAGCTACGCCATCTGCCGACGCCAAACGTCTGGAGCGTGATGTAGATCGCTATGACGCCGTTTGCGACCATCTACTGGTGTGTGAACATGCTGAGGGTGAGGCCCCTCGCATTGTCGGCACCTACCGACTATTGCGTGATGAGTCGATGCAGGCCATCGGGCATTTCTACTCTGAAAGTGAATATGATATCGGTAAGCTGAAAGCGTCGGGAAAGCGCTTGATGGAACTCGGTCGTTCTTGCACCCACCCTGATGTACGCTCTAAGGTCGCGATGCAGTTGCTCTGGCGTGGTATTGGTGAATATGTGATGCATTATGGGATTGAGGTCATGTTCGGTTGTGCCAGTTTCCCTGGCATTGAGCCGGACGATCATAGCCAGGCGCTGAGCTATCTGCATCATTTCCATCGTGCACCGGAAGCACTATGCCCTCGCACGCTGGAGCAGTATTATGTGCCAATGGATCGGATGCAAAAAGACGACATCAACGAAAAAAAGGCTTTTTTCAGCCTTCCAGTACTGGTCAAGGGGTATTTACGGCTGGGGGGTGTTGTTGGGGATGGTGCCTTCCTTGATCACGATTTCAATACCACGGACATATTGGTGGTGGTACGTACTGACGAGGTGGCGGGGAAATACGTCTCCAAATATGCGCCGGACAGTGTGCAGGGAGCCGCTGAGTGATCGCGCTATTGCGGCGTATCTATAGTTTTGCCGGCATCTTTATCGTGGCGGGATTTGTTTGTCTGATATTGACTGTACTTGGATATCTTGGAGCAAAATCCTCGCGCAAGTCCCTGCAAACGGCAACCTATCGTATGGCATTAAAACTATGGGGGATGCGTTTAGAGATTAAAGGGGCGCTTGAAGAAGCACCAGCGCTGTTAGTGGCGAATCATTGCAGCTATCTCGACATTCCGATTTTAGGGGCACTGGGGGCAATGCGCTTTACACCAAAGAGCGATGTGCGCTCCTGGCCGGTGATTGGAGTCATACCGCCTGCCTATGATGTGATCTATGTTGATCGTGTCCCCGGCAAAGCCAAAAAAGCGCAGGCGGATTTGCTGGCAGCGTTGGGGCAGGGGGAACGCATCTGTGTTTTTCCGGAGGGCACGACCAATGATGGGCGGCAGCTGAAGCCGTTCAAGGCAACCTTGTTTTCATTGGCGGAACAGTGGCAGGGAGAAGTGCCGCTGGCTGTACAGGCCATTACGATTCGTTATGTATCGGTAGATGGTCAGCCATTGGATGATGCATTATGGGATCAGGTTGCCTGGTTTGGTGATACGGATTTGCTTTCGCATATGTGGGCGTTTGCAGCGTTCCGGAATGTACATGTTGAGGTGACTTGTCATGCACCCATCACCTTGCAAGCCGGGGAGGGGCGTAAAGAACTGGCGGCACGTACACGGGAGAAGATTCTTGACAGCTTACCAGAGGCCCAAGAAAAAGCTTGATTTCATGGTGGAATACGTTAAATAGGAGCGTTCCAAACGAGGTTAGGATTATGAAAGAAGGCATTCACCCGAATTACCATAAAGTTATTGTCGTCATGACCGACGGCACATCCTTTGAAACACGTTCCGCTTATGGCAAGGAAGGCGATAGCATCCAGCTGGATGTGGATATTACCACGCATCCCGCATGGAACAGCGGTAAGACCGTGTTGAAGAAAACCGGCCAGATGGAAAAATTTGCTGCCAAGTTCGGCGATATGAGTTTTTCATCCAAAAAATCGGGCGAATAACGCCAATTTGCTGAAATTGCGACAAAATCGCAGCAAAAATTAATCAAAAACTAATAAACACCTGCTTTTATGGTACCCTGAGCATTGACCTGCGCTTGCTCAGGCGGCACAGTCATGTTAGGTTTAACAAAGGGTAGGGTTTATGGAAACATCCGTGTTGATTGTCGAGGACGAGGCGGCCATTGTCACGATGTTGCGTTACAATCTGGAACGCGAAGGGTTCCGCGTGTATTCCACCGGCGACGGGGAAGAAGCGGTGACAATGGTAAAAGAGTACAAGCCGGATATTATTGTGCTGGACTGGATGCTGCCATCCATGACCGGGATTGAAGTGTGCAAACAGATCCGCTGGAACCAGGAAACCAAGAATACGCCGATTATCATGCTTTCCGCCCGTGGCGAAGAGAGTGATCGGATTCGTGGGCTGGATGTGGGTGCTGATGATTATATGGTTAAGCCGTTCAGTCCGAGTGAGCTGGTGGCGCGCATTAAGGCGGTGTTTCGCCGTATCCGTCCGTCACTGACCGAACAACGGTTGGAATATGCCGGCATCAATATGGATTTGGCCACGCACAAGGTGACTCGTAACGGCGAGGAAGTACATCTGAGTCCGACGGAATTCGGCCTATTGCGTTATCTGGTGGAACATCCGGGGCGGGTGTTCTCTCGCGAGCAATTGCTGGATTCGGTTTGGGGGCACGATATTTATGTGGAGTTACGTACCGTCGATGTGCATATCCGCCGTTTGCGTAAGGCACTGAATTATGATGGCAATCAGATTGATGTCATCCGTACCGTCCGTTCCGCCGGGTATGCGATCGAAGCGCCGGAGGATGAGGAGACGTAGCACTTCTGTGGAAGGCTTATTCCACGACCACACCGATTTTGAGTAGTTGAACGACAGGGTTCCAGTTAGGTGGCCGTTCTTTCTCACGTCCCCCTGGACCTGTATCATTCCAGTTCATACCATCTCTAATCCATCGTTGACGCCATTCTTCGTGGCTAAATCCCTGGTCATCATCAGTGATGCCGAACTGAAATCCACAACTGGGACAGATTTCGAATGATTCTACGCCTTCCCTATAGGCAGGATCTATCAAGTTGTCATATCCACATACCGGGCAAATATTTTTCATAATACTCTCCTTTCTATCATCTGTTCGGCGGTCTGAAGCGACTACCCGGAAGACTGGGTTTGTCGGCATTAAACGGACCACCGCCGCCACCACCACTGCCTCGACCTGTTCCCCTATTTCCAGACTCAGGCAATGGGTTGATGACCCGTCCGCCATCCGCCGTATGCTTGCGAATCTGTCCTTCAAAATAACGGTGGCCACGTCGCGGTTTATACATAGTACGGGTTTTGCCATCTTCGTCAAACACCGCAAATGTTCCGGATTTTGGATCGTAGATGCGGATGGTGCCATGTTTATCTTGGACGGCGGGAAAATTATGCTTGATTGCTCGTTTGCGGAATTCCTGTGCTTCCCTCGCGTACACACGGGAGGAGTTGGTATTAAATTGCCTGCCATGGTCTGCAACATGCTTCTTGAGGGTTTCCGGTTTTGCCCAGAAGAATCGTCTGGCCGTTAACCGGAATTGTTCATCGGTCTCGTCGACTGTCCATCGTCCGCCTTCCGGGCTCCCTGCGGGTATACGTGGTTGATTCGGGTCATATTTGATCTCATGCATGATCTGCATGAGTTCCTGTAAGGCTAGCCCAAGATTACGGAGCTTCCACGCCTCGACAAAGCGCTCTTCGTCCAGTGCCTTTAATCGATACAGCTGTGACTCTACGTAGATTCGTTCTACGTCTTCCAGACTTTCCATTTCCATGATTGGGAACATGGATGGGATCAGGGATGTCCGGAAGAGAGATTCAAATCTTACTAGTCCTCTATTAAAAAATCCGTTACAGTGGCGTGATGAAAAATGCAGCGAATATTAATAGCGCGTCAACATTGACCGATATTATGGAAAATGCCAGAGTGAGTCGACGTAGCTTTCTAGGTGGGGCGGCGTTGCTTGCAGGCGCGTCTGCGTTACCTGCCGCGCTTCGTGCATCTGGCATGACTGGGGTGGAAAAGGCAAGCTCCAGCCTAACCTTTACCGAAATCAGCAAGCAGTTAAAGGATACGCATACCATTGCCGATGGGTATACGGTGCAGAACGTTTTGCGTTGGGGAGATCCACTGTTGGATCAGGAGCCGTTCGATCAGCATCAGGTGACGGCAGCATCGCAAAAACGCCGGTTTGGCTATAATAACGATTATATCGCTTATCTGCCCATTACGCGGAGTGGATCGGAAAGCCATCATGGTTTGCTATGTGTGAACCATGAATATACCAACCGTGCGCTGATGTTCTCCGGACTGACGCGGGAGCAGGAGTCAGAGATTGTCAGTATTCCACAGGCGCAGGTGGAAATGGAAGCGCATGGCTGCTCCGTGGTAGAAGTGAAATGCCAGGGTGGGGTATGGAGTTATGTGCCAGGTAGCCGGTTTAATCGGCGCATTACGGCAACGACACCGATGCGGTTTTCCGGTGCAGCAAAAGGGCATCGGGATTTGCGTACATCGGCTGATCCCAAGGGGCTGTATCCTGTCGGAACCATCGGTAATTGTGCCGGTGGTGTCACGCCATGGGGAACCGTACTCAGCGCCGAGGAGAATTTTGACCACCATTTTGCCGGTGAGGTGATCAGTGATTCACATAAAGAGGCCTATGAGCGTTATGGGGTTGGTTCGGAAAGTTTTTATCACTGGCACCATGCCGATGACCGGTTTGATTACAGTAAGGAGCCAAACGAGCCGAACCGGTTTGGCTGGATCGTGGAATATGACCCCTACCGCCCCGATGTGATGCCGGTGAAGCGTACGTCACTGGGGCGCTTCAAGCATGAATGCGCCAGCGTGACGCTGAACCATGATGGGCGAGTGGTGGTCTATAGTGGTGACGATGAAGCGTTTGAGTATGTCTACCGCTTTGTAACTAAGCGGCGTTATGATCCGGAGAATCTCGAAGCGAATCGTGATTTACTGGATGATGGGGTGCTATCGGTCGCACGGTTTCACGAGGACGGGTCGGTGGAATGGTTGCCGCTTATTTATGGGGAAGGGCAGTTGATCCCGGAGCATGGTTTTCACTCTCAGGCTGATATTGCAGTATACACACGCCAGGCTGCTGACTTGGTTGGTGCAACGCCGATGGACAGGCCGGAAGATGTGGAGGTCAACCCGGTCACAGGCTCTCTCTTTCTGACACTGACGAAAAACCCGGCGCGTGTGAAACCGAATGTCGCTAATCCCCGACCCGTGAATCTGTTTGGACATATTCTGGAGTTGACGCCTCCGCAATCAGACCAGGGGTTTAACCATGCGGCAGACCGATTTGTCTGGAATGAGTTTATTTATGGTGGCAGTCCATTCAAGGCGGCACACCGGGCATCCTATCCAGCACCGCTATCGGAACATGGCTGGCTGGCCAATCCTGACAATGTAGCGTTCGACCATCAGGGGCGTATCTGGATTTGTACCGATGGCCAGGAAAAGAGTATTCAGAAAAACGATGGGTTGTATGCTGCCGATTGTAGTGGTGGCGCAAAGGGGCTGACACGATTGTTTTTTACCTCTCCGCTGGGGGCAGAGGTAACGGGACCTGCTTTCACGCCTGACAGCAAGACGTTGTTTCTTGCCGTTCAGCATCCGGGGGAGGGGTCATCTTTCGATAATCCAAAGACACGCTGGCCGGATTTCGATGTGTCCATGCCTCCTCGGCCATCCGTGATTGCAATCCGGCATAAGAACGGGCAGGTTGTTGGTACTTAAGAACCTGTGCTGAACGAAAGTAACGCTTGCTATTTGGCTGTAATTTCACTAAGCATCTCCTTCTTTAGCAAAAATTGTAAGGAGTAACCATTGAATCCCGCTAAGTTTACGCGTGAAGTCAGGCAGGAAACGAGCCGTGTGGTATGGCCAACCCGTAAGGAAACCATGCTGTCAACGGCAATGGTATTGGTGCTGGCTACCATTTCCGCCATATTCTTCCTGATGGTCGATAGTCTTATCTCGCTTGTGGTTCAGTGGATTTTAGGTTTTGGAGGATAGAAACGTGTCAGAGGCAGCGCAGGCGAAGGAATCAACAAAGGCAAAAACACGCTGGTACATTGTGCAGGCGCATTCCGGCTTTGAAAAGAAGGTGCAGCAGACCATTCTGGAAAACGCTGCGCAGCAGGGATTGTCCGATGCATTTGAAGAGGTGATTGTGCCGACGGAAGACGTGGTGGAAATGCGTCGAGGTAAGAAAGTCTCGATGGAGCGCAAGTTCTTCCCTGGTTATATCCTGGTGAAGATGGCTATGAGTGATGCCACCTGGCAGTTGGTCAAGACGATCCCGAAGGTGAACGGCTTTTTGGGTGGTGGCGGAAATCGTCCACAGCCGGTGACGCAGGCGGAGGTCGATCGAATCTTTGCGCAAGTAAAAGAGGGGATGGACAAGCCGAAGGATCAGATGATCTTTGAAGTCGGTGAGCAAGTGAAAGTGGTCGATGGGCCGTTCGAATCCTTTGTCGGGGTGATTGAAGAAGTGGATTCCGAGAAAGAACGGGTCAAGCTCTCTGTTACCATCTTTGGCCGTCCGACGCCGGTGGACTTGCAGTTCTCCCAGGTAGAAAAAGTATCGTAAGTTTCTACGCAAATAAAAGGTTGACGGCAGCGTTGCCGCTCACTATAAGACGTGTTCCATTTTGCGGGATAAAATCATGGCGAAGCAGATAGACGGTTACATTAAATTACAGATTCCAGCGGGAAAAGCGAATCCTTCGCCGCCCGTGGGGCCTGCGTTGGGTCAACGTGGTGTCAATATTATGGAATTTTGTAAGGCATTCAATGCAGCGACGCAGAATGCTGAAGCAGGTGCCCCGATTCCGGTGGTGATTACGGTGTATGCTGATCGCAGCTTTACCTTCACCATGAAAGCGCCGCCAGTGTCGTATTTCTTGAAAAAGGCAGCAAAACTGGCGAAGGGTGCGAATGCACCTGGCAAGGAAGTCAAAGGCAAGGTGACGTTGGCGCAGGTCAAAGAAATCGCCGAAAAGAAAATGGAAGACTTAAACGCCCACACAGTGGATGCAGCGATGGAGATGATTAAAGGCTCTGCCGTGTCTATGGGGCTACAAGTGGTGGAAGGCTAACAAGATGGCAAAGCTGGGAAAAAGAATTCGGGAATTGCGTAAATCCGTTGAGCAGCAGAAACTGTATGCTGCAGATGATGCGTGTAAGCTGGTGAAAGATGGCGCGAGTGCCAAGTTCGATGAAACAGTCGAAGCGGCAATTGTGCTTGGTGTGGATGCAAAGAAATCAGATCAGATGGTGCGTGGCACGGCAGCATTGCCTCATGGTACCGGTAAGTCTGTGCGTGTGGCGGTATTTGCCCGTGATGCTAAGGCGGATGACGCCAAGAAGGCTGGCGCTGACGTAGTCGGTGCAGAAGAGTTGGTCGAAGCCATTCAAAAAGGTGAGATCAATTTTGATCGTTGTGTTGCAACGCCCGATATGATGGCGTTGGTGGGCCGTGTGGCGAAAATTCTTGGACCAAAAGGGCTGATGCCCAATCCGAAATTGGGAACAGTCACACCGAATGTTACCGAAGCAGTCACAGCGGCGAAGGCAGGAGAAATTCAGTTCCGCATGGAAAAAGCCGGGATTGTCCACGCTGGTATCGGTAAGGCTAGTTTCGATGCCAAGCAGTTGAAAGAGAATCTGGTGGCCTTCATCGCGGCGGTAGAAAAAGCCAAGCCGACGGCAGCAAAAGGGACATATCTGAAACGTATCAGCCTGTCATCGACGATGGGTTCAGGCGTTAAGATCGATCCGGCGACGGTCGCAGCGTAGGATAGGGGGCAGTATGGATCGCACACAGAAAACACAATGGGTTGAATCGTTTCGTGATTCCTTTGAAGATGCCGAGATATTGATTCTGACGCATTATAAAGGTCTGGACGTGGCGCAGATGTCAGAATTGCGTGTGAAAGCAAGAGCCTGCGGCGCATCGTTTAAGGTGACAAAGAACTCCTTGGCCAAGCTGGCATTGAAAGAATCAGGATTTGAGCATCTGAGCGATCAGTTTACCGGACCGACGGCAGTAGCCTTTGCTTCCGATCCGGTCGCAGCGGCGCAGCTGATCAGTGAGTTTTCCAAGGAAAACGAGCAACTAGTGATGTTGGCGGCATCTTTCGCTGGCAATGTCATGGATGCAAACGGAATCAAGGCGCTGGCGACCATGCCATCGCTTGATGAGCTGAGAGCGAAGATCATTTCGCTTATCAAGACGCCTGCAACGCGTATTGCGGGGGTCACGGGTGCGCCTGCCGGGCAGTTGGCGCGGGTTTTTGGTGCTTATGGTTCGTCAGGACAATAAGCAAGTAGGATCATTTAACAAACAGAGTTAACAATAAGGGGTATATCATGGCTAACTTAGAACAAATCGTCGATCAGCTTTCTGAATTGACTGTGCTGGAAGCGGCAGAGCTTTCCAAGCTGTTGGAAGACAAATGGGGTGTATCTGCAGCGGCTCCCGTTGCTGTAGCGGCGGCACCTGGTGCAGCGGCAGGTGGCGCAGATGCGGCAGCAGAAAAAGATGAGTTTGATATTGTTCTGGCATCTGCCGGCGATAAGAAGATCAACGTCATTAAAGAAGTGCGTACCATCACCGGTCTGGGGCTGAAAGAAGCGAAAGAGCTGGTCGAAGGTGCACCGAAGCCGTTGAAAGAAGGCGTGGCGAAAGACGAAGCCAACGAGATCAAGGCGAAGCTGGAAGCAGCCGGCGCTACGGTTGAGCTTAAGTAGTTTTCTTTTGCATTAAACAGTGGGCGCAGCGGAATAATCCCCGTTGCGCCCTCATGTGCTTGTCACATCATTCACACGCCCACAACAGGTAATTATCCATGGCAACATCAGCAACGGCATCCCAGTCTCATACTCACTCATTCACCTCTCGTAAGCGTATCAGAAAAAGTTTCGGTAAGATTAAAGCCGCCGCTTCACTTCCCAGCCTGATTGAGGTGCAGAAGAATTCCTATGACAAGTTCCTGCAATTGGGTATGTCTGAGGAAGAGCGGGCAAATAAAGGGCTGAATGCTGTCTTTAAATCTGTCTTCCCGATTGAGGACTTTTCCGGGGCGGCGACGCTGGAATATGTGTCCTTTAGTTTCGATAAGCCGAAATATGATGTTGATGAATGTCGCCAGCGTGACATTAATTACTCGATTCCCCTGCGAGTAACGTTGCGGCTGATTGTCTGGATTGTCGATGAAGATACCGGTGCACGTGAAATCAAGGATGTAAAAGAACAGGAAGTTTACCTTGGCGATATCCCGTTGATGACCGATAATGGGACATTCATCATTAATGGTACCGAGCGCGTAATTGTCAGCCAGATGCACCGCTCACCAGGTGTGTTTTTCGATCATGATGGTGGTAAGTCACACAGTTCCGGTAAGATTCTGTTTAATGCGCGGGTAATTCCGTATCGTGGTTCCTGGTTGGACTTTGAATTTGACGCTAAAGATCTGGTGTATGCCCGTATCGACCGTCGCCGTAAGTTGCCTGCTACAACGGTATTACGAGCGTTGGGCATGGATGCAGAGGCGATACTTGCTGCATTCTATGACAAGACGGCGTTGACCAAAATGATGAAAGGGTGGGCGCAGGCATTTGATGCTGAGTTACTCAAAGGCGCCAAATTTCCTTACCCGTTAGTGGACGCAAAGACAGGTAAAGAAGTGTTGGAAGCGGATCGTAAGATCACGCCACGCTTACTCAAAAAACTTGAAGAGGCCGGAGTAAAGAACCTTCTTCTCAGTGAAGAAGTGCTGGAAACAAAATTTATTGCGCAAGACATTGTTAATACGAAGACCGGTGAGATTATTGCTGAGGCGGGTGACCAAGTAACCCCTGTCATACTAGATCAGATCATGGATATGGGTCAGAAGTCCGTGGAGGTGCTGGCCATTGATGAGCAAAATATCGGTTCTTATATTCGCAATACACTGGTGGCTGATAAAAATCAGAGCAAGGATGATGCGTTGCTGGATATTTATCGTGTGATGCGCCCCGGTGAGCCGACGACTCCGGAAGCAGCGGAAGCATTGTTCCTTTCACTGTTCTTTGAGCAGGAGCGATACGACCTCTCTGAAGTAGGGCGCCTGAAAATGAATGCGCGACTCGGGCTGGATATTTCTGAAGAAACGGGCGTGTTGTCTTCAGAAGATGTTATTTCTACTATTCGTACTTTGGTCAATTTGAAGGATGGTGTTGGAGAAACCGACGATATCGATCATCTCGGAAATCGCCGGGTGCGTTCCGTAGGCGAGTTGATGGAAAATCAGTTCCGCATTGGGCTGGTACGTATGGAGCGTAGCATTGTCGAACGTATGAGTTCAGTGGATATTGATACGGTAATGCCGCATGATCTGGTGAATGCGAAGCCGCTCATTGCGGCGGTGCGTGAATTCTTCGGTTCGTCGCAGCTGTCACAGTTCATGGATCAAACCAATCCGCTCTCGGAAATTACACATAAGCGGCGCCTGTCGGCGCTGGGGCCAGGTGGTCTGACGCGTGAACGTGCCGGGTTTGAAGTACGTGACGTACACCCGACCCATTATGGACGAATTTGTCCGATTGAGACGCCGGAAGGGCCGAATATCGGGCTGATTAACTCGATGGCGACCTATGCCCGTATCAACAAATACGGCTTTATTGAAAGCCCGTACCGTAAGGTGGAAAAGGGAATCGTAACCGATGAGGTGATCTATCTTTCGGCGATCGAAGAGGGGCGTTATACCATTGCCCAGTCTAATACGGAGCTGGATGCCAAGGGCAAGTTCAAGGATGATCTGATTAGTTGCCGTAAAGATAGTGATTTCGTCATGGTGCCGCCGGAGCAGATTGACTTTGTCGATGTATCGCCCAAGCAGCTAGTATCCGTAGCCGCGTCGCTGATCCCCTTCCTCGAGAATGATGATGCCAACCGTGCATTGATGGGATCAAACATGCAGCGCCAAGCCGTGCCGCTGGTGCGTGCTGATGCACCACTGGTAGGAACGGGTATGGAGGCAATTGTTGCCGGTGACTCCGGTGTGACGACGGTTGCACGTCGTGACGGTGTGGTCGACCAGGTTGATGCCACACGTATCGTGGTGCGCTGTGAAAGTGGTCCGGATGAAGCATCTCCGGGCGTAGACATTTATAACCTGATGAAATTCCAGCGTTCGAACCAGAATACCTGCATCAACCAGCGTCCGGTCGTCAAAGTGGGCGATATGGTACGCAAGGGCGATATCATCGCCGATGGTCCAAGTACGCATCTGGGTGAGTTGGCGCTGGGTCGCAACGTGCTGGTCGCGTTCATGCCATGGAACGGCTATAATTTCGAGGATTCCATCCTGATTTCCGAGAAGCTGGTTTCTGATGATGTCTTCACCTCCATTCACATTGAAGAATTCGAGGTCATGGCGCGGGATACCAAGCTGGGGCCGGAAGAAATTACCCGCGACATTCCCAATGTCGGGGAAGAAGCGCTGCGCAACCTCGATGAAATCGGGGTCGTGCATATTGGTGCCGAAGTCAAGCCGGGCGATATTCTGGTCGGAAAGGTGACGCCAAAGAGCGAATCCCCAGTCACACCGGAAGAGAAATTACTGCGTGCGATCTTTGGTGAGAAAGCCTCTGACGTACGCGATAGCTCACTGCGCCTGCCACCGGGTGTAGCAGGAACCACTGTGGGTGTGAAAGTGTTTACGCGCCGTGGGGTAGAAAAGGATGAGCGTCATCTGGCGATTGAGAAAACCGAGATTGACCATCTGCAGAAAGACCGCAGCGATGAGCGGGCGATTATTGAGCGCTTCATCTATGGGCGGCTGCAGGAGGTGTTGACTGGTAAGACCATTGTCAAAGGGCCAAAAGGCATTAAGGCAAAGGCAAAAGTCACCGAAGACATGCTCAGCGAACAGCCTAAAGGCGTATGGTGGGAAATCGTCGTGGATGATGAAAAGGTCATGCGCGAAGTCGAGTCACTGAAAAAGCAGCTCGACGATGCCGTTGGCCGTTTGAATGCCTGGTTCGAAAACAAGGTGGAGAAGCTTCAGGCCGGTGACGATCTGATGCCGGGCGTGCTTAAGATGGTCAAAGTGTTCGTCGCGGTGAAGCGCAAGCTCCAGCCAGGTGACAAAATGGCCGGACGTCATGGTAACAAAGGGGTGATTTCACGAATTACGCCGATTGAAGACATGCCGCATCTGGAAGATGGCACGCCGGTGGATATCGTATTGAACCCGCTGGGTGTACCATCACGGATGAATGTCGGACAGATTCTGGAAACGCATCTGGGATGGGCGGCCGCCGGGATTGGTGCGCAGGTGCGTGATGCGCTGGACGGCTATGCCCATGACGGCAAGGCAGAGGCGGTGCGCAAGAAGCTGCTGGACATCTATGAGGAAAAAGAGAATCAGGCGCTGGTGAAGTCGATGGAAGAATCCGATATGATTGAGCTGGCGACCAACCTCAAGCGTGGTGTGCCGTTTGCAACGCCGGTCTTTGATGGTGCCCATGAGGAAGACATTGCTGTCTGGCTGGAACGCTCCGGTCATGACCGTTCCGGGCAGGTAACCCTGATTGATGGCCGCTCCGGTGACGTGTTCGACCGTAAAGTGACGGTGGGGTATATCTATATGCTCAAACTGCACCATCTGGTCGATGACAAGATTCATGCGCGCTCCATCGGGCCATACTCGCTGGTAACGCAGCAGCCACTGGGCGGGAAGTCGCAATTCGGTGGCCAGCGCTTCGGAGAGATGGAATGTTGGGCGTTGCAGGCATACGGTGCGGCCTATACGTTGCAGGAAATGCTCACCGTGAAATCGGATGACGTGGCCGGACGTAGTAAGGTGTACGAGTCGATCGTCAAGGGCGATCATTCCTTCGAGTCAGGCATTCCGGAATCCTTCCATGTGATGGTCAAGGAATTGCGCTCGCTGGGCTTGAATGTCGAGCTGGTCGAGGATGCGGAGTAGGGAGAGGAAGCTTATGGGAGTTAAAGCCGGGATGCTACTCTCCCCTTGCGGGAGAGTCCAAGAGGACGGAACGTCCGATTGGGTGAGGGGTTTACTATTATATATTCAGGCTTATGACCCCCCACCGCATCGCGCTTAAGCGCTCTTCGGCTCCCCCGCAAGGGGGGAGCGTTTGAAACATTAACCATAACTGATACATAGAAGATCACACAGGCAAAAGGAACGAATTATGAGCAATGAAATCATGCAGCTTTTTGGTGGAGTGCAACAGGCCAAACAATTCGATGGCATCAAGATTTCCATCGCCAGCCCGGAGAAAATCCGTTCCTGGTCGTTTGGTGAGGTGAAAAAGCCGGAAACCATCAATTACCGCACGTTCAAGCCGGAGCGTGACGGGCTGTTCTGCGCGCGTATCTTCGGTCCGATCAAGGATTATGAGTGCCTGTGCGGAAAATATAAGCGCATGAAATATAAAGGGATTGTCTGCGAAAAATGTGGCGTGGAAGTGACCACCTCCAAAGTGCGCCGTGATCGTATGGGACATATCGAACTGGCGGCGCCGGTCGCCCATATCTGGTTCCTGAAATCTCTGCCGTCCCGTATCGGCCTGCTGCTGGATATGGCACTGAAGGATCTGGAGCGTGTGCTGTACTTTGAAAGCTATGTGGTGACTGATCCCGGCCTGACGCCATTTGAGAAAGGTGAGTTGCTCAGCGAAGACCAGTATTACGACGCCATGGACGAATATGGTGAAGCGGCGTTTACGGCCAGCATTGGTGCGGAAGCGATTCGTGACATGCTCTCGGAACTCGACATGGAGGAAGAGCAAACGCAATTGCGGGCAGAATTGGCAGAAGCGACGTCTGAGGCCAAGCGCAAAAAGCTGATCAAGCGCCTGAAGATCGTGGATTCTTTCGTGGAGTCAAACAACAAGCCGGAATGGATGATTATGACAATCATCCCAGTCATTCCGCCGGATTTGCGTCCGTTGGTGCCGCTCGATGGTGGCCGTTTTGCGACGTCGGATCTGAACGACCTATACCGCCGGGTGATTAACCGGAATAACCGTCTGAAGCGCCTGCTGGAACTGCGCGCGCCGGATATTATTGTGCGTAATGAAAAGCGGATGTTACAGGAATCAGTGGATGCATTGTTCGATAATGGACGCCGTGGCCGCGTGATTTCTGGTACTAACAAGCGTCCATTGAAATCTTTGTCCGACATGCTTAAGGGTAAGCAGGGACGTTTCCGTCAGAACCTGCTGGGTAAGCGTGTGGATTATTCTGGCCGTTCCGTCATTGTGGTTGGTCCGGAGTTGAAACTGCATCAATGTGGCCTGCCGAAGAAAATGGCGTTGGAGCTATTCAAGCCGTTTATTTATGCCAAACTGGAAATGTATGGCATTGCGCCGACATTGAAAGCGGCGAAGCGGATGGTGGAAACCGAGCGTCCGGAAGTCTGGGACTTCCTCGAGCAGGTGATTCGCGAGCACCCGGTAATGCTCAACCGGGCACCGACGCTGCACCGCTTGGGTATTCAGGCATTCGAGCCAATGCTGGTGGAAGGGAAGGCGATTCGTCTGCACCCGTTGGTCTGTACCGCATTTAATGCCGATTTTGATGGCGACCAGATGGCCGTGCATGTGCCGCTCTCTATCGAAGCGCAACTGGAAGCCCGCGTGCTGATTATGTCGACCAACAACATCCTGTCCCCGGCCAACGGAAAGCCGATTATTGTGCCGACACAAGATATTGTACTGGGACTCTATTACCTATCACTGGAATCCGACGGTGAAATTGGCGAAGGTATGGTGTTTGCCAATATGGACGAGGTGCATCACGCACTGGAGAACAAGCTGGTGACGTTGCATAGTCGTGTGAAAGCGCGTTTTGCACGTAAGGATGCGGAAGGCAACGAAGTGACGGAGTTAATCGAGTGTACGCCGGGACGCCTGCTCATTGCCGAGCTGCTGCCGAAGCATTCGAATATCAGCTACGAGTTGGTGAATCAGCCGATGACCAAGAAGACGGTTGGAGCAGTGATTGATACGGTCTACCGTCATTGTGGTCAGAAAGAGACGGTGATTTTCTGTGACCGGGTGATGAAGCTTGGTTTTGAGAATGCCTGTAAGGCCGGAATTTCATTCGGTAAGGATGACATGATTATCCCGACGTCCAAGGATAAACATATCAATGGCACTATGGCGGAAGTGAAGCAGTTCGAGCAGCAATATGCCGACGGTCTGATTACGTCCGGTGAGAAGTACAACAAGGTGATCGATGCCTGGTCCCATTGTACCGAGCATGTAGCAGAAGATATGATGCGCGAAATTTCCGGTATCGGTACCAAGGAAGGAGAGCGCTCTGCCCGTACGGTGAATTCCATTTTCATGATGGCGCATTCCGGGGCACGTGGTTCGGCAGCGCAGATCAAGCAGCTGGCTGGGATGCGTGGGCTGATGGCCAAGCCGTCCGGTGAAATCATCGAAACGCCGATTATTTCCAACTTTAAGGAAGGGTTGAACGTACTCGAATACTTTAATTCATCACATGGAGCGCGGAAAGGCCTGGCGGATACGGCACTGAAAACGGCTAACTCCGGGTATCTGACCCGTCGTCTGGTCGATGTGGCGCAGGACTGTATTATCATCGAAGATGATTGCGGTACGGAAAACGGCCTCGTCATGAAGGCCATCATTGAAGGTGGTGAAGTGATCGTCGAACTGGCCGACAAGATTCTGGGCCGTACCAGCGCCAAGGATGTTCAGCATCCGAAAACCGGTGAAGTCGTGATTGCCGCGGGTCAGTTGATTGATGAGGCGGCGGTTAAGCGTATTGATGAGGCCGGCATTGAATCGTTGATGGTACGTTCAGTGCTCACTTGTGATAGTAAGGGTGGCGTCTGTGCTAAATGTTATGGGCGTGATCTAGCGCGTGGGACACCGGTCAATATGGGCGAGGCTATTGGTGTGATTGCCGCGCAATCCATTGGTGAGCCGGGTACGCAGTTAACCATGCGGACGTTCCACATCGGAGGCGCTGCGCAGCGTGGTGCCGAGCAGAACAGTGTGGAAGCATCGCATGATGGCCGTATTGAGCTGAGTAACAAGAATGTGGTGGTGGACTCCAAGGATCGCCGCGTGGTGATGAGCCGTACCTGTGAATTGGTGCTGCGGGATGAAGATGGGCGTGAGAAAGCGCGTCACAAACTACCGTACGGCGCGCGTGTGCTCCATGACGAGGGGGCACAGGTCAAGCGTGGTGACAAGCTGGCGGAATGGGATCCGTATACCATCCCGATTATCACCGAGAAAACCGGAATTGCCCGTTATCGTGATCTGGTCGGTGGCGTATCGCTGCGTGAAGTGACTGATGAGTCTACCGGAATTTCCAGCAAGGTGGTGATTGACTGGCGTCAGCAGAAACGCGGTGCCGATTTGAAGCCGCGGATTGCCCTGCGTGATGAGAATGACGAGATCATCACCATGGCGAATGGCCTGGAAGCGCGTTACTTCCTGGCGGTGGATGCGATTCTCAATGTTGAGGACGGCCAGCAGGTACATGCTGGTGACGTGCTGGCACGGATTCCGCGTGAGTCAACCAAAACCCGTGATATTACCGGCGGTCTGCCGCGTGTGGCGGAACTGTTTGAGGCGCGTAAGCCGAAGGATCACGCGATTATCAGTGAGATCGAAGGTACGGTGGAATTCGGGAATGATTACAAGGCTAAGCGCCGCCTGATCATTCGTGCGCAAGATGAAGCCATCGAGCCGGTGGAGTATATGATTCCTAAAGGTAAGTTGATTACCGTACAGGAAGGGGATTATGTGCAGAAAGGGGATCTCTTGATGGACGGAAATCCCGTGCCACACGACATCTTGAAAGTGATGGGCGTGGAAGCACTGGCGCATTATATGGTCAACGAAGTCCAGCAGGTCTATCGTCTGCAAGGGGTTGGTATCAACGATAAGCATATTGAAGTCGTGGTACGCCAGATGCTCCAGAAGATTGAGATTACCAATGCCGGGGATTCGACCTATCTGGCCGAAGAGTTGGTAGATCGTGAGGAGTTCGAAGAAACCAACGAGAAGCTGGTAGCGGAAGAGAAGCGTCCGGCGGAAGGCCTGCCAGTGTTGCAAGGGATTACCAAAGCCTCACTGCAAACGCGTTCGTTTATCTCGGCTGCGTCGTTCCAGGAAACGACCCGTGTGCTGACGGAAGCGGCAGTAAGCGGTAAGCAGGACCGGTTGATCGGACTCAAAGAAAACGTGATTGTCGGGCGTCTGATCCCAGCAGGTACGGGTTCCGTGATGCGCAAATATAAGAAGATTGCGGCGCAGAACGATAAGGAAATTGCTGCCAGTCTGCCACAGCTAGAGGAGGCTGAAGCGCAGGATGTCGATCCAAGCCTGATTGAGAACATGATGGGCGGAGGAGAAGACACCGCGTTGACAGGTAGTTAAGCATTATAGCCGATTCGTTTTATTTCCATACGGAAATGGAAACGAATAACAGGCTATAACCTTTAAACCTATAGCACGCCCTTCGTAAGCATGTTCATACAATGTATGAAAAGCTTCCGAACGTGCTATAAAAAAAAGAAGGCGGGGTTCTTACGAATCTCGCCTTTATTTAAGGTATTCTTGGTAGAACCACCGAGCGTGTGCAAACACATTTACTACAATGGCAAATACTATTGACATCAAGATGATAACATCTCCTAGGTCACCTAGGGCAAGCCCTAAGTCACTGCTAAAAAACGTTTCTATCTCCGCTGTTATAACTGTATAAGAGTTAAAATTATACAGCTGCAACAGCGCTACGCCAGTTAACAAGTAGAGCGCCACAATGATAGTAGCGACGACTACTAAAATTATATGATTATCCCGGTCAAAATCCATGATTCTGTTTAGAATAAATTCTATTAATCTATATGTAAGTCAATTATTCTAAAGATGCAACTGCGCATTACTTAATGCTACACCTTTCCCCTTGTGCTGGCAGGTTTTTTCCGGTATGACATCCGGGTTGCGTCGGCGGTACTGAATTTAATCAAAGGCTTTGATTTGAGCTTTTGCATAAGTTCAGACTTCCGCTTGCGTGTTATTTAACACGTCATCCCTCATGTGCAGCAGAGCAGAAAATGCTTGCGGCACGTTATCATGATTGTAGGGATGGCCTTTATGTGAAGGAAGTCAACACATGTTCAATATTACCAGAAAATCAATCGAATGGGGTGGACGTACGCTAACCCTGGAAAGCGGTAAAATCGCCCGTCAGGCCGATGGTGCCGTGGTCGTTAAATATGGCGATGTGGCGCTGTTATGTACCACCGTATCTGCCAAGAAACAAAAGCCCGACGTGGATTTCTTTCCACTGACGGTACATTATCAGGAAAAGACGTTTGCAGCGGGGAAAATCCCGGGTGGATTCTTTAAGCGCGAAGGCCGACCAAGTGAAAAGGAAACGCTGACCTCACGTCTAATCGACCGTCCGATTCGCCCACTCTTTCCTGATGAATTCCGCAATGACACGCAGATCATCTGTACGTTGTTATCTACGGACAAACAGGAGAACCCGGACATTGTAGCGATGATCGGCGCGTCTGCGGCACTGACGATTGCCGGTGTGCCATTTATGGGGCCGATTGCCGGCGCGCGCGTTGGTTATGCCGATGGCAAATACACGCTCAACCCAACAAAAGCAGAAGTAGAAGAAAGCGATCTTGACTTGGTGGTGGCCGGAACACAAAGCTCCGTCCTGATGGTGGAATCCGAAGCCAATGAACTGCCGGAAGATGTGATGCTGGGTGCGGTGATGCATGGGCATAAGGAAATGCAGAAGGTCATTGATTTAATCATTGATTTTGCCGAGTGTTGCGCCAAGGAGCCATGGGATCTGAGTGGTTATGAAGGTTGGGACGCGCTCTATGCCAAGGTGGTCGAGCAGGGCGACGCCGACTTCCGCGAAGCCTACAAGCTGACTGACAAGCAGGCGCGCCAAACGCGCCTGGCAGAAATTCGTGATAGCATCGCCTCCTCTTTTGAAGAAGGCGAGCATCCGGCGGTCAAAATCAGTGATGCGATCAAGAAGCTGGAAAAATCCATCGTTCGCGTTGACCTGATTGATACCAAGAAGCGTATTGACGGGCGTGGCCTGGCGGATGTGCGTCAGATTGAAGCGGAAGTGGGTATCCTGCCGCAAACGCATGGTTCAGCTTTGTTTACCCGTGGCGAAACACAAGCGCTGGTCGTCACCACGCTGGGCACGTCGCAGGATGAGCAGATCATTGATGCGCTGGAAGGCGAATATAAAGAGAAGTTCCTGCTGCACTATAATTTCCCGCCCTACTCTGTGGGTGAGTCTAACCCGATGCGTCCGCCCGGACGCCGTGAAATCGGGCATGGCAAGCTGGCCTGGCGTGCGGTACGTGCGCTGTTGCCGGAGTCTGAAGATTTTCCTTACACCATTCGTATTGTCTCCGAGATTACCGAGTCAAACGGCTCGTCCTCAATGGCAACCGTGTGTGGTTCGTCACTGGCGATGATGGATGCGGGTGTACCGATTGCGCGTCCGATTGCCGGGATTGCCATGGGGCTGATCAAGGAAGGCGATGATTTCATCGTGCTGTCAGACATTCTGGGTGATGAGGATCATCTGGGTGATATGGACTTTAAAGTCGCCGGTACCGAAAAAGGTGTGACGGCGCTGCAAATGGACATCAAGATTGACGGGATTACCGAAGACATCATGCAGGTGGCGCTGGATCAGGCGCATGGTGGCCGTAAGACCATTCTTGAAGCCATGTCCAAGGCGATCACCGAGTCGCGTGAAAGCGTGAATGACAATGCACCGACCATCACTACCATGCAGATCGACAAGGACAAAATCCGCGATGTCATCGGTTCCGGCGGGAAGGTCATTCGTGAAATCTGTGAGCAGACCGAAGCCAAGATCGACATTGAAGATGACGGCTCGATTCGCATTTACGCACTCACGGGTGCACAGGCGAAGGCTGCCGAGGCATGGATTAGCGACATTGTTGCCGAGCCAGAGAAAGGCACCATCTATGATGGAACCGTGGTCAGCATCGTTGATTTCGGAGCCTTCGTGAAATTCATCGGGAATCATGAGGGTCTGGTACATGTCAGCGAAATCACCGGCGAGCGTATCGCTGATGTGCGTTCGGTGCTTTCAGAAGGCGATGCCGTGAAAGTCAAGCTGGTGGACATTGACCAGCGTGGTAAGTTCCGACTTTCCATGCGCCGGGTTGATCAGGAAACGGGCGAGGAAATCGAGGTCGAGGAGAGTGACGATGATCGCGGAGATCGTTCTGAGCGTCCTCGGGGTCGAGGGCCGCGCCGGGCGAAGAAGTAAGACGACCATCATTCCGGCGTAGGCCGGGGTACATTGAGGGCGAAGGTCTGGATTCCGGCCTTCGCCATAATGATTTAGTAGGAATGCCATGACCACACCCGCCGTCGAGATTACCAACCTACAAAAAACCTACCATGGGAAGGGGAAGGCGGAATCAAAGCAGGCGCTGAAAGGAGTGGATCTGACCATCCCGCGTGGTGCATTCTTCGGATTACTGGGGCCGAACGGTGCTGGAAAATCAACGATCATCAATATCATGGCCGGGCTGGTGCTCAAAAGCGCCGGAGAGGTGCGTATTTGCGGGCATGACATTGTCGAGCAGGAGCGCGAGGCACGGCTGGCCATCGGTGTGGTGCCGCAGGAGCTGGTGCTGGACACATTCTTCACTGTGCGTCAGGCGCTCGACATCCATGCCGGCTATTATGGTGTGCCGAAGGCGAAACGCCGCACTCAGGAGATCATCGAGGCGATGGGGCTGGCCGACAAGGCCGATGCCCGCCCGCGCTCGCTCTCCGGAGGGATGCGCCGCCGTTTGTTGATCGGCAAGGCACTGGTGCATGCGCCGCAAGTGCTGGTGCTGGACGAACCGACCGCCGGGGTGGACATCGAACTACGCACCCAGCTCTGGGATTATGTCCGTGATCTGAATCGCAACGGCACAACGATTCTGCTCACCACTCATTATCTGGAAGAGGCGGAGGAACTCTGCGACGAAATCGCCATTATCAATCATGGTGAGGTGGTGGCCTGCGACAAGAAACAGGCGCTGATGCGTGGGTTTGAGAATAAATGCCTGCTGGTGCAGCCCGGTGAGTCGGTGGCGAACCTGCCTGACGCGCTGGCGAAAGAGGGGTGGGAGTTGCTCGAGGATGGCCGCTTGCAGATCGGTTACAAGCCGGAGCAAACCAATATTGAGTCGCTACTCAAAGGGTTGCATAAAGCCAGTATCTGCATCGCTGACCTAACCACGAAGGAAACCGAGCTGGAAGCGATCTTCCGGCATTTGACGCGGTAGCTGGTTTGCTGGCAGTTAGCAGTTGGCCGTTCGCAGTATTCGGCCAGTAGATTATCTGTCAACTGCCAACCATCAACCGCCAACTATCTTCACACAACCGTCATCGTTTTTTTGTTATAGTTAAGATTCGTTGTAGCCTTTTTTAACATACAAAGCACCCTTACCGGTGGCGGCGTATGTCGGAGAAAGGCCTAAGGGTAGGGAAAGGGTCATACCTTTACCTGTCCTAACAACATGTTCACCCCCGCGGCATCGCGGCCAAGGGGGCTAAAGTTACAATAACTGGAGTTTTTTTTATTATGAGCTTAACCACTCGTCTTTCCGCTTTCGCTTCTTCTATCCTGGTTCTTTCTGGCGGTTTGGTGGTGTTTACACCCCAGCCCGGCATGGCAGGATGGAAACATCATCAACCACACCACCCCCAGCGGGTGGTAGATGAGGAGGCGAAAGAAAAGGAGGTACCTCCTGCTTTCGATCCTGATAATGAGGATGAGCATGATCCGCACCCCGCCCCTGAGGTGGGAGATGAGGGTCATAATCCTCCCCGGTCTGACCGGGAGGACGGAAAGAAAAAAACTCGCAAAAACCGGCGCCCCCGCCGGACTGTTAAAACGGGGGACTCCAGAGCCGAATCCACCTCCCACGGAGGGAAAGGAGGCGATGGAGGAAAAGCTGAGCAAAACCTTCGCGTGGGTGACACCACGTTGAGCGGAGGTAGCCCTGAGGCAACCGCCACCGCGACAGGAGCGCCGCAGAGTCAAACTTTGCGCGAGGGTGATAAAACCTTCTCGCAGGGTGATCAGAGGCAAGGGGATGACTCATCTCGCTCGTCAGTTGTCATAAACGACGAGGGTGATTTCTCTTATAGCCCAGGCGTCACCCAGCTTGGAAATACGGCCACGGGAGATTGTGTAGCAATTTTCAGAAAAGGAGATGTCTACCTCAATGCCAGTGGTCCTATGAAGCGTACAGGAGGATTTGTTTTCTCCGCAAATGGAGGCGCTGCGAGTGGAGGATTTGCCGGCGTGTCAGGAGGCGTTAATCAGAAAGTTGAGGGTTACTCTTTACAGGATTGTAAAGATAACCAAAAGCCGGTGGTTGATGCAATGACCACCTTAGCTGAAAAGCTCAAGGGTGCAACCATCCAGGACCTCAGATCACCTGGAGTCCGGGTGTATAACATCAACACCCAAAATGGTTCCGTCCCCGTGGCCGTGCCACAAATTCCGGAGGTTTACGACAAAGGACTCCAGTAGTCCTAGTCATGGTTCTCCAGCTTAGCTAAATATACGCAGAGGATCGGTTTCGACCGCCTCTGCTTTTTTTTTGCTTTGTAATACCCCTCCCACCGCTTGCGGGGGGAGGTTAGGAGGGGGGCTGTTGGAAAGGTCTTCGGCACTGCTATAGCCCCCACCCTATCCCTCCCCCGTAAACGGGGGAGGGTATCCGCATTCCGGGCTTGAGCCTTAAGTCCATCTATCAACAAGCAAGATTCACGATGGATTCCGGATCGCGCCTACGGCTTGTCCGGGATGACGTGGCTAGGCAAAACCCTGCAATTGTCATCCTATGGTCATGAAAGCTGTGCTATACTAACGTCAAGTTTTTTTGGTTTTTTTCTCAAAAAAGACCAGTAAAGAGACGCAAGTCTCTGTCGTAATTCTGGAGTTTTTTTTTATTGTTTATGAAATCCAGAGTTTTGAAATTTTTGTGGTGTGGGCTTTTGGGGGCTTTTTTAGTCATGGCGCCTGCCATGCACTGGCCGTCTCAGGCAAAAGCAACCAATCCGTCTCCCTGTGAGGCGCAGTGGATCAAGGGGCAGGGCTATACGTCCGAGTGTTTTCAGCGAGAAGGGGTCAAAGGAGTGGTGGAAATCACCTACCTCCAACCCAAGAATGCCCCTAACCCTGATGGGTGGGCGGCATTTGTCCAACTCCATTCCGTGAAAGCGGATGGAAAGGTTGGAGTGATCGCCTGGTCACCCTTGACCGCCTCTCGTCACGGTTTTTTTCCCACCTCCTCCGGAGTGTTGAGGAAATATCAGAGTGTTGGTGGAATCCCAGGATTCCCAATGCAGAGAGCGGTAAATCTCCGTTTGAGTAAAGGGAAGGCGTTCAATAATCCCCGTGCAGCCGTCGTGTTGCATGGGCCTTATGCGGACGACCGGAATAATCCCTCCACCTACTCCGGTGGGTTGGATGGGTACGTTCCTCCCACGAACCCTAATACAAACTATTACGGGTCGTTGGCCTGTTTTAGGGTGGTTAGGGCGTTCGACTTCATGGCTCAACAAATCCAAACCATCCAAAAGATGGGGCGGGTGCGATGGGTCATACACCACATAGCAATGATTACATTTTAGCTCTCCTTCGGGGGAGCTTTTTTTTGCGTAGTGGATCACTGTCACCCCGGCGCATGCCGGGGTCTGGCCGGATGCCGTCACCCGCTGCGCCAGCGCTAGCGCGGCGAGTGCGACGGCATGACAGTCTTGTAGTATGTGGCTTCCGGATGACGATTCACCCCGTCATGAAAACTTCATACAAGCCCGCTAAGAATTAATCATATTTTATGGTATGCTAAGGCATGATGATGAAGGATAACGCAAAAGGAAACCGCGCATGACCGATGAACAGAAAAAGCAAGAGACGCCCATTATCAGTGTGTCCGACTTGGAGGTGGGCGCACCGGTTGATCAACAGACTTCCAATACACCGAGTGTGGATGCGCTCTCAACGCCGGTGGCGAAGGAAGCCCTTACCCCAAGAGAGCCGTCCATACTGAATACGAATATTTCAATGAGTGCAGCAGATCTGATGCAAGCGGCACCTGCGCCTGCACCGGAGCCGGTTGCGCAAACGCCGCCATTACAAAACCCACTTTCTGCGGAGGAAAATGTTCCTGCAAGTCAGATTGAGACAAATACTTATTACGGTGTTGGAGGTTTGAATAAGCGTGAGGTGGAAGTATATGAGTCAGTGGTTGCCGTTGTAGGCGAGTTTGGTGGTAAAACACGCACTCCGTCGGGTAACCTGAACATATATCCAGACATTTCCGAAAGTCTTCATGACCAGTTATTTACACCACAGGAAAGACCGGCACCCATAACGATCAAACAAAGCGATCTCGGTGGAATTGGCTATCCATTTCATATTGGCCCTGTGACGATTACTCCTCAGGTCGATCCATTTAATGGGTTTGCCGCTGGAGGAACAGTAGTGGCTAGTACAGGTCGTGATAGGAAACAACCCGTTATTGTTGAGCCGGGCACCGGAGAAGTACAAGACCTGGCATTCAAACACTTTTTAGAAAAGTCTGAGACGATTAAAGACCCTATTAGAGCCTATAAACGCCAGCAGGAAATACTGAACCCCGCCAGTCCGGAAGTTGGTCTGGCACAGGGGGCATCGATTGAAGTTGCAGCTCGGCAGGGGCGGGTGACAACCGGGGAACGCCCGGACAAAGCACTGAATGTTACGCGTTCCGATCCGGCCGACAATCCGCTGGCCAATGTCGGTGATACGGAAGCGGCAACGACGGACGTGGCGGCATATAAAGGGTTTGAGTTCGATGATGTGCAGAGTAATGAGCCGCCCGTAGCGAACACGCCAGAGCAGCCGCAGGCGAAAGAGAAGCCAGGTCCCTCCCGCAGCTAGTGAATAGTGTCACTCCGGCGAAGGCCGGAGTCTCGCCGCACAAGATACCGGCCTGCGCCGGTATGACGATCCTATTTTTCCCATAGACAACGCGCCTGCCAGCACGTAAGCAATCGGGCATGAGTGCCACCGATACGCCGCTTGCACATTTACTGCATCAATTGGAACATCACCCGCTGCCGAACATCGATTTGAAGCTGGATCGGATGCTGGCGTTCCTGGAGCGCCTCGGCAACCCGCATCAACGCATTCCGCCGGTAATTCATGTGGCCGGCACCAACGGCAAAGGCTCGGTCATTGCGTTCTTGCAGGCCATGCTGGAGGCGGCAGGTTACCGCGTGCACCGTTATACGTCACCCCATCTGATGCGGTTTGAAGAGCGCTTTATCATTGCAGGCCGAGAAGCGGATGCTGCTATGCTGGTGGATGCATTGACGCCGATGATGCCGTTGCTGGAGGAATGCCCGCTTACCTATTTTGAGAGCGCCACGGTGCTGGCCTTTTCTTTGTTTGCCGAGCATCCGGCGGATGTCACGTTGCTGGAGGTCGGTATGGGAGGGCGGTTGGACGCCACCAACGTGATCGAAGAACCGCTTGCCACCGTCATCACGCCCATCGGTATGGATCATCGCGAGTTTCTGGGGGAGACACTCGCAGCAATTGCCGGCGAGAAAGCCGGTATCATTAAGCCGGGTGCGCCCTGCATTGCCGGACGGCAGGCGCCGGAAGCGCTGGAGGTGATTGAATCTCATGCTACGCATTGTGGTGCGCCCCTCTACGATTTGGGTGCAGCATGGCAGGTAACCCGATTGGCAGATCACAGGCTGCATTATGTCTCGGACACGCTGGACCTGGACACCCCACCTCCTTCGCTGCCGGGGCTGCATCAGTATGACAACGCAGCAACCGCCATTGCGTGCCTGGAGCAGGTGCGCGCGCAATTGCCTGTGTCTAACGATGCGATGGCGGCAGGCGTGTCACATGCCGTCTGGCCAGGGCGGCTTCAGCTACTACCCGACGATGTCTGCCGCCAGTTGGGCACGCACCACCAGATCGTAGTGGATGGTACGCATAACCCCGATGCCGCCAAAGCTACTGCCGTATGGATGCAGCAGCAGGCATTGCCTGTCCATCTGGTGATTGGTATGCATGATGACAAGGATCATGTGGAGACACTGCGCCATTTGCTGCCCTTTGCCGCTTCCATACAGGTGGTAGAGATCGATGGTGATCCGAAAAGCTGTGCGCCGGATCGGCTGCAGACACAGGTGCGACAATTGGGATATGACGTAAAAAGATGTGCCGGTTGGCAGCAGGCCGTTGATGCGTTGACTGTAACCGTCCCGCATACTAACCTTATATTAATCTCTGGGTCGTTATACTTGGCAGGAGAAGTCTTGCGCGCTGTTGCGTCTTTATTATCTAATCACATACATAACTAATGAAATATATGGAAAACGCCACACCACATGTATTGAAACAAGATCCCGGATTTCAACGCATCAATGAAGTCTTGAGAGAATATTGGGAGTCAGTGCGCGGTAGTAAGCCCTACCCGGATGAGTCTGACGTAGATATTACGCAGCTTGCTACGGTGTGGGACTCTTGCCTGATGGTGCGTTTTATCGAACGTACCCAGCGCTATGAGTATAGCTATCTGGGCAGTGATTTGGTGACGGCGTATGGTGATGATTCGCAGGAAAAAGAAATCTGCGAAAAGCTGGTCTATCCTTCCAGTAATACGTTGTTCCACCAATTTGAGGAAGTGGTGGCGAATGGACAGCCAATTGAGCAGGAAGGCGAGTTTGTAAATTCGAATCAGTTACATGTCCGCTATCGTTCAATTTTATTGCCGGTAGGGGTAGATGGCGAATCACGCGTAGGGTTTATTATCGGGGGGATGCGATGGAAACCGTACCTGTAGATGTAGAAGAACAGTCATCTGAGCAGGAATTGCCGGCAAAGCAACATAGTTTCGGCGAATTGGGTATTAAGCATTATTCGCTGCCTCAGCTACCTGCCGGAACCTACCGTTTGTATTTTGAGAACGGTGAGCACCAGGATGTACAGGCAGAGAATGCCAGTCATGCCTATCAATTAGGAGATAGCCGGGATGTTGTGCGTATTGTAAATCTCCCGGTAGTGATCTCAGGAATCATGGAGTCCGATGTGATTGAAGCGAGCAACGACACAGTGACATTTCCGATTGAGAATACGCAGGAGCATGATGCATTTATCCTGGCAGAGTTAGAAGAGCGAGATGCGGGCGTATTCCAGCGTATGGATTATGGTGAATTATCCGTTATGGGGTCACAGAATCAGGATCACCAAGCACCGCTGATTGAGGGCAACGAGTCATAAGCCATGCATTTTTTGCATAGTAGCGTTGCGTTTTTGGCAATTCTCATTGTCGAGAAAACAAGTATAATGCTTCCGCATAAATAATTTAGGAGTGTTCTTCTCATGCGTATTCTACTTTTTATCGTTGCGATGATGATTGCCATGCCATCCCAAGCGCGTGATCAGATTCGTATCGTTGGTTCTTCAACCGTCTTTCCATTTGTAGCAGCCGTGGCGGAACGCTATAGCGATAATACCGGCCATAAAGCGCCAATTGTAGAATCCATCGGAACCGGCGCGGGTATGCTGGAATTTTGTAAGGGGGTGGGAACGGACTATCCGGATATCGTCAATGCATCCCGTCCGATGCTTGGTTCCGAAAAAGAGATTTGCGATGCCAATAATGTAGGTGAAGTGATTGAAGTTCCTATCGGCATGGATGGCATTGTGATCGCTAGCGGTATCGAGGGAGATATCTTTCCGTTGACACGCCGCGACCTGTTCATGGCGCTGGCAAAGGATGTACCCGTGGATGGTAAATTGACGACGAATCCGTATACGCGCTGGAAGCAGGTCAACGCCGCACTGCCGGACAAGAAGATTGAAGTGTATGGCCCAAAATCTACGTCCGGTACGCGTGATGCCTTTGTAGAAATGGTAATGGAAAGTGCGTGCATGGACCTACCAGAGTTTGTTGCAGAATATCAGGAAAAAAAGACGCGCAAGACCGCTTGCCATACGATGCGTGAGGATGGGCATTACATTGAAGCAGGAGAGAATGATAACCTGATTGTACAGAAACTGGCGTTAAACCCGGATGCATTGGGCATTTTTGGCTATAGTTACCTGGATCAGAATATGGATAAAATTGCTGCCCATACGGTAGATGGAATTGACGCGGAGTTTGAGCATATCGCTGATGGATCCTACCCGGTGGCGCGTACATTGTACGTCTATGTCAAAAAGGCGCATATTGATGCAATTGCCGGGATGAAGCCATTTCTGGAAGAGTTGATCAGTGAAGAGGCGCTCTCAGATGAGGGCTATCTGACCTATAAGGGGCTGATTCCGTATATGCTGGAGAAGCGCCAAGCGGTGCGAGGACGCATTTCGGCGCTGTAGATGTGTGGTCAGGCAGGGGAAGGATGCATATCCTGATGCGCTTTCCACAGGATACCTACAGACGTAGCTGCTCCGGCCAGATTCGGTAACTGTACGTTGATGAGGTCGCGCGCTCTGGCATTGGCGACATCCGTAGGCACGTTCCATGCCTTTTCCATGTAGGCCTGAATTTTGTCCTGCACGGCCTCATTCTGTTTGTGGAACATGATATTCAGTGTCAGCATTGAACCGACCTGCACACCTCTATCCCACAAAGTAGACCAGCCATAAGTTGAGCTCGGCAATTTTTCCGTAATCATCATGCCATCCAGCATTTCCTGCGTATATTTTTGCGCCGCCATACTGGCAACCATACGAGCGGAGTAATCGAATAAAATATCCGCGTACTGATAGGCACGCTCCTGGGTGGTGGCATTGTGCCGCGCCTGTGTTTCCTCATCACTTTCCAAAGCGGGTAGTCTGTCGGCAAACCAGTCGATTCCGCCGACGAGAGGGTGTAACACTTTGGCGATCACCTGTTTCACCGGACGGAATTCACAGACTTCATCAAGGAAATGTGCGGTTCCCATAAAGGCGATGATGGACGTGACCTCACCGATACCACGGTTGATGGCGATCTTCGCCACATCCGGAACGCATTGATGCGAGTCGGTTACTTTCGATGTCCAGGAATTGGGGGCAATCTGTTCCATTACTCTCTAATTATACCGTATTTTCAATGGGGGCAGTATGACAATCCTGTGTCATTTTGTCCCTGAGAAACATTGAAAATAATAAATATACAGTGGCTTACTGCTTCTCCACGTCCCGCAAGCGTCCCAGTGCTTCGCCTAAGCGTTTTAGGCTACGACTGCAATCATCACGCGGTACCGCTACTTCCAGAATAACCAGCTCATCCTTCGCCGCAACGGCCTGATGCAGCGCTTCCTCCATTTCTCCGGCAGTGGTGCAACGATACGCAACGCCATAACGTAAGAGTTCCGGCAGTTTGGTATAATCCCAGCACTGAATATTGTTGAATGTCCCGTCGATGATATGGCGCTGCGTACCATAGCCATCGTTATTGATAATACAGATAATCGGATTCATGCCTTCCTTGGCGGCGGTAGAAATTTCCATCCCGGTCATCTGGAACGCCCCGTCACCAACAATCGCAATCACACGCGAATCGGGATTCGCTGCCATGGCACCCACGGCAGCGGGCACGGCAAATCCCATCGACAGATAATAAGCGTCGGCCAGAAAATGCTTGCGCTCCGACGTACGCAGCCCAATTGCACCCAGTAATGCATCACCGGTATCACAGACCAGTGTGGCATTATCCGGCATGTGCCGCTCCAACGACCGGAAAAATGCTTCCACAGTCAGCGGTGCATCTCCTTGCTCTGTATCGAATGGCTCAATATCGCGCAGGTGAAATGGGTTGTCGAAATTAGGTCGCTGTGTAATGCCTGCGCCAAGCAACCCTTCAAGAAAGTCCTTGAATTGGATGTCTTCGTACCGGCGCAGCCCAATGCGGGTTTTTTCGGTGGTGGCCAGAATAGTGTGTTTCTTCTCCAATGAGGCGGTATCCATCCCCATAAACACATCGGTGATGAACGCACCGAGCATGATCAGGCAGTCACTTTCTTCCACGAGTTGCTGCGTAGCCGGTTCTGACAGTCCACCACTATAAACACCAATATATAGCGGGTTTTTCTCATTCACGACGCTTTTGGAAAGCAGGGTAGAGGCGATAGGAATATTATGATCAGTGGCTAACTGCGATGCCAGATCAGTGAGGCCGTGGCGGTGCAGTTCCACATCGGCGATAATCACCGGGCGCTCAGCAGCATTAATCATGGCTGCGGCATCTTCCAGTGCGGCGGTGAGATTGTCGGTATCACTAGTAGGCGGCGGCGCATTGGTGATCGCCGGGATGGTCGTCGGCAGATCAACAATATCAAACGGAATTTCAATATAGCCAGGGCGGCATTGCGTTTTGACCGCTTCCACAACGCGTACAATCTCCGCTGCTGCCGTGTCCGCGTCCAGTAGGACGGTATTGGCACAGGTAACCTCTTCAAAGATACGGCGCTGGGTGTCAAAGGTGCGTACCTTGTGATGCAGTAGTGGGTCAGCCTGCCGATCCGAAGGGGATGGCCCGCCAGAAATCACCAATAGCGGGCTTTTCTCCGCATAGGCACAGGCAACAGAGTTGAGCATGTTCAGCCCGCCAACACAGTAGGTCACGCAGGCGACGCCCAGTCCGTTAATACGGGCATAGCCGTCAGCAGCAAATCCGACCGATGGTTCATGGGTCAGGGTAATCAGGCGCAGTGGTGACTGTTCCAGCCAACGGAAGGTTGGCAGGGCGAAGTCGCCGGGGATGCCGAAGGCGCAGTCCACCCCTTGTGCGTGGAGATAGTCAAACAGGAATTGGCCGACAGTGGTCATGGTGACTAGGGTATAGGGTGTAGGGGTTAGTAATATGTGAGCAGTATAAATCGAATGGCGGGTTGAGGCAACCATTTGCGAAACTATACCCTAGCCCCTATACCCTAAACTCTAATGCACCTTCAACGATGTTGGACGCCCGAAATAGGAGGCGGCGCGGATGTCATCGCAGGCGGTCACCGCAACAGAGTGCACCTTGCCGTCGAGCGAGCGATCCCAGAATTCTAGGAAACGCTTTAATTCGGGGAAGTCAGGGTTTAAGTCCAGCTCCTGCCAGACATAGCTTTGCAGCAGGCTGGGATGATCCGGCATGTGATAGAGAATCTCCGCCGTGGTCAGGCGGTAGTCCTGCATTAGCATCAGTTCAATATCACCCATGGTTTCCATCCTACCATAATTTTCTTGCCTATCCAAATGTAGGATAACGACAGAAGATTAACGGACGTTTAATGAAGGCGTCAGGTTTGCTTGTCACTCCGGCAACGGGATAAACTCCGCTTCATCGCCCGGTACTCTAGGAAAGCGTCCGGCTTTCCAGTCGTCGCGGGCTTGTTGGATGCGTTCCGGACGGCTGGAGACGAAGTTCCAGTCAATATGGCGCTGTCCCAGTGCTTCTCCGCCAATAATAGCCAGCCGGGTGTTTTCTGTAGTTTGCAAGGTGACTGTGCCTTGTGCCAGTATCCCCATATGATAGGTTGGTATTGCGTCCTTTCCAAGCATGATATGCCCAGCCGCCACGTAGACAGCGCGTTCAGCCGCTTCCGGTAGCGTGAGCGATTGCCCAGCACGTAATTCCGCTTCCACATAAAGCGTTTCGGCGAAGGTTTTGACGGGTGACGTCACGCCGTAGGCCTGTCCCATCATCACCCGCACCGCAACGCCTTCCACCTGAACGGTCGAGATGGTATCCGCCGGATAATGATAAAAGGCCGGGTCGGTTTCTTCCTCCGCTTCCGGCAATGCCAGCCAGAGCTGCAACGCATGTAGCGTATGTCCCTGCGCACGCGTTGCTTCCGGCGTGCGCTCCGAATGGACAATGCCACTGCCTGAAACCATCAGATTAATGTCCCCGGGGCGGATCAGCTGTGCACTACCAACTGAGTCCCGATGCATCAATTCTCCGTCAAACAGGTAGGTGACGGTTGCCAGATTGATATGCGGGTGAGGGCGGACATCCACCCCGTCTCCGGGGGCAAAGGAGGAGGGGCCGGCATGGTCAAAGAAGATCCACGGCCCGACCATTGGCTGATTGCCATGTGGCAACAAGCGACGTACCGAGAACCCGCCCAGATCTTTTTCTTTGGGCCTAATCAGGCGTGTGATAGGCGAAGCGCTCATTCCAGTTCGGACATGATTTGCTGCTTGGCCTCATTCAGATAATAATCTAGTTTTACACGCACTTCTTCGCGGGTAACGGAGAGTCCTTGCGCTTCCAGATCGCCGTAGACTTTACGTAAGACGTCGTCATCGCCGGCCTCTTCAAAGTCTGATTCGATCACTTCCTTGTAATAAGCAGTGGCGGCGTCGCCTTCCTTGCCCAACAACTCTGCTGCCCACAGCCCAATCAGCTTGTTGCGGCGCATCTCCACTTTGAAGCGCAGCTCTTCATCATGGGCGTATTTATTCTCAAATAACTGCTCTCTATCTTTCATATCTGCCATAGTCACTCCTTTGTTTCACTTGATATGCGCGAATACGCATCAGGACACAAGTAATATCAGGCCTACGTGCCATAGCATACGATTTTTTTATGCTTTTCAAATTGGTGGCGATATGGTTAAAGGAGGCTTCGCTTGCACCGCCTGAAGCGGATGCGGGATGAGGTAGATACTTGACCATGCTTATGAAACTGTCCAACCACCGACCTGCTATGACCACCACAAAACGTACCCCTATTTATGAAGGCAAAGCCAAACAATTATTTGAGGGGCCGGAACCAGGCACGTTGATTGCCCATTTCAAGGATGACGCCACGGCGTTCAATAATGAAAAGAAGGGAACAATTCGTGGCAAAGGTGTGATTAATAATAAGATTTCCGAATTTTTGATGTTGCGCCTTTCGGAAATTGGTGTGCCGAATCATTTTATCCGTACGCTAAATATGCGTGAACAGTTGGTGCGTGCGGTGGAGATTATTCCGCTGGAAGTCATCGTCCGCAATGCCGCTGCTGGCAGTTTTGCCAAGCGCTTCAATGTCGATGAAGGCGGGGTGCTACGTATGCCAATCATCGAGTTTTGTATCAAGAACGATGAGCTAGGCGATCCGTTCGTATCGGAAGACCATATTTTTTCCTTTGATATTGCCGATCCGATGGAAATGGAAGACATCCGCATGATGGCGATGCGTATCAATGATTTTCTCAATGGATTGTTCCGGGGGATTGGTCTGAAGCTGGTAGATTTTAAAATTGAATTTGGCCGGATTTACGATGAGGAAGGCCGAGCCAAGGTAATTCTGGCCGATGAGATTAGCCCGGATTCCTGCCGCTTATGGGATGTAAAGACCGGTGACAAGCTGGACAAAGACCGTTTTCGAAATGATATGGGCGGCGTGGAAGAAGCGTATCGCGAGGTGGCCGACCGGTTGGGTGTGTTGCCGAATGCAGAAATCGCTGATTTTGACGAGAAGCGGCCGGATAAGGGAGAGGATGCATGAAAGCACAGGTCTACGTAACGCTGAAATCCGGTGTGCTCGACCCGCAGGGAAAAGCCACGGAAAATGCGCTTAAGCATCTAGGGTTTGACGGGGTGAACTCCGTGCGGCAAGGGAAGTTTATCGAACTGGAACTGGCCGATGGCACGTCGCAAGAAGAGGTGGAGCGCATGTGTGAGGCGTTACTGGCCAATACCGTAATTGAGTCCTACCGCGTGGAATTGCTGGAGGACGTTGCTTAATATGAAAGCGGCAGTGATCGTTTTCCCTGGCTCCAATTGTGATCGTGACGCGCAGGTGGCATTGGAGCGTACCCTTGCTTCCGCGTCGGTACAACGTGTCTGGCATCAGGAAAGCACCTTGCCAGAAGTTGATCTGGTAGTATTGCCCGGCGGGTTTTCTTATGGCGATTATCTTCGTTCCGGGGCAATGTCGGCGCGTTCCCCCATTATGCAGGGCGTCATCGCACATGCCAAGCGCGGCGGTTATGTGCTGGGCATTTGTAACGGTTTTCAGGTGTTGACTGAGTCCGGGTTGCTGCCGGGTGCACTCATGCGTAACCGTGATTTGCGCTTTATCTGCAAAACCGTACCGCTACGGGTAGAGAATGCAGCGACGCCATTTACCAATCAGTATCAACAAGGGCAGATCATTGAGGTGCCGGTCGCCCATCATGACGGGAATTACCGCATTGATGACGATGGGCTGAAGCAATTACAGGATAACGGGCAGATTGCATTCCGCTATGCCCATGCCGATGGCACGGTCGATGACGCAGCGAATATCAACGGTTCGGTGGACAATATCGCTGGGATTATCAACGCGCAGGGCAATGTGCTGGGCATGATGCCGCATCCGGAGCGGGTCTGTGATGCACTGACCGGCGGCACCGATGGGCAGGCCTTGTTTGCAGCACTGGCGGCGTAAGCGCTCATTTCTATGAAAGATTGGTACCCTACCGGCTTTCCCCATATCTGGCAGCCTTATGCACAGGCGAAGATTGCGCCGGAGCCGCTGCCGGTGTCCCATACGGACGGGTGCCATATCGTGCTGGCGGACGGACGGCGGCTGATTGACGGAATCAGTTCATGGTGGTGTATTCCGCATGGGCATAACCATCCGCATCTGGTGGAGGCGGCGAAGCGCCAGCTTGAGGTCATGCCGCATGTGATGTTCGCCGGGCTGGCGCATGAACCGGCCTACATGCTGGCGGAGCGTCTGTCGAAGCTCACGCCGGGGCAGGGGGCGCTCAGCCGGGTGTTTTTCTCTGATTCCGGGTCAACATCGGTGGAGGTGGCGCTGAAAATGGCGCTGCAATACTGGGCGAACCAAGGCAACACGAAGAAAACCCGCTTTGCCTGTCTGGAGCAGGCCTATCATGGTGATACGTTCGGGGCGATGAGTGTGAGTGACCCGGTGCGTGGGATGCATGCCGCCTACCGGCCACATATCATCGAGCCACTGGCGTTGCCGGTGCCGGTGTCACTGGATGAGTTGGAGGCGTTCGAACACACACTATCCGCGAATGCCTCGGAGCTGGCGGCACTGATGGTTGAACCATTGGTGCAAGGAACCGGGGGGATGCGGTTGTATCCACCGGAGGTGCTCTCAGCCATGGCAGCATTGTGCCGGGAGCATGACATCCTGCTGATTGCCGATGAAATCATGACCGGGTTTGGCCGTACAGGGCAACTATTCGCCTGCGAGGAGGCAGATGTTGTGCCGGATATACTCTGCCTCGGCAAGGGGGTGACCGGCGGGATGATAACGTTGGCGGCGACGCTGGCCACGGAATCGGTGTATGAAGCATTCTATGATGATGACATCAGCAAGGCGTTGATGCATGGGCCGACCTTTATGGCCAGCCCGCTCGCGTGCGCGATTGCCAATGCTTCGCTAGATTTATTTGTGCAGGAACCACGATTAGAGCAGGTTGCAGTGCTTGAGGCGCATTTTCGCGAAAGTCTCACGCCCCTAAAGCGCCACTCCATCGTGAAAGACGTACGGATGAAAGGCGCCATCGGGGTGGTGCAACTGGATGCCGCCCGGTTTGATCCATTTGCCGTACGCCCGCGTTTTGTCGAGCTGGGCTGCTGGTTGCGTCCGTTCAAGGACATGATCTATCTGATGCCACCGTTTGTGATTGCGCAACAGGAGCTGGCGCAACTGACCGACGCCGTATGCCATGTAGTAGAAGCGCTGGAACACGAAAAGTAGATAATATTACCATATTCGCTAATGCGCTGCGAAAACGGTAGATTTCCGAGAACTGCACCGCAATGTATTGGACATACATGAGGAGCAGAAGCGCAGGAAAACGCCGTTTGCAGCAAGCAGTAGTAGAATATGTAAGGATTTGTCATGCTCCTGTAACATCCTTGTGCCATACTGGGGAATGATAAAGGATAATTAGCCGATGGTTATGACACCAACACATGATCCAGAACAGCAGCAGCCAACGTCGGATACGTTGACGCCGCAGCAGGCGGTGCAGGTCTATCATGCGCGCGCGCAGCAGGCGGCGACGCAGGCTAATACTTTGGCAGAGCTACATGACTCTCATGTGCCGGAAGTAGCCATTGTTGAGAGTGCTCTTGTTGCAGGGGTTGCTGGGTTTGGTGCACGTAAGTGGATCGCGGAGCCTTTAGCAGACCATTTCAGCGATAAAGGACTGCAAAAGACAGCCGTCGATAAAGCACAGGCAGTGGGACGGTGGGTCAATCGTACGGCAGAGAATGCTGGTGTCCTCAAGAATTTAAATATGGAAGAAATTACTGAGGAAGCGAAAAATAAATTTGGCGAAACTCTTGGGAAAGAAGCCGCTGATGCACTGACGGATACCACGTTTAGAAAATTGAAAGGCATAGGATCTGTTAATCGCATTGCTGATGGTGTAGAATTTGTTGCTAAGAAGCAAGTCAATGAATCATTGCGTGGTAAGGCAACGCAGTGGTTTCAAAATAACCCCATTTCACGTGAGCAGTTTATTGGTCTCACCGTTGGCTCGGCGGTGTTGCTTGGGGTTGGATTTATGGCGAAACAATATGTAGCTGCACAGAATAGAGCTAACCAGTTTGGTCAGGCGGCACAGGTGAAAGCGGAAGAGGCTCAGAAATGGCAGAGTCTGGCGATACAGACGCAGAATGGGGGATTGCAACTCCAAAATCATGGCGGTAGCTATGCTGACGCAATCGAAGCGCAGCAAGAACAGCAGGCTTCCAGCAAAGAAAAGGGCGCTTAACGCCCACAGTGCCGTCATTCCGGGCGCAGCGATAGCGAAGACCCGGAATCCATCTATCAACATGCAAGAACCGAAATGGATTCCGGATCGCGCCTGCGGCTTGGCCTTAAGTGACGAGAGAAGAAATATATAAACCGGGAACTAACCGTTCGAACTTTTCTGGTTCACCCGCTGTTTTAACAAATTCGATGGATTAAACGACAGCACCGTACGTGGGGTAATCACTACTTCCACTCCGGTCTTAGGATTGCGACCAATGCGCGCTTTCTTATGTCGAAGGTTAAATGTCCCGAAAGAGGAGAGTTTCACCGACTCGTGGCGAGCCAGAACATCGGTAATTTCATCAAAAAATGCATCGACCATGGTGCTGGCATCACTGAGCGAAACGCCCAGTTCCTGGTACACAGCATTGGTTAATTCGGCGCGTGTAATTGTCTTTTCTGTCATAATGCAAGGTTAATTAATCTATAAATGAGTAAACCGCAAGCAAAATCACCAGCGAATGAGGCAACTTCCCCAGGTAAATCCGGCGCCCAGCGCAGTGAGCATGACGAAATCGCCAGAATGTACTGTAGCGCGATCTTGCATATAAGCAAGTGCTAATGGAATCGAGGCGGATGACGTATTGGCATGTTGATCCACTGTCATCACAACACGGGAAGCATCTAGGCTCAACCGTTTGGCGCAGGCACTGAGAATGCGGGCATTGGCCTGATGCGGCACCAGATGCTGAATATCCTGTACAGCAATGCTTGCCTGCTCGGCAGTAGCGGTTACTGCCTGGCTCATTTTCTCAACCGCGTGGCGAAAGACTTCCTTGCCTTCCATCAATAACGTGCCGGCAGTCTGGGTCGTTGAGATGCCGCCATTGGTATGCAGCAAATCACCATACTGACCATCGGAGGCAATCTGGCTGCCGATAATACCGCGATCAGTATTTTTTTCGGCACTTAGCACGCATGCACCGGCACCATCGCCGAACAAAATAGCGGTGCGGCGGTCCTCCCAGTCAATAACCCGCGACATGGTCTCTGCACCGACAACCAGTGCGTTGGAGTGGTTTCCACTCTTTAGCAATGCATCCGCGACATGCAATGCATAAACAAACCCCGAGCAGGCGGCGTTGACGTCAAATGCGGCGGCACGCTGATTGCCTAGATGCGCTTGCAGTCGGGTAGCACAAGACGGGAAGGTTTCATCCGGTGTAGCAGTAGCCAGTACGATTAGGTCGATCGCCTCCGCGTCCATACCGGCTTGTTGCAAAGCGCGTTTTCCTGCGTGTGCCGCAAGGTGGGAAGTATATTCTCCTTGCGCGGCGATATGGCGTTGGGCAATGCCTGTGCGTTCACGAATCCATGCATCGGACGTGTCCAGTTTTTCGGAAAGTTCGTGGTTGGTGATAACGCGTTTGGGCACATAGCTGCCAATCCCTTGTATTACGCTGTGTCTCATCCTGTATCCGTTATGCCTGCGCGCTGAGCGCTTCATTCACCGAGCTGCCATCCTGCGATAGTGGTGCTGTCTTGTCAAGCGTAGGGCGGTGTTTCGCAAGTTCTTCCACTAATTGTTCATTAATGCGATGATCGGATAGGGTATAGGCGGTTTTCATGGCATGGTAGAAGGCATACCCGTCGGCGCCGCCATGGCTTTTTACGGCAATGCCGCCCAGCCCTAAAAACATTGCGCCGTTGTAGCGTCTGGCATCCAGCCGCCGCTTCATGACAACAAATGCCGGCTTTGCCAGCAGGTAGCTCAACCGGCCAAATAAGGAGCCGGAGAGTGCGCGTTTTAATTCCTGTGAGAAATAACGTGCCGTACCTTCTAGGGTTTTTAGTGAGACATTGCCGGTAAAGCCATCCGTGACCACCACATGAATATCGCCATTACAGATATCGTTGCCTTCGACATAGCCGTGAAAATTAATGCCGGCAGTCTGGCGAAGCATTTCTGCAGCTTTGTGTAGTTCTTCATGCCCTTTCATCTCTTCGGATCCAATGTTAAGAAGCCCGATGCTAGGATTGGTTTCATTAAGGACGATGCGGGAGAACGCATCTCCCATGAGTGCGAAATTAAACAAGTCAGATGCGTCGCAGATAACATTGGCACCCAAATCCAGCATGACAATGCTGCTGCCACGATTGGGCATCAGGCCGGTAATCGCTGGACGGGAGATGCCAGGCAGGGTTTTTAGCGTCATTTTCGATAAAGCCATAAAAGCGCCGGTATTCCCGGCAGAGACGACACCGCACGCCTTTCCGTCACGGACGGATTTGATGGCTAGCCGCATGGAACTGTTTTTCGCCTGTCGCATGGCTACGGAGGGCTTGTCATCATTGGAAATCGCGACATCCGTATGCACAAACTCGCATTGCTGTCGCAGTTTCTGCATGGTTTTTCGGGCAAAATAGCGATCCAGAATTTTGCGATTGCCAAACACCAGGAACTTTCGCTCCGGTTGTTTCTGGTGCATGATCTGCATTCCGCGAACGACGATCTTGGGAGCCTTGTCGCCTCCCATCGCATCAATGGCCAACGGTAGCTGTTGTGCCATAATGTTGACTATGCCGTTAGGCGTTAACTTTACTGTCGGTCACCAGTCGGCCGTTATAATAGCCGTCCGGACTTACATGGTGCGGGCGTTTCAGTGCGCCAGTGGTTTTATCTTCACCGTATGCTTTCTTTCTAACGGCCTTACGATCGTGCGCGCGCCGCATGCCCCGCTTTGATGGGGTGGTTTTCCGTTTAGGTACAGCCATGAGTCTACTCCTGAAATATCACGTATCTTAGTATTCGATGTCACGGGACTATAACGATTTATATGAATAAATCCAGTATTAAAACAACCGGATTGCCAAATTTTTTGCCGTCTGATAAGGGAATGACATGAGAGAGAATGCACAGCAATATTCCCGTCCGTTTGAACGGCAGCGTATCGGCGCTGTAATTGTGACGCATGATACCGGTCAAGCGGTGCAGCGTACGCTGGAAGCGGCAGCGGCAATTGCTGACATATGTGTTATTGTCGATAATGCGTCGGAGGATGACACACTGGATTATGTGCGGCAGTTTGTCGAACAATCTACGACTGCACGCTATGTGGTTGAGCATCCTGTCAATAATCTGGCGAAAGCACAAAATCTTGGTATCCAGCATGTGCTGGGAAAAGGTTGCGAGTGGGTATTGTTGCTGGATCATGACAGTGTGCCGGATCGTGAAATGGTGGTCGAGATGCTGCGTGCTTACCGAACGGATGCACAGCCGCAGCAGGTGGGTATGTTGGTGCCAAACATCACGGATCGCCATTCCCGCCGCAAAGCGCGCTATGTTCGCCATCTCTCCCGCTGGATGTATCTCAAAACCGGGTTCGGTAACAAACAGCGCATGGATGATGTGATGCTGGCCATTGCATCCGGGAGCCTGATTCCCGCTGATACCCTGCGGCAGGTGGGGATGATGGATGAGTCTCTATGCATTGACCAGGTAGATTATGATTTTTCGCTGCGCATGATTGAAGCCGGATTGCGCATTGTAGCGGTGCGTTCCGCCATGCTGCATCATCAGTTGGGGCATTGTCGGGATAACCGTGTGTTGGGAGCCTGTGTGACGACCAGTAATCATAGCGCTGAACGCCGTTATTACATTTATCGTAACCGACTGGCGTTATGGCGTAAACATGGTCGCAATATACCTGCATATGTTATATTCGACATCTGTGCGATTCTGTATGATGTGATGAAAATCGCCTGTTTTGAAGAAGATCGTGTCAATAAGTTTCGTGCGATGGGTGCAGGCATTCGTGATGCGCTTCGTGGGCGTTATGGTATGGCGAGTGGTATATTGCGTGGGACGCTATTGCTACCGAACCGACAGCCGCATTCATAAGGTCTGAACTGTGGCGTTGCCGCATCAATTAAAAACGCTGGAATCAAGGCTTGAAGCATCTGCGCGTGCGCTTGCGGGAGCGGGTGTTGACCTGCGCATTACGATTCAGGGGCAGCATGTGCCATCGGTGCTGGAACGGCATAGTCATTATTTTTTGCCGCCACCGGACAATGTTGAGAGTACGGTGTCGCTGTATGGTTATGTGGATCAGTTGGGGTTGGCCAGAAAATACCATGACGAGAACCTGCATCGCCGGCACGCGGCGGGTGAAGAAACCACCCGGCATATCTACGATACACTGGAAATCACCCGGATCGCATTACACGGGACACGCTATATGCACGGTGCCTGGCACAATATTTATCGACAATGGTTACAACAGGATGAACAACAGGGATACGCGCATTTGTTGCAGGATGAGGCCCCGCCATGGGCAAAAATTCTGCAATTCCTGTTGATTCGAGATGTGATGGGGATGGAACCGCCGCCTGCATTGAGACCATATTTTTCCAAGTGGGAAGGCTGTATTCGAAAAGTAAGCGGAGGCATCCTGTCGCAATTGGCAGGCAGTTTGGATAATCAATTAGAGTTTTACCAACAGTTACAGGCATTACTACAGGCGCTGTCATCCTTGGAGGCATGGCAGGGGACTGTGCCGGAGCTATCTGAGATGCATCCTAGCGAACCTGTAGAGGCAGAAGGAGCGGATGCACAAGAGGATTTGCCGTCAGACGTTAATATACCGTCAGCGGATGAGGTAGAAACAATGCCTGCTGCAGCTGATGAGGTGGTATCTGGGGCACAAGATGTGCAAATAGAAGAGGGTGGTCTTAAGGAAATGCATGCGGGTGTTATGGTCGCGGATATGCTGGAGCCGCCGCCGGCATCTATACCTGTCATAGAAGCGCCTGCACCATATGCCGCCTATACAACCGAGCATGATGAAGTAATTGCAGCTGGTCAACTGGTGAGTGATGAGGAAATGGTACGGTTGCGTGCCGTACTGGATGAAAAAATGCAGGGAGTCGATACCACATTTACGCGCCTGTCTGCTCAATTGCAGCGTTTATTGATAGCGCGGCAGCAGCGCCGTTGGCAGTTTAACGAGGAAGAGGGGGTGCTCCATAGCGGACGGTTGGCGGGAATGATTGCGAATCCGGCAAACACCACTATCTTTAAGCAGGAGCAGGACACAGACTTTCAGGATACAGTGGTGACAATGCTGCTGGATAATTCCGGCTCGATGCGTGGGCGGCCGATTACCATTACTGCGCTGGCAACAGATATCTTGGCACGAGTCCTGGAGCGCGCCGGGGTCAAGGTAGAAATTCTGGGATTTACGACACGCGAATGGAAAGGGGGGGCATCGCATAAGGCATGGGTACAGGCGGGGAAACCGGCGCTACCGGGGCGCCTGAACGATTTGCGGCATATTATCTATAAATCCGCCGATATGCCGTATTTGCGGGCACGAAAACAGCTGGCGGTGATGTTAAAAGAAGGGCTGCTGAAAGAGAATATCGACGGGGAAGCGTTGCTTTGGGCTTATGAGCGATTGCAACAGCGGCGCGAGGCACGGCGCATTCTCCTGGTCATTTCTGATGGTGCGCCAGTCGATGATGCCACACTCTCTGCCAATCGGCCTGGCTATCTGGACCGGCATTTACGTGAGGTAATCAACCGGATAGAGAGTGATCATGCGACGGAACTAACGGCGATTGGCATTGGTCATGACGTGACGCGTTACTATCGGCAATCGGTGTGTTTGAAAGACGTGACCCGACTCGGTGAGACCATGACACGGGAGTTGGTTACATTGTTTGGCGGTTGAGCACAATGATAGCGATAAAAATTTTACCATGGTATTTTGGCAAAATTTACGGTAAAATAACTTTTATGCAATAATATAGGACAATGGAGTCTTGTAAGTAAACGATGAAGCGCCCGAAAAGCATAATGAGCAACAGCAGGATTCGCCGCGATGACAGCGGTGCAACGGCAATTGAGTTTGCGCTGGTGGCACCAATCTTGTTTCTTCTGATGATCGGGATTATTGAATTGGGGCTGATTTTGGTTGCCATGAACGTGATTGAGGGATCGGTGCGCAATGCGGCGCGACTGGGAATTACCGGAAGTGACTATGCCGGGGAGCGCCCGAACCCTGATGGATCACTTGATCGCGTGGGAATGATTAAGGAAGAAATAAGAAAAATGGCAGGGTCGTTTATTAATCAGGATAATCTGAATATTAGCTGTACAGATATCGGTAATACGTTTGGCAATTTACCTGCCGTACCGGGGAGTGGATTTACTTGTGGTGCCACCATTGATAATCAGGCAAGTTGCTCTTCCGGTGGTAGCGGAGGAAACGCGATGGTCTATAATGTGGCCTATTGCTGGGAATTATTTACACCATTGGTCGGGAAGTTTTTTAACGATGGCGAATATGTGATTCAATCATCGATGATTGTACGCAATGAAGGGTTTAATTAAGGGTTTTAGTAAAAACAGGTGATTGTTATGGATAGCACAGGATCAACTTCACTGAAAAAACTGCTGAAAAAAGAGCATGGCGTCGCGGCGATTGAGTTTGCGCTGGTGTTGCCGTTATTGCTGCTCATGTTCGTCGGTATGATTGAGCTAACCCGCTATGTGCTGGTGCATCAGAAAGTAGATAAAGCAGCGGCACAGTTGGCTGATTTTATCGCATTGTCACCGCAACCGGAAACTCAGACGGCCGCTGGGTTGCAGAACAGTTTTGAAGCGCTGATGAGCCCTTTTGGCACCGATGATTCCGGGTTTGTACTAAGTGTTATCCGTATTCCTCCCGGAGAAGACGAGCATCGTATCGTCTATCAGTCATCCACGGGGAATATTAATTCCGAGGTGGGAGGGCAGGGTGATGTTGTCACTCAGGCAGATCTTGGGGGAATTGTGCCTTTGCCGGCTGATCGGATTATTGCCGTTGAGGTATCACATGAGCATAGCAATATCCTGGGCAGCCTGATTGATGATCTGGGCGTTGCCGGGAATAATCTTGAAGGAAGCCAGCTCTATAAATCCGCGTTTTACCGGTATCGTTTTGATTTGGAAGCGGACGAAAAAGTGGTGGTTCCACAAACGCTTGGCAGTCCGCCGGGTGTGTGCGGTTATTACCGTGATGATGAAGATGATGTAGCGCCATTTAGGGATGGTAAGCGATTCCTTGACCGGGATTATGATCTGGATATTGGCGATGATGTACCGCATCCTTGTATCTGTTACCCGAAGGATGAGCTCACACCAATAGGGGACGATGATGAAGAGGATGAGGATGGAAATCCTTATGATAAGCCTCGCGATTTATTAGCAGCGCTGGCAACGTGTAACTCGGAGCTTTCCGGTGCCGGATCACTCTATAATTGCCCTCGTCGGGAGCGTTGCTGTGCCGATTTAACGGCAGATGAAAAACAATGTGAGCCATGTTGGGATGAGAATGACCAGCTTGTGCCGCCGACGGAAGACCCAAATGGATCCATCTGTAAGCCGCCACCACCAACGCCAAAACCGAAGCCGAATCCTAGGCCAAAGCCAAAGCCGAACCCTAGACCAAAACCAAAGCCGAAGCCAAAGCCGCCTTCGCCGCCACCGCCGCCGGCTCCACCACCACCGCCGCCACCACCTCCGGCACCGCCGCCACCACCTCCTGTGTTTGGTAGCTAAGGGAGAGGAGTTGAAGGAGAGAGATTATGACGATACGACGTAGTACTACACTGATACGATTGTCCCGCGATGGTCGCGGGGCAGTCGCCCCCATCATCGGGCTGACATTAGGACTGCTGATGTTCATCACCGCCATGGCGATTGATCTGGCGCGTGTGCAACTGGCACGCCAGAAAGTGCTCACGTCACTGGATGCCGCCTTGCTTGGTGCGGCGGATATTACCCGTACCAACCCGACCCAGCAGGAAAGGGATGAGGTGGAGGATCGTGGTCGCCAGTTCTTTCGTGCCAATTTTCCTGACGGCTATCTTGGAACCGATATTACTGATGACGATATAGATATTACTGTTGATCCTGAGAGCGGCGCCGTTTCCGGCACCGTGGATTACGAGTTGGATTTAATATTTGGTGGTATTTTGGGAGGAACACAGCAAACAGTCGATAGTACTGGTGGCGGTGTAGGGGCTGAGGTGGTGCGTACCGTCACCAGTCAGTTGGAAGTGGCGCTGGTGCTGGATAATTCGGCATCCATGTGTATTGAGGAAAATACCGGGAAACTCTGGGGAAATGATCGTGTATTAGATTCTGATTGTACCAAATATGAGAACTTAAAAGCAGCAGTGAATCAATTTGTTGAAGATATTGAACGTTCCATTGATGCAACCAATGATCCGGATGCAACAGCCTATTATTCTTACATTCCTTACACCCATGCCGTGCGCATTAACGGTTCGGATAAGGACTTCAACTTCTGCCTGGACACGAGTGAAGATGCGTTTGACAATTTCCCTTCCATTACCGGTCTGCGCAGTGACCCGACGGATATGCTGAATGACATTAACAATGCAGAAATCGTACTGGAAGGCGGTACCAATGTGGCCATGGGTTTTTATTATGGCTGGGCGGCACTTCGCCCGCAGAATGTCGGATTGTTCACCGGCAGTTCCGCGCATGAGAGCCCGGGCAGTAACCCGGCGCCGTTCAGTGCCGTGGAGAGTCTCGATGTCAGTAAAATCATGATCTTGATGACGGATGGTATTAATGAATATCCGAATCGTAAATGTGATCCGCCGGGCTATGATATTCTGGGTGGTGATGGTCAGGGCTTCCATGAAGATGGAGATGCAGACGACCGGTTGGAAAGTTTGTGTGAGCAAGCCAAGCTGGAAGGAATTCAAGTGTATACGATCGCATTTGATGTGCCTGCAGATCATGAGGTAGCAAGTCGGTTACGTGGCTGTGCATCACCGCAGAGTTTCTATTCGGCGGAGAATTCAGAGGCGTTGGCTCAGGCATTTGATGATATTGCCAATCGTCTGATTGATCTGCGTATCACCAAATAGTGGCGAGAATGATAGGCCGGATAGGCAGGAGTCAACGGCTCCTGCCTTTTTTGTATCAATAAATGCCACGTGCTCCCACCGTATTAATGTTTTTTCAATCTTCTGTCTCTTAGATAGGAAACGCTATGGCAGAAGTCGAACAACCCATTATCATTAAGAAAATCACCATTGAGGAAGGCGGTCATCATGGGGGAGCCTGGAAGGTTGCCTATGCCGATTTCGTAACGGCAATGATGGCGTTCTTTCTGTTATTGTGGCTGCTTTCCAGTGCATCGGATGCACAATTACAAGGTATTGCCGATTATTTTAGCCCCACATTCGGCCTGAAAGATTCCATGGGGATTGGATTTGAAGGCGGACAGACGGACAATATGGAGGATGGGACACGTCGTAACGACAAATCTGCCCCCGGTATTGTGACAGGGCAGATGCCTCAGGGAATCAAGCCGGGAAAACCGCAACGGCGATCCGTAGTAGAGTCACCTGAAGGCGAACAGATGCTGTTTGAGCAGACGGCTTCATCCATTAGCCAGATTACGGCACAGGATAAGACGTTGAGTGATCTGGGTGATAATATCATGGTGGAGCAAACCCCTGAAGGGCTGAAAATTCAGATCATGGATACGGACGGCAGACCAATGTTTCATCCGGGACATACGGCATTAACGGAAGCGGGGCAGCGTATTGTGGCGCGCATTACCGAGATTATTAGAGGGCTGCCAAACCATATTTCCATCACCGGGCATACTGATGCTTCCGCATTCAGGAAGCGCCGAAATTATTCCAACTGGGAATTATCTACCGAACGGGCGAATTCCGCACGACGCTATATGATTCGACAGGGGATGCTGGAAGAGCGGGTGGCGAAGGTGCAGGGACGTGCGGATAAGGAGTTATTATTGCCGAATACGCCGACCCATCCGAAGAACCGGCGTATCGAGATTCTTCTACTGCGTGGGTCGCATATGGTGATACCGCATATGGATCGTCCGGCGGTGCATGGCGTGTTGCCAAACTCTGAACGTAGGCAGGAAGCGTTGGAATTTGAGGATAAGAAATCTGAAGAGACACAGGAAGAGTCGCTTGAGCAAAAGGAAGTAGAAGAAGAAAACTTCTCACCGGTGACAATCATCCCAGAAGTACCGCTTCAGAATGAATCCGTTGATTCGGAAAGCATCATTGAATTCGTGCCAAATTAGATTCGACTTTGTCTGCTTAGTGTACTCATACAGAATTCCGCAACACCCTCTCCTCGCTTGTGCCTCCGCGTGCGTGGTGCAGGCGGGGGAGAGCGGATAAGCGGGGAGATAAAAAGTACGTCGCACGTGACTCCTGAGTCGCTAGGCTATGCGGAATAACAGGGACGTAGGTATTACGTTACAGTCTACTCAATTGAGGAAGCGGGCGAGAGTGTTTTATAGAAGAAATGCCCGGGAATCATTTCACCACCAACGAATTCATAGTCTGGCAAGATGCCCCATTTGGTGTAGTTCTGCTCCTCATAAAGGTGCAGGGCGCGTTCCTGTGTTTCCCGGACACTCAGGCGAATACTGGTGAAGCCCAATACCGCTGCTTCACGTTCCGCATGTTCCAGCAGGCGCACGGCAAGCCCGTGTCCCCGTGCCCATGGCGCAACAAAGTGATTTTCAATCTGGGCGCAGAAATAGGAGGTTTCTTTGGAACGACTGGGTCTGACTAATTGAATCGAGCCACATAGCACACCGTCCAGCCACGCACCGATTAGGATGCGTTCAGGAACGACCAGCACACCTTTCCAGTAGGATTCCAGTGTTTCCCGTAGCGGTGGCGTTAGCCAGTTAAACCCGATGCCATCGGCAATGGCTAATTCTGTTGCGTCGCACAAATTATTGAGGTCTTCAGTTCCCAGGCGGTCAATTTTTCCTACCCGTATTTGTGGTTCGGAGGATTGTTTTAGCGCAGTAGAACTCATAAACATTGTTATCTTACCTCATTTTGAGAAAGTTTTCCAGTACCATGGCACCAATTTTCTGACTTTTTTCCGGATGGAACTGGGTGCCAACCAGATTGTCTTTACCAATAATGGCAGGTATCTCAATGCCATATCGGGTTGTAGCGATCATATGATCGGCATTTTTACAGGCAGCGTAATAACTATGCACGAAATACGCATGCGTATTTTGTTGCAGTGCAGCACAAAGCGGGTGTGTCATACGCGTTTCCAGCTCATTCCACCCCATATGGGGAATACGTTGTTGCACTCCCTCATGATTAGTAGTGGGAATCGGAAGTACATCACCTTCAATCCATCCAAGACCCTGATGTATGCCATGCTCGTGACCGCGTTCCAGCATGAGTTGCATACCGACGCAGATACCCAGAAACGGGATAGTCTTCTGCAGTACGTATTGTTCTAGCGCTTCAATCATCCCGGTGCAGTGGTGCAATGCATTGGCACAGTCGCCAAACGCGCCGACACCGGGTAATACGATATGGGTGGCGTCCATAAGCGCTGTTGGATCAGCGGTGACAGTCAGCGTATCACTCTCCTGCATCACACGCCGAAACCCGGAGGCGACGGAGTGAAGATTACCGGCACCATAATCAATCAGAACGATATGAACCATTTTACTGCTCTGCCAGCGTTTTGCTTTCGGGCAGCAGCCCGTGAAGATGCCGCTCGTAGTAGCGATGCGTAGCCTCGAGTTCACTGTAAGCGACGACGACATCACTGGTCACCCATCCCTTACGCTCCAAATAGGAGCGCCACAGATCATTGGCAGATAGGCCGATCATCAAGCGGAATCCGAACTCCAGAAAGATAATGCTGGAGGCAGAGAGTCCAACGGCTGAGCCATAAAACCCGCTCCCGAAATGCAGAGCAAAGAACAGGGCAGACATCCACCACAGACGTTTGGCCAGTCCCCAGAACCCGGTAAAGACAAATGCATAGAAATTAAAGCCTTCCGGGATGAATACGGCATTCTCGTAGGGGTTCTGATCCTGCGGATTCAGATGCACCGAATAGACTTTCATGCGCATCGGAAACATGGTTACAGCACTCCCTTCGTAGAAGGAATAGCGGACGCTTGCCGAGGATCAATTGCCGTTGCGACCTTGAGTGCTCGTGCCAACCCTTTGAAGCAGGACTCGATGATATGGTGATTATTCATCCCATACAGGTTTTCCACATGGATATTGGCTCCCAGAGCAAAGGTAAATCCCTGAAACCATTCACGGAACAGTTCCGTATCCATTTCTCCCAACCGGTCCTGAGTAAAATTCACGTTCCAGACAAGGTAAGGGCGCCCGGACAGATCGACGCTCACCCGTGACAGGGTTTCATCCATCGGAATATAGGCGTGCCCGTAGCGTTCGATCCCGGCGCGATCTCCCAGCGCCTGTTTGAGTGCGCTACCCAGCACAATACCGCTATCCTCCGTGGTGTGGTGCGCATCAATGTGCAGATCACCCTCGGCTTTGAGCATAATGTCCATCAGACTGTGGCGGGAAAGCTGCTGCAACATATGATCCAGAAAGCCGATGCCGGTAGCGATATCATAGCTTCCGGAACCTTCAATGGTGAGAGTGGCGCTAATGCCGGTTTCTTTCGTGTTGCGTTCTACAGTTGCGGTGCGCATGGCGTTCCTCTTTTTTAAGATTTTCTATGTAGAATAGAATGCATGAAAACACAAGTCATTCTCCCATTATTGGGGTTTCTGGGGATGTTATTGGTTGCAGACAGAGTGCAGGCCGGTGAGTGCTCGATATTGCGCAATTACAAGGATGCAGCACGGGTATTACAGCATTTTTCAACCGAACAGCTCAGTGGTCAAGCGTCTCAGAGTGAAAGCCTCTGCCGTCAGGCATGTGCCCGTCAGGCGATGACTATCACCCGTGAGCAGGCGCTGAATGTTCAAAATCCAGACAGTATTGCATGGATCGAAACACGTTGTCTTTACCATGACGGGCTGCGCCGGACATCATCGACGGAGATTATTGATTCCAGCCTATACCCGGTGTCGCAGCTGGTTATTCTACCGGATACGAATCCTTCAGATCGAACAAGGCGTCGTTAGCAGCAATAAAACGGATTCAGCCCTTCACTTTTGCCTCGCAGCGCATTACATAGGGTGGCATGAGCGACGATCAACACACAAGCTGGCACGCCACGACCATTCTTTCCGTACGTAAAGGGGATACAGTGGTGCTGGCCGGGGATGGGCAGGTAAGCCTGGGGCAAACCGTGATTAAGGCAACAGCGAAGAAGGTGCGCACTTTGGCGGATGGTTCCATCATTGCCGGATTTGCCGGGGCAACGGCGGATGCGTTCACCCTGTTTGAGCGGCTGGAAGGGAAACTGGAGAAGCACCCAGGGCAGTTGACACGCGCGTGCGTGGAACTGGCCAAGGACTGGCGGACGGATCGCTATCTGCGCCGTCTGGAAGCGATGATGATTGTCGCCGATAAGGAAACCACGCTGATTCTGAGCGGTACAGGGGACGTGCTGGAGCCGGAGGACGGAATTGCAGGAATCGGTTCAGGTGGGAATTATGCGCTGGCGGCAGCGCGTGCATTGGCGGGGCAGAAAGATTTAACGCCAGAAGAGGTTGCACGAAAAGCGATGAAAATCGCCGCTGATATTTGCGTCTACACGAATGAAAACCTGACGGTGCTCTCACTGTAACGATATATTGCATCTACGCGCGCATGGTGTAGAGTGCGTCCCATGGAAAAAACGAGCAAAACCGGCGAGGCGGCGCCCTATCCGTCCGTACAATCCGATGTGCATTTCCCGACAATGGAACAAGAGGTGCTGGCATTCTGGAACGAGCAGGGCGTGTTTGAAGCGTCGGTGGAAGGCCGTCCGGCGCAGAATAGTGACGGCAGCAGTAATGCGTATGTCTTCTATGATGGCCCGCCTTTCGCTAATGGCCTGCCGCATCACGGCCACTTGCTGACCGGGTATGTGAAAGATGCGGTGGCGCGCTACCAGACGATGCGAGGCAAGCGCGTCGATCGGCGCTTCGGCTGGGATTGTCATGGGTTGCCGGCCGAGATGGAGGCGGAGAAGCAGCTGGGCGTCTCCGGGCGGCAGGAGATTATCGCCCATGGGATTGACAAGTTTAACGACCATTGCCGCACCTCGGTCATGCGATACCGTGATGAGTGGGAAGCGTATGTGAACCGGCAGGCGCGCTGGGTCGATTTTGAGAACGATTACAAAACGATGGATACGCCCTATATGGAGTCGGTGCTGTGGGCGTTTTCGGAGTTGCATAAGAAAGGCCTGATCTATGAGGGCTTTAAGGTGATGCCTTATAGCTGGGCGGCGGAGACGGTGCTCTCTAATGCCGAAATCCGCCTGGATGACGCCACACGTGAGAAGGTGGATAAGGCGGTGACGGTGGCGTTTAAGTTGAAAGAGAAGCCGGAAGGTGCGCCAGAAGCCGATGAATATTATGTGCTTGCCTGGACAACCACGCCGTGGACATTGCCAAGCAATCTGGCATTAGCGGCGAGTGGCGAGATGGGGTATGTGGCTGTAACAGTTGAAAAAGAACACCTCCCCCCGCTTGCGGGGGGAGGCAGGAGGGGGGCTGTTGCCACTAGTGACTTCAGTCGTGATAAGTACACAACCCGTGACCAACAAGCACTCGAACATGCAAAAGATTTACGTGTACATGCAACAGAAGCAGAGAAAAAATTATGGAAACTGCTACGTAGCAAACAGCTTGAAGGATGCAAATTTCGTCGTCAGCATTCAGTTGGAAACTATATCACTGATTTTGCCTGTGTAGAAAAGGGACTTATTATTGAATTGGATGGTGGTCAGCATGATGCAGCGCAGTCATATGATGATGCGCGCACTGCCTTCTTAGAAGAAGCCGGTTACCGTGTATTACGATTCTGGAATAATGAGGTGCTGGAGAACAGCGAGGGCGTGTACGATAAAATTGTTGATGCCGTGAAAGCCCCCCACCCAACCTCCCCCCGTAAACGGGGGGAGGAGTTAAGAGCCTGTTATATTTTTGCTGAGTGGGCTTATGGTTTTTATAAGGATGCTTTGAACATTGAGCCGACACCTGAAGAGATTGAACGTATTGCTCAATCATTAAAACAGTCAGGCGAAGAATCATATCCCCTAGCAGAATTACCGATCATTCCCGGCAAAGACCTCATCGGTCTGTCCTACGAACCACTCTTTCCTTATTTCGCCGATCAGCCGAATGCATTTCGGGTGCTGGATGGGTCTGATTTCATCGAGGAAGGCTCCGGCACCGGGATTGTCCATATGGCGCCGGGTTTTGGTGAGGATGACCAGCGCATCTGTGCTGAAAATGATATTGATGTGGTGGTGCCGGTTAATGAGCAAGGGCGCTACACGGATGCGATGTATGATCTTGAGGGAGATGCTCCGCTATCCCTCAAAGGCCTTAACGTCATTGCTGAAACAGAAGGCAAGTGCGACGCCGAACCCTACACCGAGGCGCAGCTGGAGAAATACGGGTTGGCGAATCTACGCATTATCAACTGGCTGAAACTCACCGGTCATCTGGTGAAACAGGAGGACTACGCGCATAATTACCCGCATTGCTGGCGTACTGATAAGCCGATCATCTATAAAGCGATGTCGAGCTGGTTTGTCGATGTGCCAAAGATTCGTGACCGGATGGTGGAGTTAAACCAGCAGATCAACTGGATCCCCAATCACATTCGTAGTGGCCGCTTTGGCAAATGGCTGGAAAATGCCCGTGAATGGTCGATCAGCCGCTCGCGTTTCTGGGGGTGTCCGATCCCGGTCTGGCGCTCCGATAACCCGGACAATGACCGGCTCTATGTGTTTGGTTCCATTGCTGAGTTAGAGGAATTTTTCGGCGTGGAGGTGAGTGATCTGCACAAGCCATTCATTGATACGCTCACCAAGCCCGACCCGGAGAACCCGGACTATACGATCCGGCGTGTCGATGAGGTGTTCGATTGCTGGTTTGAGTCCGGCTCGATGCCCTATGCGCAGGTGCATTACCCGTTTGAGAATAAGGATTGGTTCGAGGCGAATTTCCCGGCGGATTTCATTGTGGAATATGAGGCGCAGACGCGCGGATGGTTCTACAACATGATGGTGCTCTCGGTCGGGCTGTTTGATTCGATCCCGTTCAAGAACTGCATTTGTCATGGGGTAGTACTGGATAATCAAGGACGAAAACTGTCCAAGCGTCTCAAGAACTACATGGATCCCAACGAGCTGTTTGATACGTATGGTTCGGATGCGCTGCGCTGGTTCATGCTCTCCTCCACCATCATGCGCGGCAATGAGTTGTTCCTTGACCCGGAAGGAGCGTTTATTCGTGATGCGGTGCGGCTCTACATTAAGCCGCTGTGGAATGCGTATCATTTCTTCTGCCTGTATGCCAATGCGGATGGGATACAAGCGGAATATGATCTGAGTTCCGACAACCTAATGGATCGTTATATCCTGGCGAAGCTGAAGACGTGCGTCGATGGAGTGCGCGAGGCGCTGGATGCCTATGATACACCAACAGCGTGCAGCGAGGTGACGGCATTTCTGGAGGTGTTGAATAATTGGTATATCCGCCGCAACCGGGCGCGATTCTGGAAGGATGAGCAGGACGCCGACAAGCTGGCGGCCTATAACACGCTTTATTCGGTGCTTCATACGCTGTGCCGGGTGGTCGCGCCGCTGCTACCGCAAGTGAGCGAGGCGGTGTATCGAGGGGTATCAGGTGAAACGAGCGTTCACCTCACCGATTACCCCACCGAACTGGATGCGTTAGGCGCTGACATCCCTTTAATGCAGGCGATGGATCGGGTGCAAGATATCTGCAACACCGCCCATGCCGTCCGCAATGAGGTGGGGATTCGCATCCGCCAGCCGTTGGCAGCGCTGACGGTGTATGGTGCCAACATCGCCACCCAGCCAGACTATTTCAAGACCCTGATTGCCGATGAAACCAATGTGAAGGAGGTGATCTTCTCTGATGATCTGGAACAGGTAGCAACGCGCAAACTCAAAATCAATTTTCCCGTGGTGGGCAAGCGGCTGGGGCCGAAGATGAAGGCAATCACCGCTGCGTCACGCAATGGTGCGTGGGCATTCAACGACAATGGGTCAGTGGCAATTGAAGGGGAGACACTCAGCGCAGATGAGTTCGAGTTCACGCTGGAATCAACCATTACCGAAGGAGCAGGGGCGCTTGCCGCACAGGACGGTCTGGTGGTGCTCGATACGACCCTCACGGAAGCACTCACACAGGAAGGCATTGCCCGCGATGTGGTGCGCCTGATCCAGCAGTCGCGCAAGGAAGCCGGGCTGGAGGTATCAGATCGGATTGCGTTAGGCTTTGCTGCCGATGAGGAAACGGCGAAGGCCATTACGCAGTTTGCCGACTATATTTGTGAACAAACCCTGGTGGAGTCATTGGGCGTGCAGCAGCAGGCCAGCGACCATCTGTTCACGCAGGAAAGCGGCCTGACGATCTGGTTCCGTAAGTCGCAGAAGGAAGTGGCGAGTGCATGACCGAAGGGAATAAGATCGGCGTTATCGGTGCCGGGGCGTGGGGAACGGCGCTGGCGATTGTATTGAACCGTGCCGGGGCGGAAGTAACGCTTTGGGCGCGCAGTGCCCGCCATACGGAGGGTATGCGGCAAAGCCGGGTTAATCAGCGCTATCTGCCGGACGTGTTTATTGAACCGTCCATCACCATCACCGATGATTTGAATGAGGTGGTGGAATGCGACGTGCTGGTTCTGGCCATTCCATCCCAGTCCATGCGCACCATGTGTATTTCTCTGGCTGACATGATCGACACCCATGTGCCGTTGGTAGTGGCATCCAAGGGGATCGAGCGTGGCAGTTTGCTGTTGATGTCAGAAGTCTTCGACGTGACGCTCCCGTTCAACCCGGTGGCGGTGCTCTCCGGGCCGAATTTTGCACTGGAGGCGGCGCAGGGGCTACCGACGGCAACGGTGCTGGCATCGCGCCATGAACAGCTGCTGGAGCACTTGCAATTTCTGATGAGCAGTAAGTATTTTCGTCCATATATGTCAGATGATGTGATTTCCGTACAGGTGGGTGGGGCGTTAAAGAACGTCATTGCCATGGCATGCGGGATCACGATTGGTGCGGGGCTGGGAGAGAATGCGCGTGCGGCAATTATGACCCGTGGGCTGGCCGAAATGATGCGTCTGGCAGAAGCAAAAGGGGGACGCAAGGAAACCTTACAGGGCCTTTCCGGGTTAGGCGACCTGATGCTTAGCTGCGCTAGCGAAAAATCCCGCAATAAGGCGTTGGGAATGACCATTGGAAAATCCGGTTTGTCAGAAGAAGACGATGTACCCATTACGCCGAGCGGTCTGGCGGAAGGGATGCTCACGGCAGAAGCGGCCTATGATTTATCTATTAAACTGGGCGTGTCCATGCCGATCTCGGTAGCGGTTGCCGATATTCTAAAAGGTCGGGTCTCGGTAATGGAAGGTATTGATGCCTTGCTAAGCCGCTCATATGGGTGGGAATAACATATATACCTGTTCAGCTTTGACGACTCCCTGTGAAAGATTTCAAAGCTGGAGGTCGAGTATAGCTTTTCATGTTTGAAGTGCTATACAACAACCTATCATCTAAAAGTTGTTATATGGTTGGTTTAAGCTCCTATAAATAGAAAATTAACCACAAATACCCTATAAAGTTGCATTATCACGTTTGTAGTGGGGTGAACAACATGGATTTGTCGAAGATACAGGCATGGGTGGAAGCAAACATCCAGGGCGATATGGCACTCTGGCTTATTGCTATGATGGCGGCCCTTTTTCTTGTGCAGCTGGTATGGTTACTAATACGCCTGTTTATTCCAACGATCCATGGGACAGGGGTTTCAGACTCACTGGAGCGGCAGATACGGGATATTATGGGGGATGGCACGATTGATCTGACATGTCGTCTGAATGAACGTCGTGGCAGTGGAACGGCTACTATTGCACATCTGTTTAATCCGTTTCTGGCCGAATTGCAAAACATGGTGATGGGAATGACACAATATGCCGTCACCCTGGCCAGTGCATCGGATGACCTCATTGAATTAGCGGCGGGTTTGTCTGAACTGTCACAAAAAAATGCACAGGATTCCCATGAAATTACCGAAGTGACGGAGAATGCTGCCACAATCTCCAGTGGTAACGCCAAGCTGGTCAGTGAAATTCATGACCGTGTGTGTGTCATTGCCGAAAATGCGCGCCATATGTCGGGGCATATGGAGTCTGTGTCACATACGGTGGAAGAAATGACAGTTTCCGTACAGAATATTGCCGGGAATATGCGTACCGTGTCTACCATTACCGACGAATCTGAGCGGCTAGTCAATGAAGCGAACGGAGCCATTGCAAATTTAACGGGGGCTTCCGTGGAAATTGGCGATGTCGTTGGATTTATTGAAGGTATTGCCAAACAGACCAATTTACTGGCGCTGAACGCGACAATTGAAGCGGCGCGCGCCGGGGAAGCGGGGGAAGGGTTTGCCGTGGTGGCCGGGGAGGTCAAGTCACTGGCCAGACAGACGGCCGATGCCACGGAAGATATTCGTAACAAGGTGCAACATATGCAGCAACAATCAGAGGGGACATCTCGTGTAATCTCCGATATCAGCGATATTATGAATAAGATACGGGAATCGGTCACATCGGTATCGTCTGCGATCGGTCAGCAAACCATGGCCATGCAGGAAATGGCGGAGTTAGTACAAAAGGCCGCAGGAAACGCCAGTACTGTAGCAGGAAGTGTTTCCGAAGTATCAGAAAGCAATATGGAAATCGAAGCCAGCGCCGGGAATGCGGCGGTCATTGCTCAGCAGACTGCTACCAATGCGGAGAATCTGCACAACTCATCCGAAAAGGCAAAAGAACATGCCGATCAGGTGCAGAACCTGGCACAGCGAATTGGGGAAGTGTCCAGTATCCTCCGCGACTCCAGCCAAGCGTTTAAGGTGGCCGGAGAAAAAAGTGAGGCACAGGAGGACGACTGCGAATTGTTTTAAAGTCGGAATTGCATCAGCCGTACCTGCTTTACACTGGGTAATGCCGAAATGGCTTCTTGTAGCGTCTCGTCCACTGCTTGATCGACTTCAACCAGCGCCACTGCCTCCTTGCCGTCATCACTTCTTCCCAAATGAAAGTTAGCAATATTGACAGACGCATCACCCAGCAGTTTTCCAAGATTACCGATCAGGCCGGGCTTGTCTTCGTTGTTTACGTATAGCATACGCTCGGAAATGCTGGCTTCCAGCTTGGTGCCATGAATTTCAACGATACGAGGTTGCTGCCCGAAGATCGTTCCGGCAACAGCCCGTGAGCGGCGTTCCGTTGTAACCGTGATACGCATGAGGGAACGATAATTACCGGCATCATCGTTGGTGGTTTCGCTGATACTGATATTGCGCTCTTTAGCAACTACCGGCGCATTGACCATATTGACGCTTTGTACCAGCGTTTCTAGGAGCCCTTTCAGTGCCACCGCCGTTAGGGGCTTGGTGTTCAGTCCGGCCAAGTGACCGCGATATTCGATATGCACTTCCTTCAGACCGGTTTCTGTAATCTGCCCTGCGAAGCTGCCCAGTAATTCGGCCAGTTTCAGGTATGGTGCCAGCTTGGCGGCATCTTCAGCAGAGACTGAGGGCATATTCAATGCATTAGTGACCGACCCATCCAGTAGGTAATCCGACATTTGTTCCGCAACCTGCAAGGCGACATTCACTTGCGCTTCTTCCGTGGAAGCACCCAGATGCGGCGTGCAGATCACGTTTTCAAGGCCAAATAACGGATTGTCTTTGGCTGGTTCTTCCTCAAATACATCCAGTGCCGCGCCGCCGATCTGACCGGATTCCAGTGCCGCCTTCAGATCACCCTCGTGAATCAGCCCACCCCGTGCACAATTCACCAGTAGGACGCCCTTTTTGGTCTTCGCCAGTGTTTCGCTGTTCAGAATATTGCGGGTGGCATCATTAAGTGGGGTATGCAGGGTAATTGCGTCGGCACGACCCAACAAATCGTCCAGCTCTACTTTTTCAATGTTGATGTCTTTGGCGCGCTCTCCGGAAAGGAACGGATCATAGGCAATCACTTTCATTTTCAGTCCCTGAGCGCGGTCGGCGACAATCGAGCCGATATTTCCGCAGCCGATGAGTCCCAGCGTTTTTCCGTATAATTCCGTCCCCATAAATTTGCTTTTTTCCCATTTCCCGGCATGGGTAGAAGCATTGGCCTGCGGAATGCTACGCGCCAGTGCCATCATCATAGAGATAGCATGCTCTGCCGTAGTCACGGAATTACCAAATGGCGTATTCATGACCACTACGCCATGGGAAGAGGCCGCCGGGATGTCGACATTATCCACACCAATACCGGCGCGTCCAACGACTTTGAGATTGGTGGCGGCTTTCAGAATTTCGGTCGTGACTTTGGTCGCAGAGCGAATGGCCAGTCCGTGGTATTCACCGATGCAGGCGGCCAGTTCTTCCGGGGACATACCGGTTTTGGTATCCACGTCAATGCCGCGCTGCTTGAAAATGTCGGCGGCGAGGGGGCTGAGTTTGTCAGAGATCAGTACTTTGGGCGTCATATGTTATTCCTTTGAGATAGTAAAACAATAAAGGGTCAGGCGGCGTTACTTTGTTGCATGGTCGATTTCACATGTGCAAAAGCCCAGTCCAGCCATGGCAGCACTGCTTCCATATCGGATGTCTCTACTGTGGCACCACCCCAGAGACGCAGTCCAGCAGGCGCATCCCGGTAGCCATTAATATCATAGGCGACTTTCTCACCTTCAAGAAGTGCAGCCATTTGCTTCGTGACAGCCTGCTGTTGCGTTGTATCCAGCTTTGTGAACCATGCATCGGTAATTTTTAGACAGATCGACGTACAAGAACGATGTCCAGAATTGTCAGCTAGGAAAGTTGCCCAGTTCGAGGCATCCACCCAGCGTGTGACAGCAGCCAGGTTAGCTTGCGCACGTGCGATCAATGCCGATAACCCTCCGATGGATTCCGCCCAGCGCAGCCCGTCAATCGCGTCTTCGACGCAGAGCATGGAAGGTGTATTGATGGTGGCACCCTGAAAGATGCCGTCAATCAGCTTGCCGCCCTTGGTCAGGCGGAAGATTTTTGGCAGCGGCCATGGAGGTGTATAATTTTCCAGCCGTTCCACAGCGCGGGGCGACAATACCAGCATCCCATGCGCCGCTTCACCACCCATCACTTTCTGCCACGACCAGGTCACGACATCCAGCTTTTCAAACGGAATGTTCATGGCGAACACGGCGGAGGTGGCATCACAGATGGCCAGTCCCTCCCGATTCGGAGCAATCCAGTCGGCATTGGGTACGCAGGCACCGGAGGTCGTGCCATTCCAGGTGAAGCAGACATCCTGTGACCAGTTTACGGAGGCAATGTCGGGAATATCGCCGTAATCTGCTGTTTTGGCAACACAATCTTCGAGCCTTAGCTGCTTCACGGCATCGGTGACCCAGCCTTCACCGAAGCTTTCCCAGGCGAGCATTTCCACGCCACGGGCACCCAGCAGGTTCCACATAGCCATTTCGAAAGCGCCGGTATCCGATGCTGGAACAATGCCAATGCGGTAGTCATCAGGAATGCCTAGGATCGTGCGGCTGCGATCGATGACTTCCTGAAGCTTGGCTTTGCCTGCTTTGGAACGATGCGAGCGGCCAATTGCCGCATCGGAAAGTGCATCTAGCGTCCACCCGGGGCGCTTGGCGCAGGGACCGGAAGAGAAACAGGGGTTGTCTGGTTTCACAGTAGGTTTTGTCATGGCGATCCTGAAAGAATGATTATTGCGCACCATTCATTATAATTTTTTTCCGGCGGCGACAATGATAAATCGGTGCTGTAGGTCAATGCCGCAAAAAAAAAGCTCCGCATAGCAGAGCTTAGTATAAATGACAAGGGACAAACAAGAAGTTAGCTTACCTCACGCAGTCCAGCGCCTCTTCTAGTGTTTCAGTGGCAGCTTGTTGATATTTCAACCACTGTTCTCGAGAGACCGTTGGAAAGCCCCGATTCGCATATGTGGCTAGGTTAGTAGCCACCTCCTTTTCAGGAATTTCTAGTCCAAAAGCAACGATCATATCACCTTGGCCATCATTGAAACTGATGTGCGCTGATGAAGAAGATACACCAGTGTTTTTATTAGTCAGTTGCACCTGATGCTTCTGGTTCCCATATGCTTTGGTAACATAAATGTAACCGGGGCCTTTAATATTTCCCTCATCGGGATAAATGATAAAACCCTGATATATTTTTATATTACCGCAGTCGCGCGGGGGTTGGCCCGCAACAACCTTGTCGTCAAGCACGCTACGTGCTCGCTCAATAATTGCGGCATTTGCCTTGGCCTCCTCTACACTTTGACCTGTAGATGTTTCAGTATTTAAACCGCTACAACTACTTAAGATTAAAGTGAAAACAAAAAAGAAGCCGAGACGAGTAGAAAGATTCATAATCAATCTTGCCCTAATTATATCTACCCATCCCATTATACAGAAATTTTAATATATATCAATTTTATAATAAGGGGTTCTGTTCCAGAAGCATTACCCGGCGCGCTCAATGCAGAATGCCAGACACTGATCCAGCGCTTCGGTCATGTCGGGATGGCCATCGATACGGTAAAGCGCTTCTCTGGCGGCGGTGATGTAGTCCTGTGCCAGTTTCGTCGCTTTGTTAATCGCGCCATGCCGCTTCAGAATCTGGATGGCTTCATCAATATCACCTTCGCGATAGTCACCTTCGCCGATGACGCGTTGCCAGAAATGCTGCTCTTGTTCATTAGCCTGAGCCAGAGCTTCAATCACCGGCAGGGTCAGCTTCCCTTCACGTAAATCATCACCGATGGTTTTACCAAGCGTTGCCTGTGAAGCACTGTAATCAAGGATGTCGTCCACCAGTTGAAAGGCGACGCCTAGCGACTGTCCGAATTGCCGGAAATCCTGGCGTAGTGCTGGACGGTTATGAATAATGGGGGCGATTTCACAGGCAGCGCTGAATAGGGCGGCGGTCTTGGCATGAATGATGTCCAGATAGGTCTTTCGGGTGGTCGATAAATCGCCGGCAACCATCAATTGTTTGACCTCTCCCTGTGAAATGGTAGCCGAGGCGTTTGACAGCAGGGTTAACACATCAAGCGAGCCATCGGCCACCATCAGTTGGAATGCCCGGCTGAGCAGGAAATCTCCGACCAGCACGCTGGCTTGATTGCTCCAGACGGTATTGGCAGTCTCAATGCCACGGCGCAAGGTGCTCTCATCCACCACGTCATCATGCAACAGGGTGGCCGTGTGAATCAGTTCAACGGCGGCAGCGAGATTAATATGTCGGTTGCCTTCATGACCCAGCAGCCTGGCGCAGGCGACAGTCAGGGTCGGGCGCAGGCGCTTACCCCCGGACTTCACAATATGATGGGTAATCTGTGCAATCAGCGGCACATGCTGCTCATCAACGGCGTGCAGAATGACGCCATTGACTTTGTCCATATCGCGCTGCGTCAGCGTTTGCAGGGACGCCAAGCTTGCTTGCGGTGTCGTTGTTAGTGTGGAAGTATGTGCCATGAAGGATGATTAAACAATGATGGACTGCGTATTAGTAGTCTGCTTTCCCGTGTTGTCAACCGGGATTGTCAGTAGGGAATCGGCACCATGGCGAAAATGCATGGATCCCTGAAAGCCGGATATGTCCTGTGCGCGCAGGTAAATATTACGAATATCGTCTTGAATGCTGATGTCCCATTCCTTTGCGGTACGGATAATCAGGTCAAATTGGAAGGCAGTTGCCTGCCGTTGTACTAAACCATCCAGTTGCATACGTCCCATGCGAGTCAATTCCAGATCGACCATGAAATGATCCGTATCCTGGATGTCTTGTTCAAGCCGTTGACGCTGTCGTTTATAGTAAAATTCAATCGGGTGGATGCGTCCTTCGGCATGCAGAGGAACCATGAATTGATGCCATTGCCCATCTCTGGAATCGGCTGGAATGGTTCTCAGTGAGGCAAACTCTCCTGCCAGCCGTTGCATGAAATCACTGCCCTGTTGCGATTCAAGCCGGTTTAGCGTGTCTTGTCCCAGCCACTGGCGGAGACTCCCGCTGCCCTGTAACGCAGTCATCAGAAAGAGTAATTCGGTGCTGAGCAGTGGTCCGGGGCGTGGCACAAGCGCCGGAAGCACAGTAGTATTTCCCTGAGGTATAGGAGGCGCCGAGTGGTAGTGTGACTCCAGGGTTTTTATCGCATCAAAACTTTGAAGAGTAGTGGTATGCGAAGGTGCCGTTTCTCCTGTGCCGCCACGCACCTGCGCTGCATGTTGAAACTCAAAATGGATGACGGAGCCTTTCGGCAAACGTGTCGTCACAAAAATTTTAAAGGTTCCGAAATCACTTTGCAGGGTGAGTTCTCGCCCATGGCCGCTTTCCAATACAACCGCACTAAAGGCGGTAGGAGAGGGCGGTGGCGGGAGCGAAGACGTCGTGTTAGATGCAGGGATCGGTGTTGCTAATGTATCAGGAGGCGCGGCTACCGGGGGCGCTGTGACTGGTGTTGGTGAGATAGTAGGAGGAATCGGCGAGGGTGTGCCGGTTGGCGCAGGCTGCGCCATTTGGCTAGTGCTAGCCGATGGAGCAGGTTGTCCAGTCGGCGTAGTCGTTGATACCGGTGTTCCTGTAGTCGCCGTGTTGCCAGACGATGAGGATGGAGACGGCGTATCGATTGCACTGAGTGTGGCCATCGTTGTTTGTGACGCTTGCTGGTTTTGTAGCGCTGCCTGAATTTGTGGTGCCGCCTGAAGGCGTTGTTGCGCACTTAAGTAGTTAGCAGGAGTCGCAATATCTCCGGCAGGGGTGGAAGCGGTTGGCATGGAAGGAAGTGCACCTGGCGTCAGAGGAGCATTGGCTGAAAGGGGAATAAAACCCTGTCCATTGGGGTTAGGCGCCAGGATGTTCAGTACACGTATTTGCAGTGACGTGCCAGTGGATGCCTGGTTGATTGTTTGCTGCATGGGGGGCGGTAATAGCTCGCGCTGGGCTGAGGAAAAGGACGGTTGCGAGAGAAAAACACCTCGAATCAGGGCGTCAACGGGCGAAGATGACGGCATTTGACTGCTAGTAGGTAGTGATGAGGTAGTTGAGGTTGCAGCACTACTGTCTGGGCGAATCAGGTTGGAACTGGTGGAAATTTTATCTTGTGCTGCATGCGACGCCTGTCCCGAGAGAGACTCTAGGTATTTTCCTAATGATTGGCCATCGACACTAACGATGCGGATAAAGGCTTCAGCAGCGCGTTGTTCGATCTTTAAGGCAACTTCTGCCCCGCGTTTTAAGAACACGTCCGTTTGGATGGTGATGGACCCCTGATCCGTACGAATTGTTACCGTGTTATTGATGCCCCGGCTCTTTACCTCGCCGCGGATCACGCCATTATTAGCCATCGCTTGAATCAGCGCGGTATTATTCTGGGCATCAGTAACGGTTTTGGTGGGGCTGATACCGCTGGTAGCGACAATGGTCGCCAGTCCGCCGATATGCCCGAATCCTTCCATCGTTTAGATTTTTTGTAGCAGCTTGATGGAAATCGCTGCAACGTCAGTCGTGGCTGTCGTATGTGGATATTTTTCTACAATCGGTGCCTGAGAGCGGATGGCTTCACGCACTTTATTGTCTTTTCGTACAATGCCCAGCAGAGGAGGGGAGACATTGAGAAAGCTTGAACACGCCTTATCAAGTGCTTCATAAGTGCGCTCTCCATCTTTTTGCGTCGTGGCCTGATTCACGACGATGGTAATTTCTGCCTTATGTAGTTTAGTCGTGCAGAGTTTGACGAAGGCGTACGCATCTGTCAGTGAGGTCGGCTCGTCTGTTACTACTACAATACAGCGCGAAGCTAACGAAGCCATGAACTGGGCATATTGTTCGATGCCCGCGCCCAGATCGATGATGATGTAGTCATAATGGTGGGACAGTTCGAGCAACTGATTTTTAATAGTCATCAGCTTATCACCAGAAAGATTCGCCAGACTGGTGGAGCCGGAGCGACCGGCGATAATATCAAAGCCCAGCGGGTAATGGGTGATGACGTCCGATAGTGGCACGTTCCCGCGCAAGGTCTGACTCAAATCTTTCTCTGGAGTGAGTCCCAGTTGTACATCGACATTGGCCAGTCCGATATCGCCGTCAAACAATAGAATGCGCCGTCCCGAACGGGCAAACAGCTGTGACAGGGTGATTGCCAGCCACGTTTTGCCGACGCCTCCCTTGCCGGATGCAATGGCAATAATATTATTCGTTGTGCCGAGATCTACCTGATTCATCGTGCGGTTCCTTCATGTTTCATGGTTAAGAGCTAGCCTCCGGCTGGTAATCCATCAATAACTGCGTCAATGTTTCCGGCGTGCATGTGTCAAATGTCCCCAAAATTTTCTCGCTGCCGGTCATATTGGCGAATTTCAGCCCTGCGGCATAGGCGGCATTAAAGATGCTGCCAAAGCGACGAGCAGTATCGGTACGGGTGATAATCATCTTTTCCACCCCAATAAACGAGAAGGCACGTGCCACTTCATCAGCTTCATAAGGGTCACTACCGGCGGGATAGACCATGACAGGATCCAGTTCGATCAGTCCGGCATATTCTGCCAGGTGTTTGAGCTCATAAAAATCATACGGGTTAGCACCCGCGCTATCGACAATCACCGTTTCGGCAAGTGGAATGTCAGAGAGAATGGCTTTAAGTGATTGCCGACTTTCCGCCACCAGCAATTCGATGCCGAGAATGTCGGTAATCGCCGCCAGCTGTTCTACGCCACCGGCGCGTTTGTTGTCCGTAGTGATAACATGGACGGCTTGGTTGTATTTTACGCAATAGGCGGCAATTTTTGCCGTAGTCAGCGTTTTTCCGGCACCGGGTGGACCAATCAGAATATGGCGGCAACTGTCATGGCGTAATTCCAATGGAACGATGTCGAAGGTCTGTGCCATTAATCCGGTAAGCCAGCGTTGTACCGGGTCCTGATAATGCTGGTAGGGCTGAATATCAGCATCGGTCATGATGGAAAGGCGGTTAAGCAAATGCTCCAGTAATGCATCATTCACGCCATGATGATACAGGATATTTTCAATGCGATGGGATACACGCTCCGGTACAGGTTGCAACGCAGTACGTGATGACATTTTTGAAGCAGATGTATGGGCGGTAGCGGCGGCGGTTGCAATATTGAGGGCGGCGAACCAGGCATCATGTTCCTTATCCTCAATTTCTTCCTTTGCATCGTCAAACGCGGCGGTCACCTGAACCCCTCCGGGAGTGTGTTTTTTGGAAGAAATAATGACGGCTTCCTCGCCCAGTGTGTCCCTGACCAGTTGCATGGCATGGTGCATATCATCAGCAGTGAAGGTGCGCATTCTCATGATCGTCTCTCCCCGCTACAATTGTCCCAGGGTTTTAATGCGCGCTCTGGCGTGAATTTCGTTCTGCGACATGACCACAGTGCTGGGTCGGAAGCGCTGAATGATGGAGCGCACGTAGGGGCGAATGGTCGGGCTGGTCAGTAAGATCGGGTTTTCACCCTGCATGATGAACTGATCGAAGGTGGTACGTACCGTCATGATGAATTCCTGAATCTTACTGGGTGCCATGGTGAGAGTTTTTTCCTCTCCGGCACCCGTAATGGAATCGACAAATACCTGTTCCCAATTGGGCGACATGGCGATGATCGGAATCAACCCTTCCTCGTTGGTGACCGCATAACAGATTTGCCGTGCCAGTCGTGAGCGGACATGTTCGGTAATCAGCGTCATGTTTTGGGTCGCAATAGACGATTCCGCCACCGCTTCCATGATAGTTGGCAGATCACGAATGGAGATCATTTCCGAGAGCAGATTTTGCAGAATGCGCTGGACGCCATTCACACTGATTTGTGATGGGATAGTCTCCGCGATCAATTTCTGGTGGTCTCTCCCCAGATCGTCCAGCAGTTTTTGCGTTTCTGCGTAAGAGAGCAGTTCCGGCAGGTTTTCCTTTACCACTTCCGTCAGGTGTGTGGTAATCACGGTGGGGGGATCAACTACCGTTAAATTACGGAACAACGCTTCTTCTCGATGTTGATCAGTAATCCACATGGCCGGCAGGCCGAAGGTTGGTTCGATGGTTTCTTCACCGGGCAAGCTGATTTTATTGCCGCTGGGATCCATCACCAGCAACATATCTGGACGAATATCCCCTTTGGCCGTTTCCATTTCCTTGACCTTCACCACATAGGTATTGGCTGGTAACTGCATGTTATCCTGAATCCGCACCGGCGGCATGACAAAGCCCAACTCGCGGCCAATTTGTTTACGCAGTGCCTTGATTTGCTCGGTCAGACGATGCCCTTTCTGGTAGTTGATAAGTGGTAGCAGCCCATAGCCAAGCTCCAGTCGCAAGCTGTCAATCTGGAGGATCTGTGTAATGTCATCCTCGGCGACCGGTGCTTGCGCACCATCAGCTGCCTGCTGGCCGTCTGCACCGGTGAGGATAGATGGAGCGCCTGCACCACCACTGCGCGCTAGCCCAGTGCCGTCTGCTCCTCCTGCTTGTGCGACTTCCTTGCGTCCTCGTAGCTGAATATAGACGACGAAGCCAAGCACGGAGGCCAGCACCAGGAATGGGGTGGACGGCATACCGGGCATGAACGCTAAAATGAATGCGAGAAAGGCAGTCAGGCCGATGGCCGACGGGAATTCATTGAGCTGTCCGAGGACGGCTTTTTCGGATGATCCAACCACACCGGCTTTGGTCACCAGCATACCGGCGGCGGTGGAGACAATCAGGGCTGGAATCTGTGAAACCAGTCCATCCCCAATCGTCAGGATAGTATAGGTCTGCATCGCGCCGCCCAGAGTCAGGTCATGGGTAATCGAGCCAATTGCAATACCACCAAGGAAGTTGATAAATGTAATCAGTAATCCGGCAATCGCATCTCCGCGCACGAATTTTGATGCACCGTCCATGGCGCCGTAGAATGTGCTTTCATCTTCTAGCTCTTTACGCCGCGCTTTGGCTTCCGCTTCCTCAATCAGCCCAGCGGAGAGGTCAGCGTCAATGGCCATTTGTTTCCCAGGCATGGCATCCAGGCTGAAGCGGGCGGAGACTTCCGCGATACGGCCGGAACCTTTGGTAATTACGATAAAATTAATAATCGTCAGGATAGCAAAGATGATAATCCCGATGGCCAGTTGCCCGCTCATTACAAAATTACCGAAGGCCTGAATCACCTGACCGGCGGCGTCCGTACCGGTATGGCCTTCTCCCAGAATCAGCCGGGTGGAGGCGATGTTGAGTGACAGCCGCATCATGGTGGCGATCAGGAGAATGGTGGGGAATGAACTAAGACCCAGCGGTTTTTCGACAAACAGCACCGTCATGAGAATCAGCACCGACAAGGTGATGGAAATGCCGAGTAGGAAGTCCAGTAGTACCGGCGGTACCGGAATCAGCAAGACAACCAGAATGCCGACAATCCCCAGCGCGAAGAAGATGTCGGTGCGTCCCAGCGCCGATTTGGCCATGCCTTGTGCTTTGGCAACATTCATGCCGCTGAGCATGGGAACCTGGGCGCGCTCGTTCATGCCACATCATCCGCTGCGCCATACTGGCGCAATTTGTTGCGAAGGGTGCGAATGGAGATGCCGAGGATATTGGCGGCATGGGTGCGATTGCCTAAGCAATGATCCAGCGTGGTCAGGATTAAATCCTTTTCGACATCCGCGACGGTACGTCCAACCAGCCCGGTGATGCTTTCCCCGTCACTTGGGGCAGGGGGAGGGGCGGCTATAGTGGGGGCGGGAGTAGTCGGTTCTGGAGAATATGTATCCTGTTCTCCTTGAGGCAGTAATATCGCCTGCTCGTCAATCTCAGTCCCTTGCGCCATTAGAATCGCCCGGTGCATGGTGTTTTCCAACTCCCGCACATTGCCCGGCCAATGATAGGCCGATAGTTTTTCTTCTGCTTCCTTGGTCAATGGCCGGGAAGGGAGGCCATTGGCTTTGGAGTATTTCTCAATGAAATGTTGCGCTAGTAAGATCACATCGCCGCTACGTTCCCGTAGGGGGGGCAAATCCACATTAATGACGTTCAGCCGGTAATAGAGGTCTTCGCGAAAATGACCCTCACGGATACTTTCCGGCAGGTTGCGGTTACTGGTCGCCAGAATACGGATATCCACACGGATGGGTTTGTTGCTGCCGACGCGGTCGAACTCGCGTTCCTGGATGGCGCGCAGCAATTTAGCCTGCAATTTCAAATCCATTTCACTGATTTCATCAAGGAGTAACGTCCCCTTATTGGCTTCTTCAAACTTACCGACTCGACGATTCAATGCGCCAGTGAATGCGCCTTTTTCATGGCCGAACAGTTCTGACTCCAGCAGGTTTTCTGGGATAGCAGCGCAGTTAACGGAAATGAAGGGCTTGTCTTTGCGGGTGCTTTGCTCATGGATATGACGTGCAATCACTTCTTTCCCGGTGCCGGACTCCCCAGTAATCAGGACGGAAGCATCAGAGGTGGCGATTTGCTCTACCATGGCGATAATATTAGCCATGACATCAGACTGGTAGAGCACGCTGCGAGTATCCTGAGCGATCGTTTCCAGTACGGCTGCAATCAATTCCTCATCCGGAGGCAGTGGAATATATTCACGGGCACCGGCCTGAATGGCGCGCACTGCTGCTTCCTTGTTGCTGGAGATACCGCAGGCAACGATCGGCACAGATATGCGTTCTGCACGAATATCGTGAATGAAGGCGGCAATATCTTCCTGTACAGCGATCATCACCAGATCCGCACCCTTACCATCACACAAGGCGCGCACCGCCTGTTCGGTTTGGCCATAATGGGTGACCGTCGCACCACGTGCAGACGCAATCGCCGTCGCCGCGCCGAGCTGTCCTTCCAGGTTACCGACAATCATTAAACGCATAGCAGGATTTTATAAGACTCCAAGGGTTAATGGACAGTGCAGACCGTTACGAGAAATAGGAAATTCGCTGTTCGGCGGGGAGAATGGAATTGAGGTTTTCTTCCAGCCGTCGGGGGTTTTCTTTTGCGGCGATGCTAATGGCGCCACGCAGATACATTTGATGTAGTAGTAGTTCGTTCTCAGACAGGCGTTCCAGTTTAGTGGCTAGTGGCGAAAAGACCAGAAACGCCAGAATCGCTCCATACATCGTAGTCAACAAGGCGACTGCCATTGCTGGACCAATGGAGGAGGGGTCATCCAGGTTGCCTAGCATCTGTACCAGTCCGATTAATGTCCCAATCAGTCCCATTGCCGGGGCAATGTCCGCGCCTTTACGCAACACGGCGATGCCCCGTGAGTGGCGCTGTGAACGAGCTGCAATATCTTGTGCTAATGTGCGCTCAATTTGAGGTGCTTCCATACCGTCTACCGCCAGGTTCAATGCTTTGTAGGCGAAACTGCTATGATGCAGACTTTCCGTTTGTGATTGGATAGCCAGCACACCATTACGGCGGCTTTCATCTGCCAGCCGCACCAGACTTGCTGCTGAGCGTGTCGGATTTTCTTCCGGATAGATAATGGTGCGTGCTGTCAATCCAAATGCTTTGAAGACGTCTTTGAATGAAAAACTAGCGATAATCAGTGCTGTCGTGCCCAGCACCACGATTAAGATGGAAGGAATGTCCAGAAAGGATTCCAGTGCACCGCCATAAGCGATGGCCATACCGATCAATCCAAAGGCTGTCAGGATCCCGGCGAGTGTGGAAAGGTCGAAACGTTTATTCATAATAGACCTACTTTTTCTCTCCTCGAATAATTTCCGTCATGGTAACACCAACCCGGTCTTCTACCACCACGACTTCCCCGCGTGCAACCAGCCGTGCATTGATATAGATGTCAACCGGTTCACCAACCTTCTTGTTCAGTTCAATCACGGCGCCACGCCCCAGTTTGAGCAATTGCTGCACTTGCATACTGGTTTTTCCCAGTACGACGGATATTTGCACCGGGATGTCATGCACTGCCTCCAGTGACAGGTTTTCGTCGCCGCCTTCCAGCAACTCATTACTCAATTGATCCATATCCGACATGTTTTGGCTCCTTTGTATAACATTGAGTGAATTTAAGAGATAGTTGTTTCATGAGACGATGCATCCCCATCTTTCTGATCGTTATCGGTTGGTGGATCGTCGTTCGGTGCAGATGGTGCAGGAAAGAGGGAATCAAGTTGTTCAAGCAACGCGTGATATGAACGCTCCGCTGATCCGAACTGCCAATCAATCCGAAGATCACCGGGTTGTAGTTGGCTGTCTTCACGAACACTGACTTCCCCCTCATAGCTAGATTCCTGGCGCACATCACCCAGTAATGATTCTACAGCCGGTATCGTATCTGGCGCTGTTTTTATCAGAATGGCTGGTTGGCTCAATAATTGTGGTAGGCATTGCCGAAGCATAGCGTCTAAAACCGGCTGTGCATTCTTTTTTAGAGCGTCTTCGGCCAGCTTTTTAGCAATCTGGTACGATAATGATAACAACTCCGTATGCTGGCGCTCGATTGCCTGTTGGATGATGTCATGTGCCTGCGTTAACTGAGCACCGAGCTGCTTCATCTGCTGTACCATGGTCTGTTGCGATTGCACGCTTAGCGTCTGGGCTTCTGTTTCAGCTTTGGATTTGCCTTCCTCTAAACCTTTTGCATGTGCCTCGCGCTTTGCCGCTTCCATCTCCGCTTCGCTGTAGGTAGCCGGCGGTGGTGGTTCTACCGGAGCTTCCTGCTCTACTGCTTGTGCATCATTGGCATTGGCTTCCGCAGGAATATCCAGCGGCACAGCAAAATCCTGAAGAGCCTGAAAGTTAAAGCGTTGTATCTGTGGGGCAGTTTGCATCATCAATATACCAGTTGGTCTTCGCCATTTGCTTCTGCGATAATAATATCTCCCTTCGCTGCCAGATCCTTGGCTATCGAGACGACATACATTTGTGACTCATCGACATCTTTTAAGCGAACCGGTCCCATCGCTTCCATGTCTTCTTGAAGAATCTTGGAAGCACGTTCCGACATGTTGCCAAAGAAAAGGTCTTTCAAGGCATCCGACGCTCCCTTCAATGCCAGCGCCAGTTTGTCCTTATCCAGGGCACGTAACACTGCCTGAATGCCGGCTGCATCGATTTTGACCAGGTCTTCAAAGGTGAACATCAGATTGCGGATACGTTCGGCGGAGTCAGGATCATTTTCTTCCAAATGCCCCATAAACTTGCTTTCGGTATTACGGTCGAAATTATTGAAGATGTCTGCCATCAATTCATAACTATCACGGCGTTGAGTTTTAGCGACATTGGTCATGAACTCCATGCGCAGGGTACGTTCAATCCCTTCAATGACCTCTTTCTTCACTGCATCCATCGAGAGCATACGATTGATCACCTCGGTGCTCAGATCATCTGGCAAGACGCTCAGTACCTTGGCGGCATGATCTGGTCGTACCTTCGAGACGATCAAAGCAATCGTCTGTGGATATTCGTGACGCAGGTAGGAGGCAAGAATTTCCTCATTGACATTGGCCAGTTTATCCCAGGTGGTACGACCTGCCGGACCACGGATTTCATCCATGATTGAATCAACCCGTTCTTTGCCAAGCGCTTTGGTAAGTAGTCGCTCCGTTGTGTCGTATGAACCAACCAGAACACCGGCGGCGGTCATCTCGTCGCTGAACTCCATGAACAGCCGCTCAACGCATTCCGATTCCACGCGTCCCAGATTGGCCATGGCGTTGGAGATTTCCTTAATCTCTTCATCATCCATCATACCAAACAGGCGCCCGGCATTCTCCTCACCCACGGACATCATGAGAATGGCAGCTTTCTGAAGCCCGGATAATGAGCGATAATCATCTTTGGTTATGACCTTTCCCATGGTTTAGTGCCGCACTCCTTTTACGTAATGGATTGTCTTAAGTAATGGATTGTCAGGTTAATCATATCATTCATCGACTTCAAAAGCCCATTGGCGAATGACATTTAAGCTCTCTTCCGGGTGGTTTTCGATCATTTCGCCGACTTTACGATACAGTGATGATTTAATGCCGCCATCAATTTTGTCGATACTGATCATTGATTCATCGTCATCTTCCTCGCTGAGATTAGCTAGCTCACCGGACAGTGCTGGAGAAGCAAGCAGGCGCTGCAGCTCTTCATCATCCTCTTCTTCCTGTTCCTGAGCTGTGATCGCCTTGTTCACCAGTGGCTTGATAATAAGCATAATGACCAGGATGGCCACACTCGCCAGTACGAAGGTCTGGAAGATAGAATTGAAGTCACGTTTCAGCCAATCCAGAGGGGACTCTTCAGCAATAATATCCGGCGCTGCGAAGGCCATGTTGATCACTTCCACGCTGTCACCACGATCCGGGTCAAAGCCGACGGCGGAGCGAACCAGTGTTTCCAGTTGTGTCAATTCTTCCTCGCTGCGAGGTTGATAGACTTCCTGGCCTTCTTCGTTCATTACATAGGTGCCGTCCACCAGAACGGCAACGCTTAAGCGATTGACCGTGCCGGTCTGTTTTATATGGTTTTTGACTGTCTTGGAAATTTCAAAATTGGTGGTTTCATCAGTACGTTGAAGGTTGCGGCTATTGAGAAAACCGGCATTTTCTGCATCTACATCCGGCAGGTTATTTCCGGCAGATACATTCTCTTTCAAGTCTTTTTCATTTTCATTTTCCAGTTCTTCAATGGTTTGAACGGAACGTGCAACTTGCCCTTCCGGGTCAAAGGTCTCTGAATTTGTAATAATACGGTCGAAGTCGATCTCGGCATTCACTTCTGCTTTGACTTTGCCAAGGCCAACCGAGCGTTCCAGCAGGGCTTCCACCGTTCGTTCCAGCCGGTTTTCAAACGAAGTGCGGAATTCCTGTGCCGTCGCTGCCAGCATTTCCGGGTCATTTTCGTCTTCCACGCCACGTGCCAGCAAGTTGCCGTTATTGTCAATGATGGTAATACGAGCCGGCTTCAAACCCGGGACGCTGGTAGCAACCAGATGTTTGATCGCAGCGATTTCCTGTTTCCCCAGTTCCGAGGCACCCCGTACCTTCACGGCAACGGAGGCAGTGGGTTCACGGCGCTCACGCGTGAACAGCTCGCGTTTGGGGATGACCAGATGTACACGCGCTGAATCGACTTGCCGCAGTGAGCTGATGGTGCGTCCGAGTTCTCCTTCAAGGGCGCGAAGCTTGTTGACGTTCAGCACAAAGTTCGACGTACCCAGCGCTTCATCCTCATCAAAGATTTCGAACCCAACGGCAGAGCCGGTGGCTGGCAGTCCCATGCTTGCCATTTTTACCCGAATTTGCTCGACCTTGTCGCCAGGCACCATGATTTGTTTGCCGCCTGCTGTAACTTCATACGGGACATCTAGCTTATCAAGTTCCTCAACAATGTCACCGCTATCTTCAAGTGAGATATTGGTGTAGAGAGGTGTCAGGGTAGGGGTGGAGGCGCGAGTTGCTAAAAATATAAAGAAAGCTAATAATACAACGGTGACACCTGCCATCAATCCTAGTTTTACTTTGTTGATCTCACCGATGGATTGAACGAGTGCGTTCATTCGCTTGCTCCGTATATGATTTTGCGTGTTATTCTTCCCGGCCTTGCACCAGGTGGCGGTATAAATTACCTAGCTTTCATTTAAACATGTTTTATTGTGCTATGCAATAGGGTATTTTAGTTGGAGTTAGGTAAATTTTGCCTATCTGTCGAATATTTCAACCGATCCCTTCCCGATGTAATGTGATATGCATAAATGCTACAAACTTGGAATAAGCAACGGATCGTACTGGTAGTGTGGCGGTAAGACTTTCATCTATGGCATTGCACTACTAATGATTACGGCATATACTCGGATATAACGATTCATAACGTAAAGGATGCTATGAACAAATCATCGAAAGACAGTAAGAATACACGCTATTGCTCGTTTTGTGGAAAGAGCGAACACGAGGTGCGAAAGCTCATTGCCGGACCAACAGTATTTATCTGTGACGAATGCGTTGAATTGTGCATGGACATTATTCGTACGGCGGATAAAACGACTGTTGAGCACGATGATGGCCATGTGCCAAAACCATCTGAAATTCAGGCGTTTTTGGATCAGTATGTGATTGGCCAGAACGATGCCAAACGTGTGCTATCCGTTGCGGTCTATAATCACTATAAACGTATCAACCTGATTGAGAAGGGAACGGATGTTGAGCTAGCTAAGTCTAATATTTTGCTTCTGGGTCCGACCGGATGCGGTAAGACATTGCTGGCGCAGACATTGGCACGTATCCTAGATGTACCGTTTACCATGGCAGATGCCACGACGTTGACCGAGGCCGGGTATGTCGGTGAGGATGTTGAAAATATCATTCTACGGCTGTTGCAGGCAGCGGACTATAACGTTGAGCGAGCGCAGCGAGGGATTGTCTACATTGATGAGGTGGATAAAATTTCCCGTAAATCGGATAACCCATCTATCACCCGGGATGTGTCCGGAGAAGGCGTACAGCAGGCCTTGCTGAAAATTATGGAAGGAACGGTGGCATCTGTCCCGCCACAAGGGGGGCGCAAGCATCCACAACAGGAGTTTCTGCAGGTTGATACGGCGAATATCCTGTTTATTTGTGGGGGGGCGTTCGCCGGGCTGCATAAGATTATCGCGCAGCGAGGCAAGGGAACAGCGATTGGGTTTGGTGCCGATGTTCGTAGTGAAAGCGACGAGGGTGTCGGTGAGTTGCTGGCACGGGTTGAACCGGAAGATCTACTGAAATTCGGATTGATTCCAGAGTTTGTCGGGCGTTTGCCGGTGATTGCTACGCTGGAAGACTTGGATAATGAGGCGCTGGTACGTATCCTGACTGAGCCAAAAAATGCGCTTGTGAAACAATATCAGAAGCTGTTCGACATCGAAGACGTTAAACTAAGCTTCACCGATGATGCGCTGGAGGCGATTGCTACCAAAGCGATCGAGCGTAAGACTGGTGCACGTGGCTTGCGTGCGATTCTCGAAGAGACGCTGTTGGAGTTGATGTATGATGTGCCGGATGCCGAAGATGTAACCGAAGTTGTTATTAACGGCGAAGTCGTCAAGCAGGAGAGTGAACCGTTACTGGTGCATGACAAGACAAATAAGCGTGCTTCCGGTTCCGATGATGCCAAGGGCTAGGCAAAAAATTCACCCATTGCCAAGCTGAAGTCATCGATCGCCATATCGATGGCCGAGGTTGCCGCCATGTCCGTTGAGTAATCTGCGGTGCCCTGTTGAGCCAGAAAATCTGCCAGCCCCATAACACCGGAAACCGGTAGCGGAGCGAGGGGAGTCGCATTGACATCCTCACCGGTAAAAGAAAACCATCCATTGGAGAAGAAAGCCACTTCATCTCCGGCTTTGTTGGCGCGCACCTTGTGTGACGTATCGCCCTCTTTGAGGTGCAGGCTATGTCCATCAAGCTCTACCGAATTTACATAGAGATTCCGATCCTGCCAGGTAGTAGCATTGAATTTGTCATTGATGAATGTGATTTTAAACTGGTCTTCCGGCTGCACACCTTCCAGTAACAGATCAAATTGTGCCTGTTCTCCTTGTGTCCGATTGGCTGTGACCGCCGTTTGCAAGACCATGGTGTCATTATGATAGACCTGCATCAGTGGTGCGCCATCATAAAGTGAAGCAGAGGCGCTAATGGTGAGTGTATGTACTGGTGGAAGGAATGGCCCAATCAGATGGTCGCCCTGGTACATGGCACTGACATCGGTAAATGTTTCCGGGTTGCTGTGCAGCATTGGGTCGACCTCACTAAAATACGTATTAGTATGATAAGCACCGAAGGCTTCAATGCCGGTAAATTTTACCGGTGCGCGCCCCCAGTCATGGAAAATGTTGTTAGCAATTTCTAAGTCCTGGACTTCCAGCACATTAGAGCTTTCAACAACTTCCATGCCCCCGAAGAAGCTAATATTAAAAGGAGAGCCAGAGATTTCGTTCCCGGTAATAATCATTCCCTGCGCCAGGTCACCGGTCTTTTCATCCGATAAGCCAATTCCCATCGACCAGCTATATTTATTGTGGTCGTTGATGATATTGTCTGCGATGATCGCATAATCTGCTGACAGGCTGAATCCGAACCCACCTCCTTGTAAGTAGTTGTTATGGGCATAGAACCCTTCGCCATGGAACACGACATTGCCTTTCTCTACGGTTTCATCCAACCCAGCGATAAAGATATTATTGCTCATCAATAGATTGTTTCCGCTGATCTGTACATTATCCGCTTTGTTGCCATGTACGCCAATCATGGTGTTATGACGAATGAAGATGTCTGACACCTCTCTCATGTAAATATTGTCACCATATGTATGGCTAAAGGTGCTATGCTCGACCAGTATTCCCTGGCTGTTATACCAGTTAATACCGGAGTCCTGTGCTTCTGTTCCGCCACTACCCATAAAGTCTACATGGCGTACAATCCAGTGATTGGTATCATTGCCTTTCAGTCCGGCCTGCGCCGTAAGTCCAATATCAATATGCTCAACAATCACGTAATCTGATTTGATGCCGGAGATACCGTAGCGGCTGGTGCCGGTAATTAGCGGATCGGTACCTTCGCCATAGGCGGTAATTACGATCGGGTGTTCGGCGGTTCCATCATCATCATTATTAAGCTTTAACTCCTGGGTAAAGACGGAACCACGTCCCAGAAGGATGCGGTCGCCTGGCTCAAGCGATAGTTGCTCAATCATAGACAGGGATTGCCAGGGGGAGTCCACGCTGGTGCCGGAGTTGCCATCATTTCCATATTGGCTGCTGAAATAGTAATCGGTCATAATATACCCTTTGTATTTTTGTTTGCTAGTACTTACTAATTACTATATCTGCATTAATTGTTATTTAAGTAATGCTTGGATCAGCTATAAGTTTTACTTGTATAAAGACGGTATTTTAAGTGCATTGAGATTGCTCTGGTCTGTGTTTTTGCAAATGATTCTCAAAACAATTGCGAAAGTTACGTGGCAGGGTATAGTGCCGTCTCATCACCAAAAAGGAATCACTATGCACCGTTACTTAAAGTCATTACTTGCTGTCATTGTTCTGTGTTTCAGTGGGATAAGCACCAATGCTAATGCAGCATCCGATGTAGTACATGTGTATTCTGCGCAGAAAGAGCATCTGATTCGCCCGGTGCTTGACCTGTTTACGGAGCAGTCCGGCACGGAAGTAAAATTGCTGACAGGCGATAATGCGGCGTTGGTTACGCGTTTGGAGCATGAAGGCGAGAAAACACCGGCTGATCTGTTGCTTACCGTGGATATTGGTAATTTGTATCAGGCAAAGATCCGATCCTTGTTACAGTCAATAGAGTCCGATGTGTTGGAAAAGAATATACCGGCGCATCTGCGTGATAGTGAAGGGGAGTGGTTTGGCCTGACCACGCGGGCGCGGGTGCTATTTGCGTTGGAAGGAGCAAAGGAAAAGGCGCCTAAGAATTATATGGCACTTGCGGCACCAACCTTGAAGGACACCGTGTTGATCCGTTCATCGAATAATGTCTATAACCAGTCGCTTATGTCCTACATGATTCACCATTATGGACAGGACAAAGCACTGACATGGGCGAGAGGGATTGTCGCCAACATGGCGCGTCCGCCGCAGGGAGGTGATCGCGACCAGATTCGGGCACTGGCTGCCGGAGAAGGCAGAGTTGCCGTCGCCAATACCTATTATTACGGATTACTGGTTGCGGGTGATGAAACCATGCAGGATGTGCGGGTGCAGGAACGCGTGGCGATTATTTTTCCTGATACCAGTGATAAAGGCGTCCATATCAATATTCGTGGTGGTGGTGTGACCCGTCATGCGGATAACCGGGATGGTGCCATAGCCTTGCTGGAGTTTCTGTCAGGTGAAGAAGCGCAACGTATATTTGCCGATGCGAATTTTGAATATCCGGCGAACCCTGCCGTAGACCCCTCGGATGCGTTAGCGCAATGGGGGACATTCACACCCGATACGACACCGCTTGAAACCATTGGAGCTTTGCAATCTGTCGCGATTCGCCTGATGGATGAGGCGGGATGGAAATAACACTCCTTGCATAATTTAAGTCAGATAGCGGGGCGTTTTGGGGTGGCAGGTGCAGCAGCACTATTTGCTGCGCCACTCTTATTTGTGTGCCTGTCCTGGGTGATTGGTGATAGTAGTCATTTCTCCTATTTTGTATCACAGGGACTGGTTGCTGATTATTTTGTAAATACGTTGGTGGTTGCTTTGGGCAGTATGGCACTAAGTGCTGTCATCGCTGTGCCTGCTGCGTGGTGGGTGAGCATGTATGTGTTTCCCGGAAGGCAGGTGCTACAATGGGCTTTGGTATTGCCCCTAGCGGTGCCATCCTATATTGCTGCTATCGTTTACGGGCATCTCCTAGAAGGTGCAGGGCCGGTGCAGCATTGGTTGCGTGAGAGTTTCGACATGCGTTATGGCGAGTATCCATTTCCGGCCATTCGATCAACCGGTGGAGCCATCTTCATTTTGTCCATGACGCTCTATCCCTATGTGTATTTGATGGCGCGTGGTGCATTCCTGATGCAGTCCCGACAAATGCTGGAAACCGGGATGATGCTGGGGTGTTCGCGTTCGCATTTGTTCACCAGGCTGGCGTTACCGGCGGCGCGTCCGGCGCTGGTGGCCGGGCTGGCACTGGTGATGATGGAAGCGTTGGCCGATTTCGGGGTGGCATCGCTCTATGGGATTCCCGTGTTTACCACCGGTATTTACCGTGCATGGCAGGGATTCTATGATCCGATCGCAGCGGCACGGATGGCGTCGATGCTGTTGATACTGGTTGTCGCACTTTTATGGCTGGAGCGCCGTCAGCGTGCTGACGCTGGTTTTGAGAATACCAATGCGCTGTACCATCCCTTGGAGCGCTGGTATCCGGCTTCCCGTCTGAAGGCGTGGAGCATGACGCTGGGGTGTGCTATACCGATGATACTTGGTTGTATTGTACCGGTGATGGCGCTTATTTCGTGGAGTATGGGAGACATATCTTTGTGGCTGGATGCGCAGGTGCTGGATGCCGCATTCTATTCATTCATCATTGCTGCTGTCACCGCGCTGCTGGCCGTGGCAATTGGTGCATTCTGCGCTTATGGGATGCGCGGAAAACCGTCACGTATCACCCGCGCTAGCCTGTTGTTAGCGACTTCCGGTTATGCCCTGCCGGGTAGTGTGATCGCGGTAGGGGTTTTATTGTTGCTGGTGCTAGCACAGAATACGGCCCTTGCTGGGGATATACTGCTCACCGGTACATTAGCAGGACTCATCTGGGGATGTACGCTACGGTTTGCCACCATTGGCTTTCAGTCGGTACGTGCCGGGCTGGAGCAGGTCACACTGGCGGTGGATGAAGCGGCGACCATGCTGGGAGAAACGCACTGGAGTCGGTTGCGCCGGATCCATCTGCCGCTGATATCAGGGAGCGCCATGGCGGCGCTGATGCTGGTATTTATTGATACGGTAAAGGAATTACCGGCGACGTTGTTGCTGCGCCCGTTTGATGTTAGTACGCTGTCTATTAGGGTGTATGAGCTGGCCAAGGATGAAATGCTACCACTGGCGGCACCCATGGCCTTGCTATTAATATTCCTCAGTTTGATACCGGTGCTATTGTTGCAACGGCGTTTCAGTACTTCAAGGCCCGGCCATGCTTGAAATTAAGGAACTTTCCCACCATTACGGCCAGCAGCAGGTGCTGGATCATGTGTTCTTTACTGTTCAGCCGGGGCAACTGGCCTGCCTGGTCGGTGCGTCTGGGTGTGGGAAGTCCACATTGCTCCGGCTGGTGGCAGGCCTGGACAAGGTACAGCAGGGAGCCGTCTTGTATCATGGGGAAATAGTAGCGGATACGCAGACCCATGTGCCGCCACAATTGCGCCGTATTGGGTTAGTGTTCCAACATCCTTCCCTGTTCCCGCATTTAACGGTGGAAGAGAATATCCAGTTTGGCTTGCAGCGCTGGTCATCAGAGCGTGGGCGGCAGAAAGTGCAGGAAATGATGGCGCTTATTGGACTGGAAGCACATGGACAGAAATATCCGCACCAGCTCTCCGGCGGGCAGCATCAACGGGTGGCGCTGGCGCGCACGTTAGCACCGGAACCCATCCTGATGCTATTGGATGAGCCATTCGCCAATCTGGATCACAGCATGCGTCGGGACATGCGCGAAGAGGTGATGGATATGCTGCGCGCTGCTAATGTGCCGATCATTATGGTTACCCATGATCCGGAAGAGGCGCTGATGATGGCGGATAGCATGATTCTGATGAACGCGCAGGGACAGGTGCATCAGACCGGCTCACCGGATGCGATCCACAACCACCCGGTGGATCTGGAGGCGGCACGTTTTTTCGGTCACATTAATGCGATTGAGGGGCGTGTGGAAGGGACGTCAGTGCAGTCCAAGCTGGGAGAGCTGTCCAGACAGGAATATGCACCGCACCTGCCGGAAGGCACTCAGGTGGTAGTCGCCACCCGCCCGGAAGGGATTCGTATGGCACGGGATGGGGAGCCGTGTGTTGAAGCGGTCATTGAACAGGTGGCGCATACGGGGGCAGGGTGGCTGGTGAGCGCACGTCTGCCGGAAGGCGGTGTGATCCGTTTTCACCATATTTACGGGCATCGCCCGCGCAAGGGGGATCAGGTGTGTGTCGCTTACGAACCGCCGCACATTTTTGTGTTCCCACAATAGTAAAGTTAGGCGCAAAATTCATTGTGAAGTACTGTCATTTCTTCGTACAACACCACTCTCCCCCTGCGGGAGAGTCGAAGAGAGCAAGCAAGGCGCAGCTCGATTCGGTGAGGGGTAAAAAACACAATGAACAACCCCTCACGCATCGTCTTCGACTCCGTTGTCGCCTCGACTCTGCTGCTCTCCCGCAAGGGGAGAGCGGATAGACAGAACCTAAACATCCTGCTTCATTAATCGCTGCTTCTGGCGATCCCAGTCACGGCGTTTCTCGGTTTCCCGCTTGTCATGCGATTTCTTCCCGCGGCCAACAGCCAATTTTACCTTGACGATTCCCTTATCGTTGAAGAACAGGGAGAGCGGGATCAGCGTCAGTCCCTTGGTTTGTAACAGCCCAATCAGTTTGCGAATTTCCCGCTTGTGCAGGAGCAGTTTGCGCGGGCGTTTCGGCGCATGGTTATGGCGGTTGCCAGCCTTATATTCCGGGATATGTAGGTTATGCAGCCAGATTTCTTCCTGTTTCTCGGTAGCGAACGCATCCTGAATCGTCGCTTTTCCGGTGCGCAGGGACTTGACTTCAGTACCGGTCAGCACAATCCCTGCCTCATACTCGTCCAGAATCTCATATTCATAGCGCGCCCTGCGATTGACAACGGAGGCGGACGATGAAGCCGGTTTCTTTTTGGAAGCCATTTTAGCAGAGAATTACAGGAGATTCAGTGCAGACAGGGCGGCGTCCACCTGCGCACGCGCTTCCGGTGAGGCAGGTAGCAGGGGCAGGCGGATGATAGGGCCGCATTTCCCCATTTGGTGCAAAGCGTATTTCACCGGTGTGGGGCTGGTTTCGACAAACATGGCGTCATGTAGCGATACCAACTGGTCATGCAGGGTTTTTGCCGCTTCGTAATCCCCGTTCAGGCTTGCTTCCTGCATACTGGAACAAAGCCCTGGGATGACATTGGAAGACACTGAAATACAGCCTTGCCCGCCCATGGCATTGAATCCCAGCGCGGTTAAATCTTCTCCGGACAGCAGCGCTAGCCGTTCTCCGGCGCGATGATGCAGGCGTGCCACCCGCGCCAGATCGCCGGTCGCGTCTTTCACACCGATGACATTCCAGCACGCTTCAGCCAACCGAAGGATGGTATCATCATGGATATCGATCACGGAACGTCCGGGAATGTTATAGATCGTTACCGGCAGGTCGATCGCGTTCGCTACAGTTTTGAAATGGGTAAACTGGCCTTCTGGTGTTGGTTTGTTGTAATAGGGCGCGACCAGCAGCACGCTATCGGCTCTGCATGATTGTGCATGGCGGGCGAAGTCCAATGTTTCATCGGTCGAGTTGGAGCCGGCACCGGCCATTACATGCACCCGCCCGGCAGCCACCTTCACAGTGATTTCGACGACTTGCTTGTGCTCTTCATGTGTCAGGGTAGGGGATTCACCTGTGGTGCCGCAAGGTACCAGCCCGTGTACGCCCTCCTGAATCTGCCATTCAACCAGCGATTCCAACGCTTTCACATCCACACCTTGCTCGGTCATGGGGGTGACGAGTGCGGTGAAATTCCCTCTGAGTGTGTTCGGTTCCATGCCCCATCTATAAAGGAATGACGCTTTAGGTGCAATGAATGTCTTGCGTCCTGAACATAAGCGCATTATGAAGGTGCCTCGACCATGGGTGAGGTAAGTATTCACCGCCATCCTTCGGGGAGTAGCGCAGTCTGGTAGCGCACCTGGTTTGGGACCAGGGGGTCGCAGGTTCGAATCCTGTCTCCCCGACCAGCCTTCGCACTTCGTGCTTTGGCTCGGCAAGCCTTATATTGCGCCGAAACGTTAGTGAAGGCGGAATGGCTTGACGGGACGAACACGATAGGAGAAGGCTGTCACGCCGAAGTGCATAAGCACGAAGGCGGACTGGAGCAACCCCATGATATATGTTTATATTCTGCAAAGCTTATCTGACCCCAATCGTTTCTACGACGGGATTACTGAAAATTTAAAATCTCGCATGAAAGCGCATAATGCCGGTGAATCGAAGCACACGGCAAAATTCGTGCCGTGGCGACTTGTTTCCTACCATGCGTTTGCAGATAAAAGGAAAGCACAGGAATTTGAATATTACCTAAAGACCGGCTCCGGGAAAGCCTTTGCCAAGAAACATTTTTAGGTCATACGATGGAATAAGTACAGGTAGACGAGTCCAGAAATTAAAGCCATAGAAAAAATGAAGAATCCATTACCGTTGAGGAACCTATATGCTCGATATAAAGGAAGTGACATCAGCAGATTTTAATGAAATCTGGCATGTATTTAAGGATGTCATTCAGGATGAGGACACTTACCCTTATCCAGCAGACATCACCATAGAAGATGCCAGAGCATTGTGGTTCTCGCCTGGAGCCAGAGTATATCATGCTTATATTGATGGTGTACCCATGGCCACGCGCTATATCACCCCAAACAAAGTTGGTCTTGGTAGTCACATATGTAATACAGGCGTTATGATTGATAAGGCATATCGAGGCCAAGGTTATGGGAAAATATTGAACGATTTTGCGATTTCTAAGGCAAAGGAATTGGGGTATAAGGCGATTCAGTTGAATTTGGTGGTGGTAACAAACGAAGCGTCAATCCGTATCTGTGAAAAGAATGGATTCATAGTGATTGGTACGATACCTGAGGCGTTTTTCTATAAGCGTGAGCGATATGTTGACGCCCTCATCATGCATAAGACGCTGTAACTTGGCTCTTGCCAAAATCCCCCTCACACAGAACTACGGACTCCGGCGCTTTTCTGCCGCAGCCCGTTCTCAATGCTTGCAATCATCAGCCCGGCGATGTTCGTGCCGGGTGCCTTTTACGCTGCGTCACCATCGAGCAATTGCAGATTGGCCGCCGATGTCTTGCCTTTATTCGTAGCAATCTCATAACTGACTTTCTGGCCTTCATTTAATTGAAAAATACCGGCTTTTTCAACAGCGCTGACATGGACGAACACGTCGCTTGATCCATCTTCCGGGGCGATAAATCCATATCCTTTTGTTGGGTTAAACCATTTTACTGTTCCATTAGCCATGTCATTCTCCTTTGGCGTTGATTGGTGATAAAGAGTACTCGTGCCGACGGGACTGTATTATGCAGGTGCCGGGTTACTCTTGTGCAAACGCTGTGGATCAACATGTTCGGGAGATCGTTCAGTGCCATACTTAAACAGCAAGCTGCCAGGCGGCAGCCCATAATGTAAAGAGTAATAGGAAACTCGAGACTTCATATACCATAGCACGTGCAAAGGTACAAACGTTTTATTGTGCCTGAGTTTTGAGGCACTAATCCAGATATTTGTCTTTCTTGAGTTCCTTGTCTTCCAGCAACTCGTTGCGAATCAGGAAGACAATCAGCGCACCGCCGCCGATAATGGCCAGTGTTACCAGAATTTTCCAAAACGACTCAAACGATACCAGCCCGAACCAGATTTGATCCAGCAGCAAAAATACGGCGATCAGGGCAATCCCGGAAAAGAACAGATACAGATGTTTCATGGCGGTATATCTCGCGTTATGTGGTTTCTCTCTCCATGATTACAACATAGGCTTCACGCTTAAACAAGAGGAGAAGGCGCTGGATGTCTTTTTCCATAGTCACGACTCGCCAGCCTTCTTGTGCATTTTCATTGAGAAAGGCGCTCATGCGCACCGGATTGATCTTGGATGCTCCTAGAAACAGGGAGCCGAGTACACCTTCACGGTACAGGACAACTTTATATTCTTTCATGTATGCGTCTCCATTAGAATGTATTGATAACTTTAATACAAAATCCTCACTCCTGGCCAATAGAGCAAGCAAAAAGGGTTTTCTGGAAACTCTGCTTGCGTCATTCTTTTTTCGCGTGATATGAATCGGGCGCGATGATGGAATTTTCTGTACTCAATGCGTTATTTTACCTGTTTGCGTTGCTGGTCGTGTTTTCGGCAATCATGGTGATTGCTGCCCGCAACCCGGTGCATTCCGTGTTGTTCCTTATCTTCACTTTTTTCAACGCGGCAGGATTGCTGGTGCTGCTGGGAACGGAATATTTGGCGATGACGCTGGTGATTGTCTATGTTGGGGCAGTCGCGGTGTTGTTTCTGTTCGTGGTGATGATGATGGATATCGACTTTGCCAAATGGCGAGAAGGATTTAGCAAGCAATTGCCGATCGGGATCGGCGTAGCCCTTGTGCTTTTCACACAATTAGGCGCCATTTTTTATGCCTCTATCTTGGCGGAGGAACAAGTGGCTCTAGTCGAAAAAATCGTTGATCTCGATCAACCCCCGCTGACTAATGCTGAAGAAATTGGCATGGTGCTCTATACCGATTATGCATATATGTTCCTGCTGTCCGGTCTGGTGTTGCTGGTAGCGATGATCGGTGCGATCGTGCTGACTCTACGGCATCGCCCGGTGGTGAAGCGTCAGGATGTCATGAAGCAGCTGGCACGCCGTCGAGATGAAGGGGTGGAACTGGTCGATGTAGAGCCGGGGCAGGGGGTATCGTTATGACGCCGCTTTTTGCCGATATTGGGATTATGCACTATTTAATGCTGTCGACAGTATTGTTCGTGCTGGGCATTAGTGGGATCATCCTGAACCAGAAGAATATCATTACGATCCTGATGTCAATCGAGTTGATCTTACTGGCAGTCAATATCAACTTTGCCGCGTTTTCCGTGCATCTGGATGATATTACCGGGCAAATTTTCGCGATTTTTGTGCTGACTATCGCGGCAGCGGAGGCGGCGATCGGGCTGGCGATATTGGTGGTGTTTGCCCGAAATCGTGGATCGGTATCAGTGCAGGACATCAACGAGTTAAAGGGATAATCGAGCATGGACATACTTGCAAAGATGACTGTGTTTCTGCCGTTGCTCTCAGCGGTATTAATTGGTTTGCGAACGCATTCGGTCAGTGACCGTTACGCTCAGGTCGTTTCATCCCTGCTGTTGGTGATTTCCGCTGTATGTGCTGCGGTGATCTTCCTACATCTGCTGGATGCAGAGCCGTTTAAGGTGCATTTACTGCGCTGGATTGATTCCGGTGATTTCCGTGCCGACTGGGTGTTGCGTATTGATATGCTGACTGCCGTGATGCTGGTGGTGGTAACCTGGGTGTCATCGGTTGTCCATATTTATTCAATCGGCTATATGAGCCACGATCCGCACAAGCCACGTTTTATGGCTTATCTGTCGCTGTTTACCTTTTGCATGCTGATGCTTGTCACGGCAGATAATTTTGTGCAGCTATTCTTTGGCTGGGAAGGGGTAGGGTTAAGTTCCTACCTGCTGATTGGGTTCTGGTATCATAAGGATTCTGCCAATGCCGCGTCGATGAAAGCCTTTATTGTAAATCGCGTGGGTGATGTCGGGTTGGCGCTGGGAATTGCACTAATCTTTTTTACGTTTGGCACTGTCTCGTTCGACGGCGTGTTTAATGCATTGGGTAGTGTGGATCAGTCGTTCATGTTTCTTGGGTGGTCGCTGCCGGTACTCGACTGGATTGGATTGCTGCTATTTATCGGTTGTATGGGGAAATCGGCGCAGTTTTTGCTGCATACCTGGTTGCCAGACGCGATGGAGGGGCCGACGCCGGTTTCCGCATTGATTCATGCCGCAACAATGGTCACCGCCGGGGTGTTCCTGCTGGCGCGTTGTTCACCGCTGTATGAGCAGGCACCTTTTGCGCTGGATGTCATCACGGTGGTGGGTGCCATTACGGCGTTTTTCGCCGCCAGCGTCGGGTTGGTACAGAATGACATTAAACGGGTGATTGCCTATTCCACCTGTTCGCAGCTGGGTTATATGTTCTTTGCCTGTGGTATTGGCGCGTATGCAGCCGGTATTTTCCATCTGATGACGCATGCGTTCTTCAAGGCGCTGTTGTTTCTTGGTGCCGGATCGGTGATTCATGCCATGTCAGATGAGCAGGATATGCGCAAGATGGGCGGTGTTCGCAAGCTGGTGCCTTATACCTACGTCTTAATGTGGATTGGGTCGTTGGCGTTGGCCGGAGTGCCCCCATTTGCCGGCTATTATTCCAAAGACCTGATATTGGAAGCGGCCTATGCAGCCGAAGGTTCAGCCGCACGCTTTGCTTTCTGGGCAGGGATGGCGGCAGCATTCATGACGGCCTTCTATTCAGCCCGTTTGCTATTTATGACCTTTCATGGGGCGCCACGTGCATCGAAAGAGACGATGGCGCATGTGCATGAATCTCCCAGGGTGATGCTATTACCATTATTGTTACTAGCGGCAGGTGCCGTGTTAGCCGGGTATGGCGGATATAAAATCGGGATGGTCAGTCCGGACGGCAATTTCTGGTCAGGTTCTGCCGCCTGGGGGATGGGTGCGGCAGTAGAAACCGGAGGCGTGCATGGTATTCTAGAGCAGGCGCATCATGTGCCAGGCTGGGTGCCGGTTGCACCATTTGCCTTGGCCATCGTTGCGTTTGTGCTGGCCTGGATATGTTATGTGAAGCACCCGGATCTTCCGGGGCGTGTTGCATCTGCTTTTAGCAATGTTTACCGCTTCTTACTGAATAAATGGTATTTCGACGAACTTTATGACCGTTTGCTGGTGAAGCCTTTACTATTATTAGGGCGAGCCTTGTGGAAACATGGAGATGAAGCCACTATCAATCGTCTGGGGCCAGATGGAGTGAGCTATGTTTCCGTTCAGGGAGGCGTATTGTTATCGCGCTTACAAAGCGGTTATTTATACCATTATGCGTTTGTGATGGTGCTGGGAATAGCGCTGCTGCTACTGTGGTTTGTGGCAATGGGAATGGGATTATGAGTGAAGTTGCTATTCTTAATCTGTTGATTGCGTTGCCGTTGATTGGCGCGCTCTTTATTGCCTTATTTGTGCATGGCGATGAAAAGACGGTGCATAATAATGCCAGAAATGCTGCATTGTGGACGAGCATCGTCACTTTTCTTCTGTCACTCCTGTTGTTCTATCAGTTTGATAATCAAGTGGAAGGTTATCAATTTGTTGAGAAATATGAATGGTTCGAGGGCTATGGCATATACTATCATGTTGGTATTGATGGAATTTCACTGTATCTGGTGCTGTTGACCACCTTACTGATGCCGATTTGTATCTTGGCCGGATGGAACACCATCAAGCACCGTGCCCGCGATTACATGGTAGCATTTTTGGTGCTGGAATCGTTGGTGATCGGGACATTCTGTGCCTTGGATGCCCTACTATTTTACCTGTTTTTCGAAGCGGTATTGATTCCGATGTATATTATTATCGGGATTTGGGGTGGGACAAACCGCATTTATGCCGCGTTTAAATTTTTCCTTTATACTCTGCTTGGATCTATCCTGTTTCTTGTGGCCATTCTCTATCTGTATTTCACGTTTGGCACGACGGATATTCCTACGCTGATGGAGCAGGCACCTACTCTGATGCCTGAAGTGCAGCGTTATTTGTGGCTGGCGATGTTTGCCTCCTTTGCAGTAAAAATGCCAATGTGGCCGGTGCATACTTGGCTGCCGGATGCACACGTGCAGGCACCAACTGCCGGTTCCGTGATTCTGGCGGGCGTACTGTTAAAAATTGGCGGGTATGGATTTCTACGGTTCTCCCTGCCAATGTTGCCTGAAGCCTCTGTCTACTTTGCACCAATGGTATTGGCGCTGAGCGTTGTTGCTGTGGTATATACGTCGTTGGTGGCGTTGGTGCAGACCGATATGAAAAAGCTGATTGCCTACTCCTCCGTTGCACATATGGGGCTGGTGACAATCGGTTTGTTCACCTTTAATGAGCAGGGGATTGAAGGAGCTATTATTCAAATGCTCAGTCATGGCTTGGTTTCAGCAGCGTTGTTCTTATGTGTTGGCGTGATCTATGATCGGATGCATACGCGTGAAATCGCCCGCTATGGTGGTGTGGTTTCCGTGATGCCTCGTTATGCGGCCATCTTCCTGTTCTTTACCATGGCATCAGTAGGGCTACCGGGAACCAGTGGTTTTGTCGGCGAGTTTGTCGTCATTATGGGGGTGTTTAAAGTTAACCCTGTCATTGCATTACTAGCGGCAACAGGGATGATACTGGGTGCCGGCTACGCATTATGGCTCTATCGTCGTGTCGTGTTCGGTGATCTGGTCAAGGCGGAATTGAAAAAGATGAAAGATTTGTCCTCGCATGAGTATATGACCTTGGTGCCGTTAGTGTTGTTGGTCTTGGTCATGGGCATTTACCCGGGATTTGTATTTGATACGCTGGATGTATCGGTTGACAGTTTGCTTTCTCATATGCAGCAACATTGCTCCATTGATCTGAAGGCGACGTTCGGGGGGCAGTTATGATGATTCCAACCGGATTTCTCAATGCCATGATGGCCGAGTTACTGCTTTGCGGCGGCGCCATGATCTTGCTGCTACTGGGTGCTTATGCAACGCAGCAGAGTGTTCAGCGTTCGCTTATCGGACTGTCCATGTTGTTGCTCGTGGTCGTGCTGACAGTGCTTTACGGTAATTATACAACTATCTCTGACCCGTTAGTATTTATGGAGGCTTACCGTACCGATAGTTTTACGGTATTCGTCAAGCTCATTATTGTCGCTGGCGCGTTTCTGTCGCTTATGCTTTCCGCGCGTTGGATCAATGAGATCAATAATGGTCGCGCCGAATATCCGGTATTGTTGTTGTTTGCCACACTCGGTCTGATGCTGTTGGTATCGGCAGATAGCTTGCTATCCTTCTACATTGCTCTGGAACTGGCCAGCCTGACGATGTATGTAATGGCTGCTTATAATCGCGATCATCTGCAATCATCGGAAGCCGGACTAAAATACTTTGTGTTGGGTGCGCTGGCATCCGGAATGTTGTTGTTCGGTATATCGTTGATTTATGGGTTTGGCGGCAGCATAGTCTTTGAGGAGTTATCACTCACCCTGGCTGAAGAACAGGTGAATATCGGGGTGATTACCGGGTTGGTACTGGTGCTGGTAGCGGTGTGTTTTAAGGTATCTGCCGTACCGTTTCATATGTGGACGCCAGATGTGTATGAGGGAGCGCCGACGCCAGTAGTCGCGTTTTTTGCCACGGCACCCAAAGTGGCAGTGATTTGTTTGCTGGTGCGTTTATTAAATCAGGTATTCGGTGAGAATGTAGAGTATTGGCAGCAGGTGATTTTGTTTGCCGCAGTGGGATCTATGGTGCTTGGTGCTTTAGCAGGGTTAGTACAAACTAATATCAAGCGGCTTATCGCCTATAGTTCTATCGGGCATATCGGATATATTCTGTTGGGAGTAGCGGCGGCGTCCGCATCGGCAACGCAATCACTGCTGATCTATCTTGTTATATACATATTGATGAGTTTTGGCTTGTTTGCCTGTATTTTGCTTCTATACAAAGGTGGGCGCCCCATAGTAGCAATCGATGATCTGGCGGGCCTATCATCAAGCCATCCGAAAATGGCGCTTGCATTAGCTGTGCTGATGTTTTCCATGGCTGGTATTCCACCTTTTGCCGGGTTCTTTGCCAAGGTATTTATATTCTCTAGTGCCCTGGAAAGTGGGTTGACATGGGCAGTGATAATTGCGGTATTGGCCAGTGTGGTCGCCTGTTTCTATTATATCCGTATCGTGAAGGTAATGTATTTTGACGAGCAAAGTGAACGGCCTGACTCCGTGCCGAGAGGTTCGTTATCCGGGTATGTATTGATGGCGTCTCTAGCCATTAATGTGTTTGTAGTGGCGCCTGCCTTATTGACAGAGCCAGCGAAATTGGCGGCTAGCGCGTTATTCCCCTGATGGATGGTTCGACCCTGCATTTTATTGATAGCTACCACCTGCTTTCCTATGGCAGCATTGACAGTACCAATGAGGAAGCCAAGCGTCTGGCAGATGCAGGTGGGCAACATGGTGCTGTAATCTGGGCAGAAGCACAGACGCATGGTAAAGGCAGGCAGGGTAGAGAATGGGTGTCAGAGCGAGGAAATTTGTTTTGTTCCCTGTTATTGCAGCCATGCGCCCCATCTGATGCCTTACCACAATTATCGTTTGTAACCTCACTGGCGGTTTATAAGGCGCTGGCTTCGGTCGTCGAAGCGCCGCATCAACTGTCACTGAAATGGCCGAACGATATATTATTGGATGATCGTAAGCTGGGTGGCATCTTATTGGAAACTATGCCGGTACAGGGCAATGATGCAAGATGGGTGATTATCGGCGTAGGTGTCAATGTTGAACAGGCACCGTCTGATGTACGTTATCCGGCTACAAGCCTCAAGGCGGTTGGGTTGGAAATCATCAGTCCCAAAATCGTGCTTTCCCGTTTTTTAAACTGTTTCCAGCCCCTCTACGACCAATGGCTAGAGCAAGGGTTCGAGCATATCCGCCAACAATGGCTGGATGCATGTACATGGCTGCATCAGCCTGTGATACTGGAATTGCAGGATGGGGCGATCGTGCAGGAAACATTTTGCGATGTGAATGAGGAAGGCCATATCGTGCTTTTGGATCAGAACAACCGGAGGCAGACCTATGCTGCCGGTGACGTCATGCGGACAGGTGTCGATGCTGCTGGCAATTGATGTAGGTAATACCAACAGCGTATTCGCCGTCTTCAATGGCGACAGGCTAGAGGGGCAGTGGCGCCTGTCTACCAATGCTGACAGAACGGCGGATGAATATGGTTGTTGGTTGAAGCAATTATTGTGCCGTGGTGGAGAGGCACCCTACTCGATAGATCAGGTGATTCTGTCTACTGTTGTGCCACAGACACAATTTGAACTGATACAATGCTGCCGGCGCTATTTTGATGTGGAGCCATTATTAGTCGGAGATTCGGCGCTACGCATGAATATTACCGTAGATGTTGATCACCCTGAGGAAGTGGGTGCCGATCGATTGGTGAACGTGGCAGAAGCATGGAAGCGTTACGCCTGCGCCATGGTGATTATTGATTTCGGTACGGCGACTACGTTTGATGTGGTGAGTAGTTCTGGAGCATATATTGGCGGTGTGATTGCACCAGGTGTCTATCTGTCGCTGGACGCATTGCAACATGCAGCGGCGAAACTACCTGGTATTCGCGTGCGTGCACCGGAACGCGTGATTGGCCGCCATACGGTCGCAGCGATGGAATCCGGTATATATTATGGGTATGTCGGTATGGTGGAGGGTGTGCTTCATCGCATTCAGCAAGAATACCCGGATATTAAAAAAATCATTGCCACCGGGGGGCTGGCTCCCCTATATGCAAGGCACATAGCCGAGATTGACGAAACAATCGGCGATTTAACCATTCACGGGCTGGCGACCTTGCATGCCTTAAACCAATCCTGAATAACAGCGAATATAATAATTATGGCTTTCTCATTTTCTTCTAATAAAGACCAACTTTACTTTGTTCCATTGGGCGGATCGAACGAAATCGGTATGAATCTTAACCTATACCATCTTGATGGTAAATGGTTGATGATTGATCTGGGGATCGGGTTTGTTGATGATCATTTCCCTGGCATTGAGATCATGGTGCCGGATATTGATTTTATCCTAGAGCGGCGAGAAGATTTACTGGGCTTGGTAGTCACTCATGCACATGAAGATCATCTTGGGGCGGTGCCGTATCTCTGGGATGAACTGCAATGCCCCATCTATGCGACGAAGTTCACTTCCTCCGTGCTAAAGCACAAGTTGCAGGCATCGGCGATGTTCAGCAACCGGATTCCTGTCAACGAGGTGGAGCCGGGCAGTGAGTTCACTGTTGGTCCGTTTACCCTAGATCTGATTCCGCTCACCCATTCGATCCCTGAAATGCAGGCCATCGCGATTAAAACATCGCAGGGTACCATCATTCATACCGGAGACTGGAAGCTGGATAGCCGTCCAATGGTAGGACCGGTTTCGGACGAGGAAACCTTAAAGCGTTATGGCGATGAAGGCGTCATGGCGATGGTATGCGATTCTACCAATGTATTTGTTGAAGGGGATTCAGGATCGGAAGGCCGGGTACGCGATGAGCTGACCAAGGCCATTGCCGAGCAGAATGGAACGGTATTTGTATCGGCATTTGCTTCCAATATTGCTCGCATGGAATCAGTGCTTTATGCGGCCAAGGATGCCGGGCGCAGCGTGGTGCTGGCCGGGCGGTCATTGTGGCGGACGATTACAGCAGCGCAGGAGAGCGGATATTTACAAGACGCGCCGGAATTGATCTCCGAAAAAGAAGCATCAAGGCTGCCACGTAATGAAGTGTTGGTGTTATGTACTGGATGTCAGGGGGAACCGCGCGCTGCACTGAGCAAAATTGCAACGCATAACCATCCGACCATACGTATGGCCGCGGATGATACCGTAATCTTTTCTTCGCGGGTGATTCCCGGCAATGAGACCAAGGTACGCTGGATTTATAATCAGTTGGTCAAGCGGGGCGTGCATATTATTACCGATGATGATGCATTTATTCATGTTTCCGGCCATCCGGCTCGGGATGAGCTGAGGCGCATGTATGAGTTGGTGCGTCCGAAAGTAGCGGTACCGGTGCATGGCGAAGCATCCCATATTCAGGAACATGCCCGTTATGCGATGGAGCTGGGTGTTGAGGAGGCAGTTGAGCCGTTTAACGGCGCCGTGGTGCAGTTGAAGGAGAAGGATACTCGCATCGTCGATACGGTAGATAGCGGTTATCTGGGGCTAGACGGCACGACGCTGATCCCTCTGAACAGTCCTATTATCAAGATGCGCCGCCGTTTGAAGGAAAGTGGTAATCTGGTGGTATCCATCGTGTTGGGTAAGGATGGTGATGTGGTGTCCACACCTGAGATCAGTGCACCTGGTTGTCTTGACCCGTTTGAGGATGAATCATTGCGCCATGCCATTGAAAAAGATATTGTAGCAACATGCAAAAAGCTATCATCAAAGGTCAAACTACAGCAGGTGAAAGACAAAATCCGCAATGCCGTGCGCAAGCGCCTTCAGGAAGAGCTGGGCAAAAAGCCACTCATAGAAGTACATGTGCATCAGGTATAGTGATAGTTGCTGAAGGGGAAAAAACGTGACAATACCGAAGAAGGTGAAGCGGTTATTATGGCCGGTAGGGTTGTTAGCTGTGTTATGGCTAGCGGCAACGTTGCTGGTGCCGATGTTCATCGACCATGAAACAATTCGCAAAGAAACAGAACGCGAACTTAGTGATGCGTTCGGCTATAGTGTCTCTATTCGTGATTCAAAAGCATCGTTTCCGCTGAGGCCGCGTATGGAGTTTCAGGGTGTTATTGTTCGGAATGCACCAGAGGCAACATCGGATAAGCTGATGGCCGCGAACTCGGTGACCATTGATTTTGACTTACTTGCTTTCATAAGTGGAGAGCTTAAAGCATCGCGCGTTACGTTTCATGAAGCGCATTTTGAGGTGCAGCGTTTGCAGCGCGACAAGTTGAATATTCGTTTTCCAAAGAAAATACGTGGGTTTATCTCTCAGCGTCTAATGACGCCGAATATTACGTTACAACAATCGCATATTAACTATACGCCGCTTGCGGCAAAGGCAGTATATAAACTTAAAAGTGTCAATGCTGAACTTTACGTGAGCGGCAGCGGTGATATTGCACTCGAAGGTGTCTTTTTCACTAATAATCAACGGTTTGAAATTGAGGCAGATGGGAAGGATCAATCATCCTCGGCGGCGCAGGATGTTGATGTTGCGCTGGATATTAGGCTCTCTCAGGAAGAAGACCATATATCTTATCAAGGAACGCTTGGCCGCAAGGACGAGAGTTTTTTTGCCAAAGGCGTATTTGCAACGTCGATCTCCAATGTTCGCGGATGGATGGATGTATTTGATGCGTATGCACGTGAGCAGAAATTATTCAAATTATTGAAAGAAGATAATGCATTACGTGGTGATGTACTGCTGAATTATGAGGGGACAGGGCTGACGCTTGCTACCCGGAACCTGACATTTAACGAAGCGCCGATGTCGGCAGAAATGCAGATGTCATTTAGGGATATTGTTAAGTTTCGAGCCTCTTCCACCATAGAAAAATTGCATATTCTGGGAGAGGGGCGTGAGGAGTACAGCGTTCAGCATATGAATGCATTGCTGCGGAAATTATTGCCTGCCAATGCTGCTGGCACGATGGAACTGAAAGTCGAAGAAGTCATCTATCAAAATATCAAAGGAAGTGATGCATTCATCAATGCGACCTTGCTGGATGAGGAGTTGATCATCAATCAGTCAGCCATTGATATGGCCGGGGATACGCAATTGCTGCTGTTTGGCATTTTGAAAGGAGATGCCAATAGGAATATCCACCTTGACGGCAATATCGAGCTGATCGGAAAAGATATTCAGGCCTTTATGACGGCGCTTGCGCTAGATGAACACAAACTATTGGCTAATCACCAGGGGAATTTTCGTGCTAAGTCCAACCTATATCTATCCGCAAAGCTGAATACACTTTCCGAGCTGCGTTTTCAGGCAGGAAGGTTTTTCATGGAAGGCGGGGTACAGTATCGTCCTGAGCCGAAGGAAGAGGGAGTGAACTATGTGGCGTCACTAAGGGTGAGTGGTGGAAATATGGACTCCCTGGCGCGTTACATTAACCCAACCTTGAAAGGGGAATTGCTCGAAGGGGACTTTGATACTCCGAAAATTACCCTGCCATGGCTTGATTCCATGGAAAATACCTACCGCTTGATTGTGGTACTGGAGGATTTTCGACTATTTGACTTACAGGGTAGCCGTTCTAGGCTAGCAGTTGATATTGGTCCAAAGAAAATGGGTATGAGTTCTGTCGATCTCAATCTAGGAGACATTAAGTTTACCGGCGATTTGAATATTGACCAAACGGAACTTATTCCTGTGATTAATGCTGATTTTTACCTGTCAGATTTTACGGTTAACTCACTGGTCGGAAAGAACTTCCGAAAGCATCCCATTGAACGCGGAAATGTACTGAGTGTGTGGGAAGATGATCCACTTAATGTAGATTTTCTTAAAGGATACAGCGGCGAGTTCTCCATGCGGTTCGGTACCATGCACCATGATTCCTTTACGGCGAAGGATGTACAAATTGAAGCGTCGTCTGATGAGGGCATCTGGAAGTTTAACGAGTTTCGGGCGAAGCTTTGGGGTGGCAATGTGCTTTTTAAAGGCGGTCTGGATCTAACGTCGATTGCTGCTGCAAAAATCGATTTTCGTTTCAAGAATATCTATCTGCATGAGTTGCTGAGTTCTATGCTAAATATTGATTCCATTCGTGGGCGGATCAACATTAATGGCAGTATTGATACGGGGGGCATTTCTGTAAATAACCTGATTGATAACATGACGGCGAATATTGTTCTGGCAGGCAATAATATCGTGATTAAAGGATTCGATATGGCCGGTTTGATCCAGGCATTGCCGAGTGTTCGTAGTAATAGCGAGATCGCGAATACGGTGCGGGTGTCGCTGATTGGCGGGCAAACAACGTTCCAATCGATTGAAGGAGCGTTCTATATCGCCAATGGTATTCTCAAGACGCATGGTCTAACCTTCCGATCCAAGCATGCGATTGGCACCATGACCGGGAAAGCTAACCTGGTGACATGGGCAATGGATTATGCCATTTTATTCCGTTTGCCGACATTGGCAGTGAGCAACTTCCCGGAATTGACCTTGTATTTCAGGAAGTCGATGGATGATCCGCTGATCCAGGTTGATACACGGGCGTTGGAATCTTTTATGACACAACGTCGTTTGAATCGATAAGCGTATGAGCAGGGGGAGTCTGGGAGTGAGTCTTTATGGTTGCACTTTATTCGTACCCCGGGTTTATATAACAGGCAGATATAGCGCGTTAATTTCATAGTCGGCCTAAATAATGTTTGGGTGTGAAATCAAGGTCGCGCTATACCATTAAAATATATAGCACTTCCTTGATTTTTTCATTGTATCTGATATGTCAGATGAAAAAATCAAAGTGCTATAATAAGTCGGAGTATCCCATGAAGTTGATTACGGCAGGAGCAGAGGCAAAGTTGGTGGAGCATTTAACCACCGAGCGTGAGGCGGTGTTGGATGGCATGGCGGTTCATTTTCATTTTGATCGTTTACTGGAGCATTATCGAAGCGATTATCAGATCAAGATCGCTACCAACCTATTGACGGATTTGTTGAAACATCAAGAGGGTGGACTTTACCTGTTCAAGGATTGCAGCCTGATGATTCTGGGGCATGATATACCGAAAACTCTGATGGAAAAAGCCGTGTTCCAGTTGCGTTATCTGTTTATGGATGACCCGCTGGCCTACACGGCAGATGGTCAGGAGAATCCGGCATTCTGCGAAAGTTATGAAATGGAGCGGGATTATGATACGCTGGCTGCATTAGCGCGTAAACGGATGCTGGCCATGCGTAGCGGCGGAGATGCCGCCCCTTCGTCATCATCCAAACCGGCATCTGCTGGCCAAGCTGCTGCAAGTCAGACCACCCCTTCTTCCAAGTTCTTTAACTCATCGAATCTGGAGTCTCTGGAACGTTCGTTGAATGAAACGGACCTGCTTCCGGCCATCCGTCGCCAGCCGGTTTGCGCAACCGTGCCTAATATGTCGGTGCGTCGTGTATTTGACGAACTTTATCTCAATATTGCACATTTGCGCGAGTTGATAAATACCGATGTGGATCTGCTCAGTAACCGTTGGCTCTTCAAATATCTGACGCTGATTATGGATAGCCGCGTCATTTCTTTGATTAAAGAAAGTGCCCATTCTTATCTGGGAAGCCCAATCAGCCTGAACTTAAACGTTCGTACACTGATGTCAGACGAGTTTCGTGAGTTTGATAGTTTTCTCAAACCTGCAGCCAAAGTATCGGTGGTGCTGGAGATTCAGGCATCAGATATTTTTGAGGATATGTACGCGTTTATGTCTGCTCGGGATTCCGTGCAGAAACTCGGTTATCGTATCTGTCTAGACGGCTTGAACCACAAGAGTTTTACCATGATTGACCGGGATGTATTGGGCGTCGATCTGGTAAAACTGCAATGGAATGCTAACATTAAGAGCGATATTTATAATGCGGAAAATCAGAATGTGGCCGATGCCGTGAAGCGCTGTGGCTCGAACCGTATTATTCTAACGCGTTGTGACAATCGTCAGGCAGTTGATTATGGACAGGCATTGGGGATTTCTTTGTTCCAGGGGCGCTATCTAGACGAGCTGATCGACCCAACCTCACAAACGGTAAATTAGAAATGTTTGAGGATCCGTTAGTTTACTATCTGGGCGGTAGCCTGGTCATGTTTGTGTTGGGGATTGCGGCAGGTAATTATGCTACCTCGCTGGTACACCGTCTACCGCGCGGTCTGGTGATTGCCAATGACCCACCCTATTGTGAATGCGAGCGTCGTGTTTATCTGGAAACCCGTGACCTATTTCCTCTGTTTTCCTGGATTATCAATAAGGGTAAATGCCGGTTTTGTGATATTAAAATTCCGGCGACCTATACGGTGATTGAGGGGTTATGTGGGTTCCTTTTTGTAATGAATTACCTGATTTACGGTTTAGGCGAGGAATTGGTGCTTGTGCTGGCGATGCAGGTATTTCTGATTACCATTGCCTCCATCCATTTTCTCGAAAACCGATTGATGGTGATCCTATTGGTCACGTTGGGTGGGCTTGGCGGTATTTATCGGACGTTGCTGGATGGAACGACATTGAATTTTATCATGGGTGGGTATCTGGCGATGATGCTGGGCATTGTCTTGTGGGGCTTGGAAATGTTACTGCGCCGCAAGAAAATTTCCTTTCCCCATTATGCGGTGATGCTTGGTATCGGGGGACTTTGCATGGGACGTGACATGCTGTTGACATATTTTATCGTTGCGTTTGTCATTGCTCTGCTCAGTAGCTGTCTATCCTGCGTATCGTCAAGATTTTCTCAATCTGCCTGGATTATTGGTATTACCGGTTCTGTGATTCTAGCGCTGTCACATGGCTGAATCGCTGATTGACTCTGCTTAGGGCGTGCTTTAACTATCGGCGCATGTCTCAAACCATTACTACGGATGTTGTTATTGTCGGTGCCGGGCCAGTCGGGTTATTTGCCGTATTCGAATTAGGATTACTCGGATTAAAAGCGGAACTGGTTGATATACTGGATAAACCCGGAGGCCAATGTGCCGAACTCTATCCTGAAAAACCAATCTACGATATCCCTGCCTACCCTGTGATTTCTGGTCAGGAGTTGACAAATCGTTTGCTGGAACAGATTCATCCCTTTGAACCGGGGATGCATCTTGGGCAAATGGTTACCGGCTATGCACGTGATGAAGAGGGGATGTGGGTCGTAACAACCGATGCAGGCATGCGCTTGCGTGCCCCTGTGATTGTTATTGCAGCAGGAGGCGGTAGTTTTGTGCCTAAAAAGCCTCCCATTCCCGGCATTGAAGCGTATGAGGAGACATCCGTATTCTATGCTGTGCGCCGTATGGAGGCATTCCGGGGGCAATCGCTGGTGATTGTTGGTGGCGGGGATTCAGCATTGGATTGGACGCTGAATTTACACCCGATTGCCCGCCATATTACACTCATCCACCGGCGGGATCAGTTTCGCGCTGCACCAGATTCCGTCAGCAAGATGAAAGTCCTGGCCGAGGCCGGAGCAATTGATTTGCGATTCGGTCAGGTGAAAGCATTGGAAGGAGAGGAGGGCAAGCTAACCGCCATTCACTATGTGGATGCGGAAAAGCAAGAATACCGCATCCCATGTGATGCGCTGCTTCCCTTCTTTGGTTTAACGATGAAGCTGGGGCCGGTTGCTGATTTTGGATTGGAACTACAGGACGGGTGCCTGATTCGTGTTAATACAGAAAAATTTGAAACTAGCCAGCCGGGTGTGTTTGCCATTGGTGATATTAACTGGTATCCGGGCAAACTGAAGCTGATTCTCTCCGGTTTTCATGAAGCGGCACTGATGGCACAGGCAGCGTTTCGCTACTGCCGTCCGGATGAAAAATTGCGGTTCCAATACACAACATCATCGACTGAGTTACAACAAAAGTTGGGGGTCACTTCTTGATGCAGACAGTACGAGTAGATGTCACTGATCGTCAGGGGGTAGCGCACCGCCTGGAAGGCATTACCGGGTGGCGGTTGATGGAAGTAATCCGAGATTATGGGCTGCCGATTAAAGCGGAATGTGGCGGTGCCTGTTCCTGTGCGACGTGCCATGTCTATGTTGAAGAATCTTGGTTGGAACGGCTAAATGCCAAGCAGGATGAAGAGATAGATATGCTGGATGAAGCGTTTGAGGTGGAAGATAATTCACGCTTGTCCTGTCAGATTATCCTGTCGCCTGAACTGGAAGGGTTACAGGTGCAGTTGGCACCGGGAACGGAGCCATAACTATCGTTCAGGTGAGTTCACGCGTCACATCCTCTCCCCATTCTTTGACCAATGCATCCTGCTTTTGCTGAATTTGAAATGCCATGCTGCTGTTAATCACCAGTAAAATTGAATTATAGGCGAGTGGGCAGACACGTACCAGCAGATAGCCGAGTGCTGCCATGCCATACATAGTCATCCAGGCAATTCCGTTGGCAAGATAGTAAGACAGGAACGACCATTCTCCTCCAGTTTGTGCCAGCTCAATGACATAGGGGAGTGTGCCTGAGAGGTTGCAGCAAGTGATGGTTGATACGGCCATTTTGTCATGAGTGGTGTCTGCGAAATAGGCAACAACACTGGGCAGCATACCCAGAAGCAGCAGCACAAATGTTGCTTTCATAAAAACAATCAACGCGAAAACCAGCAGGAAGATCAATATCCCCGAAAGCTTTGACGATTTCTCTTTCTCTTTCTTAGCCACAGCTAACTCCCTTACTAATGCGTATATTTATACAGTAAATAATAACACACCCCAAAGAGGATCATCAGACCAATTACAAATGCAATGCGTAGGCCGCTGTCCATCGAACGACGCCAGATACGCTTCTTGTTTTTCAGGCGTGAAATTTTTGCCTGATTCTTATGGTACATGGCTTTGGCGCGAAGGAAGCCTTGGGAGTCTTGCTGAATATATTCTTTATTGCTTAACACACGAACGAGATAGGAGAGTTTGCCATGCGGTAAGGTGCGTCTTATATCTTCGCTGTAGCGATTTCTTACTTCACGGCTGTGAAAATGTTCGATCATCTCAATGAGACGCATCCCTGCCCAGCAGCATAAGCCATGAAGTGGGCCAACCTTGGTTTTCTCCTGTGCCCGTGCGAGGATCACAATAGCATTGAACTCTTTATTTTCGTATAAGGCTGGGTACGTTTGAAAATCCTTCACCTTGATTTCTTTGCGAATGCCGCAGCGCGCGGCGATAAAAGCAATCAAATGGCGATCTACCAATGATTTTTCTTCTGCTTGCTGTTTTGCCAGTTGGTTGAGAATTAGCAGCATCACCTTGGCATTCATGGCATAATAAGGAAGGTAATCGCGGCTCATGCATGGGAGCTGTGGATTCATTTCGTACATAATCCGCTCGGTCCCAAACCCCAGTGATGAATACCGCATCAGATGGTTAATCGCCTGGGGATCCCAGGGAACCTTGCTGTAATTACTATTCTTCAAATCCCGCCAATAGCTGATAATTTCTATCGCAATGAGTTCGCGCAGCATAGTAATGGAGTGTATGTCTCCTTCTTTAATATATTCACAAAAAAGTTGCGGTAGGTTAATAGGGTGAATGGAAATATTCTTGTAGCGTATCGGTCCTTGTGGATCGAGTGTGGAGATTGTTCGGGCAATCACATCATCGGCTTGCCCGCTTTTAGAAGCAGCACGAGCGGCGCGGGTTGTTAGCTTTTCAATCTTGTCCTGTGTTTCCGACTGATAACTCATGGATTCAATCCATTTCAGGAACTTATTATCACGGATAGCTGGTAGGGCATTGTCCCAGTCTAAAGAAAAGCTGTAAGCCAGATGCATCAGGGCATAATGATCTTGCCCACCAAAATCAAATGGACGAGGGCAGTCGCGCAGCGGATTGGGAGGAATCAGATTGAACCGTTTGCCACTGACATAGAGCATGAGTTGTTCAATGGTCCAGCGATCGTCAACGGGCTCCAGCAGGGAGCCACGGAAGAAGTCGACCAAATGGTCGGGTATATTCGTTTCATTAACAAACACCGTATATGCCCCACGACTTAGAACAGCAGGAATCAATTGTTCATTTGGTAACTGGCGTTTGGAACCAAGCTCTCCGCAGGCATCAAGTGTCAGCATAGCTAACGCGTAAAGATCAGCGCTGAAGGAGGCGCCGCCGGACAAGTGTTCCATCGCTGTGAGATATTCAATCGGTCGGTAGATTGGCAGCGCATTGGAGTTTGACGCTTCCGCGATGCAATCGCCTAGCAAGATGCGCGTCCCATCATAATAAACGTTATCAGGATGGATGGAGCCGTGACTAATGTCGAGATCGTCCAGTTTTTTCAGAACAAAAGCAATGGGGATAATAATCTTTTTCAGTAGCTCAGATGCCTTAAAAAACTCTTGTTTTGCAATTAGCTCGGACAGTGGCGCTCCTACAGGTTGTTCATAGACAATCACAAAACGATTCGCTTTCCAGGCAGAAATATTGATCACACCTGCACCAAGTAACTCGATCAGATGCGGATGAGCCGGTTGATCCTGTAGTTTTTCCAGAATCAGGTAACGATGAGGGTGATAATATTCCATGATATAGCCAATACAGGCACGTCCAGGCATTTCATGGTCAACGACTCTATAGGCTTTGGCGGTTGATTTGGAAAACTGTTCCAACTCCTGGTTAATATCAATTTCATAACGTTCGTTCAGGAAATTTGCTTTGCCGAAAGGTGAGAAGGAACCTTCTGTTGCTTCCAGTCTTTGAAGAATCAGTGCTTTGTTAGTTTGGTATGTTTCTGACTTCTCAGTGCTTTCAACAGGATCTGCTGATTCTGTTTGTGCAGTAATCAACTCATTGGATTCTGTATCTTTTGTGGTCAATGCGTTCATAACTACCTGTCATCCATGGCCTTTGCCATGATACAAGAGCCGCAGGGCAATGGCTACGGCGATCGACGGAATCACTGTTATTCGGCCTCATATTTCCATTGATCCAGGTATTGCCGCCACTTTGGGGCGTGTTTTCTACGGTTTCTTAACGCAATTGCTGATAAACTATAACCATGCGAAATGTATTTCTTATCGGTTGGCTTGGCTTGATGGCATGTCTACTGGCCAGTGCGGCCGTTGCCCAGCAACCCCGTAAGGTTGCCGTTTCCAGTGGTACCGGGTTTTTTGTTAGCCGCATGGGAGAGATCATCACCAATGAACATGTGGTTGGCCCCTGTGCCAGCAATGAAGCGATTTACTTTACCGGGCCGAATCAGGAACCTAGGCAGGCGCGGCTGGTCGGCGTTGACGAGAAGAAAGATTTAGCGCTACTGCGCACTGGTTATCGCCCCAACCGCGTGGCAAAACTACGCTGGACACATGCGAATGTGAAGGAGCGGGAGAAAGTCTTCCTCATCGGCTACCCGGAAGCGCAGTCGATCCGCAGTCCCTACGCGACCCGTACGGCAACCATTAAGGCACTGGAAGGACCGTTCGGTGAAGATCAGTGGCTACAATTCAGTGATGCGGCACGGCATGGCAATAGTGGTGGACCATTACTGGATTTTGCTGGGAATGTGGTTGGGGTCGTCACTGCCAAGAGTCAGGTATTACGGTTGAATCGCCTGTCCGCCCGGCAGGAAGTGATTGAGGAAAGTGATATTGCCGTGACGGCGGCGGAGTTGAAGCGGTTCCTGGATCGCTACCGTGTCCATTATCAGCAGAATGACGCCACGCTGACCCTCACTGAATCCCGCCTGGAAAACACGGCACGTCATTATGTTGTCCATATTTTCTGCGCCACGGAAGGGTCAGGCAAGGTGCGGTTTAAGTAGGCATAAAAGTCATTGAATTTTCATTCTATTGTCATGTTATGGTAGTATGTTTCATGATAGAATCATTTGCAGATTAGCATAAAAAAGAACCGATGGAAAACACGATGCCTTTACCAAAAAACGGAACGGAATATGCCGCGCAGCTAAGAACCAATATGGCGGATCAAGTAGGCATGCGACTGGCTATGATGGAAGCACTGGAAGCATTTCATGCCCGTGATACCAGCAAAATGACCAACGTGCAGAAAAAGCAGCTTGCCGAGAAGCTGGTTACAGAAAAGGTGATGAGCAATGATATATTGGTTGGGTCTGGTGCTGCACCAATGGTCAAACTCTATTTTGAAGATATTCTCAGCAAAGCATCCGCCGATCAGGTGGTGGCATTTATCAATGATGTTGGTAAGGATTCTGTGCGTGGAGTCAAAGAGGCGCTTGTAAATAATGACGATCAGAAATTATTGCAGGCAGCAGGTGGTTTTTCCAAAGCATTCAGCAAGCATTTGGTACAAAACAAGATCAACGGTAAGGTAGAGGGTGAATATCCTTCGGTTACTGGTGGCTATGATAGGTTTTTAAAAGATAAAAATAATGCAGAGAAATTTGCTAAGGTTGTGATCGAACCGAAAGGATTCACATCAGAAACAGCTGCAGTCGTGGAGGCATATGAAGCAAAGTTCCGTTCAGCAGATCAGTTGGATGGTAGGCTCTATGATACGTTGAAAGAAAATGGACTAGGGTTTGTTTTGAATACACTTCAACACACTATTGGAATTGGTTTTCCTGAAGTGGCGGAGCCATACATAGAGACATTTGATCGCAGTCAGTTTCCTGTCATTGAACCTTCTAAAGCACGTTCAAAAAATCAATCATCCATTCAGTTAGAAGGTATTGATTTAAACGCAATGGGAGTGACACAATCTGGCACGGCAAATACATTGCCACCAACTGAAAAAGGAACGTCGCGCGTTCGCGGCTAGATCGATGTCTCTTCCACCGTCTCCGCAATAAATTCCTCCAGCGCCATAACAGTTTGCCCTTTGCTGCCCAGGCGGCGGACGGCGACGCTGCGGGACTCTGCCTCGCGAGCACCGACGGCCAGGATCAGCGGGATTTTCTGGTGGGAATACTCACGCACCTTGTAGTTAATCTTATTGGAGGACACATCCAGAACGGCGCGCAGCCCTGCCGCTTCGAGTGCCTCGTACACTGTACGGGCATAGTCATCCTGCTCGGAGGTGATGGTCACCACGGCTACCTGCACGGGCGCAAGCCATAAGGGAAACTTCCCGCCATAATGCTCAATCAGAATCCCCATAAACCGCTCAATGGATCCCATAATCGCCCGGTGCACCATGTGGGGGCGGTGCCGTTGCCCATCCTCGCCGACATAGGTGATGTCCAGCCGATCCGGCAGGTTCATATCCACCTGGATCGTGCCGCACTGCCAGTTGCGCCCAATGGCGTCGCGTAGTACAAAATCCAGCTTAGGCGCATAAAAGGCGCCGTCGCCCTCATTCAGCTCCCATTCAAAGCCGGCACGTTTGCAGACATTCATCAGCGCCGCCTCGGCCCGATCCCAGTCTTCCTCGGCGCCGATGCGCTGCTCGGGGCGGGTGGAGAATAACACGCGCACATCCGTAAAGCCCAGCTCTCCGTAGACTTCACGAATCAGATCACACATGGCAATGACTTCTTCTTCAAGTTGCTCCGGCGTGCAGAAAATATGCGCATCATCCTGCGTAAATCCCTGCACCCGCATCAGCCCGTGACGCGCGCCATGTGCTTCATGCCGGAAGACTTTGCCAAACTCCGCCATGCGCAACGGCAAATCGCGGTAGCTTTTCACGCCCTGCTTAAACACCTGCACATTGCCGGGGCAGCTCATGGGCTTGAGCGCAAAGGGTTGCTCCGCCGTCTCATCCACCACGAACATGTTTTCGCGGTACTTGTCCCAATGCCCGGAATATTGCCAGAAGCTGACATCCAGCATTTGCGGCGTATTCACCTCGCTATAGCCGTACTGGCGCAGCTTGCGGCGCATATAGTCGATCAGCAAATTATACACTGTCCAGCCATGCGCGTGCCAGAACGGCTGGCCGGGCGCGCTGTCTTCAAAGTGGAACAAATCCAGCTCACGCCCCAGCTTGCGATGGTCGCGCTTTTCCGCTTCTTCCAGCATAAGAAGATGGGCTTTGAGTTGTTTGGCGTCAGCGAAGGCCAGGCCGTAGATGCGCTGAAGCATTTTGTTGTTACTATCGCCACGCCAATAGGCACCGGCTACCTTGGTCAAGGTGAAGGCGTCAGAAAGCTTGCCGGTACCCGGGACATGCGGGCCACGGCATAAGTCGATAAAGGCGTCATCCCCTTCGCCCTGCCGGTAAAGCGAAATTTTCCCTGCTTCGGTGGTGTCATCGTCGGCAGCGCCGCGAATCAGCTCTGCCTTGTAGCTTTCGCCGCGCCCTTCGAACATCGCAATGGCCTCACCCCGATCCCACATTTCGCGTTGCACCGGGAGGCCGCGTCCCATGATTTCACGCATTTTCGCTTCAATGGTCGGCAGGTCGTCGGTGCTGATGGCGTGGTCGTCAAGGTCGACATCATAATAAAACCCGTGCTCAACCGTGGGGCCGATGGCCAGCTTGGCGGTTGGATAGAGCTCTTTAATGGCCAGTGCCAGCACTTGCGCCGTGATCGTGTGGCGCATCACGTCCAGCCCTTCCGAGTCTTTGGGTGTGAGGAAGGTAACCGACGCATCCTGTCTCAGCGGTTCGGAAAGGTCACGCTGCACGTCGTCTACCTTCATCGCCACCGCGGCTTTTGCCAGCCCAGCACCGATCGAGGCGGCGACATCAAACCCGGTGACGGGTGCGTCATAGGTGCGGACACTGCCATCGGGCAGGGTGATGTTAACTGGAGTGGAGGAATGCGATGCCGCCATAGTCATAATATTTCTTTCTTAATCTTGTGTATGAGTATTGAAAGTACCGGAGTGCTTGCAAAACTCAACCTTTATCTGAAAGTAGTCGGCAGTTGTCGGTTGGCTGTTGGCAGTAGTTAGGCTTTCTGCAAACGGCTAACAGCAAACTGCCAATTTACCCATAATACAGCACCGCGTTTTGCAGGAACTGTAGTAGCAGAATCAGCACGAGCGGTGAAAAATCAATCCCGCCAAAGGTTGGCAGGTAGCGGCGGATCGGGCGCAGGAGCGGATTAATCAGAGATTCCAGCGCGTTATACACCTTGTCAACCAGTGGCTGATAACGATTGACCACGTTAAACTGGATCAGCAGGCTGAGTACGAACCAGATGAAAATCGCCCACCATAGGAGCGAGATAACGGTAGAGATCAGGGCAACAAACGGATTCATGGTAAGCAAGATAACGGGGAGGTGTGATGAGTGCAACTAGATTTCCAACATGCTCGTCATTCCGGGCGCAGCGTAAGCGGAGACCCGGAATCCATCTATCAACGAGCAAGAACTACGGTGGATTCCGGATCGCGCCTGCTGCTTGTCCAAAATGACGAAATAAAGAGTTAAAAACTATACGACAAGGTAATCACCCCAAATTGGGTGTCGCCGGTCTGTTGCTTGAACTCTTCCTTCATAAACACATGGCTGTAGCTCAGGCGGATGTCGTCATAGGTCAGTACCATCCCTGCCTGCGCCGACCAGACCCAAGGTTCACGATCCACACTATGGCTATCCTTCCATGTGTTGCCATCGAGGAAGATATTACGGGCGACGGCGCGTCCTTCAAACCCGGTAAATACATAGCCGCTTAAACCATCGGCAGGGACAAAGAAATCCGAACCAGCGAGACTAGGGCGGATACGTGGTGGGTGGTTGTCCGCTTGAAGATCAAAGCCCAGCCGCATGGTGGCACCGGCAGCGGCCTGAGTAAAGACATTCCCAACACTACCGCCCACACGCGGTGAAATATCCGCTTCCAGCACATATAAATCCGTGGCCAACAATGCCGGCCATTCACGTTCATAGGAGAGCATTATCGCCGGTTCATCTTTCAGTTGGTTATCCCAGCCGGACGGATCAGGCGAGTCGGTCAGCACATGGACGGTTTCCTGCACCGGTTCCGCTAATGCTGACTCACCGACGACGCCAAGTGAAAGAGTGAGCGTGTCGGTATGGCCGGGGCTGAGCGCGATAAGCCCGGCCTCACCATACAGCCATCCGGCATAGGGGCGGTCGTTGGTGATGAGCGAGCGAACTCCAATATCCTCCGGGGTAAACATGCTTTGCCCGAAGGCCAGACTGTAGCGATAGCGTGTTGTCGGTTCAGTATAAGGGAGATAGGCGGCGGCACGTGTAACCCATGCAGGTACTGACGTTTCCGGAGAGAGATAAGAAAACCGTATACCATTCGTATAATGCCGATCCGTATCCGCCCAGCGATCATTTTCCCAGGTGATGGACAGGGTGGAGCGATCCGCATTGCTTTGTGCGGATGCAGATGTGATGCCTGCAATGAGAAAGGCAATGGCCATCATTATATATTTCATATCAACTCCTTATCGTTATCGATAGTGCGTGTGCGCCCAATCCTTCACACTCGGCCAATGCAGCGGTGGCATCGGCTAGTGCGGTGAATCCTTCCGGTGAGCAGCCAATCAGCGACGTCTTTTTCATAAACTGGTAGACTGATAGTCCGGAAGCGAAAGCAGCGGTTTGTGTGGTCGGGAGTACATGCGATGGCCCGGCAACATAATCGCCAATGGCTTCCGGTGTATGGGATCCGAAAAAGATCGCGCCGGCATGGGTGATGCGTGCCGCCAACATATCCGGCTCGGCTACGGTCAGTTCCAGATGTTCCGGGGCAATGACATTGCTGACCTTCGCTGCTTGTTCCAGCGTGTCACAGAGCACGACCGCGCCAAAGCGATCCAGCGATGCGCGCATAATCGCCTGCCGTGGCAGCGCAGCCAGATGTGTTTCAATAGCAGCCAAAACGGCATCAGCATAGTGGGCACTGGTGGTCAGTAGAATGCTCTGTGCCAGTTCGTCATGTTCGGCCTGTGAGAGCAAGTCGGCAGCAATCCATTCCGCCGGGACGGAGCCATCGGCGATGACGGCGATTTCCGACGGCCCTGCAATCATATCAATGCCCACTGTGCCGAATACCTGCCGCTTGGCTTCGGCGACATAGGCATTCCCCGGCCCGGCAATGACCTGTACCGGTGCAATACTTTCCGTACCATAAGCCAGTGCAGCAATTGCCTGCGCCCCGCCTATACGGTAGATTTCCGTGATGCCTGCCAGTTGTGCAGCGGCTAGCAGGGCGGGGTTGACCTCACCGTCCGGTGTCGGCACCACCATAGCAATGCGCGTGACGCCGGCCACCCGCGCTGGAATGGCATTCATCAGCACCGAACTGGGGTAAGAGGCCTTGCCGCCTGGCACGTAAATCCCGGCGGCATCAACGGCACTCCAGCGCATACCCAGCCGGTTGCCATGCTCGTCCTCATACTCCCAGCCTTTGGGAAGTTGGCGCATATGATAAGACCGGATGCGTTCTGCTGCAAGCGTCAGGGCGGCGATCACGTCCGGCGGACAGGTGGCAGCAATCGCCATGATCTCCGCTTCATGGAAGCGCAGCGTGTCCGGCGTTAGACTCAGGCGGTCGAACTGCTCGCTATAGGCTATCAGTGCGGCGTCGCCTTCTGCGCGTACCCTGGCGATGATGTCGCGCACCGCATCGCTGACGCCCGCGCCCGTATCGTCTTTGCGAGAGGCAAGGAAGTGGCGGAATTCGGTGTCAAAGTCCGGTGAGGAGGCATCAAAACGGCGCATCATGTTTTTTCCTCGATGGCAGTCTGGAATCGCTCTATTAAAGGGGCAATGCGCGATTGTTCCGTTTTATAGGCTAGTCGATTCACAATCAGCCGCGAGGAAACGTGCATAATGGTTTCCACCTCCTGCAAGCCGTTGGCCTTCAGCGTATTCCCGGTTGAGACCAGATCCACGATGCGCTCGGACAGCCCCAGCAAGGGCGCCAGCTCCATCGCCCCATTGAGCTTAACGCATTCGGCCTGTACGCCTCGTTGCGCGAAATAAGCCTTGGTCAGATTAGGGTATTTTGTGGCGATGCGCAGATGTGTCCAGCGTGCCGGGTCGTCTTCCAGTGCCATGTCCTGTGGCTCAGCAATAGAGAGACGGCAGGCACCAATGCCCAGATCAAGCGGGGCGTAGATGTCAGGGTAGTTGAATTCTTCCAGTACGTCACTACCGACCACGCCCAGTTCTGCCGCGCCAAAGGCAACAAAGGTGGCGACGTCAAAACTGCGCACCCGAATGAAGCGCAGGTCATCATGGTTGGTGGCAAACACCAATTGCCGGGCGGATTGATCGAAAAACGCAGCCTCCGGCTCAATGTCGCATTTGGCCAGGATGGGCTGTAATTCCTTGTAGATGCGGCCTTTGGGAATGGCAATGGTGAGGGGTTTCGTGTTCGACATGCGCCGGTTATGGCATGAATCCGGAATCAAGGCAAAAAAAATGTCCCATGCCGCAACCCGGTTAAGGGGATTGGCGTTGGGACAAAGTGAGATAGTCCTTAAAAAAATTAAGGTTATCTGCTCCAGGGAACTTTTTTTCAGGGAATGTAATAGCCTGCTGGCCATTAGATACTATCAATTCCTCATTAATAATAATGAGTTTGCAGTGTCCTCTCCAGCAGTTAAATTCCTGAAGTGTTATCGTTAGGCCTTCAACTGGCCTTTTTAGAGTATAAGGTTTCCAATCCAACTCTTTTATCGAAATGTTCAAAATGAGCATTTCGGATTTTACGTTTTTACAACATATGAGACCTTCAATGTATTGAAGTTGTCCCATTTTCTAACTGTGCCTACACTAACAACCATCCCTTTCTACAAGGAAAATCAGGCACATGTAAAGCTTTTATTATATGTTTCAGAACGGCGACAAGATACTCACCGGAAAACAGCCGGATAGCAATAGCCCCATCACCACGCATACTATGATAAAGCGCACCTCAATCCCCCAACGGAATCTGGACGCTCAGCAGCGCCATTTCCGTACCGGGGTTTTTGTCGTAAAGACCGGCATTGGAGAGGTGCAGGTAAGACAGACCGATGCGGAAATCCTCAAACGCATAGGCTGCTTCCAGACCGCTACGGAACTCAACCGCTCCGCCCATATCCTCGCTGTTTCCCTGACTATACAGTCCAACGGCGAAGGTAGGGGAGAGGAAGATATTGTCCGCCACTTCAAATTCCCAATAGGCTCCGGCATAGCCATACAGGCCGGAATCCTCATCAATCAGCAACCCGGCAGCAGGACGCAACCCTTCATAGATATCTTCATGCCGGTACTCGACCCCGATCAATGCAGCGGAGCCTTCATCAATATGGGTAAGGCCGGTGAACGGAACCACATCGCCTGATGCATCGGCAATAGCAGGAAACAGGAAAAGCCCTAACAGGGTGACGTAAAGGTAATGTTTCATGCCCCCTGTATCGCCGATACATCTTCACATGACAATCGTCAATGTATCCGTTACAGCAAAACATGGAACAAAAAACAAAGGAGTGTGACCGGAATGCGTGAAGAGGCAGATAGTGCGCTGCAGCATTATATTCAGGAGACGTTTGTACAGGAGTCGGTGCTGTTGGAGGAGGTTAGGCAGGTGGGAGAAGCGCTAGTGCCCGGCATGCAGATCAGTCCGAACGAGGGGAAATTATTGCAGGTGCTGACTACCATGGTGCAGGCGCGGCATGTGCTGGAAATCGGAACGTTTGTCGGCTATTCCACCTTGTGGATGGCGTCCGCATTACCGGAGGATGGCACGGTGACGACACTGGAAGGTAATCCACAGAACGCTGCATTGGCGAAAGAGCATTTCAGCCGTTCCGGAATTGGGAAGCGGGTGCATGTGCTGGAAGGGAAAGCATTAGCATCCCTAGCATCACTTCAGGAGAGAAAGGAATTTTTTGATGTGGTCTTCATTGACGCCGCTAAAAGCGAATATGCCGAGTATCTACAGCTAACAGAACCGTTATTACGGCCTGGTGGACTGATGATTGGTGATAATTCTTTGTTGTTTGGTCATATGATTGATGCGCCAAAGAAAGAGGTGAATGCAGATGCAATCGCCGCTATGCGGCAGTTTAACAGGCATTTGGGGGATGAAAAGCGCTACCAAAGCATTCTTTTGCCTACCGAAGAAGGGCTGACGATTGCAGTGAAACTGTCATAAAGCTGTAGCATTTGGTAGGTACTATAGAAGATAAGGAAATCTATCTGATAACTGATTAAATGAAATATACCTTCTCACATCCGGCGTCGCTGATCAAAGACGTAGAGATATATGCCGCAGGCAAGCAATTGCAGGCGGTGCTCTATGCCCCGGAAAATGGGAATCCGAAACAGTTGGCCACGCTGAAGCGTAAAATGGAAGAGAATGGCTTTGACGTGTTGGCGGATACGGAAAGTGGCGAGGACGTTCTACGGTTACGTGGATTTAAGACAGCGGATAAATTATTAACATCGCTGGCTGATGATGGTGGTGTATTCGGTAATTACGGGGTGCAGATTACCGAGCGTGAAGTCAAGGAAAAGAAAGGGGTAGGAGACCTCATCAAGGATAACTCGCTGACGCTCTCCGGGGTATTCTATGTCCTTGCTGATTCCCTGGTGATTTTTTCCGGTGCCATGCGAAAAGACATCCCTGAGATATTTAACGGGGTGTTGTGGTGGATTCCGAGTTTCTTCCTGATGGCCGCTGGAAATCAGAATCCGGATGTGGTGCAGGGTTTCTTGCAGCGGGATATTCTGGAAGAGCTGGATAAAAGTAATATCAAGGTGCCAACCGAAGCACTTCAGGTGTTGCAGAATGGAGCGGTGGGGCGTGGCAACTGGGATAAAATTGTAGAGTTGGTCTACGAGCATGGCCCGATATTGAACAACGTGATGCAGATGTTGGGTGGATCGCAAATGGCGGCGGCCGGTCTGAACCAGAAAAATGCAGGAAAAGTTGCTGCCGGTACGCTGGTTTTTTTAGGGATGGGAGCCGGTGCATTATTGCCGGAACCTGAGCAGAATACATATGCGAGTGTTGGCTTGGGAGCCGGAGAACTGAAAAACCCTGATATGCTCAGGCAGACAACATTGAATTATACGCCGGGTCAGTCGCGAGCCAAGCTGACGGAAGCGCAGCAGCGCTCCGAAGTATTAGCGCCGGAAGCGAAGAAGGGTATAGAAAGTCATATTAATCCGTTAGCTTATAGTGGTGGATTAGCAGCAGCTAATAACTTTTTGAATATTTATGGAGCTGGGAAAGAGCTGCTAAAATTCTTCAAAGGAACGACTTGGGGAGTGTTTTTAGGTAAGGGTCGAACGACTTACAAAGATGCTGATGGAATTGAAAGACCCTTGCAATCAAACAAGTGGTTTAAACAAGAGATTAATAATTTAGAAGCAAAGCAGCAGAGCTTCCGTGATCGTATTGGAACAATGCGTCAAAGCGGAACTAATTCTGGTGACGTATATGAGGAGTTGTTGGGAATTGAAAAACTCTACGGCGACAAACTCAAAAGCTTAGAGACAGAGTACAAAAAAGCTGAGCGCAGTGCCAATGCCTCATTCCTGAATCTTGGTGCCAGCGGTCTTTATTTAATAGCAAATGGCCTGTATGCCATATCCTCTAAAGAGAACAAAGCCGATCTGGATCAGATCGGAGGTGTGAATACGGTCATTACTGTTTGTGCCAACATCATTGCATCGCACCCGAAAGAAGAGCAGGCACCATTGAAAGAGCGCCTGGCCATGATGCTCAGTCAAAATAAATATGTTGATTTTTCCGTGCAGGATGTCGCGGCGGTGCTGGACGAGAAGGTGCAGGCACTAAGCGGCAGCGCCTGGATGGGGAATGCAGGGAATAATATGCAGAAATTTGTTCGCAAACAGGCGGTGCAGGATGGTGACGCACCAAATAAGCCGGCGAACAAAATTGTGGAGGCGAGGCATCAGCTTGTAGAGACGCTTACGCCGAAAAAACGGGAGACAAGTGAGAAAGAAAACTCAAAGAAGGAGCTTGCCGGGGTAGGTGCGTTTTCCGAACGCCTGAATACGGAAGTCAATCCCGATGCCGGAGTTACCATACATTAAGCGATTCTACGGAAAACCTTTTGTAATATATAAGGAAAAAGTTCCTTTTGTGAGACGCTATTGTGCCATACTTTCTGCCATTTTTGCAAATTTTTACGTGTCAGCAGAAAAAATTAGTATTTTATCAACTTATGTGGAGTATCCTGAACAGAGATAAAATGACACTACGGTAACCCATGGTACACAGTCTAAATGTTGATCCATTTCCTGAATATGCTGGTGCAGCATTGCATATTGCAAAAGAATTTTCCGGCTCATTGCAAGATATGCTCAATGAAGCATTAATGAATAGTGGTGCTATGAAGCCAGTTGATCAGAAGAAACAGTTTCAGCAAATAGCTGATTCTGAATTTAAGCAGATTTCCGAGCAATTGGCTGGCCTAGGGGTAACCACACCGGGTACCAATGTTAGCACACCGGATGTACAAACCACTATTTCATCGCTCCCGGATGCTCCGGATAAGAGTAGTCCGCGTATTCCGTAAATATCTCGTACATTTCCCCTTTCTCCTTGTCTTTGTGCGCATCTGCGCTATGTTTCGCGGCAAAAGGATTTTTGATCTATGTCGCAACCTGTCGCTGTAATAAAGCCCCATGAAATTACTGATGCCGTGATTGCCGAGCATGGCCTGTCATCAGACGAATACCGAACCATTTTAGACATTCTGGGACGAGCGCCCAACCTGGTGGAACTGGGAATTTTTTCCGTCATGTGGAGTGAGCATTGCTCGTATAAGACCACGCGTAAATGGTTGGGGACACTCCCCACTACTGGCGAGCAAGTGATTTGCGGGCCGGGAGAAAATGCTGGAGTCGTTGATATTGGTGATAACCAGGCGGTGATTTTCAAGATGGAGAGCCATAACCATCCGTCCTTCATCGAACCCTATCAGGGCGCGGCAACTGGTGTTGGCGGGATTCTGCGGGATGTGTTCACGATGGGTGCCCGTCCAGTCGCATTGATGAATGCACTGCGCTTCGGTACGCCAGAGCATCCACGCACAAAACATTTGGTATCCGGCGTGGTCAGTGGCATTGGCGGTTACGGCAATTGTGTTGGGGTACCAACGATCGGGGGCGAATGTACCTTCGATGATGCCTATAATGGTAATATTCTTGTGAACGCCATGGCGGTGGGGCTGGCAGATCAGGATAAGATTTTCTATTCGGCAGCGGCAGGGCTCGGTAACCCGGTTGTCTATGTCGGATCAAAAACCGGGCGTGATGGGATTCACGGGGCGACTATGGCCTCGGCCGAGTTTGATGATGATTCCGAGGAAAAACGCCCGACGGTGCAGGTAGGTGACCCGTTCACGGAAAAGTTGCTGATTGAAGCCTGTCTGGAACTGATGCAGACCGATGCGATTATCGCTATTCAAGATATGGGAGCCGCAGGACTCACGTGCTCATCACTGGAAATGGCTGGTAAGGGCGAGTTGGGGATTGAGTTGAATTTGGATGCGGTACCACAGCGAGAAGCGCATATGACGCCGTATGAGATCATGCTTTCCGAGAGCCAGGAGCGCATGTTGATGGTGATTCGCCCGGATCGGGAGGAGCTGGCGCATGCAGTCTTCAGAAAATGGGAGCTGGATGTAGCAACAGTTGGGGCGTTGACTGACACGGGGCGGATGGTGTTGAAAACCGGTGGAGATGTGGTCTGTGATGTGCCGATTGCACCCATTTCAACTGCATCACCGATATTGGATCGTCCGTATGAGGTGATACGACGTTCTGAGGAAAGCATTACGGTTACAGACCGTCCGGCTGGTGAGGTTCTGAAGCAATTACTCGCATCGCCTGATCTTTGCTCCAAACGCTGGATATGGGAGCAATACGATCATCAGGTCATGAACGATACCGTGGTCACGCCCGGCAGCGACGCGGCCATCGTACGGGTGCATGGCACGGAAAAGGCACTAGCAATCAGTACGGATTGTACGCCGCGCTATTGCGTGGCTGATCCGGTAGAAGGCGGCAAGCAAGCGGTAGTGGAATGCTGGAGAAATCTGACGGCCAGTGGGGCAATGCCGCTCGCCATTACTAACTGCCTGAATTTCGGCAACCCGGAAAAGCCGGAGATCATGGGGCAGTTGGTCGGTGCGATTCAGGGGATGAGCGAGGCGTGCGATATGCTGAATTTTCCCGTCGTTTCCGGGAATGTATCGCTTTATAACGAAACCAACGGCAAAGGCATTTTACCAACACCGGGCATTGGTGGGGTTGGGTTGCTGGACGATGTCCAGCAGCATATGACGCTTGGATTCAAACGGGAGGGGGATGTTGTTTTGCTGATTGGCAACACGAACGCCTCGCACCTGGGCGCGTCACTGTATCTCCAGGTCATCGAAGGTAAAAAAGCTGGGCTGCCACCGCATGTTGATATTGCACAGGAAAATCAGCATGGCGATGTTGTGCGTCGCCTGATTCAGAACGAACAGATTACTGCCTGCCATGATGTGTCCGATGGTGGGTTACTGGTCGCGGTTGCCGAAATGGCGATGGCAGGTGGGCTAGGTGTAGCATTATCATTGGAAGCTACCGGCATCGCCGCGCTCTTTGGTGAAGATCAAGGACGTTATGTGCTTGCGGCTCATCCGGATATGCTGGCAGATATACAATCCAAGGCTCAGGCGGCGAACGTCACATGTACGCAGATTGGTGTGGTGCAGGGAGCGGAGTTGTCACTGAATGGTGGTACGCTCGCGAATGTTGGCGAGTTGAAACAACGGCACGAGGCCTGGCTGCCAACCTTTATGGCAGGCTGACGATGGAAAGTCATGCGCTTCCTATTACGCTGGATGGGCTGGAACCTGTCACATTACATTACCTGACATATGGGACGCCGAACAAGCCGGTGGTGTTCTGTGCCCATGCATTGACCTGCAATGCCCATGATTTTGACTATCTGGCGGCAGCACTCGCTGAAGAGTTTTATGTCGTGGCGGTCGATATGCCGGGGCGAGGCAAGAGTTCTCACTTGGGGGAAAAAGCGCATTATACCAATGATAACCATTTGCGTTGGGCGTTCGCACTGCTGGATCATCTGAAGATTGAGCGTGTGCATTGGGTGGGGGCGTCTATGGGCGGTATCATGGGGATGATGGCCTGCGCTGAGCGCCCGGCGCTGGTGGCATCGCTGATGCTTAATGATGTGGGCAGTGTGCTAGCCAAGGAAGGGCTGGCGGAAATTGCCAATTATAGCGGCAAGCCGTTACCAGTGGGTAATAATACGGCACTGGAGGCGCAACTAAAGGAGAATTTTGCCCCGTTTGCTTTTTCGAAAGAAGAGTATTGGCAGCATTTCTTTACGCATCGAGTGTACGTGCATGAGGATGGAATCTATATGCTGCGCAATGATGCGGCCATTGTAGCACCACTACGCGATATGGTGCTGGTGATGGAAGAGGTGCAGGACATCAGCCTAGAACCATTCTGGGATGCAGTGCAGTGCCCGGTGCTGCTGTTTCGTGGAGCGGAGTCGTTGCTGCTGCGTGCCGATACGGCGCAGACGATGGCGGAAAAAGAAGACGCACAGGTTACGCTTCACACCTTCCCAGGTGTTGGTCATATGCCTAACCTGAGAGAAGAAGATCAGATCACGATTGTGAGAGAGTGGTTGCAGATGCAGGCTTAGTAGTTGAAAACGCCCCAAGAATAGGATTATCCGCCCAATGCATTCTTCCTTGGTGTAGGCGCCACATGTTCTACTTTGCTACTACTATCTAAGACCGTTGGCGGAGTCGTTGTTTCCTGTGTTTCAGGTAATTCAATGCCAAAGACATTCTCTAAGTACGGCTCTCTAATAAGGCCTGCATCGACAAGCTGTTGTGTAATGGCAGGGTCTTCTTTTGTTTTGATAAACGTTCCAACCTCAAATTCTTTAAGCAGCTGCTCCTGCGTCATCATACGTACTTGTTCGACTAAATCACCGTTCTCCAGCGCCTCTTGTAATGAAAGATGAGAAATATCTTCTGGGTAAACGTCAGAGTCAGAGCCAAAATATTTGGACTCAAGGTCAAGGGAATCATCCATCATATCATGCCATAAGCGTGACCGTTCAGGTTTCTTAATGCCTGCATCTGCAAGCAGGTTATCTGGGATAAAGGAAAACTGCTCGGCAATTTTATACAGCAAAGCAACATGATCATCATTCTCACATGTGTTGGCATAATGGATAATATCACCATGGCTAATGCTGCCTTGTGTTACACGATATTCCAGATCTTGTACTGAGTACGTCTCTTTAAAGATGCCGCTAATGAGTTCTGCAACTTTGTTGCCTGGAAATCCGTCACCCTCCTCATAATTGATGAGCGAATCACTTCGTGTGACGAATAAAGCGGTTTTAATGGCTTCTTCTGGGATTACCTCAATTTCTGCCGCCGCCTTTAATAGCGTATTTTCCCAGTCAGGGCCGACTGTCTCGGCAAAAGCAATCACATCGTCCACACTAATTCTTCCACTCTTAATAGCTTCTTCAAGTCTTGGTATGTCAGGGTTTGCTGGATGAAGGGATAATATAATGAGTGTGTTACGCTCGATGTCACGATCTATTTTTGATGTCATAATCGTCTTCCTTTAGTATTTGCTGATTATATATTAATATACATGAATTATGAAGAATAGATGACAGATCAGCAAAAATTTGTTAGACTCCATCTATGACATCCATTCGCACGTCCATCCAAACGCCAGCCGGGTTTTCGCAGCCGGGGCGCTCCACCAAGAAAGACCGCACAAGCAGTCATGACGACCACCGTCCACCTCGTTCACGAGGATTTCAGTCGATCCCGGCACCGGAAGTGTTGTCCAGCCTGATTCGTCGTGCTGTGGCGGCGATGAAGGATGGTGTCTATTGGGATCGCGGATCGATTCTGAATATTGAGGTATAGCTATGGCATCCTTCCAATGGGATGATCCGCTCTTATTGGATGACCAACTCACCGACGAAGAGCGGTTAATCAGTGCTACCACGCGCCAGTTTGCTCGCACTACCTTATTTCCGGGAATTATCAAAGCGAACCGCAACGAGCAGTTCGATCCCGACATCATGAAAGAATTGGGCAAACTTGGCTTGCTAGGTGCCACGGTTGACGGGTATGGTTGTGCCGGAGCGTCGCATGTAGCCTATGGCCTGATTGCCCGTGAGATCGAATGGGTGGATAGTGGGTACCGCTCAGCACTGTCCGTTCAGTCCAGCCTGGTGATGTATCCTATCTATGAGTACGCTAGCGAATCGATCAAGGAGGCGTACCTGCCGAAGCTGGCCAGTGGCGATCTGATCGGCTGTTTCGGATTGACCGAACCGGATCATGGCTCTGACCCGTCCGGCATGGTCACCCGCGCTGCAAAAGTCGATGGCGGGTATCGCCTGAACGGTTCCAAGACGTGGATTACCAACGCGCCGATTGCCGACCTCGCCATTGTCTGGGCAAAAATCTATGGCGATTCGATCATTGAAGACGGCACGATTGGCGGTTTTATTGTCCTCCGGGAGACAGAAGGATTTGAAACGCCGCGTATTGAAGGCAAGCTGTCGCTCAAAGCCTCGGAAACCGGGATGATTATGCTAGAAGATGCCTTCGTGCCAGATGAGAAGCGACTAGATGTGCTGGGTATGCGTGGGCCGTTTTCGTGCCTGAATAAAGCACGTTATGGCATTGGCTGGGGTGCGCTGGGTGCGGCGGAGTTTTGCTATGGTGCGGCACGGGAGTACACGCTCGAGCGCAAACAATTCGGTAGACCACTCGCTGCCAATCAACTCATTCAAAAGAAGCTGGCCGATATGGCAACTGACATCAGCCTGGGGCTGCAGGGATGCCTGCGGGTGGGACGTTTGATTGACGAAGGGCGGCAGGTGCCGGACATGATTTCCCTGATTAAGCGCAATTCCGCTGGTAAGGCGCTGGAGATTGCCCGCACTGCCCGCGATATGCATGGCGGGAATGGTATTGCCGATGAATACCATGTCATGCGTCATGTGATGAATCTAGAGAGCGTCAACACCTATGAAGGGACGCACGATATCCATGCATTGATTCTTGGACGCGCGATCACTGGGATCGCGGCGTTTTCGGGGGACTAGTTTCCACCATACGCCCGGCGACAATCGCCACTTCGTACAACCCGTAGAGTGCCACAAATAACCCTACCTGCGAGATAATGTCCGGTGGGGTGAGGATGGCGGCGGCACACAGCAGGGCAACCACCGCATAACGTCGCCCTTTGGCGAGTGTGGCCACTTGTATCAGTCCAGCCTTGACCATCAGTACCAGCGCCAGCGGTAACTGGAAGGCCAGCCCGAAGGCCAGCACCATGCTGGTGACCAGCCCCAGATATTCACTCAGGCGCGCTTCAAGTTCTACTGGCAGCCCTTGCCCGGTTTGCGGCAGTTCGAACGCTACGAAAAACTGCCAGGCCAGGGGAAAAATATAGTAATAGGCCAGTGCCGCACCGGCGTAAAACAGCAAAGGTGCAGCAATCAGAAACGGTACTACGGCACGTTTTTCCGTTCGGTACAGTCCCGGCGCAATGAATCGGTAAAGCTGGGCGACGATGATCGGGAAGGCCAGCAGGAACCCGGCAAAAAGCGAGAGCTTGATATAGGTCACAAACGCTTCCGGCAGGCCGGTAAAGATCATGCGTTTGCTGCTTGGGTCATCGAATGCCTGTGCCAGCGGCTCGGCCAGAAATTGCAAGATGCCGCCGACAACCCCATATGCAAGTCCGCTGCATCCCAGCCATGCCAGCAATGCAATCAGGAGTCGTCGGCGTAACTCGCTTAAATGATCGAGCAGGCTGACGCTTTCCAGCGTTTCATCGAGGGGGGTCGTGGGGTTCTCGTTGTGTGCGTCGTGTGTCATAGGACAGGGTATCTTCTAAGTCGAAGGATTCATACAAGGTTCCGTCGTCACCTTCAATCATGCGTGTGGCGTCACGCAATTCCTCGACATCCAGCGCCTCATCCATCTGCTGGCGTATGGAGGCGGTGGTTTCGCGAATGGAGCGGAATATGTTACGCAGGTAGCGAGCCACAACGGGCAAGTCTTTTGGACCGATAATAATCAGACCCACGATTGCTATAACCAACAATTCACCGAATGACAGATCAAACATGGTGTTCAACCATAGCCGTCATTGCCATCATTCGATTCTTCAGCTTTCTTGCGTTGTGCCTTCTTGTAGGCTTGTTCGGTTTCATCGGTAACCGGTGGTGGGCCGTCCAGATCGTTCAGGTCCACATCGGCACCGCCACTGATGGAGTTGGTGACATTTCCCAGTAGGTTTTTCAGGTTCCCGAATGGAGGCTTTTTCTTAGTCATGCGCTTACGCTGCCTTGGTTTTAACGCTGAGTGCATGGAGCGTGGTGCCCATATCGCTACCCAGCGCGTCATAGACCATTTTGTGCTGTTTGATACGCGGCAGGCCGTCAAACAGAGTGGAGGTAACGGTTACCTGCCAGTGGTCGTTATCACCCGCCAGGTCGACCAGTTCCACATGTGCATCGGGGATGGCGGCTTTAATGCGGGTTTCAATATCGTGTGCGGGTAATGGCATAATATAGTATTTCCCATTTCACTTCGTACGTTGTCAATCATCGGCTCATGTAGTGTCCCTACACTTCGCCTCGATTTCCTAGTACGAAATGAAAGCGAAAACACTACCCGCGTAAGTATAGCACGATAAACCGGAATGCCAAGGGGTGAGAACAACTTACAATATGCCACTTGACCTGAAGGTTAACTTTTATTATAATTCTTGGCAGTACATTGTTTAGAATCAAGAATTATGGTTCCAAAATCGAACAAGAACATCCCCGAAGACACCATTGTCATTAGGGGCCTGTATTATTGTGGGGCACCCTGGTGGCGTGCCTGGATCACGAGACATACGAGACATTTGAATATAGAGACCCGATTTCTATATTTCAGTTGACTCGCCCTGATGACCGAGGACAAGAGTTCCTCAAGGGGTGTTCGGAGTATTCGTTGGAAATTGAGTTTGCTGAACAACCATGTGTTCACGAACTTACCATCGATGACGATGGTATTCACATTTACCCTCATTACGAGGGAGGTCAGCCCCTTTTATTTCCGCTTGAGGGAAATGAAGAGGGAATAGCCGTACTTCAGTCAGTGTAGATTCTGCGCTGACTATTTTTTGTCCGAATCTTACCCCGAAATAATCTTGTGCTTCTGATACTGGAATTCTTCTTCTGTCAGATGGCCGGCTTCTCGCAGGGCGGCGAGGCGTTCCAGCTGAGACGCCACATCCACCGGCGCAGCGGCGGGTTGGGCGGCGGCAGGTGCCACTGCTGCTTGCTGCGGGGCTGCCTGCTGCGCCATCTGTTGCTGGCGTGAACTAGTGATTTCCTGGAAATTCAGATGCCGGTAATCGTCAATTGCCTGACGCACTTCCTTGATAAACGGGTCAATATTACTGGCCCAGACCATGCTCAGTGTCATCGCCGATGCCCCATCCCACAGGCGGATATTACCGAAGCCAATCAGGTAGTCGCCGTTGATCGACTGAATCCGATCCAGCGCCAACTGCCATTGCCGCATACCGAAGAAGAATCCTTTATCCAGCAATAGTACCCGACGATTGGTACAAACGGCCAGCACAGTCCTCTTACCCATATAGCCGGAGACCAGTGCCCGGATATACTCCCCATCCATCATGATTTCCGGGAGCATCTTGATTTCTTTCTTGGTATAAAAAATATATTTATGCGGCAGATTATCGATCTGTTGCTGAATCTCTTCCAGTGTCGGCATAGGCCATCCTTACGTCATAATTCCACTCAACATCTTACCAAAAAATCATGAAATAAACAAAAGTTGATTTTCTCCCTTCCGGGCGGGCGCGGTTTTTCCTCTCAATAGTGACAACAAAACGGGAGGAAACAATGGCAAAGACAGCACATTTAGGAGTGATACTGGTCGAACAGTCGCAGGCGCAGAAGGAAGTTACCGTCAACGAAGCATTCAAGCGCGTCGATGCGGTGTTGAATAATGGGGCGGTACAGGCAGGGGTGACCACCCCACCAGGAGGTCCAATCGATGGGGATGTGTACTTAGTTGGCACCGGGGCAACGGGCGACTGGACAGGGCAGGATCAGGCGATCGCCTATTACGATCAGATCTGGCGTTTTATCACGCCGCGCATGGGAAGTACGATCTGGGTACACAGTGCCGGGCAGTTTTATGTGTTTGACGGCAGTGTGTGGATTGCGGCGACAGTGGGGCTGGCAAGCAATTATGCACAGATTGCCAGTGTGCCAGCGAGTCAGTTCACGCCAACGCTCATTAGTGGGTGTGCTGCATTGGCGCAAACGGCAATCGGGGCAGGGAAGCCGGATATACAGACGCTTGATTTTGACGCTGTGAGTGACGAGTCGGCCATCGTGCAGGTGACGTTGCCCGACAGTTGGGACGCCGGTCAAATCACTGCCGAAATTCTCTGGAGTCAGGCCACCAGTGCTAGTGGCGATGTGGTCTGGTCGGTGGCAGCGCTGGCAGCCAATGACACGGAGACGCTCGATGCCAGCTTTGGTACGGCAACCAATGTGACGGATAGTGGCGGTACGGCAGACACATTATATGTCACACCGGAAACGGCAGCCATTGTACCTGCCGGAACACCAAGCGCCGGGAACACGTTGTGGGTACGAGTCACACGCGAAGCCGGTGACGCCGGAGATACGCTGGCGCAGGATGCCCGTTTCCATGGGTTGCACTTGCGCTACTCCATCACCGGCATTGCCCACGCGTAAGGGGAGGGAGGCATGGTCACCTTAACCGGCGCTATTTTGGGATTTCTGGGCGCGTTGATTCCTGAATTGCTGACATTCTTCCGTGATCGTTCGGATCGTGGGCATGAGTTGCGTATCCTGCAATTACAATTGGAGCAACAACGCCAAGGGCATCAGGAGCGGTTGGAAGAAATCCGTGTGCAGCATGATGCTAATCAGATGCAGGCGCTCTATGCCACCTATCGCACGCAGATCGGTTGGGTAGATGCATTGAACGGGACAGTGCGCCCGGTCATGGCCTATGCTTTTTTCCTGCTCTATGCAGGGGTGAAGTGTATCCAGTTTTCTCTGCTGGATGATACGGCATCTGCTCTGCCGTGGCAGCTATGGAGCAGTGAAGATCAGGCGATCTTTTCCGCTATCATCAGCTTTTATTTCGGGCAGCGGGCGTTTGGCAAGGTCCGGCGATGATGCAGCCATCATCGGAATGTTATGCACTGATTCGACGGTTTGAAGGGTTTCAGCCGCAAGTCTATCTCTGTCCGGGTGGTTACTATACGATCGGGTTCGGGCATGTAGTGGCTGGCAAGCATACCTATCCTGATGGCATTACCCGCTTGCAGGCGGAGCGATTACTGGAAAATGATGTAGCGATTGCGGCAAATGCGGTGCGTCGTTTGCTACCGGTACCGCTCACACAAGGGCAATTTGACGCGCTAGTCAGTTTTACGTTTAATCTGGGGGCAGGGGCGTTGCAGCGTTCGACGTTGCGGCGGGTGATTTTGCGTGGGCATTACCGGGAAGCACCACACCAGCTGCGACGTTGGGTCTATGGTGGAGGGAGGAAACTGCGTGGACTCATCGCCCGCCGGGAAGCAGAGATTGCCCTGTTTGAGTCAGCCTAATCCAGGGTTCTCTCGTTCGATTGGTCTAGTATATTTGGTGTGAAGCTGGTGGTAACATCATTAAGGTTCAAATTCTCATCAACAGAAAATGTTGCATTGCTCGTGATGCCAGCTAGGCTAGATTCTTTGGAAGTGGCAGCCGCTTCTGTTGCAGGTGGTGCAGGCGGTGCATAGGCTGCGTCGATAACAGGAATTTTGAAACCATCAGGTACGCGTAGCGGAGTCTCAAGAGATGTATCGGTTGCCTGCACCGGATCACCCCAGAGTGGTGCTTTGTCGTTGGCAACCGCTTCTTGTGCTTTTGTTGCGTTGGCAATGAGTTGATCCAGACCTTTCTGGTCTATGGACAGTTTGCCAATGTCTAGTTTGCCAGACTGTGTTAGCGTATTGATGTCATTCAACTCATGAATGCTAAGTTCGCTGGCCATTTGCTCTGGCGTGAGGGATGCAAGATGATCCCGCGCACCCATGCCATCCTTGCTTGCCATGGGAATGTTATATTCCAGCGCCATGGCGGTCGTATGCACCTTACCGTCCATATCCGTATATTTATCATAGGAGGATTCGGTAGGAGCAGTTGCGGTCTGACTATCCTGCGTCTGGGTTTCCTCATTGAGGAATGCAAACGGGTTAGTGGCAACTGTTGGCGCGTCGACCGGGTCGCCGTTTCCAATTGCCGTTGCTTCAGGGTTTTCCTGTGTTTTACCGTAATTCATCAGTTCACGATTTTTTGCCACCCATTCCTGAATGGTGCCGTTAGTCCTGAGATGCTCCGCTTCCTGGCGCAGGCGCGCGATTGCTTCTTCATGGGTTTCCTGTGTTTTTTCTTCTTCAGCCATGTTTCAAGCCTCCATAGTATTTATTCTGATATTAGAATAACAAAGAAATGTTACAGCTTGATGGCATTGTTCATGTTGCTGGCGGTGTTTTGTCCGAATACTTGCATAAATCAGCAATCAGACAGTTATTGCATTGCGGTGTGCGTGCCTTGCAGGTGTAGCGCCCATGCAGAATCAGCCAGTGATGTGCATGTTGCAAAAACGGCTTCGGAATTCGCCGCATCAATTGTGTTTCGCATTCCAGTACATTTTTCGCATTCGTCAGGCCGATACGATTCGATACCCGGAACACATGCGTATCAACGGCCATGAGAGGCATGCCACGGGCGCAGTTGAGCCAGACATTCGCGGTTTTGCGTCCGACGCCTGGTAGTGCTTGTAGCTCCTCACGGGTTTCCGGTACTTGCCCGTCATGCTGTTCCAATATTTTTTGGCATAGCGCGATCACGTTCTTCGCCTTGCTGTTAAACAGGCCGATGGTTTTGATATAGTCTTTCAACCCGTCTTCACCCAGTGCCAGCATGGCCTGCGGTGTATCGGCAATCTGATAGAGCGGTTGGGTGGCCTTGTTCACCGACACATCGGTCGCCTGCGCCGACAGGACAATTGACACTAACAGGCAAAATTCATTCGGCGCATCCAGTTCGGTTTTGGGCTCCGGTTCCTGCGCTTCAAACTGGGTGAAGATATCATTGATTTCCGCTTTTTTCAGCCGTGGCATCAGAACCACCAAGGCTGCTTTTTCTGTAAGTCCTCATGCAGGCGGCTGGCGACTTCCCGGTCGAAGCCGGACGGTAAATCCGTCTGTTGATCCAATATCCATGCCGCAACATCGCGGTGCACCACGTCACCCTGCAAGTCCCGCGTCAGCATGTGATAACCTTTCGGGTAATAGGCGGCGCGGTGTTTGCGCATGCGTTCCATCACATCCAGAATGGGAGGCTTAGGGATGACCTGATCATTAGCGCCGTAGAGCAGTAAGGCAGGCATCTCGATGGTGTCCGTCGCGCGGTAGGCTTCGTCCATCAGGTGGACAATGCCGTATATCGTATCAATGCGGCTCTGTTTGATGACGAGTGGGTCGTTGGTAAAGGCTTCCAGCATCTCCAGATTATCGGACGGCCAGAGCTCCATGCCTTCATTGCTTACGCGCCGGTCAGGAAAACTATGTGCGCCCAGCCAGAGTGGCATACGATACAGCCAGCCCATCGTGACATCACCCCAGACGGCGGGTGCCACCAGCACTAACCCGGAAACACCATCCAACCCGCCTTCAGCAGCAGTAATGACGGTGACGGCGCCGCCCATGCTTTCACCCATCACATAGAGAGGAAGCGAGGGGTGGTGTTGTTTGACGGCGGTGACGGCAGCGCGCAGGTCGCGGGTCAGATTCTGTTTCCCCGCCCAGATGCCGTGTTCGCCGGAATTACCATAGCCGCGCTGGTCATAGGCATAGACCGCGATGCCCTGTCCGGCCAGATGCCCACCAATACCGGCAAAGGCGTTGCTGTAATCATTGAAGCCATGAATGGCGACGACCGCGGCTTTGGGTGTTTCTTCTGGCAGCCAGCGTTGGAGCGCCAGTTTTTCACCATCCGACGCCAGGATATGGTCGTCTGTAATCGCCGGGGTGTGAGTTGCCTCCCGGAACGGTTGTTCTTCCGGCTCGGCGCAGGCACTAAGCAACCACAAGAGACAGAGAACCGGGATAAGGGCGAGGAAAGATGGCATGCCGTATCATAGTAATGCGCATAAAAAAAGGCAACCCGCCCGTGAGGGTGGATTGCCCATGAATCAAAGGATAGCACTATTTCTTCGCCGCTTTTCCTTCGATCCGCGTGCCGGACTGGCCGCCAATCGGGATGGTGCGTGGTTTTTTCTCTTCCGGAATCACGCGCTCCAGGGCGATTTGCAGTAGCCCATGATCCAGATCCGCGCCATGCACCTGGATGTTGTCAGCCAGACGGAAGGTGCGGCTGAAGCTGCGCGTCGCAATTCCGCGATGCAGGAACTCCGCGTCGGACTCCTCTGTTATTTCTTCTTTGGAGCCGTTCACCGTCAGTTCGCCGTTTTCCAGCGTAATCGACAGATCATCCATGCTGAACCCAGCCACCGCCATGGTGATGCGGTACTGATGCTCGTCCAGCTTTTCGATGTTATAGGGGGGATAATTGTCAAACGAGCCGGACGGCTTGTCGCTAAGCAGCGATTCAAACAGATCGTTGAACCGGTCGAATCCAACGGTTTGACGTAACAGTGGTGTGGTAAGTGTCATAACATTTGCCATAAGTAAATCTCCTTTGGTTAGCAAGATTGGTTATGTTCAGGTATAGCAGTTTGACTTTGTGATGACGTATTGTTTTATGTGTGCGTCCGCAACGTCACCTGTCACAAAGTCAAGGAACTGCTATATATTTAAAGGCATCGCGCCGCCAAACCCGTTATGGCATTCGGTGGTGCGTTACCTGTTGAGATATATGGGTAAGTGGGGAGAGGATTTCAAGAGGTCGAATGAAGATGTTGAACTGAATGGCAGGCTATGTTAACAATACCTTACGTTCATTATCTAAGGCTGTAAGCCATGCTAATCAAAGGGTATTGTTTTCAGTTAGCCCCTCAATACAACGGGGTTAATTATAATCAGGTCAAGCAAAGGCTAAGCAATCGCTCATATAAAGCGATTTTTTGTGAAGGTGACAGCCGCGGTAATATCATTGATGCCGTCACGGCATCAGTGGTTGCTCAATGTCGCCTGAAGCCGCATGAGGTGCCTGGTTTCAAACACAAGTTTGACCTTTCCTAAGCTCCCTGCAATTTCGCGCGGAGCTTTTTTTTTTGCTTTCAACGCATTGCGAGGATTCTGCTCGACTCCTACCCACAAACCCTCTATAACCCGCCGCGATGCAATCTGTCGCTACCGTTACCGTCAACACCGATGCCATTATCCGCAACTGGCAACGCCTGAAAACGTTGCATGGAGGCGGGGAAACGGCGGCGGTGGTCAAGGCCAATGCTTACGGGTTGGGGGTTGAAGCCGTGAGCCGTGCATTGCAGGGTGCCGGATGCACGACCTTCTTTGTTGCCACGCTGGAAGAGGGGATTGAGCTGCGTCGTCACCTGCCGGAATCAGATATTTTTGTATTTCAGGGGCTGCTCAAGAACGAGGCGCCCGACTATGTACAGCATGGCCTTCGCCCGGTACTCAACACGCCGGAGCAATTGACGCAGTGGCAGGAAGAGGAGGGGAGGCTACCGGCTGCTATCCATATCGATACCGGGATGTTACGGCTGGGGATGACACTAGATACGTTAAAGCAACCGGATGTGCTGGCCGCAGCGAAGACCGCCCATGCCGATCTGCTCATGACCCATTATGCCAGTTCATCCGAGATGGCACATCCGCTCAACGCCCGGCAGCTGACACGCATAGAAGAAGCCGGCCGCCTATTGCCGCACCTGAAGACCAGCTATGCTAATTCCGGCGCCCATTTTCTGCCACCCGCGTTTCACGGCGCGATGACCCGCCCCGGCTGTGCGCTCTATGGGATTGCCCCGTCTGATGCGCCGGATGCGACCATGGAGCCGGTTGCAACACTCAAAGCGACGATCCTGCAGGTGCGCGAGATTACGGAAGTGGAAACACTGGGTTATGGCGGGACGGCGCATGTGCAGCCGGGGATGCGTGTTGCCACGCTTGGGATCGGCTATGCGGATGGTATCCACCGTGTCACCAGTAACCGGCTCTACGGGTATGTGGGGGACTATAAGGTGCCACTGCTTGGGCGGGTGACCATGGACATGCTGTGTTTTGACGTAAGTGCCGTCCCTGAAGTGGTGTTGGCACAGGAAGGGGCTGTGACCCTGATGGATCATCGCCAGACGGTCGATGATCTGGCGCGCATCTACGGAACGATTGGCTATGAGGTGCTGACAAGCTTGGGACGGCGCGTGGCGCGGGTGGTTAGCAGGTAATAGTTAGCAGTTTGCTGTTGGCTGTTATCGGTAGTCAGTAGATAGATAATCCTCCGTCACTCCGGCGCAGACCGGGGTCTAGAACAATCAGATACCAGCCTTCCGCCGCCACTGCGCTTTGGCGAGACAAGCCGTCGGTATGACGTATGGTAGCGAGATAGATTCCGGGTCAAGCCCGGAATGACGGACGAAAATAGATGACTGCTAACTGCTCACTGAACACTGCCAACTATTATAGATTTACTTCAATTTTTACAGAAATGTGACAAAAAATACGATTCTGTCATATTTCTGTCATATAACTGCGTTATCCTGATAGTGAAGGAGACTGATTATGGGCGCAGCAGCAGATGCATTAGAAGAAGTTGGTGAACGACTTGGTGGCGGATTACTTGCCGAAGTACTTAAAAGTGTTGGAGCAGGTATAGATGCGGTAGCCGGAGCAGCAAAAGGCGCTGTCAATAAAACAGTCGAATTTGGAAGCAAAGCGGTTGATAACGCCAAATCTATGGTGGCATCGAATCCAGTTTCAGCCCCTGCCGCAACACCGCCTGAGACCCCAACTGTAAAGCCAAACGTACCGGCACAGACGCAAAATGTTGCGATGTCCCCGGAACAGGCATCATCACCAAAGGATTTGGGCGTTAGTGATAAAAATGTTGATGCTGTGGAAAGCATTAAAAACCTCAATCTAAATCTTGGCACAGAAAATGCTTCGTTGAGTCAGGAATTTGGCGGGCAGCCGGTGCACAATGCATTAGCCCAGACCAATCAGCTTGGCATAGGGTAATGCCAATAAGTCTTTGGTTTTAAACCTCTTCAATTATGACTGAATCCGAAAATAAGAATAACACCGACGACTCCGCCGTCCAGCAGGCGCAGGAGGACGAGGCCAACAAGAAAAACCGTCCGGCGCCGGAGCAGCCGCAAAACCAGATGCTGCAAATGTTGCAGACATTATTAACGGTGCTGGCAGGTCTCACTGATTTCTTCAAAGCAGGCAATAAGGAAAAAGACGAGTCCCAAACGGCGGATGCTCCATCTACCGGTACCAAAGCAACCACCGCAGCAAAAGGCAAGGATGATGTGCCATCCCTCACACGCGATACACCGGAGGTGACGCCAACCCTCAGTAATGCCCTGGATGACCCGGAGCAGCGCGCCAAAATTGATATGGCACTGGATTTAGATAATGTGAAGATTACCACCAGCGCACTAAAACTGGAAGATGTCGGGCTGGATGGCCCATCGGCGCAAGTGGTTGCCAGCGCACCTGGCGTGGAATCCAGCGGTATCATTCGGTAGAATCACCACTTTCTCGCAGGCAAAAAAATCCTCCTGAAGGGGAGGATTCAATCTTTCGGTATAAGTATGAGAGTGTGCAGCTTAATATAACCGTCGTACTTCCCACACCCAACATCAGAATCATCAACAATTTCAGCCGAAGCCCGGCTGTTGATCTTTGTCGTTAAACCAAGGGCGTTCACGTCTCCTATGGGGATCAGATATTTCTTACCACCCTTTATACGAAGACAAATATTGCCTCTTGAGCGGACAATAGTGCCAGAAACGCGTTTCATCACGTTCCTCTAAAACAACTAAAACAACAGGTGCTTATAGCGTAACGAATCACAAAAGTAGTAAGACGTCAAAAGCCCCTGACCTTTAACGGAATTTTCCAGGCAGGTCAATGCCCCGCGGCGATTTTCTCCGGTGCAGGGTTTTGCTGCAATGCTTCGTTCAAAAATGCCTCGCTTGCCCGGTGGCCTTCCGGGTCGCCCACATGCAGCATCATGCCGCCATTATTAATGATCCCGGCAATGGCTTCCTTCTCGCCTTTGATCAGGCGATCATAGATCACATTCATCGAGAAAATACTGTCTTCCATGCCATCAAAGATGTCAGGACGCATCAATTGCACCCCGGAGAAAATATAGGGCGCTTCTTTTTGCACACCACGGCGCCAGATATGGCCATACTCATCACAGAAGAAATCGCCGGCGCTACGAATGCCAATGGTTCCGGGGTTTGGTTGCAGCAGCAGCGCCAGCCGTACTTCCGGGCGCAGCGCAAACGCGCGATCCAGCTGTTGTAGCAGCCGAGGGTTTTCCGGCCAGAAGACCACATCCGAGTTAATGGCATAAAAGGGAGCGTCATCCAGGTAGGGAAGCGCACGTTTGATGCCGCCACCCGTCTCCAGTGCCACGTCTTCTTCAGAAAATGTGATGTCCAGACCATAATCCTGCGCTGTCACATGCTGTTTCAGTAACTCTTTTAGATAGCAGCAGTTAATAACCACTCGCTCCACGCCGGAACGTTTCAGCCGTTCCAATTGCCAGTCAATCAGCGGCTTTCCGCCTAGAGGTACGAGTGGCTTAGGGATCGCATCGGTGACGGGCCGGAACCGTGCACCACGTCCCGCCGCCAGAACAATGGCCTGTGTGATCGGCAGTTCCATACCATTCATACGTTTAAATCTTCCAGTGGTGCTTTGACAATATCGCTCACGCGCCGACGTGCATCCGTGTCAAAATACTTGTCAACCCATTGCCGTACATCATCCAGTGCGGCATGCTCAATATCCTGAATAAAGTAATTCCAGACCCGCTCTACCATGGCCAGATAGCGAGGTTTGCCGTCACGCCGATACAGACGGACAAAATAGCCCAGAATCTTGGCATTACGTTGTGCGCCATAAAACGCATATTCCGCGTTGAAGGCGGTCTCGTCCAGATCAAGCGCTTTGATATAGGCTTGCTTCAATTCTGCCTGCAGGGTTGGAGGGACATCGCGCCGTGCATCTTCCAGCAGGGATACCAGATCATAGGGCAGGCGGCCACGCACCGCATCCTGGAAATCCAGCAAGCCAACGCGTTTGAGTCCTTCCCGGTCATTCAACCAGCACAGATTATCAACATGGTAATCACGATGCACCAGTACCTGTGGTGTTAAATCGGCGCTACTGATAAGAAATTGCCATAGCAGTTTCCAGCTATGCTGCGCTTCTTTTAATTGCGATCCTTCAAAAATTTCCGGCAGGAACCATTCGGCAAAAGCGGCAACTTCACGCTCCAGAATCTCTTCGCCGTAGGCCGGTACTTCCTCGGCGTCAAATGGGGTGGTTAGTTGTTGTTGTCCCAGAGCAATCAGGATATTCAGCGCTTCATGATAAAGTTGGCGCTGCACCAACTCAATATTTTCAATAGCCGCCTCATGGAAAAACTTGGAAAACAGCGTATTGCCGAAATCCTCCAGCAAGAGCAACCCCTTGCCTGAATCGGCATGAACAATCTGCGGTGTTGAGAAGCCGCGATCACGTAGCATCTCTGCAACGGTTACATAGGGTTCCACCGGCTCTTTATCGACGGGGGAGTCCATCAGCATGTAGTTGCGATCCTGATGGAAAATACGCTGATAACGGCGATGTGATGCGTCGCCACTGATACGGATTTTACGGCATTCATCGATACCAAATGCTTCAAGGAAGGTTTTAATCTCTTTTTGACGCTGCCGCAATTCCGGGCAGGTGGCGGTAGTTACAGTTGTACCAGCGGTTTCAATCGTTGCATCCATCGGTGATCCCCATTTATTGAGACCACACGGTACTGTGGGTTGTCATGAAATGCAAATGTAATGTGCAGGCAGGATTCCGACAGCCACGGGGCAGCAATCTCCGGCCATTCAATAAGTGTGATGGCCTGATCAAGCGTTTCGGGTAGTCCGGTTTCTTCGACTTCGGCGCTATCTTCCAGCCGGTAGAGGTCATAATGCCACACATCCACCTTGCCGGGTACAGGATAATGCTGAGCCAGGTTAAAGGTCGGACTGCCTGCGTGATCCACACCACAGTAAGCCTGAATGAAAGCCTTGGCAAAGGTGGTTTTTCCGGCGCCCAGGTCACCATGAAGCAGGATGGCGTCACCACAATCCACGATAGCTGCCAGCGATTGTGCCAGCGATTCTACCCCTGCTATGTCGATTTGGCGATTATTCATAATCAGAGTACGGACTGAGGTATATTAAAGCTCTTTATTTTCGTCATTCCGGACAAGCCGCAGGCGCGATCCGGAATCCATCGTGCATCTTGCTTGTTGATAGATGGATTCCGGGTCAAGCCCGGAATGACGCCTTCAGGCATGAACAGATCAATCCCGTTCATCCAGCCAGGCCATTTGGATGGCTTCCAGAATTTTCTCATTACAGCCATCCGGCGCGCCTTCAAATCCATCCAGTGCTAGCACCCAGGCACGCAGATCGGTAAAGCGCAGATTCAGGTTATCGGCGTCCGGGTGCGCGTCTTCCAACGCGATGGCGATGTCATATATGTCTGTCCATTGCATAGCTATTGCATCTAGCGGCAACATCCAAAAATATACAAGCAAAAAAAAATCCCTCGTGCCTAGGCAGGAGGGGATTTGAACAGCTCATTCGTTGAAGAAGAATCTCATGGTTGAAATATCGCTATCTTCTATCTCATAATCAACATAGTCTCTTATACCATTGTTGATTGTGTTTCTGAAGATGCTAAAATCTCCAGGGTTGCCATGATTGGGGGTATAGTGAAAAAGTGCTACACCCTTATGGTTATAGAGCACTGCCGAACAACGCCCATTTCCAGAAAAAAGCATAAGTATTCTGATATCTGCTTTTTCAGAAATCGCAACTGAATCAGTCGCGGGCAAAGCAACCTGCACTCTTACCGGGATCCCATTATATACTAAAGGAACTTCAGGCATGGTGTTTTACCTCCATGCTATAGTGTAGATTTTTTTCAGAAATCAACTTTACCAAGGCATTGTAGGCATCCTGCTCATCCCTGACAAGAAATATCCTGTATTTCTTTGCTCCGCTTTAACGTACTGTTAAGTCATTCTCTCTAGATTAGTCGTATATTTGATATAAATCCACCCTACTGACAACTGGAGAAGTAACTATGTCAATGGATAAAAACATGAACGTCCTCATCGTCGATGACTATAAAACGATGCTGAGGATTATCAAAAACCTATTGAGTCAAATCGGGTTTAACAACGTTGATGAGGCTACGGACGGTGCAATGGCGTTTGCCAAGTTGCAGGAGAAAGACTACGGCCTGGTAATTTCCGATTGGAACATGGAGCCTATGTCTGGGTATGAGCTGCTTCAGAAAGTCCGCGCTGAGGACAAGCTGAAATCTTTGCCGTTTATTATGGTCACGGCGGAAAGTAAGACGGATAACGTCGTGGCTGCGAAGCAGGCCGGAGTCAGTAATTATATCGTGAAACCGTTTAATGCGGAAACGCTAAAGCAGAAAATTGAGAGCGTATTCTAGGTCTCCTAAAAAGCAGAAAATAGCAATAGGTACGATGTAAGGAGAGGCGGTTATGACGATGTCTCAGGATCAGATCGGTAGAACACTACTGCGCGGTATTATCGCGCGACTGGAAGCAAAGGGTAGCATCAATATTGATGATATTGCCAATATATTTGAGGATGTTGCAGAGTCCGTAAATGCCGGAGATCCGCGTATTGATGATTTCGTGCGCACGGAAATCACCAAGCTGGCAACATTTATTTCAGAAGCAAAAAGCGAAATCTTTGCCATTGTCCCGGATGCGGGAGAAGAGGAAGAGTTTTTTAATGCGGCCGGCCAGGAGTTAAATGCCGTAGTCAAATCCACCGAAGAGGCAACCAATACAATCCTCGATGCGGCAGATGCTATTATGGAAGCATCCGCTCAAATGCCCGAGGATGGGACGAAAGCTAAAATCAATGATGAAACCATCAAAATTTTTGACGCCTGTAGCTTCCAGGATATTACTGGCCAGCGTATAACGAAAGTGATTAAAACACTGGAATACGTAGAGGCAAAGGTTGCTAAACTGGCGAAATTATTCGGCAGCGACAGTGACGATATTAAAGAGTTGGCAAAGAAGGACTCTGCGGCCATCTTGCGAGATGATCGTCCCGATGCTGAATTAATGGGCGGCCCCCAACTTCCCGGCAATGCCGTCAGTCAGGACGATATTGACCGCATGTTCGGCGCATAAAACGCTTTCTGACCCGTACCCGCAGGCCATATCTTCGTAGTAATATGTGTCTTATTGACGCAGTTTAACGGAATTTTCGTTGCCATGGCATGGTTTTCGCAGTGATAACTATGTTATGTCTGAGGATTTGCCAGAACTCAATGAGCCCAAACCCAAACAGGGGCTTGACCATGCGCCGCTTTATGTGTCGCTTTACATTGTAATTCTGGCCTTCTTTATTTTGCTCAACACCATGTCAACCTACGAAGAAGTCAAGGCAGAGCGGGTGGTGGAATCATTAAAGAAAACGTTTGCATTTGATCGCCCGGTGACATTGGAGTTTGACCATGCAACCGGTCCTCCGTCCGGTTCAGCAAAAGAAGAATTTTTTAACGCAATTGAAGAATATGCCAGCCGTTTTATTCCGGTAGATCAGGTGAAGGTAAAGCGAGGTGGCGACTTCATTGAAATACATGTGCCGATGTTTGTCGTCTTTACTGGAGACAGTGCAAACCTTAATCCAGTCAACCTTAATGTAATGGAAGGGTTTGTTTCTGCTTACCGTAAGACAGAAGAGAAAATAAAGGTTGTGTTGGATGTGTCGGTGGATGCACGCCAGGAAAGCGGGTTACGCTATCTGACCAGCCAGGCAAACCCGTTGACAGTTATGCAGGCGGGAGCCCTGGCGAGATATTTTGAATTGAGCGGTATGGCACCCAGCAAATTGACGGCTGGTTTAAAGTCAAGGGATAAGAATTTGGTGCGTTACCGGTTCACGGTGCAGGCTTATCCAGAAGAAATGGAGAGTGATTCATGAGTCAACCTTCTACCAAATGGATGACCACTTTCGCCGATTTGTTATCGCTGCTGCTGACATTTTTTATTTTGTTGTTTGCGATGTCGGAAATCAAAAAAGAAGAATGGGAAGAGTTGACAGCATCACTAAAAGGACGATTAAACCCTGCTGATATAATTGTTTCACAAGATATAACTGATGTGCCTCCTTCACCGCGCATTGATGTCAAAAGCGCATTAAATCTAACGTATGTCTATAATTTGCTGCAAAAACAATTGGGCGATGTCGTTGGAAAAGATGTTACGCTCGTGCAGGAAGACGGCAGAATACTTGTCCAGTTGAGCAGTGATGCATCATTCAAGTCGTCTTCGGCAGAGTTTTCTTCCAAAGGGTTACCGGTGATTCGTGTGGTCGCTAGTGCTGTGGCAAAACTATCAAATAAGATTGAGGTGCTAGGTCATACCGATCCCCGCCCCATCAATACACGAGACTATCCGTCCAATTGGGAATTGTCCGTAGCCAGAGCCTATGCCGTGGCGCAGGAAATACGTGGTGCAGGTTATCCCAAACCTGTTGATGTCTATGGTATGGCATCAGGAAGATACGACTCTTCCGATAAGGCGCAGGGACTATCGGAAAAAGCCCGTTTTCGCTTGGCAAGACGTGTAGACATCGTCATTATGAAAAGTGAAGAATGGTAGAGGGTTAGTGTTGTCATATGTGGCGGTATATTCCGCACGTTATAAGCGGGCATTACGTACGTCCTGCGCTGTTATAGCGTTAGGCGCTGCTTTTTTTTGTGCCCAGCCCCTTCACGCATTAGATGTAAAGACCAATGTAAAACCCAATTACGCCAGGATTCTGTTTGACTGGGACGTGCCAACAACCATCACCCCAACGGCAAATGGCAATCAGCTAACGATCATACTAGGGCGTTCTAAGGCAGTCAATATACAAGCACTGAAAGCCGGGTTGGCTCCTTACGTGACGTCAGTTCAGCAGTCTCCGGACCAACGTCGTGTTACATTAACCATGAAAGACGCGTATCCCATTCGCAGTTTTGTGAGTGGTAAGCGTAACGGCATTGACGTGCTGTTTGAGGGGGATAGTCCCAAGCCAAAGAAGGTGGTTGATCTGAAGGCTCCTTCCAAGCCACAGAAAGCACCAGTACTAACTACAAAGGCGGAACCGGTTGCACCGCCTGTCAAAACTATGCCAAAGGCAAAGCCTCAACCGCCTAAGCCTAACAATATTTTGACGACCAAATCGCTAGAGGCAAAGCAAAAGCGCCAGGCGATTGCCAAGGAAATTGCTGCTATCCCGGTGCCTCAGTCAAAACCATCAATCTTAACCACCAAAGATGCGTCTGCGCAGAAACCCGGTGATAAGGCACTACTGACGACCAAACAGGAAAAAGTCATTCAGCCACAGATAAAGCCGACGAAGGAAGAGCCAAAAGAAGTGGCAAAGCCTGTTCCGGTTGAAAAGCCGGAAAAACAGACGGTGGTGCAGGTAAAACAACCGGAGAAGGAAATGGTGTCTCCATCGCCGGAGGAGAAGGCAGTTGCGTTGGCGAAAGAGGAGGAGCCAGAGAAAAAGACTGAAGAAAAGCAGGTGGATAAAGAGTCGTTGCCGGCGCTGGAGTCTCAGGATCCAACCAGACCAATGGTCGTATCAGTGCAGAGAGCCAGAGTGTCCGCCAAATTATTCTTCCCATTCCATACACGTACCGGTGCGGCGTCATTTTATCGTGGCCGGGATTTGTTCGTGGTATTCAGTACACCAAGACAGATTGATGTAGCAAAGCTGCAATCGACATTGCCCAATTACATTGGTGCGGTAGAGCAATTGCCGGTGAAAGAGGCGACTATTCTACGGTTTAGTGTAACGGGTGGTGCCATTTACCCAAAGATGGTGCAGACACGGCGCGGCTATGAATGGGTGTTGCATACATCACGCCGTCCGCAAGTCCCAGGCAATATTACTATTCCTGAAACGGTGAGCCGCCCTCCGCTCAGACCACATGTAAATTTAGATGTATTGCAGATGGCACCTGCGATTACGTTTGAGCATCCGGTCTCCGGAGAATCGCTCACTGCTATTCCAAGCTATGCTCCAAATTCTGGTGTATTTCCGGAGCGTATATTGCCGGAGGTCACTGTGTTGCGTACCGGACAGGGGGTGGCATATGCAGCGCATGACAATCAAGTGGAAGTCATGCGTCTTCGGCAGGGATTGCGCATTATCAAGCGTGACGGCCTTAGTATTTCTCCAGATTTAGCGGAAGTACCGGTCGAAACGATTCTAGCGGCAGAAGCAAGCAGCCATACATTTTATCCATATGATTTATGGAAATCAGAAGATCCAAAAGCCTTTTATGCCAAGGAACAGGCTCTGTTGACGGAAATTAGCCTTGCGGATTCCAGAAAAGCTCCTGCATTGCGCCATCAGCTGGTACAGCGTTATATGGCGGAGGGAATGCATTTGGAGGCACTGGCGATGCTCTCTATGATTAAGGAAGACGCGCCGGATTATTACCGTGACCAGCAATTGGCTGCATTATCCGGGGCATCCAACTTTATGGTTGGACGAGTAGCTGCGGCTACACGCAACTTTAATGATGAAACCATACAGGACGAGGATGAAATCCGGCTTTGGCGCCGGATGCTGGAAGTGATGCAAGGCCAACGTAAAGCACTGGATTATTTCAAGTATAACAAACAATATGTCCAGAACTATCCTCCAGATATGCGCCGTCGTATTGCGGTATTGGCCGCCGATAATGCACTGTCACAGAAAAAATATAATACCGTCCTGAGTATCTTTGATCAGATGGAAACAGCAGAAATGATGGAGCCGGTCGAAGATTATGCTACCTACATGCTAGGGCGTATTTATGCGGAAAGTGGCAAGCTGAAAGAAGCAGAGGAAACCTTGCAGCCGTTGATTGACGATCCGGAAAATCGGTTCCTTCGGGCACGTGCCTCTTTTACACTGGCCACGACACGTTACAAGGAGGCATTAATTGATCGCCCGCAGCTGATTGCCGAGTTAGAGAAATTGCGGCATCTATGGCGAGGCGATGCGTTCGAATTAAACCTCTTGAATTTACTGGGTGAGCTATATGTCAATAACGGACAATATCTTGAAGGGTTACGTGCCTGGCGGGATGTCGCGTCCTATTTCCCCGATACGGTTACGGCGCAGGAAGCCTCCGGGCGGATGGCAGATACCTTTATTACCTTATTTAATGGCGGTGTAGCAGATAACATGACGCCACTTGCGGCATTGGCGCTCTACTATGAATTCCGCGAGTTGACGCCGCTGGGGCGTCCTGGGGATATTATGGTGCAGAATCTGGCAGATCGGCTCGCAGGCGTGGATTTGCTGGATCGTGCTGCTTCCCTGTTGGAGCATCAGGTGACTTTTCGTCTGGAAAAAGAGGAGCGTAGCCGAGTTGGCGCGCGTCTAGCCTTGATCTATCTGCTCAACCGCCAACCACAGAAGACACTTGAAGTCCTGGAACTGACTGGCTATGGCGAGAATGACGAGGATTTGATGCGTGAGCGTAATCATCTGGCCTCTATAGGGTATGCCAAGCTTGGGAAATGGCAGCGTGCACTGAACCAGTTACGTGACGATTACACCCGTGAGGCAAAGTTTCTTAGAACGGATATCTATTGGGATATTAAGGACTGGGAGAATGTAGCGCTGACTGTGGAAGACATTCTGCAAACCCGCCCTGATATTACCGCACCACTGAACGAAGAAGAAACCCAGGCACTGATTCGCTTGGCCATTGCCTATGCATTCCAGAGAGAGGCAGACCAGCTGCAATATTTGCGTGACTATTTTATGCCGCTGATCACCGATGCATCACGCAAGCAGACCTTTGACTTTGTAACATCCGGCATTAATCCGGTGAACCGCGAAACCATTGCCATGCTCAGTAAGGAAATGGGTAAGATGAAGAGCTTCCTGGATAATTACCGGGTGAGTCTGACAGAAGAGGGGCTTAGCGCAGTCTTCTGATGATACGGTGGATACAGATTCTTGGGATAGTGATGCTGCTGCTGGCAACACATGACGTGGCGGCGCGGCCATTGGAGCCATTTATTGAAGAGCTGAAGCGTCAGGCGCGAGAGCAGGGGACTTCGGAAGCGCTGTTGAACAAAGTATTTGATGGGTTTTATGTTGATCAGAAAGTGGTATCCGCTGACAAAAAGCAACCGGAAGACAAATTACGCTTCACCAAATACAAACAGAATATCGTGTCGGCCTACCGTATTAAGCGGGGGCGAGAGCTGTATCGTAAGCACCGTACCTTGCTGGAGCAAGTGGCAAAGGAGTACGGTGTGCCAGCCAAGTACATTGTGGCATTGTGGGGAACAGAAACCGCCTATGGCAGCTATACCGGCAACCACAATATTCCCCGTGCGCTGGCAACGCTGGCCTATGAAGGGCGGCGCGAGGAGCTGTTTACCAAGGAATTTCTGCTTTCACTGAACATCATTGAGCAGGGACATATTTCTTATGAGCAGATGAAAGGTTCCTGGGCAGGCGCCATGGGGCAATGTCAGTTCATGCCCTCCAGTTTTCTGAATCTGGCAGTCGATTATGATGGCGATGGCGATAAGGATATATGGAACTCATTGCCGGACGTGTTCGCTTCAATTGCCAATTACCTGAAAACCAATGGCTGGGTGGAAGATGAACGTTGGGGGCGGCAGGTGCGATTACCGCAAGGCTTTGATCTTTCGCAGGAGGACATTAATGGCTTTTTCCCATTGTCGCACTGGAAGCAACAGGGAATTACCTATCTTGATGGCTCGCCACTGCCAGATGCGGCATTACAGGCGGCCTTTATGCTGCCGGGCGCGCCGGAAGAGGGAGCCTACCTGATTTATCCGAACTACCATGTGCTGCTGAAATGGAATTTTTCGCGGTTTTTCGGTACGGCAGTCGGCATACTGGCCGATGAGATTGAGCAGGGAGTATAACAGTAATGAAGTGGTGGTTTGGTATGCTATGGAAACTGATGAATATGGTGATGCGGCGACCACGCCTGCTCGCTGTGGTATTGCTCTTTGGGGTGGTGGCCTGTGATAGCGCCCGTAACGCCTATGACACGGTGACATTTGATTCTCGATCACCTTACGGGGGGACAGAGAACCCGGTCAAAGTCAAATTAGGCAAACCCTACAGCATTGCCGGAACGCGATACGTGCCCAAGCATGAACCGTATTATAAGGAAAACGGTATGGCGTCCTGGTATGGGCCGGGCTTCGATGGGCGCAAAACTGCAAGCGGTGAGCGGTTTGATGAGGATGAGTTGACAGCTGCGCATCGCACCCTACCAATGCCTTCTATCGTGCGCGTGACACGCCGGGATACGGGTAAATCCATTATGGTGCGGGTAAATGATCGAGGGCCATTTGCCCATGGTCGGATTATTGATCTTTCCAAAGCGTCGGCCAAGGCAATCGGGATGTTGGGGGTAGGCGTGGCTCCGGTCACGGTCGAATATTTGCCGCAAGAAACGCTGGCCTATATGCAAGAGCAAGGGTTGGCAATTCCAGAATATATGGCGGCGGATATGGGGCGTATTCCCCTTAGAGAGAAACAAGGAGAGGATTCCTATCAGTCACGTCGTCATACTGGCGAAGGCCGGTATCTGGTACGGCAAGACTCCGGCCTGCGCCGGAGTGACGCAACTGGAGGAAATTCAACTCGTTTCCGTATCCAAACGGCTTCGTTTACCAGCCGCGATAACGCGCAGGCGCATGTGGTTTCACTCGGGCGGATTGCCCCGGCGGACATCACACCGGTACGGGAAGGGACGCGAACCTATTACCGAGTGGCAACACGTCCGGTGGCAGATTATGAAACGGCGATGGTCATGCTCCGTGCTACCCATGCACTTGGCTACCGCGACGCTCGTATCATGGTAGAATAAAAGAAAGATTTACGAAAAGATCAGCTGTTTCAAATCGTTATAGATCGTGAAGCCCATCAGGAGCATGATGAGGGCAAACCCGGCGCGATAGCCCCATTCCTGGAAATGTTCGGCCATGGGGCGACCGCGCGCGCCTTCCAATACATAGAACAGCAGATGCCCGCCATCCAGTGGAGGAATCGGCAGGATATTGACAAACCCCAGATTGACGGATAGCAGTGCCATAAACCAGATAATGGTGAAAATATCTTGTTGGGCGGCTTTCCCTGAAAGATCAGCAATACCAATCGGGCCTTTCAGTTCTTCGGCGCTACGATCACCGGAGATAATTTGTCCCAGAAAATGCAGGGAGAGCTCAATCATCTGCCAGGTGCGCTTCACCGATTCTCCTAATGCAGCAACCAAGTTGATATTCTCCGAGGTCAGTTTTTGTGAACCAATCCCGATGAGCGGACGTTCCACTTCATTGCCCAGCGCATCTTTCTGCACCTGCATACGTGGCGTAATGTCCATACGAATCAGGTTGCCATCTCGCTCGATTTCCAGATGCACTGGCTCTCCCAGATTGGTGATAATGTTACGGGAAATTTGATTGAAAGTACTAATCTCCTGGTCATTGATCGCAGTTATTCGGTCACCGGGCTGCAACCCGGCGTCTTCAGCGGCAGATCCTTCAATGATACTGCCAACCACCGGCTCCGTCGTATCCAACCCATTGGTAAAAATCAGGAAGGTGAAAATGGCAATTGCCAGAATGAAGTTCGCCGCCGGGCCGGCGGCAACGATAATTGCCTTTTGCCAAAGCGGCTTGTAATGAAAACTGATGCGTTTTTCCTCTTCCGACATCGCGTCCAGCCGTTCGGCATCTGGGGTGCTGGCTTCCGTGGCATCGCCATACATTTTGACATAGCCGCCCAGCGGGGCGATACACACTTTCCATCGCGTTTGTGCCTTATCCGTCCAGCCGAAAATCTCCTTACCAAACCCGATGGCAAAGGCTTCAATCTTCACGCCACATAGGCGCGCTGCCAGATAATGCCCGAACTCATGAATGAACACGATAATCGAGATAATCACGATAAAGGCGATGGCCGTGTGACCGAAATTCAGGAGTGATTCCATGCGTCTAATATCTCATTGGTTTTTATGCGTGTTATATGGTCGATGTGAAACACATCGTCAAGGCATGTGATGATAGATGGCTTGGTTTGGCACAACGTTTTGTCAATCACGGCAGGAATGTCGGTAAAGCGAATGCGTTTCTCCAAGAAGGCAGCGACAGCCATCTCGTTGGCAGCATTCAGGATCGCAGGAGCGCTGTGACCCTCGCGCATGGCGTCATAGGCAAGCTGTAGGCAGGGAAAACGTTCCGTGTCCGGCGCTTCAAACGTAAGTTGGCCAAGATTGGAGAGTGAGAGTTTTGGCATATTGACGGGCAGGCGCTGCGGGTAATGCAGGGCATGTGCCAGCGGGGTGCGCATATCGGGCAGGCAGAGCTGTGCCAACTGCGAGCCATCCGCCAGTCCGATCAGGCAATGCATGATGGATTCCGGATGCACCAATACCTGCAATTGCTCAGGACGCAGGGAAAAGAGGTGCTGTGCTTCAATCAGTTCCAGCCCCTTATTCATCAGGGTAGCAGAATCGACCGATATTTTCGCACCCATCGTCCAGTTGGGATGTGCTACTGCTTGCGCAGGGGTCACCGCGCGCATGCCCTCCAGTGTGTGATGCCGAAAAGGACCACCGGAGGCGGTCAGGGTGACATGCTCGGGAGACTGGCCGTCGAGTGCCGCCCATAGCTGGAACAGGCCGTTATGTTCGGAGTCTACAGGAATCAGGCGGACGTTATGCGCCTGGCATTCTTCCATAAATAGCGTTCCGGCGGCAACCAGGCATTCCTTGTTAGCCAGGGCGATCTGTTTACCACCGCGAATGGCTGCCAGTGTGGGCTTCAACGCAGAAAATCCGACCATTGCCGACACCATGCAGTCATAATCGTAAGCAGCAGCTTCGCAAAGTCCAGCCTCACCGCTGAGCACCTGAACAGAGTCCGGCAATGCGTTCCTGACAGTATCTTGAAGCTGTTTATCGGCAATCACCACGCATCCCGGCTGAAATTCCTGTGTGAGGCAAATCAGTTTTTCTGCATTACTGCCTCCGGTAAGGATGGTGACATCAAAATGTTCCGGGTGAGCGCGGACAAGATCAAGCGTGTTGTCGCCGATGGTGCCTGTTGCTCCAAATATTGCCAGGCGTTTGGGTGCAGTCATTGCGGAGTCCCTATCAGTGCAAGCAACAGGTAGAGTGTCAGCGTCGCGGGTAAGTGTCCATCCACACGATCCAACAGCCCCCCATGGCCGGGCAGTAAGGTGCCGCTGTCCTTCACGCCGGCACGCCGTTTCATGAATGACACCAGCAAATCGCCGCTCTGCGAAATCAGCGCCAGCATGGCTCCCATACCCATCATGGTCAGTGTGGGCAGATGCGGGTGTGCGATGCTGGTCAGCAGTCCGATCCCTGCGGCTCCTGCCATACCACAGAGCAGTCCTTCAATGGTTTTATTAGGACTGATGGATGGCGCAAGTGCGTGTTTGCCAAAGCGTTTGCCGCCGAAATAGGCCAGCGTATCAGTCGCCACCACGCTCAGCACACCAAATGCAATCCACCATTGCCCTGTAGGGAGATAGCGCAGGAGAATAGCAGCACTGATGCAACAGGCCAGATAAGCCAACCCTGCATGGCGAAGTTTTGGGGAAAACTCCTCGGATAGGGCATGCCATTCCAGTACGCACACCATACCAGCCAGCACGCAGAGCAGCACCCAGCTGGTGACACCCAACGCCCAGCAGAGTATAACAATGCTGCCTGCTATAGCGGCAGTGATGATGCGGGTGCGCAACTCATCGCTTACCATAGCGTCGCTCCCTCTCACTGTAGGCCGTACAGGCCTGTTGTAGGGCTTGTGCGTCAAAATCCGGCCAGAGCGTATCGGTGAAATATAGTTCCGCATAGGCGCATTGCCACAGCAGGAAATTACTGATGCGCATGTCTCCGCCAGTGCGGATCAGTAAATCCGGATCAGGCAGCTGTGCCGTGTAGAGTTGTTGTTGGATGGTTTCTTCCGTAATGGCATCGGGGGATAGTTGGCTGGAAACGCATTGCTGCGCCAATGTACGGCACGCTTCCGTGATTTCCTGTCGTGCACCGTAGCTCAGGCAGATGTTGAGTGTCAGTGTTGTATTATCCTTGGTCGTTGCTTCAGCTTTTTCAATCTGCTTGACGGTGGAGGCAGGGAGACGTGAAATATCACCACTGACATGCAGGCGAATATCATTTTTCACCAGTGTTTTCAGTTCTTTGCGAAGATACATGTCCAGCAGCAGCATTAAGTCCGATACTTCATCCTGCGGCCGTGACCAGTTTTCCGAGGAAAATGCATACACACTCAGAACAGCAATCCCCATATCAGCACAGGGTTTCAGGATGTTACGCAATGCCTCTGCACCATGCTTATGGCCATAAGAGACTGACTTTCCACGCGCCTTCGCCCAGCGGGCATTGCCGTCCATAATGATCGCAACATGTCGCGGTATCGTCGGTGTAGCCGTCTCCAGCAGGGATAGAGAGTCAGGTATCATGCCAGGATTAACCTATACCTGCATGATGTCCTTTTCTTTTTGCTCCAACATGTCGTCAATGGTTTTGACATGGGTGTCTGTGAGCTTCTGGATATCGTCGCCCATCCGATGCTGCTCATCTTCGGAAATATCGCCGTCCTTCTCCATCTTCTTCAGCGTATCCATGCCGTCACGGCGGACATTGCGTACGGAAATGCGCGCTTGTTCAGCATATTTTCCGGCGACTTTTACCAGTTCCTTACGCCGTTCTTCCGTAAGTTCCGGTAGTGGTACGCGAATGAGCTGGCCTTCCGCGATCGGGTTCAACCCCAGCCCGGCATTAGCGATCCCTTTTTCCACGGCCTTGACCATCGAGGCATCCCAGACCTGCACGGTCAGCAGGCGTGATTCTGGGATATTGACATTAGCCAGCTGGTTCAGCGGCATACGCGACCCATACGCGTCTACCGTCACCGTGTCGAGCAGACTGGTGGAGGCGCGCCCGGTACGTAGCCCGGAAAATTCATTACTCAGTGCATTCACTGAATTATCCATACGCTCTGAAATCTCATCCAAATCAATCATGATACATATCCCTTATTATTATATTTTAGGAAGCAACTGGGTGTCCGACCCGCGTATAAACGCCCTCTCCGCACAGGACGTGGGCGAACTGGCCGGATTCATGGATGGAAAAGACCAGGATCGGAATGTTATTGTCGCGTGCCAGCGCAATGGCCGAAGCATCCATCACTTGCAGGTTTTTGACCAAGACGTCCTGATAAGTCAAATGATCAAACCGTTTGGCTTCAATGTCTTTTTTCGGGTCAGCGCTATAGACGCCATCAACTTGTGTGCCTTTGAGCAGCGCATCACAGCCCAATTCACTAGCGCGCAAGGCAGCGGCGGTGTCGGTCGTGAAGAACGGGTTGCCGGTACCGGCGGCGCAGATGACCACACGCCCACGCTCCATATGCCGGATGGCACGGCGTCGCACGTAAGGTTCGCAGACCTCCATCATATGGATGGCAGAGAGTACACGAGTGTCAATGCCGGTTTTTTCCAGCGCGTTCTGTACGGCCAGCGCATTGAGCACGGTGGCCAGCATCCCCATATAATCGGCGGAGGAGCGCTCCATGCCTCGTGCGGCAGCAGACATGCCTCGGTAGATATTTCCGCCACCCACCACCATACAAACTTCTACGCCCAAATCAGTGGCCTGTTTGATGTCGCTGCAAATGCGGTCGATGATTTCGTCATCCTGCCCGTAGGCTTGTTTACCCATCAGTGCTTCGCCGGAAATCTTGATGAGTACGCGCTTATAGAGCGGCGTGTGGGAGGCGGTGCTGGGAACAGTAGCGGCAGGTGAGGAGGAATTCATGTGTCCTCTTTTAGCGCAGATAGCGGAAATTGCAATGGGTTTGAGAGTATAGGGTTGGATAAAGGAATTACACTCTCCCCTTGCGGGAGAGTCCAAGAGGACAAGTGTAGCGCTGTCCGATTGGGTGAGGGGAAAGAGAAGCCTGTTGCCCCGGTGAATGCCGGGGTCTGGTCGGATGTCGTCATCCGCTGCGCCAGCGCTAGCGCAGCGAGTTCAACGGCATGACAATTATCGTTAACCCCTCACCGGATCGCCTTTGGCTCTCCGACTCTCCCGCAAGGGGAGAGTGTTTTTTAAGTGCTATTAACCTCCCTCAACCGCTTCAAACATGCCTCTTTGCCCAGAAGCGGCATGAGGTGAAACATACTAGGGGAGGCGTGGGAGCCGGTGATGGCGGCGCGAAGCGGGTTCATCACCTGACCGAGCTTGGCACCTTGCGATTCGGCAAAGTGCTGGCAGGCGGCTTGTACCGATTCCGACGTCCATGCTTCCAATGCATCTAGTGTGTTGATGATGCCGGGGAGCAGATCACGATGTTTTTCCAGTAGGTTGCGGGCTTTGTCCGTATAGTCCGTCGGTGCCTGAAACAGGAATAAGGCACTTTCTGCCAGTGTTTCCAGCGTTGTGGCGCGTGCCTGTAGCTCCGGCATCAACTGTTGTAACAGTGTTTGTTCGGCATCACTAAGTGCATGACCCAATGCCTGTTCGATAAAGGAAAAGCTGAGCGTACATAAACGCGAGCTATCGGCTTCACGTATATAGTGGCTGTTAATGTGGGTCAGCTTGTCCATGTCAAAGCGTGCCGGGGATTTGCCCAGCCCCTCCAGGTCGAACCATTCGATTGCCTGCGCATCGCTGATGATCTCGTCATCCCCGTGCGACCAGCCCAGCCGCAACAGATAATTGCGGATCGCTTCCGGTAAAAAGCCCATCTCCTGGTAAGCGCCGACCCCCAATGCCCCGTGGCGCTTGGAGAGTTTGGCACCGTCATTGCCATGGATTAGCGGCACATGCGCCGCGGCCGGCACCTCCCAGCCCAGTGCCTGATAGATCAACGCCTGACGAAAACTGTTGGTGAAATGGTCATCGCCGCGAATGATATGCGTAATGCCCATATCATGGTCATCGACGACCACGGCGAGCAGATAGGTCGGGGTGCCGTCAGCGCGTAAGAGCACCATGTCATCCAGTTCCCCGCAGGCGACGGTGACAGTGCCCTGAACCGCATCATTTAAGGTGATGCTGCCTTCACGGGGACATTTCAGGCGAATCGAGGGAGCAACGTTTGCGGGGGCATCGGCGTCTGTGCGATCACGCCAGCGCCCATCATAGCGGTAGACCTCGCCCTTTGCCTGTGCGGCGATGCGTGCTTCTGCCAGTTCGTCTGCACTCATATAGCAACGATAGGCATGGCCGGAGGCGAGTAATTGCTCCACTACTTCCCGGTGACGCTCAATATTGTGTGACTGGAACACGGGCGGCGCGTCGGGCACTAGTCCCAGCCAGTCCATGCCGTCATGGATGGCGTCAATCGCCGCCTGGGTGGAACGTGCTTTGTCCGTATCCTCAATGCGCAACAGAAACTCACCGCCATGCCGTCGGGCGAACAGATAGTTAAACAAAGCAGTGCGCGCTCCGCCAATATGGAGGAAGCCGGTGGGGGAAGGGGCAAAACGTACGCGAATGGTCATGAGGGTAGGGGTGTGATAGGTTGGTTTTTCTTGCTTTCTTTAGGATATTGTACTACCAATGAACAGTATTTTTTTGTGTTTGGCCAAGGCTATGGGTGGTTTTAGGGAAAGAGAAAACAAATGTGCGTGTGCCATCATACTGTTTGGAGTCAACCTCGCAAATAGTATGTTCTTCGCCGCTTTGGTTATAAGTGGCAAGGCTGGGTTCTGGGAGGCTGCAATAGCGGCTCAGACAATTCCAGTGTTTGTACTTATCTTGTACCTTGGTAATAAGTTCGTTTTTTTTGTTCTAGATGAGTTGCTAAAGTGGGCTGAAGCGAATGGCAAGTAATCGTGCATTCTGAATAGGGCGCACGATTTTTTTTTGTGTGTTGGTTGATTTGAGAATTCCATTTTATTTTGTTCCTACAATCCGGAATGTATAAACGATGATGGTGCTGTCACCCCGGCGTATGCCAGGGTCTGGCCGGATGCCGTCATACGACGGCATGACACATCATGCGATGGATTCTGGATCGTGCTTATCGCTTGTCCGGAATGACGGCAGGGGCTGTGTTCCAATTGTGACACCCGTAGAAGAAAATGAATAAAAACTATTTCAAATACGATCTATATTTGACTGCATTTAGGTTTCGTTAAGTAACGACGCCGGGTTTTATGACAGTTCTGTTACAGAACGGTGAACATTCCATGGCACACGTCGTTTGTTGATTGAGCACTTGTTTTACTTCTTGCTATAGTTAGTTTGTAACAACGGAGACTTTTATTATGGCTTTCACAATGACATCGGTAGAGAATATTGTCGTACAAAACTCAAGCGCTGAATTCCAGCAAGCGTATGCGCGTCAGTTTGGTGACATGGGTGCCGAAATCAGTGGAAGCGAATTGAACCGTCCCGTAAGCGCAGAGCCAAGCCTGAATAATATCGAATTACCAAACTTGCCGGGAGTATCTCAAGGGCCGGCAGGAAGGATCGGTTACTGATTTCTCTGCATTCGTGCTCTTCCTGAGCCATGAGAGCGTGAATGCACTGATATTCCTGTTTTGTTAATCTTTTCTTTTGTTTTACACGTTAAGTCAGTGTATATATGAAGATTATCGTGCTTAGTAACTTATAGGAAACCCGCGTTGAACGAGTGGAACCAAAAAGAAATTAGCCGTAATGCGGCTCAGCAGGCTGCTGACGAGGAAATCCTTTCCAGCGAAGACATTGTCATATTGATGCAGGGGAAGAACTCGTTTGACGAGCGTGTCTATTGCTACCTCAAGCTTGATTTGGACGGCATGAAAAAAATGAAAGAGGCGATTGTCGCCAAGGAAGAATTCATGCCGAGTGATTTTGGTGAAGTTCTGGCTGCCGGGCAGGGGCAACCTCCGGCGGAATTGCGTGCGGAGATGGCCGTTACCTATGGGATGATGCAGGCACCGAAAGTCGAGCCAAAGAAACCGGCGTTGATGCAAAAGCCACTCTGGGACGAATAGAACCTTTATTATTGTCGTGTCATACCGGCGGAGGCCGGTATCTAGTGCAATGAGACTCCGGCCTGCGCCGGAGTGACGAACAAGTCAGCGGGGCAACACTGTCCTTTTTATTTAATCTATAATTTCATACCCGCTATCAACATAATGCACGCCGCCGGTGATGTTGGTAGACAGATCACTGACTAGAAACGCTGCCAAATGTCCGACATCATGCAGCGTAATATTGCGGCGCATGGGAGCTTTGGTACTGGCTTGTTGCAGGAGTTGGTCAAACTCGGCGATTCCGGACGCGGCGCGGGTGGCGACCGGGCCGGGTGAGATGGCGTTGACGCGGATATTGTGTTCGCCCAGCTCTGCCGCCATATATTCCACGCTGGATTCCAATGCCGCCTTGACCGGCCCCATGACGCCGTAATGCGGCACCACTTTTTCGGCACCGTAGTAACTCATGGTCAGCAGGCTGCCGCCGTCCGTCATCAGTGGTTCCGCCATGTGCGCCATGCGGATGAAGGAATGGCAGGAAATATCCATAGCCTTGAGGAAGCCATCGGCTGAGGTATCCGTTACGCGGCCATGCAAATCATCTTTCGGGGCATAGGCAATCGAGTGAATCAGGAAATCCAGCTTTCCCCATGTTTCTTGTAGTGTCTTAAAGACTGCTTCTATCTGCGTCGTATCCAGTACATTCAGTGGCAGGAGCAGGGATGTATCTACCCGGCTTGCCAGTGGCTCTACATAGGGTTTTGCTTTGTCGTTCAGATAGGTCAGCGCCAGTTCGGCACCGCCGGCGCGTAAGACATCGGCGCATCCCCAGGCAATGCTATGCTCGTTGGCAATGCCAACAATCAGCCCTTTCTTGCCGGAAATGTCGATGGGGCGCATGACCATCAGGAGATGCTTAAGCGGCCTGCCGGTTTTTCGCCTTCGCCAGATTCTCGTTCGCGAAGTCCCAATTGACGAGGCTACCGAGGAACGCACCCATATAATCCGGGCGGCGATTCTGGAAGTCGAGGTAATAGGCGTGTTCCCACACGTCCATCGTGAGAATCGGCGTTTTTCCTTCCGTGAGCGGCGTTTCGGCGTTAGGGGTCTTGGTCACTTCAAGCGTACCGCTTTCATTGAGCACCAGCCACGCCCAGCCGCTACCGAACTGGGTGGCACCGGCATTTTTGAATGCATCAGCAAACGCTTCATAGCTACCAAAATCGGCAGTGATTTTATCAGCAATGGCACCCGTTGGTGCACCGCCGCCGCTTGATTTCATGGAATGCCAGTAGAACGTATGGTTCCAGACCTGCGCCGCATTATTGAAAATAGCAGCCTTGTCCGCTTTTCCGGCAGTGGCGCAGCAAATATCTTCCAGCGACTTGCCTTCCAGTTCGCTCCCGGCGATCAGCTCGTTGAGCTTGGTCACATAGGCGTTATGGTGCTTGCCATGGTGGAAATCCAGCGTTTGCGAGGAAATATGTGGCTCCAGTGCATCTTTAGCATAGGGCAGGTCAGGTAGGGTGAATGGCATAAGAATCTCCATATATGGTTGGTCATTATCTGCATCCCATATAGCATTTTTGCCGCATATTGCAAGGGATGCCGGAGACTTTTTATCGCGACCGCTCCGACGCCATGTCCGTTTGCATGGCGCGCATTTCATGCGCTGGTATGCCCAAATCTTTGGCTGCGCGTTGCATAATGGCTTGTTCTGCTATGCGTTCCTGCCCGGGCACAGGGCGGGTGTGAACGCTCAGCGTATCAAAGAGCGCCGTGGCGTTCTGGGCAGCATGGACGCCTGGGAGTTTAAAGGTCAGTTCAGCCAGCAGGTCGGACAGCATTGCCATGGACGGCGGTGAGAGTGGATGCTCTACCGGTGGAACAAAGCGTTCCCGCTGGGCGGCGACCAAATCCAGCAATTCTTTTTTATCAATCAGAACACCCGGGCGCTGCATGATCGTCTCCGCCAACGCGTTCACGACTTCCGGGGTCTGTTCCTTGGGGAATAGCTGTCCAATGCGGGCGAGAATATTGGCCACGCTTTCGATTGGTTTTGCTTGTTCTGCCAGTTCCGCAAACATATCTACGGCAAGAGATTGTGCCATATCGTCAATAGGGCCTTGTTTCATCTCCCCGGCCACATCATATTGTCCCTGCTCGGCTAGGCTTTCATTGATACTACGTTCTGCAAGGTAGCGAGAAAGCCGATGCACAAACTCCGTTTCATGGGAAGGGGAAAGCAGTATTGCTGACTCCTGCATGAACTGGGCAGCCGCTTTGGCAACGGTGATCGTGTCTTCTTCCGATTGTACGCCATATTCCGCTTTACGGGCAAAAAGCATGGCGACATCGCCAGTCAGATTAGATATTTCTGCCATCGCTTGCAGATTATTGCGTTTCTCCTGGGACGAAAGAATGCCAAATACGCTGGCGCTCATCATGACCGCGCTGGCGAATTTATGCGGTACTTCGCGAAATTCTTCGATTCCACGTTTGATGGGATTGCTACCCCAAGCGGTTTTGTGCTCTGTGTGATGTTCGTCCGACATCAGCATCAACCATCCAGTGATAGAAACGGCAGCCCGGTAGATGTCGTTGAATCCTTTGGGCTTATCACTATGTCTGGTTTCTGCAAAGCGAATGGCACCGGAACTGGCGAGTGCCACTTGCCCGGCCATCCAGGAATAGGCGCCTGCTTCAAAAGGGTGTTTCTTACAATAATGGTCAATCGCTCTGAAGATGGCATTATTGGATGTTGGCGTCTCTGTATGCTCCAGAAGATGCTGGAATGGATCGTCACCTTTGGCATGAGCCTCTTGTATTTGTTGCTGCATCTTTTGTAGATGCCGTACATTCTCGTCATTCCCGTAGTGCAGGAAGATCACCGACTGCAAAACACTCATGATGGAAGATGCGGAGATGAGTAGTCCCTTAACGCCGCTGCCATTGTCTTTTTGTGTGTTGTCATTGACCCCGGCCGCGAAATAGAAGGCATCGCCCAGTAAATAAAAACCGGAGAGTATTTGCGCAGGTTTCTTGATATTCTGTGTAACAAGTTCGGTGACATTTTCACCGTGATGTACGAGGTTGTCAAATGCATGCCGCAATCCGCCAAGTATGCCCAGTTTTTCAAAGCCACCGGTAATGGAGGTGTCGGCACCCACATGATGGATGCGCAGGACGTCCCGCCCACGGAGATCGGTATCAATGTACGTGCTATAAGTGCCTTGCTGTTGTAGGCTCTGTTGTAAATCGGTTAGCAGCGTTGCATTGCCTTTCTCTTCCGAATAGACTGATGCCAGCCAGTCGCGCTTACCCTGCACCCGCTCGATCAGCTTCAGCTTTTCCAGCGGGTTGTCGCGTGCGTCAATCGGCTCTACCGGCAGGATGGAACGGCCAGCATAGGTCATGGCGCAGATTCGGGCAGATTACACATTCATATCAGTATACTAATATATTCGCCATCTGTGCATGACATTCCTGTGACGAAAGCACTAGAAATAATGGGGCAGGAAGAGTATTGAGAGTCAATGCAATCTTTTGGAGAACTGCCATGGAAATGACCCTCTCAGCCGCATCACTGATTCCATCCTTACTGGCCATTGTGCTGGCGCTGGCGACGCGGCAGGTGTTTGTGGCGATGTTTGTCGGCATCTGGTCGGGAGCGTGGATCATTGAAGGGACAGGGCTGAACTCCTTGTTTTCCAGTCTCTTTAGCGCCATGGATACCTATGTGATTGGGGCAATTGTTCCCAAAGATGGCAGTAGTGATCATTTTTCCATCGTGCTGTTCAGCTTGGTAACCGGGGCGATGATCGGTGTTTTGTCGCGCAATGGCGGCATGGCAGGCGTGGTGGAGTATTTTGCCCGCATTGCCGACACCCGTCGTAAGGGGCAGGCTGCTACGTTCGGACTGGGCTGGCTGATTTTCTTTGATGATTATGCCAATACGCTGATTGTTGGTAACACGATGCGCCCCTTAACCGACCGGCTGGGTATTTCCCGACAGAAACTGGCGTTTCTGGTGGATTCTACCGCCGCGCCCATCGCCTCGATCGCGGTTCTTACCACCTGGGTCGGGTTCCAGGCAACCTTGTTGGATGATGCACTTAAGCTTACCTCTATCGATGCCAGCGGCTTCGCGTTGATGCTGGGCTCCATTCCCTACAGTTTTTATGCGTTTCTGATGCTGTTTTTTATCGCACTGATCATTTTTACTGACCGCGATATGGGGCCAATGTTACGAGCCGAACGGCGTGCGCATGCGCGGGAGGCAGACCCTGACCATCGTGGTAAGCACCCTGAGCAAGAGGTGATAAAGCATGAGGCGGCGCCACTGGCTTGGAATGCGGTGCTGCCGATCTTGGTCTATATCGGTGGGACGATTCTGGGGATGGTACAGACTGGCCACGGCGAAACGCTACGTGACATACTGGGCAATGCCGACCCGTTTAAATCCATTTTATGGGGTGCAACGGCCGGGTTAATCAGTGCAATTATTCTGTCAGTTGCTACGCACCGACTGAGCCTGACGCAGACCATGGATGCGCTGGAATCCGGTTTGCGTCCAATGATGTTGGCGGTAATGATTCTGACCTTTGCCTGGGCCATTGCCGATGTGAATACGGAGTTACGTACGGCAGAATATATCGTCTCGGTGATGGGTGATGCCATTGCGCCGATGTGGTTGCCGGTACTGGTCTTCATCGTGGCGGCGGCGACCTCGTTTGCCACGGGTTCGAGCTGGAGTACGATGGGAATTTTGGTACCGCTCATTTTGCCACTAGCCTATAATGTACTCGACGGCAGTGGGGTGGAGCAGGTGAGTACACATCCGGTATTATTGGCATCGATTGCCAGTGTGCTGACTGGTGCGGTGTGGGGCGATCATTGTTCACCTATCTCTGATACCACCATTTTGTCTTCCATGGCGTCGAGTTGTAACCATGTGGAGCATGTGCGCACTCAGATGCCTTATGCCATGCTGATTGCTGGAGTCTCACTGTTATTCGGGCTGCTCCCAGTCGGGATTGGTGCGCCTTGGTGGGGTGGAATGCTGGCCGGGGCGCTGGTGGTCTATATGTTGCTGCGCACCATGGGTAAACCCGTTATCCATGAGTGACAATAGCGAAAAAAATATCATTAAAAATGCTGGATAACCGGCAGATTGTCATGATCCTGTCACGAAAGCACTATACTTATCCTGCCTTCGGATAAAAATATGCTGCAACATGACCCAAAAATGATCGCTCTTAAAGCGAAGGAATTGCTCACGGAACAGGGTGAAAAGGCACTGTCCGTGGCTGAAGCGAATGTGCATCAGTCCATGGATGAGCACGATGTGTTGCAGGCCGGATTCTGGTTGGCCGTGCTACATGAAATCAAGCAGTTGGAAACGGCGTCTGGGCTGGTGAATTAGGGAACGAGGTATGCATTCCTCAAGCTATAAGATAGGCTATATACCATTTAACTGAGTTATGAGAAAACTTACCGAGCCGATTATGAGGCCGCTTAATGCGCAAAGTGCCATGAATTTTTTATATTCAGTGTCCATTTTTTCTTTGTCATATATTTTACTGAAGTCTGATAACCCTCTATATTTTGCTATTACATATCCTAAAATCAGACCATAAATTGACATTAAAATAAAAAAGATCATGTTTTTCCGCCTATACCAATCCCTTCTATTATCTCCCAAACGATCCCACCGCCCCCCGAATATAATCAATGCCGGTGATCCAGGTGAGCAGAGCGGCAAGCCAGAGGGCGATGTCCCCGGTGGTCGCGATCCAGGGGAGGGAAGGCAGGAAGCCTGCGATCAGCAGGATCAGGCAGGCGATCATCTGGGTGGTGGTTTTATATTTGGCCAGCTTGGTGACGTGGATCACGACCTGGCGTTCCTGCATAAATTCCCGCAAGGCCGAGATAAAGATTTCTCGCAAAATAATCGCCGTCACCGCAAGCGGGTGTCCCAGCCCGTCTGTACAGAGCAGCACCAGCAGTGCCGCGACCAACAGCTTATCGGCGACCGGATCCAGCAGGCGGCCAAAATCGGAGGTCGCGTGCCAGCGCCGCGACAGATAGCCATCGAAAAAATCCGTGATGACGGCATAGAGGGTCAGTGCCAGCGCCAGCCCGTAGCTGGTCTGTGTCTCACCGAAATACAGCAGCAGCGCAATCGGCAGGATCACCACAACCCGGCTGATGGTCAGCCAGTTCGGCAGGCGTTGTTTAATCTGTGTGGGTAGGTTCATGCCTGGCAATCATAGCGCACCAGTGCTCCTGCACAAGAGGCGTGATGATCTGAAAGCCGGCTTGCTGTAAACTCTCTTGCATATTGTCTTGTTGATGGCGCTGCATGCCGCTGAAAATCAGCAGGCTCTCCGGGTGGGTGAGGTTGTGAAAGTCCCGTAGAAACCCTTGCACCAGCTCGGCGGACAGATTGGCCAATAGCACATCATAGGGTGCATGTTCGTCAATGAGCGGGTGTTGCACCCCGTCACAGCGCACCGGAGTAATGCGCGCTGCCACGCCATTGAGTTCGGCGTTATGGGCGATGAAGGTGGCCGATTCCGGTGCGATGTCACCGGCGATCACCTGCGCGTGTGGCAGGGATTTTGCGGCGGCAATGGCCAGTACACCGGAACCGCTGCCGACATCCAGTACCGAAATGATGTCCGGTCGGTTCAGCGCCACCCCCTCGATCGCCTGCAATGCCAGCATGGTGGAGGGATGTGCGCCGGAGCCGAACGCCGCACCGGCGGCAATGACGAGTGCCTCTTTTTCGGTCGTGTTCATGCCGCTTCCTTGAGAACCTGTTTCAGAATCTTTTGGCTATGAGGCGAAAATGCCCATTTTCGAGAACCGCAGCACAGTGTACGTTGATGGTACATGAGCAGAGGAAGCGCAGAAAATTGGTATTTGTAGGCCATAGACAGGAGATTATGAACAGGTTCTGAGTGATTGGTAAGCGCTGAGTGCCCGTTCGCGCGAGGGTTTTAAATCCACAATGGGATGCGGGTAGGTATCTCCCAACTTTACGCCTGACTGTTGTCGTATATCCTCTGGGGCATCCCATGGAGAGAACAGATATTTATCCGGCAACCCCGCTAATTCCGGTACCCAGCGACGTGTATAGTCGCCCTTTGGATCAAATTTATGCCCCTGCATCACCGGGTTGAAAATACGGAAATAGGGAGCCGCATCAGCGCCGCACCCGGCCACCCATTGCCAGGAGGCACTGTTATTGGCCAAATCCGCATCCACCAGGCAATCCCAGAACCAGCGCTCACCATGATGCCAGTGCAGTAGCAGGTTTTTCACCAGAAACGAGGCAACGATCATGCGCACCCGGTTATGCATATAGCCGGTTTGCCACAACTCGCGCATTCCCGCATCGACAATAGGGTAACCGGTCTGCCCGCGTTGCCAGCGATGCAGCGCCTTGTCATTCTCTTGCCATGGGAAGCGGTCAAACTGGGTTTGCAAATTCCGTGTTGGCAGGTCGGGGTAATAATAGAGTAGGTGATAGGAAAACTCCCGCCAGCCTACTTCACTGAGGAAATGGTCGGTGTCTTTATCCCAGCCCATCGCCTCACCATGGTGTTTGATCGCATACCACAGCTGGTGGGGGGAGATGTCCCCGAAATGCAGATAGGGGGACAGCCGTGACACATGTGGTTGTGGCGGGCAGTTGCGGCCTTCCTTATAGCCGTGCAGGCCGGTGTTCAGAAAGCTATCCAACTGCTCCTGCGCGCCTTGTTCTCCGATTGTCCAGTGTGGTGCCAGCTGTGCATCCCAGTTGATGGCAGGCAGCAGCTTCAATCCATCAACCGGCAGGGCGTTTTTAGGGGCAGGCAGGCAGTGCAGATCAGCAGGCGCCGGGAGTGGCTGGCGTGGTGGTGGGGCGTTCAGGCAGCCTTTGCGGTAGAACGGGGTAAAGACCTTGTAATGGCCGCCATCCTGCTTTTGTATCTCCCATGGTTCCCACAGCAGCGAGGCATTGAAGCTTTGTACGTCTACCTCCTGTTCGCTCAGTCGTTCCTTGATCTGCGTGTCACGCTTGATACGCCAGGGTTCGTAGCAGCGATTCCAGTAGACGGCGCGTGCGCCCGTTTGTTCGATCAGTTGTGGGAGAATGTCGGAGGCATCGCCCTGAAAACAGGCCAACGTGCCGCCCAGTCGTTCATTCAATGCCCTTAAAGAATGATGCAGCCACCAGCGGCTGGCACCGCCCATTTGGTGGTCGCCTGCATTGGCATCATCAAGCACATAGATCGGGAGAATAGCACCGCGCTTCGCTGCTTCCGTCAGTCCCGGGTTGTCGGACAGGCGCAAATCCTGACGGAACCAGAAAATGATGGGGGCTGTAGTGTCCTTAGGCATGTGATGTCCTCTCCAGTGAGAGGGTAGATGTAGTCCAGTCTTGTGCTGATGCAAAATGATTTTGCGTTTACGGAAGAAAATTTTGTCATGCCGTCTTTATGACGGCATCCAGCCAGACCCCGTCATTCGACGGGGTGACATATCAAACACGTTTTGAGATGATAGAGCGATAGGTTTACAGCCCAACCACCGCTTCATAGCTCAACTGAACCCGTCGCGTGGCGCCGTCACGCAGCGTGTCGGCGGACTGGCCACGCAATATCAGGCTATACAGGGTGCCGGTGGGGAGAGATAACGCGTCCGGCGTGAGTAGTGATTGCACCTGCGCTGCAATATCCAGCCCCTCCTTTTGCCCGGCATAATCCGACCAGATGGTCAGGGTCATGCTGATTTCCGTGGTCAGTCCGGTCACGGACGAACGGTTTGCCACGCGTTGGGAAGCAAGGGTCACATATGGTAACGTAGTCCCTTGTGGGACATCGTCGAATATACCATTGACCATGCTGCCGAGGGTGGCGTCTCCCTGCAAGCGTGTGATGATTGCTTCCTGAAGTGAGCTAAGAAGTGTGGCCTGCGTCATGCCTGTCCTCCTGTGTGTACACGGCATTCGCTGTAGGCCTTGCTTTCATCATAGAGCGCGACCCAGTCAATATGGTGAATGACGCCGTCAATAAGGCAGCGCATCCCGGCATGAATGCCGTCATCCCGTCGGAGAAGAATGCGTTTGCTGACTTCGCTGCTGCGTGCCTGCGCGTTGACATTCTCATCGCCTCGCAGGGTTTCCACTGATGCCCAGCGCTCGCCGTAAAGCTGCCAACTGACGCTTGCACCACCCAGATTGTCATCGCTGCGTACTGCCTGTTCAAACCGTACCCGATGGTTGAATTGTCCGGCGTCCGGTATCGTCTTCATACGCGAATCTCCCTATGGCCGTCATACAGGGTGCGTAGCGATTCCGGTAAGGGAGCCTGATGAGAACGGTGGTCATACTGGACGGCAATATGGCTGAACATCGCCTGCTTGAGTGCCGTGGCTTCCGTGGCCGATTCCCCGGCAGTGAAGACAATGCTGATAAGTGTAGCTGCGAATGCCGTATCCAGTGCCAGCACCTGCGATGTTACCAGTCGATAGTTGCTGGAATCGACAACGGTATCATTGCCGTCCGCGTCGGTGAGTGTGATGGAAGTGACCGACTGGATGGGCGGCATGGGCAGGGTTAGTTCCGATGGTACGCAGTCGCGATAGGTCACCAGCCAGTCCTGTGTGACCAGTGACCGCCCGGTATAGCGTTCGGCATAATGGCGTACGGCGACGATGCTTTCGCTGATGAACAGATCATCCTCGCTATGGTCAATGCGCAGATACAGCTTGGCCTCAGCCAGTGAAATCAGTTCCGCCGGTGTTGCGCCGGTACGCATCAGCGTGTGATAAGGTGTTCGTTCCATAGTATCTCCCTTGATGTTGGCCGTATGGTGAGGTGGCTGGTACATGTCCGGAAGAGGGAAAATGTCAAGAGACTGGACGGCAGGATATGAGGGCAGTATGCATCCTGCATGGTAGCACTCTATATTCACTGGCCGTTTTGCCGTAAGAAATGCCCCTATTGTGATTTTAACTCCCATGTGCGGGAGGAGGTGGATGCGGATCGATGGGAAACGGCCTTGCTCATCGAGATGCGCCATATGGCGACATTGATGCCGAAGCAGCCACTGACCAGCATCTTCTTTGGGGGTGGCACCCCGTCGCTGATGCCCGCGTCTATTGTGGCAGCCTTACTTAAGGAGGCAAAGAGAGTATGGGGTTTTGATAACGCAATAGAAATCACTCTGGAGGCCAATCCAACTTCATCGGAGGCGGCGCGGTTTCAGGGATACCGTGAGGCAGGGGTCAATCGTCTATCACTGGGAGTGCAGGCGTTTGATGCGGAGGCGTTGCAGTTTTTGGGGCGGGAACATTCCGCCGGGGAAGCGCTGGAGGCCATATATCTGGCTCGGGAGATCTTCCCACGTATGTCGTTTGATCTGATGTATGCCAGGCCGGGGCAGCAGCCGGATGACTGGCAGGAGGAATTATCCCAAGCATTGGCATTAGCGCGTGGGCATCTCTCCTTATACCAGTTGACCATTGAGCCGGACACGCCTTTTGCTCGGCTCTATGCCAAGGGTGGCTTTACCTTGCCGGACGCAGAAGCATCGGCAGAGCTCTATGAGATGACGCAATCTTTGTGTGAGCAGGCAGGGCTGGAGCCGTACGAAATTTCCAATTATGCCACGCCCGATGAAGAAAGCCGGCATAACCTGACTTATTGGCGAGGAGAGCCATATCTGGGGATTGGACCCGGTGCGCATGGACGGGTGCTCGATGCGTCTGGTGAGTGGATGGCAACGGCTACACTGAAAAGCCCGGAGCGCTGGTTACAGGCGGTAGAGACGCAGGGGCATGGGCTGGAAGAGCAGCGAGTGTTGCCTACAGAAGAACGTGCGGAGGAAATCCTGCTGGGCGGGTTACGTTTGAGTGAGGGCATTGCGTATGAGAAAGTGCATGCGGTGGTGAATTCTGCAAAAGCTGAACTGCTTGAGCAGATGGGCTTGACAGCGTGTAGCGATGGCCAGTTGCGCGTCACCGGGCAGGGCAGGTTGGTCATGGAACGAATTGTAGCGGAGTTGCTTACGTGAGGGGTTCCAAAACCATGATGAAGCGAGTATAAGCGGGCGCGATGATACCTGTTTCCGCCGCGATACCCCCCGATGCCGAACCCGCTATTCCGGAAGGATGCACCGTGCTGTACGGTACGCCGTCCCATGCCCAGCCTCTGGCCATCCGTCACATGTTGGCGCAGGAGGCGCGCGCTTGCCTGTTCGTCACGCATCATGACCGCCAGTTGCAGCAATTCATGGATACGGCGCCGTTTTTCCTGCCGGACATTCCGATACTGGCTTTTCCGGCATGGGATACGTTGCCCTATGATCGCAGTGCACCGTCGCGCTCGATCATGGCGCAGCGAGTGGCAGTGCTGACGCAGTTACTGGAACTGCGGCGCAGCAAGCGGCCATATGTTGTGGCGACCACGGTCAATGCGTTGTTACAGAGACTGCCGCCAACCGCGACCTTTCAGGATGCACGTTTGGAGATCAAAGCAGGTGGTGCGCTTGATCAGACACGCTTAAGCGCGTATCTGACGCGGCAGGGATACCGGCGTGCGTCCAAGGTGATGGAACCGGGAGAGTTCGCCATTCGTGGCAGTATTATTGATGTGTTTCCCGGCCATGCTGAGCGGCCGCTACGACTCGATATGTTTGATGATGTGGTGGAGAGCATGAAAGCCTTCGATCCGCTGACCCAGCGCAGTGGCGAAGCGCAGGCATCACTCACCATGAACCCAACAGCGGAAGTGACGCTTAGTGAAGCACATGTCACTCGCTTCCGGCAGCGTTATCGGGAGTTATTTGGTCATCCCCACCGGGAGGATGCACTATACCATACGGTGAGTGAGGGGCAGTATTATGCCGGGATGGAACATTGGCTGCCGCTATTTTATGAGCGTATGGAGTCATTGTTTGATTATCTACCGGAAGCGCATGTATGTCTGGATCATGATGTACCGGCAACCCTGCGTGAACGGGTGGCATTGATTGAGGATTATTATCAGGCTCGTCACGAGCAGGAAACCGTTGCGGCAAAAGAGCGCACTGCGCCCATCTATCATCCGGTGCCGCCGGAGCAGGCCTATCTGATGGATGCATGGGAAAAAGAGATTGGCAAGCGTCAAGCCTGCGTCCTTTCGCCCTTTGATGCGCCGGACGGTGCCGATACGCTGAGTATGAAACCATCGCCTAAGCTTTCGGCCATGGCAAAAAATAATAAGGTCAGCCCGTTTCAGGCGCTGGCCGATCAGGTGAGCCGGGAGTCTCGCCCCGTTATGATCGCTGCCCATAGCCGTGGTAGTGCCGAACGCTTAACGCAACAGATCACCGCACAGCATTTACCAACACCCGCACCCATAACCAACTGGCAGGCAATGCAGACGGCAAAGCCGGGGCTCTATCTGGCTACGTTGCCGGTGCCTTCCGGGTTTCAGTCGGACCGGTTTGTGCTCTATTCGGAGGAGGATGTACTGGGGCGGCGTATCATGCGTACCCGCAAAAAGCGGCAATCTTCAGACGCTTTCATGGCAGAGGCCAGCGCCTTTGATGTCGATGAACTGCTGGTGCACAAAGATCATGGTATTGGGTGTTTCAAGGGGTTAGAAACACTGGAAGTGAATGGCCGGCAGCATGACTGCTTGAAGCTCCATTACAAGGATGATGATCGCCTGTTCGTTCCCGTTGAAAATATGGAACTGATTATGCGCCATGGCGGTGAGGCAGGCGATACGGAACTTGATAAGCTCGGAGCCGGAAGCTGGCAGGCACGCAAGGCGGCCTATAAGGAAAAGCTGCGTTTAACGGCGGAGGCGTTGCTCAAGACAGCAGCGGCACGCGAGTTAGCGCAGGCGTCGGCTTTGTCTTCACCGGAGGATATTTATGGCGATTTTGCCGAGCGTTTCCCTTATGAAGAAACCGACGATCAGCAACGCGCCATTGATGAGGTGATCGAGGATCTGGGACGTTCACGCCCCATGGATCGGTTGCTATGCGGCGATGTCGGGTTTGGTAAGACTGAGGTGGCATTGCGGGCGGCGTTTGTTGCGGCAACAGATGTGATGAAACCGGTGCAGGTCGCCTTTATTGCACCCACCACCTTACTGGTGCGCCAGCATTATCATAATTTCCGTGAACGCTTCCAGGAAACCGGGCTGGAAGTGGCGCAGCTTTCACGCCTATGCAGTGCCAAGGAAGTGAAGCGAGTGAAAGAAGGGCTGGCAGATGGCTCCATTGATATTGTCATCGGTACCCATGCCTTGCTTGCAGAGTCTATACAGTTTCAGAACCTTGGTCTGTTGATTGTCGATGAGGAGCAGCGCTTTGGTGTGAAGCAGAAGGAAAAACTCAAGAACCTGAAATCCGACCTTCATGTGCTGAGCATGTCGGCAACACCGATTCCGCGTACCTTGCAAATGTCGCTGACCGGAGTGCGTGACCTCAGCCTGATTACCACGCCGCCGGTCGATCGGCTGGCGATTCGTAGTTTCGTCATGCCGTTTGATCCAGTCGTCATAAAAGAGGCCATTACCCGTGAACTGCACCGGGGTGGGCAGGTGTTTTATGTGACACCACGTATCGCCGAACTGGCGGAACTGAAAGTGCGCATTCTGGACATGGTACCGGATATACGATTGGCCATTGCGCATGGGCAGATGTCGCCGGGCGAGCTGGATAGTGTCATGAATGATGTCTATGACGGCAAGTATGATGTGCTGCTTTCCACGGCCATCATTGAGTCGGGCATCGATATTCCAAGCGCCAATACGATGATTATCAACCGGGCGGATCGTTTTGGATTGGCACAACTCTATCAGTTACGTGGTCGGGTAGGGCGCGGGAAAGTGCGCGCCTATGCTTATTTCACGCTGCCCTATCATGGAGCGATGACGGCGCAGGCAGTGAAACGGCTGGAGGTCATGCAGTCGTTGGATACGCTGGGTGCCGGGTTTACGCTTGCCAGCCATGATATGGATATTCGCGGGTTTGGAAATCTGGTGGGAGAGGAGCAGTCCGGGCATGTGAAGGATGTCGGGGTAGAACTCTATCAGCAGATGCTAGCTGATGCGGTGCGTCAGGCGCGTCAATCGGATAAAGAGAGCGCTCCGATAGCAGATGATGAATGGTCGCCACAACTGAATCTGGGGCTGTCCGTACTGATTCCGGAAGCCTATGTAGAGGATTTGTCGTTGCGACTCAGCCTCTATCGCCGCGCGGCAACACTGGAAACACCGGAAGAAATTGAGGGCTTTGCCGCAGAACTGGCCGATCGTTTTGGCACGATTCCGGAAGAAGCGGAGCATTTATTCACGACGCTCAAGCTGAAGCAGGCCTGCCGCGCTGCCGGAATTGCCCGCATTGATACCGGGCCAAAGGGAGCGGTGATCCACTTCCATGAAACCGCCATTCGTGATCCGCAGGCGCTGATTGGTTATATCGCCCGTCATAGCGATGTGATGAAACTCCGCGCCGATCAAAGCCTGTTTTACAGGGCAGAGTGGCATAGTGACGGACAAAAACTCACCGACATTCGCCAACTGATTGAGGGCTTGGGGGCGTTATAGTTATAGCATTTCCCACTTCCGGGGCAGGTGGTTATTGTGAATGGTCTCTCCCATGGAACAGTTGTTACAACAAATGTGTCGAATGGGAGTTGAGATCAACCAGTTCCGTATTAAAGCCCTTGACGCACGGAGATTTTGGGAAGCGGATCAACTCGGATTTCTGGATGAGAAACTGTATGACTTATATCAATGCATCAAGGCCGGATACAGGGAGGATCAACTGCGCGTACCTCCCGGTCGACCGGACGGTGGCCAGTGGACGGAAATCGGTGTCATACCGGGGAATGAGAATGTACAACTGGTAATGACGATCTTACCACCCTCCGGCAAAAGACTGAACCGCGCGAATATCTTTATTGGTGGCGGCGGAGATCGTGACCTTAGTGGTGGCATTGTTAGGAATTCGTCAAGTATTAAGAAAAACACATATGGTGATAATTACTACACAACCCACGATATGAGTGATGAAATCATAGATATTGTTGAATCCCTTCCAAAAGGCAGACAGGTTAATCTGATTGGTCACAGTTGGGGTGGTGACACCGCCGTACTTGTTGCAGAAAGGTTGCCAGAGCGTATTCATACCATGATTACCATTGATCCGGTAAGCCATTCAATATCATTGATTATGAAGCTATACGTAAAAATACAAAACGCTGGATTAACGTTAATGCAGTTGGTGAAGGCACATCAGATGGTGATTTTTGGGCATTTGTGGGTGGTGCATGGAATGATGCTCCAGAAAAGTACGCGGACATTCACATACGTGCTCCTTTTGTACATGAGCGATTCGATTCAATGATGAATTATCCAAACAACAGAAGTAATCCTCAAAGCCTACTCAACCATCGCTAAACTAAAACACCCACGCTCCCCATATCAAATATAAGATGAAGGGGGCAGCTAATATAAAATACACGGTCATATTCCTTTGTTTCCAATAAAGTATGCCGAAAAAGATAGTGGATAATATTGGTGTGCTTATCAATAGCCATAATAAACCTTCTAACAAGCGTCGAGTTGACCCCATATGTATAATGCTTCCTTTTAAAAGCCCAAAGCCTGTAGCTACAAAAGACCAGCATGTACCGGGAATGCCGACAGTGAAAAACCAGAACAAAGAGGAAGCAACTGTTTCACAATGATAGTAAAACCCTCTCATGACGGGTTGTGGATAGCAATAATAACGCTCAGGCTCAGGAAATGCAGGACGGTTAGCACTTTCTTCGGGAATATATATGAGAACATCCACAATAAATGAGCTTTCCGGCAGGTCAAAAAAATATACGGCAATCCAATGCGCTATCCATCCAAAGGCATTCCCCACAGCAATCCACAGAAACAGATACCCGGACAGGGCAGAGAGTTTGGGGCGAAGGAGACGGCATATGTTTCGTGCTGACATGTGAAGCACTATAGCGAACGTTTGGACTTAGGAAAGCTATATGCTGGAATAGTATTGATTGGATGCTGGTGGAGCCACCTTTTACCTTGAACGGCTATTATAGCAGTTCTACTTAAGAATTCCCTATTTGGAGAAATTCTTAAGTAGAGAAACTGCTATATATTTAAGGCTATACTCGACCTTTCACTTTTAAATTCCATAGGGTATTTTAAAGTGAAACGAGTATATATATAGCACTTTAACTTTATGATCGTACATGCATGGTCACATTTTGAGGGTATTTCAATCAATTATAAAGTCAAGAAACTGCTATATATTTTAAATACATAGCGCGACCTTGATTTTATCGTGGACAAGGAAGTGTCCAGATAAATAATCAACGCGCTATATTATCCTTCAATCTGTACATTCCCGGCTGCATCTTCCATTTCAAAGAAGCTTGGCTGGTAGGTTGTTGGTACGTTCGCGCGGCCAATTTCCATCGAAATCTGGGGTGCTAGACCATTCAGATGTGCGACCAGAACATCACGAATGACATGATAAAACTGTCCTTCTTCATCGATAGACTGGGTTGCCTTGGCGGCCAAAGGGCCAACGAGCGTGTAGGATAAGAATACCCCAAGGAAGGTTCCAACCAGCGCGCCACCGATCATTTTACCCAGAATTTCCGGTGGCTCGTTAATACTGGCCATAGTTTTGATGACACCCAGCACCGCCGCAACGATGCCAATGGCGGGCAATGCATCCGCCACCGTCTGTAGCGAGTGAGCCGGTGCCAATTCTTCATGGTGATGTTTTTTAATCTGCTTTTCGAGTAAATCTTCGATCATATAGGGGTTTTCCAGCCCCATGGTCATGTTCCGAAGCGTATCGCAGATCATGTCCAGTGCCCCGTGGTCTTTAGTGATTTTTGGGTATTGTTTGAAAATAGAACTGTTTTCCGGGTTTTCTATATGTGCTTCTACGGCAATCATGCCTTTTGTGCGCATCAGCTTACACAGGGTGAAGAGTAATAATAGCAGATCTTTATAGTCATTCTTCTTCCAGCTTGGGCCAAACAGTGCCTTTTTTAAGGCCTTACCCGTCTTTTTCATCACCGAGCCTTTGTTACCGATGATAAAACCGCCAAGCGCAGCGCCACCAATCATCATCATCTCAAATGGCAACGCTTTAAGGATGATGTCGATTTTACCGCCCGCGAGAAGATACCCGCCAAATACGCAGCCCATCACAATGATTATGCCAACAAAAAAGCCCATGCATATACCTTCATGTTAATCTGAAGACAAATTCACACCAAAAGCATAAATAAAGAGTTAAGTAAGCGAATTTATTTAGTTTGGCTGAGTAATGCGCGACGTAATACGAATCCTCCTGCCACCAAGCATAGCAGAATTACCCCTATCATTGGCCAAAGCAGTACCGAGCCGTCGTCGACGCGAAGCCCCTGCCCGTAATCTTGTTCAATGCGGGCGATAACACTGTCTGTATTCATGCCTTCCTGTAGATAGGTGCAGATGTCTTTGCGGACGCTGACGGCGAAGGGGGCATCGGAACTGGCGATGCGCTGTCCCTCACAGACCGGGCAACGCAGTGCCTCCTGAATGGTAATGAAGTCGTTATAATAAGGGGTGGAAGCATCGCAAATCAGGGCGCTACTCACGGGCATTATCTCCTGCGTTGTTTTCAATATGAGGCAGAATTTTTGCCTGGATGATCGCTGGGTTGAGTGGGCCTTGATGGGCACTAATCATCGTGCCGTCGGGTCCGATAAGGAAGCTTTCCGGCAAGCCTTCCACGCTATAAGAGAAGGCTGTGGCGTCCATCTGGTCAAGGCCAACGTAATCATAAGGGTTGCCATGTTCTTCCAGCATGGCAGTGATGTTCGCCGGGGAGTCACGCCAGGCAATGCCGACAATGGTCAGGTCATATTCCTGCGCCAGTTGATTCAGGAACGGGTGTTCAATCAGGCAGGGAGCACACCAGGAGGCAAAGAAATTGACCAACACATACTGGTGTTTGAACAACACGGCTGCAGAGGGCACGCTGCGAAATCCCTCCATCTTTTTAAGATGTAGCTCCGGCGCGGGCTGCCCGATCAGTTCTTCACTGGTCGGATTAATGCTTTTCTTGTAGGTGCTATAGAGCAGCAGGGCAGCAAGCAGAAAGAAAATAATGCCGGGTAATGCGCGCCACACAACATTAATTCCCCAGCGCTTGGCGCGCTTGCTCAATGGCAAAATTGAGTTCTAACAACGCATGTGCATCGGCAGCCGCCTGCTTGGCACGTTGGCGGTACATAGCATTGGCATCGTCCAGCGTGGCGGTAGGGCCAAGTCCCAGCGTGATCATCCAGTCAGCCATACCGGTGCTTTGCACCGCCCGTGTTTGTGCAGCTTTGTCGCTGAAAGCGCTTAGCATAAAATCGGCCGTGGCCACGCCCCATTCCTCGAACATCCGTAAATGCCGTACTGCCAGATGCAGGGCATAGAGGTTATGTGCCACCGTATTCCATTGATCACAAGCCAGAAACCCTGAGGCCCCCTTGACTGTCAGCTGTAGTGATGCTCCCTCCGAATTGCCGCGCTTACTGCGCATACCGGGGTTATGGATAGATTCATAATTGGTATAGAGTATTGCGCTATCGGCGTGAATGGCGGCAATTTCATCCTGTAGGTAATGCAGTGCGTCCTCAATCGTGGTGGTTTTGCTGAACTGACGATTGACGGTCGTTGCTCCCTGGGCGGTACGCGTCCAGCCTGTCGGGAAGGTGAGTGGGCATTGATAGATAAGTTGTGGCATGATGTCTCATTTCTAGCGTTTCCGTATCGCTGCCATAATACCGGCGATGCTGACGACAACGAATCCAACCCATATCCACACCATGCCGGGATTTACATGAAAGCCGAGTAAGGCGTTGGCGCTGGTGGGTTGTGTCGCGCCCGGTATGTCTGGCAACCGCTTCAGTGTAGCGTATAAATCATGCGTTAAGAAACTATCAATGGATGCTTCCGTCGTAAACTGGTCTTCTACCGGGAAATAGCGTTCTTCAGGATACAGTTGGAGAGAGGTGTTCTCTCGCGTAACTTCAACAACCCCCTGCCGGGTGACGTAATTATCGCCCCGTCCGAACTGTAATGCTCCCAGTGTCAATGTGTAGCTGCCGAACTGGTGCGTATCACCGGGTGCAATCACAAATTCCGACTGCTGGCGAAAGGTGCCATGCAACGTGACCGCCAGAATAAAGATGGCCAGTCCGGTATGCCCGATGACCATGGGAGAGAGGATAACATGCCATGCGATGCCGTTGCGCTTGCGTTCGATGATGTCGTACAGCATGGCAAGGAATAGCCACAGGCCGCACCACATACCACCCAGAAACAGCAGATTGCCATCCGTGACGAGCAGGGTGGCCAGTACTGTTGGGATAAAAGTGAGTATTCCCAGCCTGAGCGATCGATGCATCTTACGCCGTGTCGGCCGGTTGCCCCAGACCAGAAAAGTAGAGATGGCACAGGCCAGTACCAGCGGAACGCTGAGCAGGGCGAAACTATGATTGTAATAGGCGGTGCCGATCGTTAGCAGCCGTCCTCCCAGCGCTTCAATCAGGAGCGGATAGAGCATGGCCAGCAAAATGGTCACCAGGATGGTCATCAACAGGATATTATTGACCAGCATAGCCATTTCACGCGACCAGAGTGGGATGGTACTATTTGGCACAATATGCCGTGCATGGCGGAAATAGGTGAACAACCCGAAGGCGGTAATGACCGCAATCATAGCCAAAATAGCTAGGCCACGTGTCGGATCATTGGCAAAACTGTGCACGGAAGTCAGAATGCCGGAGCGTACCAGAAACGTCCCCAGCAGGCTGAGTATAAACGTCACCAGTGCCAGCAAGAGTACCCAGCGTTGTAGGTTACCACGCTTCATCATGACCAGATTGGAGTGAAACAGCGCCGTCGCCGACAGCCAGGGGAGGAGGGAGGCATTTTCCACCGGATCCCAGAACCACCAGCCGCCCCAGCCCAGTTCGCGATAGGCCCACCAGCTGCCCAGCCCGATCCCCAGCGTCAGAAACGCCCATGGCAGCATCACCCAGGGGTGCAGCACCCTGGCGAAATCCGGTGTGACGTCCTGCCGGATCAGTGCCGCCATCGCCAGTGCAAAGGCAGCAGAAAATCCGACATAGCCGAGATAGAGCAGGGGAGGGTGTGCCGCCAGCCCGACATCCTGCAACAGTGGATTCAGCCCGGTGCCTTCGGACGGTACCGGAAACATCGGCTGGAACGGGTTGGAGGTAAACAACGTGTAGCCGATAAAGGCTGCCTGCATCGCCCCCATCACATGCAGCGCCATCGCCCGTGTGGGCAGCGCTAATGGTTTGCTACGAAGCGACAACGCGGCACCATACAGTGTCATGATCCAACACCATAGCAGGATCGAACCTTCATGATTGCCCCAGGTGCCGGTGATTTTATACAGCATGGGCTTAAGGCTGTGCGAATGCATATAGACAGCACTGACACTGAAATCCGAGATGGTAAATGCGTAAAGCAGTAGTCCAAATCCTGCGCTCAGCACCAGACAGGCCGACAGGCTCAGCGCCGGGAGTATCTGCCGGTAATAGCGCCAGCCGGTGGCTACCCATAGCCCGGCCTGTGCCACGCTGATGACCAGCGCCGCCAGCAATAGCGCCGTGCCCAGCTCAGGGAGTAGACTCATCGGCCGCCTCCCCGTGCTTCCAGTGGCCGGACGCTTTCAGCGATTTGGCAACTTCCGGCGGCATGTAATATTCGTCGTGTTTGGCCAGGATGCTCTTGGCATGGATAACGCCGTCCCGGTAATGCCCCTCGGCGACAATGCCTTGCCCTTCACGGAATAGTCCGGGCAGAATACCGGTATAATGGATGGTCATGTCATGGGCATAATCGGTCACAACAAAATGCACGGTACCTTCCGCTGTCTGCACCACGGAGCCTTCCTTGACCAGCCCACCGGCACGGATATACTGCTCGGCGGCGGGGGGCTGCTCGGCAAGATCGCTGGGAGAGTAGAAATAGACGACATAGTCTTCCAGGCTGCGCAGCAACAGCATGACGGCAGCACCGCACAGGAACAGAGCGGCGCTCAGCAGGATCAGGCGCTGATATTTCGGCTTCATTCTTGCGAGAGTGCCTGTTTAAGCTGGGTATGGCGGGTGTGGGCACGGCGGTAGCATCGCCAGCTAGTCAGCAGTAATGCCGTGAGCAGCAGGCCTGAGATGCCGTACGCCAGCCAGACATAGTGCAGCACGTCCTGATCGGAAAGCGGGGTAATCATGCCTTGATGGTGTAGAGGAAATGAAGACGCTGGGCAAGCGATTGTGTGGTTTTTTGGAGTTGAGAATCGGGAATTTAGAATCGGGAACGTGCAGATTGATGGTTCCCGATTCCCGATTCTGGATTCCCGATTCCAGAAAATCACATTTTTCACTTGACAAGCGCCAGTATATAGTGTGTTCAGAAGACTGTTATTCACTCTTGATTGTGTGGTTTTTTAATCGTTGCGCTTGCGCAGTGAGATCATGAGATCAAGGGTCTTAGTTGCCTTTTGGAGGTAATTATGCCGTTTATACTTTTTTTCCTAGCGGCCGTTGGGTTCGTTGGATGGAACACCTTTTTCAACGAAATAAATAGGCAAGCGAAAGCAAGAAAAGAACGAGAAGAAGAGTGGCAGCGCCGAAAAAACGCTGCTCGAGAGCGCAGGAAAAGCACTCGCGAAAGCGAGTCATAATTTTCCTGCTTTTTTTTACTTTTTTTTGTGCATGGTAATCTAATTGTAATGCAGCTTTGCTAGAATAATAGTATGGCTGTGTATACTCAACCTGGAACAACCCTGCATTCATCAGACTCTCATCTGATGGGAAAGGTTGATAATGGCGTTCAAAAAACGGCTAAAACACCGCCATCGTTAGGTTTTGCTAGCAAAATTCATAATAAAAACCAAGAAGAAACCAATACCGTTCATCCTTTGTTTGTAGAACGCGCCAGGCAAAGCACTTCAGTCATACCCAGACCCTCATGGATTAAATTTGAGACGTCATCACTGTTTCAAACATACACACAGCTTCGCCTATACCAATATTTGTTCCAAGCAATGTTTCCGGTATTTTCTGAGCAGTCAGAGAAATTCTTATTTTCGAAGTTAGGGTTAGATAATCATAAGCTACCGAAGTGGTTACAAGGCTCAAGTAGTAATATTCCTAGCGGAAAAAGAGGTGGAAGGCAGAAATCTTCCCTTCAAGATGACCTAGACTATCAGTATGGAGGTGTACAGGGAGGGGGAGCTAAAGTTACAGAGTCTAAAGATCCCAGTACTGGGCGGGCAATCACGTTGGCGGCAGAAGGTATGACATTTACCGGTCTTGCAATCATATCGACGAAAGCTGAATTAGATAACGTGATGAAGAATTGCCGTCTGGCATTATCTGCCGAACTGGGGAAACCGGAACATGAGATTTCGTATACCGATTTATTTGCGTCTGCAAACCCCTTGATCAGTTCCGAAGTGAATCGACTCATCTTTAAAGCCGTATCTCGGTTAGGAGCGGGTGCAGGATTTATGAAAGGTCTGACGAGTGGCTTGGTCGCTAATGCAATTGTTGTTACTATGGAGCGTTCTGTCTTTTACCAAAAAAATGCCTATGATTTGTTAGTAGAAATCGTCAATGAGGCACAATCGAACCATTACACCGGTGCGGTGAGTAGAGAGATCGTTGTTAATGGTTTGCAGAAAGTACTACAAAGTAGTCAGCATGACCATAATCGTGCCCATATCACTGAGAAGGAAATGCATGAATTGCGTCCGGTACTGGAGCAGGTAGCAGAGGATCTACTCAATAAAAAGATTGGGATTGAGTCCTTGATTGGAATCATGGGTGGTGGGATCATTATTGTCGGCCAGCCGGAGCAGTCGGAAGACAATTACGCCTATATCCGTGAGCACAAGCTGGAAGGTATAGCCGAACTGGCGCAGCGCCTGCGCCGGGAAAATGGCTCACAGCGTGATGGAACGGTGTGGGAAACACAGAAGGAAACTGCCGAAGTGCAGCCGCGCCAGAAAGGGATTGCTACCTCTGCCAGTCCAAACAGGTTGATGCAGGATCGGATTGACATTTCTTCCAATCAGGTTGCCCATCTGGGAGTGCGGTAACGCGTCACTCCGGCGCAGGCCGGAGTCCAGAACAACGAGATACCGGCCTCCGCCGGTATGACGTGATTCTATAATACTTGCAAAACCCTACCACAGACGATACTGCATATTTCATGCGTTACTCTCAGTCCCTGATTCCTCTCATCAAAGAAAACCCCTCGGAAGCGGCGATTGCCTCGCACCGGCTAATGCTGCGCGCCGGGATGGTACGGCAGCACTCGGCCGGTATCTATAGCTGGCTGCCGCTGGGGCTTCGCGTACTGAACAAGGTCGCTGATATTATCCGCGACGAGCTGAACCGCATCGGGGCGGTGGAACTGTTGATGCCGACCATGCAGTCCATTGAGCTATGGGAAGAATCCGGGCGCGGCGGCTACGGCGACGAAACGCTCAAAGCCGAAGACCGGCATGGGCGTACCCTCATTTATGGTCCCACCCATGAAGAGGTCATCACCGACCTGTTCCGCCGCCATGTGAAGAGTTACAAGCAACTACCGCTCAACCTTTACCAGATTCAGTGGAAATTCCGCGATGAAATCCGTCCGCGCTTCGGGGTGATGCGAGGGCGTGAATTCCTGATGAAGGATGCCTATACCTTCTCGGAAGACGAGGCGAGCCACCGCGCCCTCTATGACAGCATGTACGCCACCTATTTCCGTATTTTCCGGCGCATGGGGTTGCGGGTGATTCCGTTCAAGGCCGATACGGGCATGATTGGCGGCGATCTGAGTCATGAGTTTCAGGTTGTGGCGGAGACCGGGGAGAGCGAGATTTATTATGATAGGGCGCTGGAGGCGCTCACCGCGGAGGACACGCTCGACATTGAGGCAATCCGGGCGCGTTACTCGGCGGCGGATGAAAAGCATGATGCGGCGACATGTGGCGTGGCAGAGAGTGATCTGGTCACGGCGCGTGGCATTGAGGTCGGCCATATTTTCTATTTCGGCGATAAATATTCCAAACCGATGAAGGGATTGATTACCAATGCCAAGGGTGAGGATGTGCCGGTCATGATGGGCGCGCATGGGATTGGTGTCTCCAGGCTGGTCGGTGCCATCATCGAGGCGCATCACGACGAGAAAGGCATCGTCTGGCCGGAAGCAGTCGCACCGTTTAAGGTGGGGCTGGTCAATATTCGCGTGGGCGATGAGGCATGTGGCGCGTTGGCCGATACGGTGTATGCGCAATTACAGGAGCGCGGGGTTGAGGTGCTTTATCACGATACCGACGAGCGTGCCGGGGCGAAGTTTGCCGCCATGGAGTTGATCGGCCTGCCATGGCAGGTGGTGATCGGGCCGAAGCTCGCCGCTACCGGACAGGTGGAACTGACCTGCCGCCGCACCGGAGAGAAGCAGGTGGTGTCGGTGGACGACGCTGTTTTACAGCTATGTAGATGATCATGTCCAATATCACCACACTTCTTGCCCGTCGTTATGTGCTTTCGCGCCGAAAGGGCGGGTTTGTATCGCTGGTAGCATGGTTTTCGATGCTCGGCATTATGCTGGGGGTGGCAACGCTGATTATCGTGACCTCGTTGATGAACGGTATCCGGCAGGAGATGCTAGCCAATTTTATCGGAGTAGATGGGCATATCCGGGTGCAGGTGCGTGATGGCGTGATTCCTGATTACCGAGAGGTGATCGACCGCCTCCGGGTGCAGGCGCCGGGTGACGCCGTGATGCTTCCCCGCATTGAAGGGCAGGTGATGGTCACCGGGCGCGGTGATGCCACACGCGGTGCGCAGGTAGTGGCGCTGTTGCCGGAGGACGTACAGAAGAAGCCGCATCTGGCGGAAGAGGTAAGTGAAGCATTGGAAGAGGGAATGGTAACAGGTGCACGTCTGGCGGAAGGGCTGCGCCTGCTACCGGGTGACAGTATCACGCTGATTTCACCGCAGGGACGGGCGACGGCCTTTGGCACGGTGCCGCGTATCAAGGCCTACCCGGTTGCCGGGACGTTTGAGTTGGGGATGCACGCGCTGGACAGCTCACTGATCCTGATGCCGTATGACAAGGCGCTGGTTTATTTCGCTCTGACCCGCAAGGGAGAGCGTCCGGCCACGGCGATTGAAGTCACACTGACTGATAGTGAAGCGGCGGCGGATGTTGCAGCGGCATTGCAGCAGGTGATGGGCGATGGGTATGTGGTCTATCCGTGGCAGCGTGTGCATCAATCCGTCTTCAACGCGCTGGAAATCCAACGCAATGTGATGGTGCTGATTTTGGCGCTTATTATTGTGGTGGCGGCGTTTAACATCATCTCGTCGCTGGTGATGATGGTTAAGGACAAGCGTGGCGATGTGGCGATTTTGCGAACCATGGGCATGAGCCGGAGCGGCATTATCCGTCTGTTTGTCTTAACTGGCATGAGTATCGGTATTGTCGGCACTCTACTGGGGTCGATGTTGGGGGTGTTGGGAGCTGAAAACCTGGAGCCGCTAAGGCTATTTATTGAGTCGGTCACCGGGCAGAAAATCCTGGTCGCTAATCTTTATTTTCTCTCCACACTGCCGACCCAGACCGACATGGCGGAGGTAGGAGTAATTGTCGCGATGTCGTTGTTATTATCGTTTGTGGCGACGATCTATCCGGCCTATAAGGCGGCGTCCATTGACCCGGCGGAGGCATTGCGTGATGAGTAAAGTGATGCTGGATTTGCGCGAGGTAAGCCGCACTTACCGGCAGGGGGGGCAGGATATTGTGGCGCTCAGACCGTTTTCGCTGGAGGTAAAGGCTGGTGAAATTGTGGCATTGGTAGGAGCAAGTGGGTGCGGAAAATCAACCCTGCTGCATATTGCCGGACTGTTGATGCAGCCGAATAGCGGTGATGTGACCATTGATGGGGCATCATGTCGGGGAATCAGTGAACGGCAGGCCACTATGGTGCGTCGTGAGAAGCTGGGCTTTGTCTATCAGTTTCACCATTTGCTGCCGGAGTTGACGGTGGAAGAAAATGTGGCTGTGCCGCTGATACTGCAAGGGCAGGGTGCGCATGTTGCCAAAGTACAAGAGCTGCTTGCACAGATGGGGCTGAAACATCGCATGGGGCATCTGCCATCAGAGTTGTCCGGTGGAGAACAGCAGCGTGTGGCGATTGCCCGTGCGCTAATTCATTCACCTGCATTGTTTCTAGCAGACGAACCAACCGGCAACCTCGATCCTGACACGGCGCAGCAGGTGGAAACCGTCATGCTAGAGACCTTACGTGCACGTGGCGCTTCAGCACTGATTGTCACCCATAACCCGGAGATGGCCGCACGTATGGATCGTGTGGTGCGGTTGGATAAGCATTAGGCAATTGTCAGGTTATTGAAAGAATGATAGTTTTTGTTAATGGTATTTTAAGTGGTGCTGAATATGTCATATATTGAGAAAATACAAAGTGAAAAGAAAAACAGTACGGTAGACATGGTGATGGTTATTATTGCACATCGCTTACACGATCCAAACATTACAAAGGTGGCAGAACATACGCTTAATTCATACTCCGAAAAGGTGAATTTGCCAAATATTCTGTCTATTGATGATGAAAGTGGTCACCAAATACCTGTGCCGGTCAATCTTTCCGTAGAGATTTTACACCGGCCACGAAACTATGATGCTGAGGGAAATTTTTTGGACATAGAAGAATTCTCAGATTTTCCTGAGCAAAAGCTGGGTGTGACAGTAAAAGGTGCTATTGCCGATTCTGTTAATTTTAGGATAGGGGATGACGTCAAGCAATCAGCTTTAAATCAACTGGAAGCGTTGGTGGAGCAAGTCAAGGATACAATAGTGGAAAAAATCGGGAACTCTCTTACACATGTTGCATATGGTTCGCATGAGGATGAGACATTGCCAATAGTTACATCAGCATTTCCTGCATCTGGTCAATATATGCAGTGCAGTGGTAGGGATTCTGTGAAGGCATACACAACGTTCGATTTTAATCCTGAAGACCTTGGAGCTGTTGCACAAAAAACAATGCAGGGACAATCAGGCTCTCTTTTCATTCCCGGCTAAAGCAAAACAATACCCCGCATGTAAATAAAGAACATACGGGGTATTAACGCTAGAGGGTGCTACGTTTACTTAAACGCTTTTTGCAACCGATCCGTTGCATCCGTGTAGTAATCACCAAATGGTTCCGCCGCTTTGGAGGTCATGTCAAACATCATTTCCATCATTTTGGACGACTCATCCAGGAAACGCTCGGTGTTGCTACGCGTCAAACGGCTTTGTAACTCAAACACATCGCTGGCCGTACGACAGCTAAAGAAATCCTTGGAGATTTCAACGCTCTCGGTAATGGCGTCATTGGCATAGTTCATCAGCGTTTCGCTTAGCTTGCCAGCACATTGCGCGGCAATGTTGCTTGCTTCGGTGCAGGCTTCCGTATGCTCACGCCCGATGGCGATCGACTCATTCAGAACCTTTGTAGCAATATTTGCGCCTTTTGCTAATTGTTGTGCACTTCCCGCACTTCCTTTAGCAATTTGGCTCTGAATTTTCTTGGCATTAGCAGAACTGGACGCAAGACCGCTACGTGCCGCGCGCGAGATAGATACTACATTGCTTTTCGCTTTAGCGGCGGATGCTTTTGCTGCCGGTTTTTTAGCTGGGCGTTTTGCTGCTGTTGCGCTACGGCGAGCTGTTGTTTTCTTCGCAATAGGTTTACGACGCGTAGTTTTGGCGGCCGGTTTTGCCGCAGTTTTCGATTTGCTGGTAGCACGAGACGTTGTCTTTTTTGCGGCTGGTTTTGCCGCAGTTTTGGTGGCCGGTTTTGCAGTGCTGGAAGAGGTGCTTTTTGCTGTTGTAGCCGGTTTTGCACTCGCAGTCTTTGCCGGAGCAGCAGGTGCCGGCTTGACAATCTTTGGCGCACTTGCCGCAGGCTGAATGGTTTTAATAATCGTAGTTTTATTATTGGAATCTGCGGCCATGACAATAGTTCTCCTTCTAAACGGTTGGCATACATTCCCAAAAAGAATAAATGCATTAAACGCTTGTTGTCAAATAAAATGCCCGTAACGTGGTGCGCTGCACAACTCTTCTAAGAAAACTGTGTCATCGTTTTGATAGTCTGTACTAGCAACTGTAAATCTTGTGGGCGTGAAAGACGATGATCGCCATCTTTGATAAGGTGAATCTGCACTTGGTCATGAACAACATGTTCAGCAATACGTAGTGCATAATTCCATGGTACATCGGCGTCCTGCATACCATGCAACAAGGCAACAGGGCAGAGTATGTCAAGTGGTGGATGCACAAAGAACCTCTGCGAATCACCATCTTCAATGAGTGCGCGTGTGATCGGGTATGGTGCATCATAGTCTGACGGTATGTGCAGTACTCCCCGTTCGGTTATTGTCTTGCGTTGTGCATCATCAAATCGTTCCCACATCAGCTCCCGTGTAAAGTCCGGCGCGGCGGCAATGCCGATGAGTCCGGCTAGTCGCTCCTGACGGAGGCGGGCTGCCTGAAGCATCAGCCATCCACCCATGCTGGAACCAATCAGGATAAGTGGTCCATGTGTGTGTGCATCAATCATCGTCAGAACATTATCCAGCCACCCACTGATCGTGCCTTTGGCAAAGTCGCCGTCCGAAGCGCCATGACCAAAATAGTCGAAACGCAAAAAACCATAATTATTCGCATGGCACCATTCATCCAGAAAGGTAGCTTTGGAGCCTTCCATATCGGACATAAACCCACTTAGAAAAACGATGGTGGGAGAGGTGCCATCGCGCTTGCGGTAGGCAAGTCGTGTTCCATCTTCCAGCAGATGAAAATGCGGAGTATTGGTGTCCATAACATAGAAATTATTGGCATTGCGCGTAAACCTCAAGTAGGTTTTGCAGCGCTATGAATACGGGGCCAACGATTTTGCAGGTGCTGCCTTCGCTTGTGAGCGGAGGGGTGGAACGTGGCACCATCGAGATGGCACAAGCGATTGCCGATGCCGAAGGTAAGGCGTTGATTGCCTCTTCAGGTGGAGAATTGGCGACACAACTGGCACAGTGTGGAGCAACACATTTCAAGGTGCCACTCGCGACAAAAAATCCCTGGTGTATGTACCGCAACGCTGACACGCTGGCAGCGTTGATGCGTACGCATCGGGTGAATGTGGTGCATGCGCGTTCGCGGGCACCGGCGTGGAGCACCTATCTGGCAGCAAAGAAAACCGGTATCCCGCTGGTGACCACATTCCATGGGGTCTATGGGTTAAATGGTGCGGGTAAAAAGCTCTACAATTCCGTGATGACCAAAGGGAAGCGTGTGATTGCTGTTTCGCATTTCGTGGCGGATCATATCATCAGGAACTATGATATTAGCGATGAGAAGATACGTGTGATTCATCGTGGGGTAGATGTCACACGATTTCATCCGGATGCATTGGTAGAATCGAAAATGCGCAAGCTGATTCAGGCATGGCAGTTACAGGAAGTAGACGTGCCTATTCTGTTGATGCCAGCACGCATTACGCGATGGAAGGGGCATGAGGTCGTGCTGCAGGCGCTAGCAAAATTACCACACCGCGATTTCCTGTGTATTTTTGCCGGCGATGTCGGAGGGCATAACCGCTATTATGAAAGTCTACAAAATCTGGTGCTGTCGTTACGACTGGCCGGTTGCGTACGCTTTGTGCCGCCGACGACGGATATGGTAGAAGCCTATATGCTAAGTAATGTGGTGCTATGCCCATCCATTGAGCCAGAAGCATTTGGCCGAGTTGCTGTTGAGGCGCAGGCTATGGGGCGTCCGGTAATTGCTACGTCGCATGGGGGCGCATGTGAGACAGTTCTGAATGGTGAAACCGGGTGGCTGGTAACGTCGGGCAAAGCACAAGAATTGGCAGAAGCAGTCCACCAGGCATTGATGTTGAGTGATGATCGGCGTCAGGCTATGGCGCAGCAGGCCATGGGGCATGTGGCTCGGCATTTTACGCTGAATCGGATGCAGCATCAAACCCTGGATGTGTATGAAGAGGTGTTGAGTGAGCACTGAGCATATTCTGGTCATCAAGCATGGCGCATTGGGGGATATTGTGCTGGCGAGTGGACCCATGAAAACGATTCGTGAGCATCATGCTGATGCGCGTTTGACATTGTTGACAACCAAGTCTTATGCAGAGCTGTTAAAGCAATCTGGGTGGTTTGATGATATTTGGGTGGATTGTCGCCCGAAGCTGTACCAGCCACTACCTTTGTGGCGGCTGACATGTCAATTGCGTTCGCGGCGATTCGATCGTGTGTATGATTTGCAAACTTCGTCGCGTTCCAGCTGGTATTATCGTCTGTTCGCTTCACCGAAACCGGAATTTTCCGGGATCGCAGAAGGAGCCTCACATCGGCACAATACGCCGGAGCGCACAAGTATGCATACGATTGACCGACAGCGACAGCAATTAGAGATTGCCGGGATTAAGCACGTTCACGCGCCGGACATCAGTTGGATGCGTGGGGAGGGTGTCATCGAAGGAATGGACTCTACCTATGCCTTACTGGTGCCGGGTGGCTCAGCGCATCGTCCTGAAAAGCGCTACCCAGAGGCACATTTTATTACGTTGGCAGAAAGCCTGCATGCACAGGGGATACAGCTAGTGCTGATTGGTGGTGGGGCGGAAGCCGAATTACTACAACGTATTGAAAATGCTGTGCCGGGTGCGATGAATCTGTGTAACAAGACCGGGCTGGGAGACATTGCCGACCTGGCGCGAGGGGCTGAGTTTGCCATTGGTAATGATACGGGGCCCATGCATATTATTGCCGCGACTGAGTGTCGTAGTGTGGTGTTGTTCTCGCATGCATCCAATCCGGAGTTATGTGCCCCACGTGGGGAGCATGTCACCATCCTGCGTGAGCCAGATTTACAGACGTTGCTGCCGGAGCGGGTACTAGCCTGTTTGTCAGAAATGCCCCACGTAGCAGCATAAGCAGACTATAAACAGATAAACGCTAATAATGTTTTTTCTGACATTGTAATCTGGGACGCTGATTACCATCGACAATCAGTTGATGCATTGATGGTTCGGCGTCTGCACCCAACATATGTGTGCGCGCATTTTCTTTTTCCGGACGGCACAGATAGTCGATCGTGATGCGCGACTGGCAGCTACGTTCTGCTAATTCTGGCCACATTACGTGCATGGGCGCCATATCACATATGGCATGAGCGCAAGTCCGCTCATAAAGATCAGCAACCCGTTGAGGCAATGGAATTGTCTCAACCTCCTGATTGTCGGAGATGCAGGATATATTCACGCTCACCTCATCAATGACAAACACGACGGCATTTTGTTCATGCAGTAAAGAACTGAAAACCGTGTGGAGTACCCAGCCTAATACACAAAGAACAGCAAGTATTATGAGGCCAATAGCCAACCTATGTTTCATGCCGTTATTCCCTTTGCCGCTTCTCATCAATGCCGGACACCCCTTCGCGGCGCTGAAGTTCCTGAAATACGTCGTCGATAGATAATCCAGCATCCTCCAGGGCGATGAGCATATGAAATACCAGGTCAGCCGCTTCTTTCGTGATTTCTTCTGGGTCGTCAGCCGTTAGTGCTAGTGCCAGCTCTACGCCTTCCTCTCCAACCTTCTGCGCCATCTTGCTACGCCCTTTCGTGAAGCAGGAGGCAACATAGGAATGTTGTGGCTCGGCGGATTTTCGAGTACGAATAGTAGCGGTTAGTGTATCAAGAATGGTAGTCATGTCAGCCTCACAGGAACCTGGTGTTGATGCATATAGTGTTTGACGTCGGGGATGGTGAAGGTGCCGAAATGGAAGACGGAGGCCGCCAGCAGCGCCGATGCGCCACCATCACGGTATCCTTCTACAAAATGCTGCATTGTGCCGACCCCGCCGGACGCAATGACGGGTACGTTCACGGCGTCACTGATGGCACGGGTCATGGCGATATCAAACCCGTCGCCGGTGCCATCCCGATCCATCGAGGTTAGCAGAATTTCCCCGGCGCCGTACTCAGTCATTCGCATCGCCCAGTCCACGGCGTCAATGCTTGTGGCGTTGCGTCCGCCATGGGTAAAAATCTCATAACCGCTGGGGCAGGAGGCATCAGAAGAGCGGCGCGCATCAATAGCGACGACGATGCATTGGGTGCCGAATTTCTCGGCGGCTTCGCGGACAAATTCCGGACGTTTCACAGCGGCAGTATTGATCGATGCCTTATCGGCGCCGGCCAGCAACAGGGTGCGAATGTCATCAGTCGTGCGTACGCCGCCACCGACCGTAAAAGGGATAGAGCAACGCTCTGCCACGGCTTCGACCATGTGATAGAGTGTATCGCGTCCCTCATGGGAGGCGGCAATATCCAGAAAGCATAACTCATCCGCGCCTTGCCCGTCATAGACGGATGCCTGTTCGACCGGGTCACCAGCGTCACGCAAATTAACAAAGTTGACGCCCTTGACCACGCGGCCTTCATGGACGTCCAAACAGGGAATAATACGGGCTTTAAGCACGCAATGCCTCTTCGTAGGAGATGCTGCCCTCATAGAGTGCCCGGCCAACGATAGCACCGCAGATGCCACACACTTCGAATGTTTTAATCTGCGCTAAATCCTTTGCATTCGTCACGCCGCCGGAAAGGATGACCGGCGTGGAGATGGCAGTGGCCAGCGCCGCCGTTTGTTCTAGATTGGGGCCCTGCATTGCGCCGTCACGGTCAATGTCAGTATAGATGATAGCGCTTACACCGCAATCTTCAAACTTCTTGGCAAGTTCCAATGCAGAGAGTGTTGAAGCTTCCGCCCAGCCTTCAACTGCAACCATGCCATCACGGGCATCAATTCCCACGGCGATATGGCCGGGATAGGCATTACAGGCATCAATGACCAATTGCGGATTGCGAGCGGCGGCGGTGCCAAGAATCACGCGTGTGATACCCTTCTTCAACCAATAATCAATATGTGCCATGGTGCGAATGCCGCCGCCCAGTTGTACGGGAATCGAGATAGTCTCCAGAATGGCAGAGACACTATCACCATTCATAGAGCGTCCCTCAAATGCACCATCCAGGTCGACCAGGTGTAGCCACTCAAACCCGGCATCTTCAAACGCTTTAGCTTGCATGCAAGGGGTATCAGAAAATACGGTGGCCTTGTCCATGTCACCGCGGAGCAAACGGACGCATTGTCCTCCTTTCAGGTCGATAGCAGGAAAGATAATCATGCGCTCTTTATAAGGGTTTTATTGGCATTGCCAATATGAATCTTGGCGGCAGGTCGCGTTATACAAAAAAAGAACCCGGAGTAGTGGGACTGATCCGGGTTGAGTGTGGCAAGCATCCTATGACTTAGTTTTGTTCAAGACAGAACGAAACAGCATATGACCAGCACATTCTTGCATACCATCGTGAGATAGCAACCAGATCTAGTATTTACAGTTAATTTCCATGCGGATTTTTTAAAGCATGGATGTAACTGTGCCACGACTTTTTCAATATCTTACCAGAAATAGAAGAGAATAATACCGGTAATGATCAGCAGCAGCATGGATAGTACGCGATAATTGCTATAGGCCGGAACCCCTTTGAGGCGTTCGGTCTCTTCCGTATAGTATTCTTTGGTCCAGACATAAGGCAAGACTTTCTCCGGTGCCGGTGCTTCCGTCATTAGGCTGCCAACGATCAGGGCGACCAGAGAGATAATTAACAGAATTGGCACAACATAGAGAAAATGAATATCGGTGAACCCAAACACCATATTGGATAGGAACAGGACAACACCCGCTACTCCACCGCTCACCAGTGCAGCAAAAGCGCCATGCTCATTGGCACGTTTCCAGAAGGCACCGGCAACAAACATCGTAATGATCGGTGGCACCGTATAGGCAAAGGTGGTTTGCAGATATTTGAACAGTGATTCAAAACTTTCGATAATTGGTGCCCATAATACGGCGAATACCATGAAGAAGAATGCCGTCCAGCGTCCTACCTTCACCAGATCATGACTGGTCAGCTCAGGCCGGTAGCGTTTGACGAAATCCATAGTGACGATGGTTGAGGCAGAGTTAAGCGTAGAGTCAATCTGTGACATCAACGCTGCCATAAATCCGGCGATGACCAGTCCGACTACGCCCACTGGCAGCAGGTCAAAGACCAATGTTGCATAAACCAGATTGGCGTTTTCCAGATCCGGGTAAAGAAGAATAGCAGCGGTTCCAGGCAATACCATGATGAACAGTACCGGCAATTTCAGGAAGCCTGCCAGAATCGCCCCTTTACGTGCATGATCCTCATCTTTTGCACTGAGAATACGCTGTACGATAAACTGGTTGGTACACCAGAAGTAAAAGCCCAGTAATGGTACGCCAGTAATCAGCCCCAGCCATGGTACCCCGGGATCGTCCAGTGGTCGCACCAGGCTTAGTTTGGCGGGATCAATGGAGTTGAACATCACATCCAATCCGCCGACTTTTTCAAAGGCGATGACGGACAGGGCAATTGAGGCAACGATGAGCAGAATTGCCTGTATCATATCGGTAATCATGACGGCGGAGAGGCCGCCGATAATTGTATAGATACCAGCCAGTACGGCAAGAACGGCAATCGTCACCCACAGAGGCGTTTCGGGGAATACGGCACGGATGAGAATGCCACCTGCATAGAGGCTGGCCGCCGTTTCTACGATAATATTGAGGAATAGTGTCAGGATGGCAAAATAGGTGCGCGCGCGGCTGTCATAGCGTTTTTCCAGATATTCTGGCATGGTGTAAACCTTCGAGCGCAGAATAAACGGCACCATGAAGACACCAAAGAACACCAGCACAATGGCCGCCATCCACTCATAGTTAAACACGGAGATACCGGTTGCATAGGCATCACCAGCCAGTCCGATCAGGGTGGTGGAGGAAATATTCGAGGCATAGAGTGAGAAACCAATTAACGGCCAGGTCATGGCACGTCCGGCCAGGAAGTAATCGTCGGTTTCTTCTCCTTTACGCGAAAGAAAGATTCCGAAAGAGATCATGGCGACGAAATACACCACGATGATACCCATATCCAGCGTACTGAGTTGATAGATCTGATCCAAAACGGCCTCGCTACTTATTTGTATTTCATTACAGCAGGGTCATGAACATAACGAATCACGATCAAATTGCCAGACCTATTTTTCAATAGGTTCCATTAAGGTCTTGAACTCGCCGTTTTCCATGGCTTCCAAATAGAAGCAACTACGGCGTTTGGTATGACAGGCTGGTCCGCGTTGATCCACAAGTAGCAGGATACTGTCCTGATCACAGTCGGTGCGAAAGCCAATAAGCGTTTGCGTATGGCCGGAGGTTTCACCTTTTCGCCACAGGCTTTGTCGTGATCGGGAATAGTAGCAGACTTGTCCTGTGCTCAGCGTTTCAATAAGAGCAGCATAATTCATCCATGCTTGCATCAGGATTTCGCCGGAATCATATTGTACGGCAATGACTGGTAGCAATGGCGCTTTATTGAAATCAAGCTGGTCGGCCAAGTGTTTTGCAGTGTTGTGAGATATGCTAAACATATGGTAAAGACTAGATGTTTTTTTTAAAACAGGCAATGATTAAGTAGCGGTGCAATCATGGGTAGATGATTAATTAATGTTTCACAATTTTCAATAATATTAAAAAAAAGATGACATGTGTATTATTATGCGCTTTAATGATTAATCAACGCTCATCGGTGTCCATTAGAGCTATGCCGATGTAAGGTTCCTCTAAACGAAACCTTGCTAATATGAGCAAAAAGAAAATTATAAAGTACAATGAAGCAGGTGGGAAGTTATGTCAGGTCATCCAGTCGATATATTTGTAGGTAATAAGTTAAGAGAGCGCCGCGTGATGCTGGGGCTGAGTCAGAACGCGATTGGCAAATCTATTGGCGTCAGCTTTCAGCAGATACAGAAATACGAGCGTGGTGTGAATCGCATGGGATCAAGTCGGCTCTATGATTTCAGTAAGATTCTCAATATCCCGGTTTCCTATTTCTTTGATGGTTATGAGGCTGGCAAAGGCTTGGATGCGTATGGTCTGGGGATGGCGGAAGAGACGGACAGCTATGAGCATGATAAAATGTCCAGCCGTGAAACGTTGGAGTTGATGCGTGCTTATTATAGCATTAGGGATGAGAAGACCCGTAAGCGATTTGTTGATCTGATTCGGTCGGTGGCCGAGCAGGAAAAGGCGAAAGAAACCGCTTAACTTTCTAAATCCCGTTTACTCTGTGATGGAAAGGCGTTAGGTACGTCGCATGGGAAAGAAGTACATACAGCCCGTGCGCGGGACGCGGGACTATGTCGGCGAAGAGATGCGGCTGTTTCGGCATATCGTCGAGACGGCGCGCGAGACGGCCGAGCGGTTTAATTTTCGGGAAATGCAGACGCCGGTCTTCGAGTTTTCCGAAGTATTCCATCGTTCGCTGGGCGATACGTCGGATGTGGTTAGCAAGGAAACCTATACGTTTGACGATCGGGGAGGGGAGTCCATCACGCTCCGTCCTGAATTTACCGCGGCGATTGTCCGGGCGTTTATTTCCGGCGGGTATACCCAGCAACTTCCGTTCAAGGCGTTTTATGCCGGGCCGGCGTTCCGCTATGAGCGGCCGCAGAAAGGACGCCTGCGCCAGTTTCATCAGGTGGGTGTGGAGTGTCTTGGAGCTAGTGAGCCGTGGCAGGATGTAGAAACAATACACACCGCATATGTTTTTTTGTTGGAAGCTTGCAATGTTTTGTTGGATGTCATTTTCAACAAAGCAAAGCTTCCAATTATACTTGAACTGAATACTTTAGGAGATGAAGAGAGTCGCCTCCGCTACCGCGATGCTTTGATAACATATCTACAAAGATATAAGCATGATCTTTCAGAGGAAAGTCAGATACGCTTAGAAAAGAACCCATTGAGAATCTTGGATTCTAAGCAAGTTGAGGATCAAGAAATAATTTCTGATGCACCGTCTTTACATGACCACCTCAGTCCTGTCTCACAAAATTGGTTTGAAGCAGTATGCGCCGGATTAGAAAAATTGAATATCCCCTACAGAACTTCTGAAAGGTTGGTGAGAGGCTTAGATTATTATTCTCATACTGTATTTGAGTTCACAAGTGACAAACTGGGATCACAAGCCACAGTTTTAGCGGGAGGACGTTATGATAAGCTTGTAGAACATCTTGGTGGCCCGAGTCTGGCTGGTGTGGGCTGGGCAGCAGGTATAGAGCGACTTATGCTTTTATTGGAAAATAACCATGTGAAAGTAGATCAAGAAATGTTTGTTGTAGGTGGCATGAACGATGACTACATGGGGACTGCATTAGCATTAGCAAATATAATTAGGTTTAATGGATTTAGAGCAGAGATAACAAAAGCTTCTAACGTTAGCAAGGCACTAAAAAAAGCCAATAATTTGAAAGCCACTCATTTTATTGCTGTTGGAGAGCGCGAACACAAAAATTCTATTTTTAGAGTAAAAAATTTATTAAATGGCGTTGAAAGTGAGTCATACCCTATATTGGAAGCTTTCGATAAATTCCAAAGTATAATTGATAACATAAAATAGAATATTAACACCATGATCCCCCAGGAAAAACTCGATGCCATCATTGACCGCCATGCGCAGCTAGGGGAGCAATTAGCCAACCCGGCGTCGCTGGGCGATCAGTTCGGGCAGGTCAGCCGCGAATATGCCGAGCTGAACGACGTAGTAGAGACGATCCTGAGTCTGCAAGCGGTGCGTCAGGAGCTGTCCGATACGGAAGAGATGTTGGCCGATCCGGATACGGATGACGAGATGCGTGCCATGTGTAAGGAAGAGAAGCTCCAGCTGGAGAAACTGGTGCCGACACTGGAAGAAGGTTTGCAGCGTGCCTTGCTGCCGAAAGACAAAGACGACAGCCGCAACGTGATCGTTGAGGTGCGTGCTGGCACGGGAGGTGATGAAGCCGGGCTGTTTGCCGCCGAACTGTTCCGCATGTATCAGCGCTATGCTGAAATTAGTGGTTGGACGTTTGAAACCACGGAATATTCTGAAAATGATGTGGGTGGTATTAAGGAGGCAACAGGGAAGATTATTGGGCGTGGGGCATTCGGACGGTTGAAGTTTGAGTCCGGTGTGCATCGGGTGCAACGTGTGCCGGTAACAGAAACGGGTGGGCGCATTCATACCTCGGCGGCAACAGTAGCGGTGCTGCCGGAAGCAGAAGAGGTAGATATTGAGATTCGCGATGAGGATATCCGCATTGATACGATGCGTGCGTCCGGAGCCGGGGGGCAGCATGTTAATACGACTGATTCTGCCGTGCGTATCACGCACCTGCCGACGGGAATTGTTGCGACGGCCTCGGAGAAGTCCCAGCACCAGAACCGCCGCACGGCGATGCAGATGTTGCGCGCACGTCTCTATGATGCGGAGCGGTTGCGTGCCGATTCCGAACGTTCCGAAGCGCGAAAAAGTCAGGTGGGCAGTGGTGATCGCTCCGAGCGTATTCGTACCTATAATTTTCCGCAAGGTCGCGTGACCGACCATCGGATTAACCTAACGCTCTACAAGATTGATGCAATCCTCAGCGGGGAGTCATTGGATGAGGTAATCGACGCCCTCATCACCGCTGACGAGGCAGAACGGCTAGCGGCGATGTCTGAGGAGTCAATTGGCAGTTAGCGGTTGTCAGTTGGGGGAGGTATACGAATTCCTCTCTCCGTCATTCCGTCACGCGAGCGGTCAGGAGACCGCAAGACGACGGAACCCAGGAATAGTCTATTGTCAGGAGGACAATAGACGTCAGAAAACATCATAGGATGTTTTTTTCTGCTGGACTCCGGCCTGCGCCGGAGTGACGCACTTAGTTGTATGGAGGAATGACGGCGGTCGGTCATTATGCTGCTAACCGCTAACAGGCAACTGACCACTAAAATCCTGGAGGCCGGAGGCGGAATCGAACCGCCGATAGAGGATTTGCAGTCCCCGGCATTACCACTTTGCTACCCGGCCTTATATCTTCATTGTGAAGGCTTGGCACCATAGCAAGGCACAGGGCGAAATCAAGGAAAATGACGATAGTGCTACACGAGGAATCAGAACAACACTTGCATTTCGCGTCAAACCCGGTATATCACCCCCCATGGCAAAAGAAGAACTGATAGAATTTGATGGTGTGGTGCAGGAAGTTCTGCCTAATACCATGTTTCGTGTGCTCTTGGAAAACGGGCATGAAATGCTGGCGCATAGTTCCGGGCGTATGCGTAAGAACCGTATTCGAGTACTGGCGGGAGACAAGGTGACGGTAGAAATGACACCCTATGACCTCACCAAGGGGCGCATTATTTTCCGCCACAAATAAAAGTGCTTGCAAAAGGGTGCACATCGCTTTACCCCAAATACCACGGAATTGATCCATTAACATTATTGTATTCACGTAAGGAGACTATCATATGAGTAGCATTGCAGATCGCGTAAAGAAAATCGTGGTTGAGCATCTTGGAGCGGAGGCTGATAAAGTCACGCCGGAAGCAAATTTTATTGATGATCTGGGCGCAGATAGCCTGGATACGGTGGAATTGGTCATGGCCTTCGAAGAAGAGTTCGGATGTGAGATCCCTGATGATGCCGCTGAGAAGATTCAAACAGTTGGTAATGCGATTGCCTATCTGGAAGAGAACGCGGGTTAATCCATCTCGATGCGCAGAATTGTTGTTACCGGTCTAGGTCTGGTGACGCCTCTTGCTGGAGGCGTTGACGCAACTTGGAGCCGCTTGATTGCGGGGGAATCCGGTCTGGGAACCGTTACGCATTTCGACATTAGTGATCTTGCCTGTAAAGTTGCAGCGCAAGTCCCCTTAGGCGAGGAGAGTGGTGACTTTAACCCCGATGCAGTGTTGCCCGCTAAAGATCAGAAAAAGGTAGATAAGTTCATCCTATATGCGATTGCTGCGGCAAGAGAAGCGGTGGCAGACTCAGGGTGGAAAGCAGAGACTGAGCAGCAGCAGACCCGTACTGGTGTGATGATTGGCTCCGGCATTGGCGGTTTGCAGAAAATCGAAGAGGGTGCACAGATTATTGCCGAAAAGGGGGCACGACGCATTAGCCCATTCTTTATTCCTAGTTGCCTGATTAATTTGGCATCTGGTCATGTGTCGATTGAAAACAAGTTCCGGGGTCCTAACCAATCTGTAGTAACGGCTTGTTCGACGGGAGCACATGCGATTGGCGATGCAGCGGAAGTGATTAAGCGCGGCGATGCTGATGTGATGGTTGCTGGTGGTGCGGAAGCGGCCATTTGCCGTATTGGTATGGCCGGATTTATTGCGGCGCGGGCGTTATCAACTGGGTTTAACGATACGCCACAGGCAGCATCACGCCCCTGGGATCAGGATCGCGATGGTTTTGTCATGGGCGAAGGTGCAGGGATTGTTGTGCTGGAAGAGTATGATCATGCAAAGGCACGAGGTGCAACCATCTATGGCGAATTGCTGGGCTATGGACTTTCCGGCGATGCCTATCATATTACTGCCCCAGCACAGGATGGAGACGGCGGCTATCGCTCGATGAAAATGGCGCTGGAAAAATCCGGGTTGAATATCGATCAGGTTGATTATGTCAATGCGCATGGAACCTCAACACCATTAGGTGATGCGATTGAGTTGGGCGCGGTGAAGCGTTTATTTGGCGATGCGGCGTACCAACTATCCATGTCATCAACCAAGTCAGCGATTGGCCATTTACTGGGGGCTGCCGGGAGTGTAGAAGCCATTTTCTCGCTGCTGGCGCTTCGCGATCAGGTATGTCCGCCCACGCTGAATCTTGATAATCCATCGGAGGAATGTGACCTCGATCTGGTGCCGCATCAGGCAAAAGAGCGTGATATCGACTATGTGCTTTCCAATGCGTTCGGGTTTGGTGGCACGAATTCCTCGCTGGTCTTTGGTCGTGTATAGCGCGTTGATTATTTATCTGGACACTTCTGTGTCCACGATAAATAATCAAGGAACTGCTATATAAGATTCTGGACAGGTTCTAAGGCGTTGCCATACTAATATGAGGTAAGAGGGCGGATGATACGGCGTATTGTGATTGGAGTTGCGGTACTGACGCTGCTTTGTGCATTCGGTATCATAGGAGCCTATCGCCATTCACTCTACCAATATTGGCATAGCCCGGCAGCATTGGCAGCACCAAAAGAAATACTGATCAAGCCGGGAACACCATCGCAACGAATTATTGAAACGCTGGAAGCCCGAGGGGTGATTAACCAGGGTTGGCTGTTTAAAGTGCTGGCATTACGTTTTGACCATCTTCGGCGCTATAAAGCCGGCGAATACGCCTTTGTTGTCGGCATGACACCACAGCAAGTGAGTGAAATGCTGGTGGACGGACGTACCATTCAGCGTAGCATGACCATTCCGGAAGGATGGGTCAGTGCGCAGGTAGTGTCGGCGTTGAATCAGGAACCGCTATTACAGGAAGCCATATCCGTGGAACCAGTGGATGGAGCATTGTTGCCGGAAACCTATTTCTTCGTCCGTGGTGAGTCCCGGTTAGCTATGATAGAAAAAATGCGGCGCGCCATGCAGGAGACACTGGATCAATTGTGGAACACGCGGCAGCCAAGTCTGCCACTACAAACAAAGGAAGAAGCTTTGATTCTTGCTTCTATTGTAGAGAAGGAAACCGGGGTGGCCGACGAGCGCCGCCGGGTGGCCGGTGTGTTTATCAACCGCTTACGTATAGGGATGCCGCTGCAATCTGATCCGACGGTCAATTATGGTATGTACTTGGAAACGGGTGCATTAAAAACCCGGTTGATGCGCAAGGACCTGAAACATGATTCACCCTATAATACTTATCGAATCAACGGCCTGCCGCCATCACCCATTTGTAATCCCGGGAAGGCCAGTATAGAGGCCGTGCTCAACCCGTCAGATACGGATGAGCTGTATTTTGTTGCCGATGGGAAAGGGGGGCATGTGTTTGCCAAGACACTTCGGGAACATAACCGCAACGTGGCAGCTTATTACCGAACGCTACGGGAATAGTATATTACGCCTGCTTCACTAGTGCTGCCTCAACCTCCGGCAAATGCAATGTTTGGGTTGGGAAGGCCATTTCTGCACCGTGTTCAGCAATGATATGCGCCACCTTTAGCAGTACTTCATGCTTCACGCTATGGAACTTGACCCAGTCTGTCGTATTGGTCAGACAGTAGATAAAGAAATCGCAGGAAGAAGCGGCAAAGGCATTGAAATTAACGATCATCACTTGTGATGTGTCAATTTCCGGGTGTTCTTCCAGCATGGTACGAATATCGTCCGTAATAGCTTCCATCTTACCGAGGTCATCATAGCGAATGCCAATCGTTTCATAGATGCGGCGGTTTGTCATGCGCGATGGATTCTCCACGGCAATCTGGGTAAAGATGGAATTCGGCAAATAAAGCGGGCGTTTGTCAAAGGTACGAATCGTCGTCATCCGCCAGCCGATTTTTTCTACCACGCCCTCTATTTCACGGTCAGGCGAGCGTACCCAGTCTCCAAGCTTGAAGGGCTTGTCAAAATAAATCATCAGAGCACCGAAGAAGTTGGCCAGCAAATCTTTGGCGGCAAAACCAACGGCAATCCCGCTGATCCCACCAAAGGTCAGCACAGCATTGATGGAATAGCCCAGCGCTTGCAGTATAATCAGCAAGGTGGTGATGACAATGCTGGCTTTGAGCAGGTTGCTGATGGCATCTACAGTGGTCAGATCAATGTCTTTGCCACGTTGACGACGCGCATCAACAATCGCAGCGGCACCGCGATTAATAAAGCGGAGCAATCCCCATCCGATGGCAGCAATCACCAATACTTCACTGATTTGGGGAATGGCAGAGAAGAGGGGAGTTTCAGTCTCTTTATGCACGACATCAGCAGCAAAACCGATGCCCAGAATCCAGATAACGGCACTGATGGGCTTTCGAATGGCGCTAACTAGTGCATCATCCCATAGCGTGGCCGTTTTATCGAGTTTCTTCTCCAGCCTATAGAGAAAAAAACTGACAATAAATCCGGCAATCAGGGTGAATAGCACCACCAGAAAAACCTGGTATATCCAGTCAATGTTCTTTTGCATAAATAGGCTGTGACTGAGGAATTCGTGCAGGGCTTCTAACATAGGTACGATATTGTTAGGGGTTTCGTTTTGGGCGTTATTATACAGTGCTGGTGGCCTGCTGGCCAGCCTTTGGAGTTTAATATTTAGTTAATCTCCAGCTATTATACTAAATTAGTAGATATTTGATAGTTATGTGACTTGGTCAACGATCATATGAAGTATTCAGCACTGCCCTATTCAGGATTTAGCCTGGTTGAATTGAGCATCGTCCTGGTGGTTCTGGGACTGCTCACCGGTGGGATATTAACCGGGCAGTCATTGATTCGCGCATCCGAATTACGCGCAATACCAACGGAGTTCTCGGAGTTTCAGACTGCCACACATGCCTTTAAAAATAAGTATTTTTTCATCCCTGGAGATATGCCCAACGCCACCAGTTTCTGGGGAGATAATAATACCCATTGTCCGGATGCCGCGATTCCCAATGGTACGCCCGGTACATGCAACGGCAATGGCGATAACGAGCTTGAAACGGGCGCCGCTGCCAGTCAGGAAGCGGAACTGTTTATGTTCTGGAACCATCTGGCGGCTGCCGGGTTGCTGAGTGGCCAATATGATGGCATTGCCGGCTCCAGTAATTGGACGCACTCATTGCTTGGTACCAACGTGCCGGAGTCAAAAATGTCCGGAGGAGGGTGGTTTGCGATTACCTGGGATAATTCTGCCGGGGGGGAAGCATTTCATTACCAGATGAATTTTGGTGACATTCTAATTTTTGGTGCTAGCACCAACGGGCCAACGGAAGGAAAGATTATCACCCCGACTGAAGCCTGGAATATCGATAAGAAAGTGGATGACGGACGTCCGGCATATGGAAACGTGATTGCCGTGCATTTTGACGATGATTGCGCTGCTGCGAATGACGGCGGTACTGCCGAGGACGATTTCGATGCGGATTACCGCCTTACGGATGAGTCCCTGCAATGTGCGTTGCTGTTCAGGAATGCATTTTAATATCTCTTATACCACCTCAACATAATCGGCCATCAGCTTTTTGCGTCCGGCTTTTTCAAACTGGATGTCAAGGTGATCACCGTGCTGTGATTGCACGCGCCCATAGCCAAACTTAATATGAAAAATGCGTTTGCCGACCAGAGAATCCGATGACTGGTAGGGCGTTACTCGCGTGGCTTCCGACATGATGGACTCAATCTGGCGTTGGAACATGGCCGGGCCGCTTGCGCGGGCATGATGTACCCCGCCTTCCAGCACGTCCACATGCTCTTGCGGAATTTCTGCTAGAAAGCGCGAAGGGATACAGGTCTGCCACTGGTTGTAGATCCGTCGGTTAGCGGCATGGGTAATGTAGAGCAGGTGCCGCGCGCGGGTAATGCCGACATAGGCCAGCCGCCGCTCTTCTTCCAGTCCCTGCTGCCCATTTTCATCAAGGGCGCGCTGATGTGGAAACAGCCCTTCCTCCCAGCCGGTACAAAACACCGTATCAAATTCCAGCCCCTTCGCTGCATGCAGTGACATCAGGCTGACCATGTCGTCAGTAGCGTTGGCGTCTTCTGTGTCCATCACCAGCCCGACATGCTCGATGAATTCCTGTAGGCTGGGGAAATCCTGCAAGGCGCGCAGCAATTCTTTCAGGTTTTCAATCCGCCCCGGCGCTTCCGGGCTTTTATCCAGACGCCACATTTCCATGTAGCCGGTTTCTTCCAATACATGCTCACAGAGATCGGCCAGCGGTGCGTCTTCTGCCATGCGTTGCCAGCCAATATGCTGTGAAAGGAATGTGGCGATGGTACCGGCGGCTTTTCCCTTCAACGCCTGATTGTCAGTCAGGAAGGCGGCGGCTTCGTACATAGAACAGTTCCGCTCGCGGGCGGTGGCATGAAGAGTCTCCAAGGTAGACTTGCCGATGCCACGTTTGGGTGTGTTGATGACGCGTTCGAATGCTAGGTCATCACGCGGTTCCAGCACCAGCCGCAGATAGGCCACTGCATCGCGGATTTCTCGGCGTTCATAAAAACGAAGCCCCCCGATGACACGGTAAGGAATGCCCAACGTCAGAAAGCGCTCCTCGAAGCTGCGGGTCTGGAACCCGGCGCGCACCAGAATCGCCATGTCATTGAGTGCCGTGCCATTGCGCTGGCAGGCTTCGATTTCCTCACCGACATAGCGGGCTTCTTCACCGTCATCCCACACGGACTTGATGCGCAGGCGTTCGCCACCTTCACGGTCGGTCCATAAGGTTTTGCCGTGGCGGGAGCTGTTATTGGCAATCAGCGCCGAGGCAGCGGCCAGAATATGCTCGGTGGAGCGGTAATTCTGTTCCAGCCGAATGATGCTGGCACCGGCAAAGTCTTTTTCAAATTTTAGAATGTTGCCGACTTCTGCACCGCGCCAGCCATAAATCGACTGGTCATCATCCCCAACGCAGCAAATATTGTGATGGCCGAGCGCCAACAGACGCAGCCACAGATATTGCCCGACATTGGTGTCCTGATACTCATCGACCAGGATATAGCGGAATTTCTGGGCGTAGCGTTGCAGAATATCCGGGTATTTCTCGAACAGAGTCAGATTATGCAGGAGCAGGTCGCCGAAATCGGTAGCGTTAAGCCGGGAGAGGCGACGCTGATAAGCATCATAGAGTCGGTGTGCCTGCGTTCCGTAATCACTGTGCCGCGCTTCTTCCGGCACTTTGCCCGGCACCAGCCCCTGATCCTTCCAGCTTTGAATCATCGCCAGCATAATCTTCGGCGGGTAGCGCTTATCATCAAGATTCATCTCACTCATCAGTGTTTTGATCAGGCGGAGCTGGTCGTCAGCATCCAGAATGGTGAAGCTGCTATCCAGTCCGATGGCTTCACCGTCACGGCGCAGAATACGCGCAGCAATCGAGTGAAACGTCCCCAACCACATGCCCTGCGTTGAGGTGTCCGCTGCTTCCGGTGTCTGTTCCAGTAGGGTTTGCACCCGATGTACCATCTCGCGTGCGGCCTTGTTAGTGAAGGTGACGGCCAGTATCTGTGAGGGGTAGGCGCGCTGGCTGGCGATAATATGGGCGATGCGGGTGGTCAGCGCCTTGGTCTTGCCGGTACCCGCCCCGGCCAGCACCAGCACCGGCCCGTCGATGGTCTCCACGGCCTGGCGTTGCATGGGGTTGAGGGTATTCAGATAGGTGGTGGGTGTCATGGTCATTAGGGCATCGGAAGCGTGCATATAGTATTTCCCATTTTCATTTACGCGTCATGCTTCTTCGGATTCGTCGGATTCACGTACCTTGTGTACGCTAAAATCCTCCTCACCTTGAAGCATCTAGCGTAAATAAAAAGCGAAAACACTATACATCCAGTTATGCGGCAGTTTGCCGGAAAGTGCAAGCCGCGAAGTCCACGTTAGATACTATTACGCGAAGGTCGATTTTCCCGCATTGCGTCCTGCGTGTGGTTCTTTATAATTACCCTTATGGTACACTCCACTTCGCAACAATTGCTGCCACTGGCTACCCATACGACGGAACTGCCCGAGTTTATTATCGGCGAAGGGAATACATTGGCCTATCGTAGTCTATTGGAAATGCCGTGTTCGTCACCTGTAATCTACCTGTATGGAGAGGCTGGATGTGGGAAGTCCTTGCTGGCATCATACTGGGTAAACGCTACACAAGCGGTTCGTTTGCCGCTAAGCTTCATCGAGAAAGATTTATTCAATATCACAGGCGGTGCATACCTACTCGATCCGCTACAGGTAACGGAAGCGCGGGAACCATTGCTATTTCACTTGCTAAACCTTGTGAGAGAAACAGATTCACAATTGCTCATTTGTGCACGACAGTCACCTGCCGCACTAAATATTAGGTTGCCAGACCTGGCCTCCCGCCTCCGTGGAGCACATAGTTTGTCGATTGCAGCCCCTGATGATACGATGTTGCAGGTTATGTTGCTGCAACAACTCTCGCAGCGGCAATTACGCATCGATGGTACTGTAATCGACTACCTTGTCAGGCGAATGCCACGTTCTTATGGCGCCGTTTATACAATGGTAGCCACGCTGGATCGGCTGTCGTTGCAATCGCAGCGCCCCATCACGACAGTGCTAGCACGAGAGGCATTGGAATCCTTGTGATATACATCTTTTGTTAACCAATGGACTGTACGGTGCGATAAAGAGAAAAACAAAGTGCATCATTAGGTTATGAAGGTTATTGGTTCCAAAATGGCGGGTACATCGACATCACGGCTCAATAATATCAACATTCTGTTGATTGACCCGGATCGTGAATTGAGCACTATTATTCGTAGGATTCTAAGAAGCCTGGGCTTTAGTACCATTCATATTTCCAAGGATGGCAGCTCAGCATTGCAGGTCATGCATAAGAATGTGGTGGATCTGGTGATCACGGACTGGGAAATGAGTCCGATGAGTGGCATTGATTTTATCGAGTATGTCCGCGCCAGCGAGCATTCACCCAATCCGTTTGTGCCGATTATCATGCTCACCGGGCATGCGCGTCGCCGCTATGTAGAAAAGGCGCGGGATACCGGGATTACCGAATTTATGGTAAAGCCGTTTACCGCGAAACAGCTTTGTGATCGTATTATCCAGGTAATTGATAACCCCCGGCATTTTATAGTTAGTCCAGCCTATAAAGGGCCAGATCGGCGGCGTAAAGTGGTGCCGTTTGACGCTGCGGAGGATCGCCGGGAATATGATAGCCATACGAATATCATGCGCTATCGTAAAAACGATATTGAAAAAGCCCGACAGGAGAAAGATGTTTTCATGGTGGATGCGGATGAATCCATACGGGATAAGATCGGTGGATTTATTACTGCTAATGAATTGTTTAGTGAAGAGAATATTCAACAAGCACAGCGGATTATTTACGAATCACGCGAGGATTTTCTTGACTGGATCGTGACGGATCTGGAAGCGTTGGAAACTGCATATAAGCGGATGCAGGTCAAGGATATGGATGGCATGCCATTGATGTCTGAAACTACATTACGTGTTAAAGGCCGTGCCGGCACATTTGGATATGATTTGGCATCGAAAGTAGCAGACTCACTGGGGGAGATGTGTTATGCGGAGTGCATATCGGATGACCGTTATATCCAGGTGGTGCGCAAGCATATTGATTCACTCTATGTAATTGTTCAGCGTAATATACTAGGCGAAGGCGGAGCCGTTGGCCGTGACCTGATGGAAAACCTATATTATCTGAGCCAAAAATATAAGAAGCATGATTAGCAATGCCAATGCTATGGCTGGCAGGCGTTTACCAACGTGCCTGAGTCTGGCGTGATCTCACTCCAGCTGGTTACGGGAAACGACAAGGCAACCATGCCACCGGTCGGCAGATCGCTGCCTAAAGCCTGCTGACTGCCTTCACATAAAGATATGGCGAGTTGGTAGAGTCCTGGGTTATGGCCGATAAGCAGTACATGATGTATGCCTTCAGGAAGTGTGTGTATGATGTGCATTAAGTCACCTGGTGTTGCCAAGTATAACTTCTCATCATATTGTACATAAATTGAAGAAATAGCCTGAGCGGCACACAGATTTTCTGCTGTCTGACGGGTACGTGTTGCAGAAGAGGCTAGCACCAGATCAGGGGTGTCAGAAAGGTTTCTTATATTTTCCGCCACAGATAAACATTGTGCGTGCCCATGCTCTGTAAGCATCCGCTCGTGATCCTCTTTGCCACAATACACGGATTCTGTTTTCGCATGTCGTAATAATAATAACTGCTTCATCTGAACTATTTTGCGTGTTATGACCTGTAAAGGCAATAACTGTTATCACTTTAAGAGGAATCATGAAAAAAATCGTTGCCGTCATTAAACCATTCAAACTGGATGATGTCAAAGAGGCGCTCGAAGAGGCGGGTGTGTATGGCGTAACTATTTCGGAAGTGCAAGGCTATGGACGTCAGAAGGGGAACACGGAAAATTACCAATCCGTGGAATATGTGGTGGATTTTCTCCCGAAGGTACAGTTGGAGCTATATGTAAAAGATCAGGATGTACAACAGGTAACCGATGTGATTCGTAAAGCGGCTTATTCTGGGCGGATTGGTGATGGAAAAATCTTTATTCTTCCGGTGGATAATATTATTCGTATTCGTACCGGCGAAGAAGGGGAAGACGCATTATAGGTTGCCGGTTGCTAAAAAACTTTTTTTGCAGTGCGAGATAATATTGACAAGGCCGCATGAATGCATCATGCCTAATGCCTGTTTTATAGTAGTTCTATATAATTTTTGGGCACTACGGGTTCAAAATTATCTAAGAGAAACTGCTATAATTTATAAGGAATAGTCATTTTATCTAAATCAAAAACCATCCAGTTTTTGTTTGGAATGACTAAAGTAACAGACCCAAGGAGTTTTCCCTATGACTACGACACCTCAGGATGTCATCGATCTCATTAAAGAAGAAGATATTGAATTTGTTGATTTTCGCTTTACCGACCCACGCGGAAAATGGCAGCATACGGCATATTATGCCGAGACCATTGACGAAGATAAGCTTACGGAAGGCATTATGTTTGATGGTTCCTCCATTTCCGGGTGGAAGGCAATCAACGAATCGGATATGATTCTTAAGCCGGATCTGGATAGTATGTTCATAGATCCATTTACAGCTCAACCAACGCTTGTACTGTTTTGTGATATTCTGGAGCCAGAAACCGGTTCGGATTATGGTCGCGATCCCCGCTCAACGGCAAAACGTGCTGAAGCCTACTTAAAATATGCCGGGATTGGCGACACCGCCTATTTCGGACCGGAACTGGAATTCTTTGTCTTTGATGATGTCCGGTTTGATTCCGGGATGACCTCCTCATTTTATGCGCTGGATTCCGGTGAATTTCCGGATAATTCTGGCACGGTGTATGAGTCAGGCAATCTGGGACACCGCCCAAAAGTCAAGGGTGGATACTTCCCAGTGCCACCGGTGGATTCTATGTATGATCTGCGCTCTGAAATTGTGTCTACATTGAAAATGATTGGCATTGATCCGTATGTGCACCACCATGAAGTGGCGCCAGCACAGAATGAAATCGGGTTCAAGTTCAATACTCTGACGTCTACCGCTGACAATGTGCAGAAGTATAAATATGCGGTACAGCAAGTCGCTGCTTCTTATGGTAAAACAGCAACCTTTATGCCCAAGCCGGTAGCAGAAGATAATGGATCAGGCATGCATGTCCACCAGTCTATCTGGAAGAAAGACAAGCCACTCTTTTCCGGTAGCGGCTATGCAGACCTGTCTGAAACCTGCCTATATTATATTGGTGGGATTTTCAAACATGCGCGGGCGATCAATGCCTTCACCAATGCCAGTACCAACAGTTATAAGCGCTTGGTCCCTGGTTTTGAAGCACCAGTATTGTTGGCATACTCGTCACGTAACCGTTCTGCATCGGTGCGGATTCCATATGTTAACAGTCCAAAGGAAAAACGTATTGAAACACGCTTCCCGGACAGTTCCGGTAATCCGTATTTGACGTTTACTGCCCTGTTGATGGCTGGGTTGGACGGCATTGAGAATAAAATTCATCCGGGTGAAGCGATGGATAAAAATCTCTATGACCTACCGCCGGAAGAATTGCAGGATGTACCTACGGTATCTAATTCTCTGCGCCAGGCAGTAGAAGCATTAGATGCTGACCGTGAGTTCTTGAAAAAAGGCGATGTCATGACGGATGACCAGATTGACGCTTATATCGAACTGAAGATGGAAGAAATCGAAGCGTTCGAACAGGCGCCGCATCCGGTAGAGTTCAAGCTGTATTACAGCGTATAATTTTGTGGGGACGAGTTGCTATTTGCGCTAAGCGTGAATAGCGACTCGTAATAGCTAAGCACAATACTACAATTAACAGCGCCTAAAAGCGTTCCTTGAACCAGTTCAGCATGCGATGTAATCCTAGCCCCGCGTAATAAGAGCGGTCTGCACTATGATAGAGGGCATCTTCGAAGGGGCGCTCCTGGGCATGAAACAATAGTCCAACCGTGCCGGAAAACCCGGCACCGCTAACAGATTCTGCTAATCCTGGGAAGAGTCGAGGTTTTCCGATGCGTACCTGTTTGCCAAAGATGGTGGTCGCTAGTTCCCGTACTCCCACCAACTGGCTGCCTCCGCCCGTGAGTACGACGTGTTGTCCCATAGTTTGTAACATGTCTTTCTGTTCAAGGCGATCATAGACCATCTCAAAAATTTCTTCGATCCGAGGGCGAATAATATTCACCAACGTAGAGCGGGCAATAGTGGTTTCTTCTGACTCTTCCTCGTCACCAATGGCAGGTACAGGGATCATATGTTGGTCATCATTAGCAGCAGACAGGACACTTCCGTGGAGCGTTTTAATGCGTTCCGCATGCCCAAGACTGGTAGAGAGCCCCTGTGCTAGGTCTTTGGTGACATGACCGCCCCCCAGAGGAATGACGTCAATCAGGCAGTTCGCGCCTCCTTGAAAAATAGCGATACCGGTAGTACTGGCCCCCATGTCGATGACAGTGACTCCCAGCTCCTGCTCATCTGATTGCAGGCAACCAAGTCCGGCAGCATAAGGGGAGGCTACAAAGTCGGAAATATCAAGATGGCATCGTGATACGGTATTCGCAAGATTTACCAGCTTACGCTTATCTGCTGTTATGACATGCAAATCCGCTTTGAGTGCCATGCCAAACATGTTGCGTGGATCACGGATGCCTTTAGCGCCATCCAGTTGATATTGTGTTACGAAGCAGTGTAGAACTTCTTGATCGTCCTGCATCACAGATTGGGTTCCTTCACGCAGAATATCGGAGATGTCCTGATCACTAACAGCATTGCCAGAAATATTCAGATCGACATGCATTTGGTGTGACATCATCTCCGGCAGGGAAAGATTGACCATGACATTATCAATGGTTGCTTCCGCCATGTTTTCTGCCAGATTGACGGCAGCGGCAATAGATGCTTCTGCAGCATGACTGTCCGTTACCGTACCTGCTCGAATTCCCCTGGCATGATGGTGTCCGATACCAGTGATGACCAGATGATCCTGCTCATCTGGTTCTGCAATGAAGCAGGCAATCTTACTACTGCCAATATCCAGCACGGCAACGCTTTGCTTGCGTCCCCTTATCGATTGATAGCTTGGTGTTATAGTGGTCATATACTGTGGCTAAACATCACTTGCAGCTTGAGTCGTGGCATTGTTCTCTTCGGGTAACGTAATGAATACACGGTCGTCAATGCGAAGATCAATGGCATCTACTTGTTGTTGAAGGATATCGTGCTCACGGTGCAATTTTGCCAGATATTCCCATGCGGCGTCTGGTTGCGACTCCGGCAGTAATATCTGAATGCCATTGTTAAAGTGGATATCCCAGCGCCTGTTACTGACAAAAACAGCGGCAACCACATTCTCGGCTAGCTCCTTATCCAGCGCAATAAAGGATGAGAGTTCCTCCATATGTGCTGGAGCTTGCTCACCTGCCACCGTGACTAGAAAGCCATATTGATCGGGGGACTCACGTGATAGCACCACCCCCTCCCGGTCAATTACGTGCAGCCGGTTCTGGTGTTGCCACAGGGCAAATGGTTCACGTTCCTGTATAGTGATAATAATGCGACCGTTCAGATCGCGGGAAACGGAGGCATCCTGAACACTGTCAATAGTAAGTAGGCGTTGTCGGATGTCATGTAAGGATACCATGAAGAGGGAATCACCAATTTCCAGACCAACTGCCTGAATCACCAAGTTTGAGTCTGTCAGACGGCGACCTTCGACAATAAGTTCCCGGAAGGTAAAGCCCGCGGAAGCGGTGCTATCAAGCCAGAGCCCATGCACCCAATCAGCCATCTGCTGGTCAAAGCGGCGTTCATAGCCGATAATGGTTATGCCGCACAAAAAAATAATAGCCAGTGTTGTTGCGTAACGTCGCCAAGTACGTATCTGCTTTTTTCGACTGCGCTCACTGACAGCGCCTTTTTTTGTGCTAGTAGAGCGAGAGCGCTTTGTGCTAGAAGGCGATTTCCTGCGGGCAGTGCTTCGAGTACTTGATTTAGCCATACGTATTCATTTTATCAGTTGTCGCGTGTTCCACCATGTGCTGAACTAAGTCGGTAAAAGTAATGCCGTGGTGAGCGGCGATTTCCGGTGCCAGCGATAGTTCCGTCATACCCGGCTGGGTATTGACTTCCAGAATATAAAAAAGGTTCTGACCAATGGTCGTATCGTTATAGCGGAAATCAGCCCGCGTCAGTCCTCGGCAACCAAGCGCCTTGTGCGCCTGCTCAGCGATGCGTAATACCTCCCGGTAGTCATCATCCGGAATTGGGGCGGGCATGAGATGCTCGGCTTTGCCAACCGTATATTTGGCTTCATAGTCATAGAAAGCATTGAGTGGCCTAATTTCAATCGCGCCCAATGCTTTGCCATCTAGCACCGCCACCTGAATTTCCCGTCCAGGAATATAAGGTTCTACAAGCATTTCCGTCTCTTCCGGTAATGACTCTAGAGGTTTGAGATCGGCCTTTTCCTGAACAATAAAAACATTCACGCTTGAGCCGTCCGCCTGCGGTTTTACTACGAATGGCATGGGGAAGGGAGGATCATCTATAATGGTGCGTGTCGTATAGACACCGCCATCCGGGCAGCGGATATGATGGGCACGGAACATGGCCTTGGAGCGTACCTTGTGCATCGCCAGAGCAGAGGCCAGAACGCCGGAATGGGTATAGGGAATCTGTAATAATTCCAGCAGTCCTTGAATGGCGCCGTCTTCACCGAATTGTCCATGCAGTGCATTAACAGCTATATCCGGCTTGAGTTCGGTCAATACCTTGCCGATATCCGGCTGCACATCGATTACGGTCGTATCGTAGCCAAGCGTTTCTAGGGCGCGCTCAATGGCCGCTCCACTGCTCAGCGATACATCGCGTTCACTGGACCAACCACCCTTTAACAATGCCACATGTTTTGTCATATTGAGTCTCCAATTGATGGCAGTGGCTTACCTAGCCGTTTGATTTCCCACTGCAATTGAATGCCGGAATGTTCAAATACCCGTTTCCTGACTTCCTCTCCTAGTGATTCGAGGTCATAGGCGGTGGCGTTGCCGTGGTTAATCAGGAAGTTGCAGTGGAGTTCAGACACTTGAGCATCTCCATGCTGCAGTCCCCTACATCCGGCAGCGTCAATCAGCTCCCATGCCTTGTAGCCTTCGGGGTTCTTGAAGGTGGAGCCGCCGGTACGAGTGCGCACTGGCTGGGTGCTATCCCGGCTCAGCGAAATAGCTTCCATGGTTGCCTGAATCTCGGTGACATCATCGGGCTGTGCTTTTAAGGTCACTCCGGTAACAATCCAGTCATACGGCAAGGAGGAACGACGATAGGCAAATCCGGCATCCTCTACCGCTAGGACATGGCGAATACCTAGGCGGTCAATGGCAAAAATATCCTTTGCAATTTTGGAAAGGTCGGAACCATACGCACCGGCATTCATACGCACGGCGCCGCCAATAGTGCCGGGAATCCCAACCAGGAACTCTAGTCCTGTGAAGTGTTGATCGGCGGCATAGTGCGCTACATGCACATCCAGTGCTGCAGCGCCAGTATGTATCACATGACCCTGATGCATAATGCTGGTAAATCCTCGTCCGAGCCGAATCACCACACCGTCAATACCACCATCGCGCACCAGCAGGTTAGAACCAACACCAATGACCGTAACCGGTACATGGCGAGGCAAGTGACGCAGGAAATATGACAGGTCGTTTTCGTCTTCCGGCGTGAACAGCCAATCAGCATTGCCACCGACGCCGAACCAGCAGCGTTTTCCCAGCGGCACATTACGGCGCAGGCGCCCGCGAAGCTGTGGCATGGATGGCAGGGCGGCGGTTTCCGACATGTAGGGCATCACAATATCATGCATGGTACATTAAGTTATAGGACAGGTTACAAGCACGAGTAAATCAAAATTAAAAGTATGGAGCACTCATGAAGCTGATACCCTGAAAATGGGAAAACAACTTTGAGATAAAACGACTTTATGATACTATAAAACTTCTACATAACGATTTGAGGAATCAAGTGTATGAAGCGTTTTACTATCCCTTGTGATTTTGGTGGGCAGAAACACCCGTTTCATGTGTATATCGGTGAGCCTCACCCCAAGAAACACCCGTTACTGAACCAGTCGCAATGGCTTTCCAGTGAGCGTGGCGGGTCTATACCGCAGGATGTGATGGACAGTTTTGAAAAATTGTTCAAGATTTCTCAGGAGAATAACGTTTCATTCGAGGATTTATGCGTTTATGCGCTGGGCAATGCGTCTGGCGGCGGGCAGCAGGATGGTGCTGCTGCCGGAGGGGAAGGAGCAGCTCAGGAGAGCGCTTCTTAATCAACGATGCGTAGCCTGGAGTCAATTCGTGCATGGCTGTCCGGGAAAAAGCCGTCGGATCATCCTATTCTTGAGGCAGGAGAAAAAGAAACAGAGCGTTCTGCCCCTGTTCTGCTGAGTCCTGCTCAGCCTGAAGCCACCCAGGAACCGCGTGATGAAGACGCGTACCGGCAGGCATTGGAGCAGGCTGCTGATTTGGCTGGTATTCCGATCATTGAGAGTACGCCGCAGGAGGTGGAAGCGGCTATGGTGCCAGTTAATGTCGATGACTTGCAGGGCTCGGTGAAAGAAGAAGCGATCGCAATTGCCAAGGATATTCTAGATAAATTACGCCTGCAGTTCGCGGATATGACCCTGGATACACTGATGAGTGCCGGTGATTTACCAATGATCGATGATTTGATGTCCGGTGTATCGGAGGTTGCGGATACGTTCCGTCATCATCTAGATAATGCGGTAAAACTGGCATCTGATCTGATGGATGACGTGCTTGTTGCTGATGCATTGGAAGCAATTGCTATCTTTAATTATCATGGTTCTGCCAAAGAGTTAGAAGAGTTGGAGTTACAGGTCATGCTGGCGGAGCAGAGCGGAGATATAGCGCTGGCGTCGGAGTTACGTGCCAAGGCCGAGAAAAAGCGCCGCGAGGTAGAAGCCATGCCTGCTATTCTGAAGCAGGGAGGGGCGTCAACGGTCACGGCCCTGTTGAACAAGATAGAGAAAGGGCTGGATCGCGTAGTATCCCGGATGCAGGATATTACGCAGGAGAGCGGTTTGCAGCTTGGAGAGCCGGTGATGATGCCGTCGATGCGCCAGGATGCTGCTTCCGGGCAGGAGAAGCGGGGTGATGACCAAAGGAGGCAGACACTCGATGCAGCTACACCGGAACAATCCGGTAAAAAAGGTGTTTCAGCACAGGAAGCCGTAACTCGTAAAAGCGAAGACAAAATGAAGAAATTCATTCGTAGTGATGCGGCGTATGATGCGATAATAGCCTCGCGCAAGGAGCGTCAGCGTAAGGCGGCGGAAGCACGACGACAGGAACAACAGCGCAAACAAGCTGCTCGCAAACAGCAGGGTGATTCCGGTACAAAGCAGGCACAGCGCCAATCAGTACAAACACAGCAACAGCAGGAAACAGCAGCCGAAAAGAGTGGAGGGCTGAGTGATTTACTGAGTGCGGCATCATTTAACCTTCCGGATATTAATGTAGACGGCCTGCAGGAAAACCTGGATGTCATGCCGAATGATCCAAAACGGTTAGCGCAGTCTATCATCAAGGGAAATCAAAGCAAGAATACAGCAATACGCAGCGACCAGCTTTCCGACCGAAAAGCCGCCGAGCGGCAGCAGCAACAGGAGCAGCAGGAACAAAATGCGGCTGCGCAGCGTAAAAAGCCGCAAATGACACGATAATGATTCTAGGTAGTGCCGGCCACTTGCTTCGGTTCCACCCCACCTTCTAATTCGCGTAAGATGCGTGCTACGACTTCGTCAAACACTTCGGGAATGGTCATATCCGTGGTATCGATGATAAACGCATCATCGGCTGGAATAAGTGGCGCAGATTTACGGTCGGTATCACGTTTATCGCGTTCAATCAGATCCTTTAATACCGAACTATAAATCACCTCAATACCCTGTTTTTGTAACTGGCGATGGCGGCGTTGTGCCCGCGCCTCAATCGAGGCATTCATAAAAACTTTAAAACGTGCATCCGGGCAGACCACGGTACCAATATCTCGGCCATCCAGGACAGCCCCACCTTCCTGATGCGCGAAACTGCGCTGGAACTCTAGTAGTGCCTGGCGGACATCTGGAATGGTAGAGACTTTAGAGGCAATGTTGCCGACCTGTTCCTCTCGCAGTCGTGGGTTGGAGAGATCATGCACAGAGATAGACTGTGCTGCATTAATGGCGTCAGACTCCTGTTGCGGATCACCACCCTGTGACAGCAGCTTTAATGCAGTGGCACGGTATAGGCCGCCTGTGTCCAGGTGGGCGATGTGAAAATAATCAGCGAGCAGCCGTGCCAATGTGCCTTTGCCGGAAGCCGCAGGGCCGTCAATAGCGATGACCAGTTGGCGGTCTGACTTGCGTCGCAGTGGTAGCGGTAGAGTTCTTCCACCGGTCGTATTGATGTGAGCGCCGGCGCTGTTGAGCAGGCGAATAAAACCAGGAAAGCTGGTGTTAATTGCCTGCACATCGTCAACGGCGATGGGGGCTTCACTTGCCAGCCCTAACACGAGAAAGCTCATGGCGATACGATGATCCAGCCGTGAAGCAATCGTAGCGCCGCCGGGGATGGTAGGCTGACCATGAATCGCCATATCGTCGCCGTCTACATCCACGCGTATCCCACACGCCGTGAGTCCGTCGACAATGGCAGCAAAGCGGTCACTCTCTTTGACACGTAATTCGCCTAGTCCTTTGAATTCGCTGATACCTTCTGCACAGGCGGCGGCCACGGCGAGAATCGGGTACTCGTCAATCATGCTGGGCGCGCGCTCTGCCGGCACTGTAATGGCTTTCAAACCAGTGCTACGGATATGCAGATCCGCTACCGGTTCTCCCTGTACTTCCCGCTCATTACGGAAGTCAATCTCGGCGCCCATCTCTTTCAGGCTATGGTACAGGCCGATACGGGTGTCATTAATGCAGATATTTTCCAGCACCAGTTCCGAGTCTTTTGTAATCAGTGCCGCCACAGCCAGAAAAGCAGCGGAGGAAGGGTCGCTGGGCACATGAAATTCACGATCTTCATGTGTTAGTTTCGGTTGCCCTGTCACGGTGATATGGGTGCCGTCTTCCTGTGGTTCAACCGCTACTGGGAATCCGACGGCCCGGAACATACGCTCCGTATGGTCACGGGTTGCTACAGGCTCAATGACGGTGGTGTTGCCAGGAATATTCAGTCCGGCCAGCATAATTGCCGATTTGACCTGAGCCGAAGCAACTGGCAGGCGATAGGCAATAGGGATAGGGTTGTCAGCGCCTTGCATCGCCATGGGCAGCATCATACCAGGACGCGCCATGAACTGTGCACCAATTTCCGATAAAGGTGTAGCAATGCGTTGCATAGGGCGTTTGCGCAGGCTGGCATCGCCGGTAAACAAGCAGGAGTAAGGGTAGGAGGCAAACAGACCAGCCAGTAATCGGGTGGAAGTACCGGAGTTGCCCATATCCAATACGTCCTCAGGTTGTTGTAGGCCTCCAATGCCAATACCTTGAATTTCCCACACCCCACCTTTTCGATGGATCGTCACACCGGCACGCCGTAACGCATCTGCTGTTCGGGTAACATCCTCACTTTCCAGAATATTATGGACGGTGCTGGTGCCAAGCACCTGCGAGCCGATAATCAGTGAGCGGTGGGAAATGGATTTGTCACCAGGGATGGATAGTGTACCACTCAGCCCCTGCGATTGGCGTGAAGTGGCGGCAGGAGTCAGGGATGTAGCGGTCACGGATGCGATTCTTCCATATCAATTCATTTGAAAATACGCTATGCTCATACCAATAAACGCGTGATGCGTCCAGTCATTTACGGAGTGTTAAGTAACAGTGCAGTATGAATAGGGTAGCGATACAACAGCAAAGGACGTAACTATGGCCTCAGCATCACTAGGACAAAAACATCAATGTTCCCATTGTGGCACCCGGTTCTATGATCTGAACCAGCAGCCGGCGACTTGCCCGAAATGCGGGACTGTTGCAAAGATGGAGCAGGAGGTCTTGCCGATAGAGGTAGAAGAGACAACGCCTCAAGCGGATGATGTGGCCATGGAGTTAAGCCAATACCAGTTAGAGAAAGACGACGAGCAGGAAGAGAATTCAGAACTGCCAGCGGGTATTGATACGATTGAAGCTATGGAAGAGGATGATGATGCTGACATCGTATCGCTCAGTGAACTGGATGATCGGGAGTCAGGTGATGAGCCTCATGCTGCACATAATGATGATGTGGAAGAAAGCCAGCTGATGGATGAAATGGAAGAATTTGATACGATTCTTGATGATGCTGAAGAGGTAGACGAAGAATTACGAGCTTAAGAAATAACAGATAAATAGCGCTGCTGCGCATCAGAAAGCCGATCAAACAAGGTATCCCATGCTTCTTGCCGCATAAGCCCCAGCATTTCCCGTAGAGACTGTTCCACCTGTACCAGTTGTGCCACCACCGAGGCCGCATGTGTGGAAATCAGTGCCAAGTCATCCTCCGGTGGCGTCATGGCTGGGGCGCTCATATCGGCAAAGCCTGAACCGGCAAAGGATGCCAGAGGCTGTCGTTGTTTTTGTTCTTCATGCTGAACACTGGCGATCAGGCAGGAGGCAATCAGGCGTGGCAGTAGAGTCATGGCAATGGATGAGTCTTGCATACCTGTTGTTTCCACACCGCTGCGTAGTTCTGTGATCATATGACCCAGAATCCGGACGAAAGTCTCCGCTGCCATATCCAGATGCGGATTGTAACGAAAAATTCCCTGCCATAGTTCAGGAGACGAACCGGCCAGACGCAGAAAATGTGCTTGAGTTTCGTTCAGTTCGGTATTGGATGGCAAAGTGATGGCAATGGCATAGGCCATTAACTGAGGCAAGTGAGAAACGCAGGCATAGATGGCATCATGCGTATTTGCATCCATGGTGCGTATAGTGCAGCCCAGTGATTCCCAGAAGGATGTGGCCGCTGCACTTTGCATCGATGCCGTATCATCGGGTGTTAAAATCACCTGTTTATTATGAAACAGATCTTCTGTGGCAAATGCTGCGCCGGAAAACTGGCTGCCTGCAATCGGATGTGTCGGGACAAAACCAGGCAACTGACCAAAACAGGCAAGGGCATGGGATTTTACCGACCCTACATCCATGACCAGTGTTGCGGTTGATGGCAGATTAGCTGCCAATACAGGTGCCAGCCTGTCCCATGTATGGGGTGGGGTGGCAATGATGACAATATTAGCCTCTGCCATTGACTCGGCAGTTATCTCCGAATGGGCATTGGTCAGTGTCTTTTCTTCCATCATCAAAGAACGAGTAGCTGCATCTGGATCAATGCCGTAGATGGTCAGTGCCGGATCAAGGGAGCGCAGTGCCTTGGCCAGCGACCCGCCGATGAGTCCCAGCCCAATGATCGTAACACATTGCATGGTCACGGACGCAATGCCTCAAGCGCTTGCATCAGGCGTTGATTTTCTTCCGGTGTACCAATGGTGATACGGGCACAGTGCGGCAGTTTATAACCGGAAACATCGCGGATATAGATATGCTGCTGTTCCAACGAACGGACGATATGGGTAGCCTGTTCCGGGGAACCTAAATCAACCAGGGTAAAGTTGCCCTGACTGTCATGGGCGTGATAGCCAAGCTCCCGAATGGCAGCGGTCAGCCAGTGTTTCTGTTCCAGGTTGCTAGTGAATTGCTCCTGCGTATAGTCCGTGTCCTCTATCGCGGCAACGCCCGCAGCTTGCGCGGTACCATTCACATTAAACGGGCTGCGCACCCGATGCAGAGCGTCAATGATGGCGTCGGCACCCAGCATCCATCCCAAGCGAAGGTTCGGCAGGCCATAGAGTTTGGAGAACGTGCGCAACATCACCGTGTTTTCGGTTGTTTTCGCCAGTTCCAGCCCTGAGTCATAATCCTCGGCATTCGCGCATTCTGCATATGCACCATCGACTGCCAGCAGAATATGTGCTGGTAGGCGGCGGCGAAGGTCGCCCAATTCTTCTCGCGTTAAATAGCTGCCGGTCGGGTTATTGGGGTTAGCAATGAATACCAGCTTGGTATTGGGAGTCACGGCTGCCAGCAGGGCGTCAACATCGGCTTTGAGATTGGTCTCCGGCACTTCTACCGGTGTCGCTCCGGCCATCAGTGTATAGATCTTATACATCAGAAAGCCATGTTCGGTGAATATCACTTCGTCTCCGATGCTGGCATAAGCATGTACGAGCAGGCCAATGAGCTCGTCCGAGCCAGCACCGCAGATAATGCGCTCCGGGTTCAGGCCATGGCAAGCGGCAATAGCTTCACGCAGCGCATGGCACCCACCATCCGGGTAACGGTGCAATGCACCCGCGGCCTTCGCATAGACCTCCAGTGCTTTGGGGCTGGGGCCATACGGATTCTCGTTAGAGGAGAGTTTGATCGGTGTCACGCCTGGATCAAGCGATGACTTCCCGGCTACGTAAGGTCGAATTTCTGATAGATAAGGTTTGGGGGTGGGGTAGTTTGCCATGGGTGATGATGTAGCAGGGTGTTTGGTTATTTGCACGGGTTTTGCGTATCATGTTATCCCCGATGATACGGATGGCCGTCAAGGATGGTTTGTACGCGATAGAGCTGTTCTGCCAGCAGGACACGCACCAGCAGGTGCGGCCAGGTCATGGCACCGAAGGAAAGCTGAAGATCCGTCTGTTTGCATTGCTCTTTATCTAGTCCAACATCACCACCAATCAGGCAGGCGATTTGTCGTATCCCTTGATCCTGCCAATTCTGAAATGTTTGCGCTAATCTCTCACTCGATAGCGGTTTGCCGGTTTCATCCAGCGTTAACAACAACTGTGCTCCCCAGTCACGCGCGGTAGTAAGGAGCAGGGTAGTTTCTTCTGCCTGCCGCTGCTTTGGCAAAAGTTTCGGATAACCGGTAAGCTCCTTCACTTCCAACGACCATCGCCAGCGTTTGGCATAGTGATCGAACAATGCCTGTTCCTGCGAGCGTTTCCATTTTCCAATCGTGACCAGTAAAACTTTCATAAAATATTTTAATTAATTTATATCTATGGTATATTGATTTAATGAATGTAAATAACTACGCCGCTTCCATCAGCCATAATTCAGCAAGCTTATAGACCATAGAGGCAGGTGTTACTATAGCAAATCCGTTAACAGATTTTTGGTAATCATTGCATATACTGACAAGATATAACCTTTATAGAAGAAGATACAGCATGGGTCATTTCTACAATTTGCTTATACAAGCCTTTGCAGAGTTACGGTCTGCAAAAGACCAGCCTCAGACAAAGCGGGAGGCAAAGCGGCAGCGTCATCATATACGTTTGTGGTTGATGCATCTGGTCGCTGCGTTTATCTTGCTGTTGATGGCGGCTACGGTCGCGTTGGCACAAGAGTCGGCGCCGAAATTCAAGTTTGACCAGCCGAGCGATGAGATGGATTTTACCCTGCCGCCAGTGCCCGAACTGCCAGGAGAATTGCCGCCGCCTCCGGCTCCGGGAGAGGATAACGAAGCTGAAGTGCCAGGGCTCTATGGATTTGGTGCACCATTGCCGCCACAAGAGGGGAAGGAACAGCCGGAAGGGGTCATTGATCAGTTTTTCTCTACAACCTCTATCATTGCTCCAGATGCCGAAAAGGCAGAGGAAGAAGAGGCATTAACAGAACAGCAACCGGTTGTGGAGGAGGTGAAGCCGAAACCCAAAAAAAGATATTACCGCGCTAAAACGCGGCAAAAACCACCGCACCAGTTTAAGTCAGTAAGCCTACCGCAGGAAATTTACCACAAGAATTACACGCGCGATAACAAGCATTTGCCGTTTGCTTATTATCAGGATGACCGCCAGTATCTGTTTACGGAAGCGCTGAAACGCGATGATGTACATACGGTACGTACTTTATATCTTAACGGCGCACAGTTGGGATGGAGTAGCGAAGATGGCTTTCCATTACTGACATTGGCCGTACAGCATCAGGCAGATGATGTAACACGCTGGCTGCTCACGCAACGCGTTAATCCGGATGAAACGGATGGACATGGTTTAACACCGCTACATTATGCTGCGTTTTCCGGGAATCACCGCATTGTTCAGTTACTGTTGCAGCATGGCGCTGACAGGGCGCGTGAAGATATTCGCGGTTACACCCCGGCCATGTATGCGCAGCGTGGAGCTGATTCCCCAATTGTCCAAAAAATGCTGATGTTTTAGACGGGTTCTACGGCCTGCACTTCCGGGACGTAATGCTTCAGCATGTTCTCAATACCTTGTTTCAAGGTCATAGTGGAACTCGGGCAGCCCGAACAGGCACCATGCATTTCAAGGTACACTACGCCATCAGTGAAGGAGTGGAAGACGATGTCGCCGCCATCCATGGCCACGGCCGGGCGTACCCGTATATCCAATAACTCTTTGATCTCTTTGACAATATCAGAGTCATCTTCATTGCTGGCCGTAGAGGCTGTTTTTGCTGCTTGGGCGTGAATAATGGGATGCCCGGCGACAAAGAAATCCATGATGGTAGTCAGCAGATCGGCCTTTAATAATGCCCAGTCAAAGGATGCATCCTTGGTGATGGTAATGAAATCTGATCCCAGAAACACGGCGTTGACTCCCTGAATCTGGAACAAGGCCATTGCCAACGGCGATTCTTCTGCCATGTTCGCACCGGTGTAAAAGCGTGTACCGGATTCCAGTACCGGCTTACCGGGCAGGAATTTCAAAGTTTCGGGGTTGGGAGTGGTTTCGGTTTGGATGAACATAGGCGCATATGTAATGAACATTCACGGAAATACAATTATGATTTTTGGAGATTGCCTATTCTTCATGAAGGCGAAGCGCAAGCATCTGCATAGCAGTTTGGGGTTTCCCACAGGCGGATGCGGGTGCAGCGTAGCGTGTCGTCTGTGAACAGCGCTGGGCAGACAGTTTCCAGCAAGTAGGCGGCCAAGTTTTCCGCCGTGGGGTTCGTCGGCAGATAAAAAATGCGTTGTCCAAGTTCTTGTTCGATCAGTGTTCCTAACGGTTTGTCCTTGACGCATAAGATTGTGTTATGATCCCAGTTAGCATCAACCCATCCCCCTAGCTTTTCCTTAATCACACCGAAATCCACGACGCGCCCCAAGGAGTCAAGTGCATTTGCAGTAAAGGTTGCCTCAATGACATAGCGGTGACCGTGTAGGTGCTTGCATTTGCTTTCATGAAGCATCACACGATGTGCGGCGTCAAATTCAATGTGTCGGGTGCAGCTGATTTCAGGCATATTACAATGCTAACATTATTTATTGATCGGCTGCCGACCGGCAGGAGGTGGCGCATAGATGGCATGTGGTGTGCTGCCTGGTGAAGATCTTGCCGGGCTTGGTCGTGCTGGTGCCCGTCGTTGCATCAATGGAGTAGGAGCTGCCTGCGCCCGTGGCTGTACGGCACGTTGTTGGGAACGTGCCTGATTTGGCGGCTGTTGTGCCGCTTGTGGAGAGACCTGCTGCGGCGGCTGTTGTTGCGCCTGCGCCGGAGCGGCACGCGCCACACGGCTGGGCGTACTCAGCCAGGCCAGATCATCTTCCCGTCGAAAGCGGCCAGGCTTTCCTGGGGATGCAACGGTCCAACCATTGGCATACATACAGTCACTGAATATCTGCGCCAGAATGGCATTCTGATCTTTTGCTCGAAGTGCCGGATTACCGGTTTGTGGCTGACCAGCCGTATAAAATTGCTGATTTTCTTCGGCTACGCCTCGGCATGTGTCACGCAAGCTGAGATAGTCCATCTGAATGCGTGAACTATTCGTGCATCCTACCAACCATAGGCAGGCTATCGCTATGATTGACAATCTAGTCACGGTAGTCCTCAATACGGCGCTGTCGCAGTGCCGCCTGCTCATCCAGAAATTGCTGCTGGCGCTGTTCATCCTGATAGGCCAGTTCCGCAAGCTTACGCTGGTGCACGGTTTCGTATTTTTTCTGTTCGCCATAAACATCCATCATCTTATCCGATATAACCGTCATTTGCTGATCCAGCTTGTCTATTTTCTGTTGCACCATGCCCTGTTTTTCTTTGATGCCTTCCGAGTAATCGCCGAAGAATACACCCATTTCCACCAGCGATCCGGCTAGCTTAACTTCGTTTTCCAGGTCATTGGCAAGAGCGGCCATCAACTGATCCAGCAATAAACGCTTCTCCTGCAATGCCCCCATTTGCTTGCGCAAGGCATCTACTTCACGTTGTTTCAGCTTAATCAGCGTCTTAAAATGCTTCATACTCCTCTATCATAATAGAACTAGAGGAATATTTCCAGTACTCGCTGATGAAAGTATCATGACATTGATCGGGCGCTAATCAGCTCGCTTCTTGCAATTCTTGTGCTTCCTCCAACGCCTGCCGTGCCTTGGCAGAAAGTTGAACGTTGAGTTCGCGCAATTGCTTATCATCCGCCTGTGCCGGGGCGCCCATCAGCAGATCTTCCGCTTTCTGGTTCATCGGGAAAGCAATCACCTCGCGGATATTCGGCTCATCGGCGAGCAGCATCACCATCCGGTCAATCCCCGGTGCGATGCCGCCATGCGGCGGTGCGCCGTAATGGAATGCACGCCACAGCGCACCAAATTTTTCTTCCAGTACCGATTCATCATACCCGGCGATAGCAAACGCCTTTTTCATAATGTCCGGGCGATGGTTCCTAATCGCACCCGAGGAAAGCTCAACGCCGTTACAAACAATATCATACTGGTAGGCCTGCAATGCCAGCAGTTTGTCCTGATCCGTACCAGCGGCCTCCAATGCTTCCAGCCCACCTTGTGGCATCGAAAACGGGTTGTGCGAGAAGATGATGCGTTTTTCGTCTTCATCCCATTCAAAATACGGGAAATCAACGATCCAGCAGAATTTAAAGACGCTATGATCAATAAGTTCCAGCTGTTGCCCCAGTTCCAGCCGCACTTTTCCAGCAATATCCGCGGCTTCACTTTCCGAACCAGAAGAGAAGAAAATTGCGTCTCTAGGATTCAGTCCAGCCTTTTCCTTCAGCAGTGCCAGCTTGTCTTCGGAAAGGAATTTGGCGATGGGGCCTTTGCCTTCCCCTGCTTCGCCAATGACGATATAGGCCAGCCCCTTCGCGCCGTTTTCCTGGGCAAAGCCGATCATTTTGTCAAAGAAGCTGCGCGGCTTGTCGGCGGTGCTCGGTGCCGGAATGCCGCGAATACAGCCGCCTTTCTCCGCCACTTGGGCAAAGATTTTAAAGTCCGAGCCTGCCCACACGTCATTCGCATCGATAATCTCAATCGGAATGCGTAGATCTGGCTTGTCAGAACCGTATTTCAGCATGGCCTCACGATACGGGATACGAGGGAAGGGAGCAGGGGTAACCTGCTTATCGGAGAACTCGGTAAAGATGGCGTGCATCACCGGTTCAATGGCAGCGAACACGTCTTCCTGCGTACAGAAGCTCATTTCCATGTCCAGCTGGTAGAACTCACCGGGTGAGCGATCGGCGCGGGCGTCTTCATCGCGGAAGCACGGAGCAATCTGGAAATATCTGTCAAAGCCGGAAATCATCAGCAATTGCTTGAAGATTTGCGGTGCTTGCGGCAGGGCATAGAACTTGCCAGGATGGACGCGGCTTGGCACCAGATAGTCACGCGCACCTTCGGGAGAAGAGCTGGTGAGAATGGGTGTTTGAATTTCCTGAAAGCCCTGCGTCGTCATCTTTTGACGAATCGCGGCAATGACTTGTGAACGCAGGACAATATTCTGGTGCAGCTTCTCCCGGCGTAGGTCAAGAAAGCGATAGGTAAGGCGAGTTTCCTCCGGAAACTCCCGATCGCTATTGACCTGAAGCGGCACCTGCTCTGCCAGGGATTCAACATGGCAGTCAGCGATTTTGACCTCAATCTCACCAGTCGGCAGGGTGGCATTCACTGCTTCCGCATCGCGGGGAATGACCTGTCCTTTTAGCGTAATCACCGACTCATTCTTGATATGGGTCAGGGTATCAAACATGGCATGATCGCTTTCCATCACGCATTGAGTGACGCCGTAATGGTCACGCAAATCAATAAACAGCAATTGCCCGTGGTCGCGCGTACGATGCACCCAGCCGGAGAGCGTCACGTCTGCGCCGACATCGGCGGCACGCAGGTCGTTACAGGTATGGGTGCGATAGGGATGGGTCATGATATATGCGCTTTCATTAAATTTCTCTTCGGCAGGTATAGCACTTTAACTTTATGATTGTACATGCAATATCATGTTTTTTTTTAGAACTCAGGCCAATCATAAAGTTAAGTAAAGTGCTATACATCATTATAGTTATAGCACGACCTTCACTATGCAAGTGTATTGGGAAATGTGCACTTACATAGTGAACGTGCTATAAAAGAATTATGGCGCAAGTCAATGGATGGGATGCAGGCAAGCCTCTCTGTTGATAACAATCTGGCATAAATGGTAGTAAATAAGCGTACCCTTTATGAATGGCCTTGCGGCGCATGAGGCATAGCGCTACAGAGGCATATTAGTAATTAAGCATATTTTCTCTATGATCCCACTTCCTCATTTTGCAAATCAAACGGTAGCCGTACTGGGGCTAGGCGCTTCAGGAAAGGCTGTATGGGAAGCGCTGAGCGCATCGGGTGCGCATGTGCTGGCATGGGATGATCAGGCATCGTCCGATGATATTCCGTTAACACCATACCGTGATTGGGATTGGGAACGATTGAGCTGCATCGTTATGAGTCCAGGCATTCCTTTGCATCATCCAGAACCGCATCCGTTGGTAGCGCTGGCTGAGGAGCATAATGTGCGCATCACTTGCGATATTTCACTATTGATGGAGGCCTGCCCTGAGGCAACTTATATCGGTATCACTGGCACGAATGGAAAATCTACCACGACGGCGTTGATCGCGCATTGCCTGCAAGCCTTGGGAGCCGAGATGCATTATGGTGGCAATATCGGTATTCCGGCGCTGGTGATGGAGCCGTTGCATGAAGGCGGCATCTATGTGTTGGAGCTGTCCTCCTATCAGCTTGATCTCATGGATAGCGGTGTACTCAACGTCGCCTGCCTACTGAACATCACCCCGGATCATCTGGATCGGCATGGCGGCATGGAAGGTTATGTAGCTGCAAAGAAACGCATTTTTCAGGGGCAGTCTAGCAATGATACCGCTATTGTTGCCGTCGATGATGTCTATACGAAGACGATCGCCGAATCGCTCCCGCATACGGTTCGGGTGACGTTAAATCCAAGAAATGCTGCGTCGTTTCACATGGAAGATGGTTGGATCGTTGATACATCCGAAGTAACGGAAGCCCGGTGCGATCTGGCGCTGGTGCCATCCTTAACCGGTGTACATAACTATCAGAATGCCATGGTAGCGCTAGCGGTGTGTAAAGCGCTGGGTTATCGGGGGGAGGATATTTACGAAGCCATGCTGACCTTCCCCGGACTTCCGCACCGTATGGAGCAATTGGGTATTATTGACGGTGTATTGTGCATCAATGACAGCAAGGCCACGAATGCAGAGGCGGCGGCGTGCTCGCTGGATAGTTTCGGGCAGATTTACTGGATAGTAGGAGGCGTAGCCAAAGACGGTGGTATTGCTGCACTCGTGCCATATTTTGAGCATGTCGCCCATGCCTACTGCATCGGGGAAAGTGCTGAAGCTTTTGCCAAAACGCTAGCGCAGCATCAGGTGGCACATACCGTGGTTCACACGCTGGACGAGGCGGTAAAGCAGGCGTTTTCTGATGCACGGGGACAGCAAAATGCGGTATTGCTTCTGGCTCCAGCAGCCGCTTCCTTCGATCAGTTTAAAAATTTTGAGGAGCGCGGCAATCGCTTTCGGGCATTGATCGAACAATTACATGTTTAGTCCCTGCTGCCGTCATAAGAATGTCATATTCTCATGGCGATATTTGAGGTATAATAAAGGGGATATGAGGCGTATTATTGCAGTATTATCCATTATGCTTCTGTCGGCGTCTTGTCGTCCGGCAACCCTTTACTATGTCGAGCCGGCAGGCCCGCCGGAATATCAGCTTGGTTGGCAGGATGGCTGCGATACAGGGCTTTCAGCACAAGGAACGTTTCTCTATAAGCTGCTTTACGGATTCCGAAAACGCCCTGAATTCGGCAATAACGAACTCTATAAAACCGCTTGGAACGAAGGCTTTTCCTATTGCCGATTCTCTATTGCGGCCTCTATGCCATAATGACCTAATTTCCTTGCATTCTTCTTCCGTATCCCGTACCGCTTCGCACTATGGTAGAGCTTGAAGGTCGCGTTATTTTAATTACCGGTGCATCTCGTGGCATTGGCGCAGCAGTAGCAAAGCGCCTTGCACAGGAAGGAGCACATGTGGTGTTAGTTGCGCGTTCGGTTGAGGGGTTAGAACAAGTCGATGATGCCATTCAGGAGCAGGGTGGGCAGGCAACACTCGTGCCTCTAGACATGATGGAGCAGGATAAGATTGATGTGTTAGGTGCTGCACTTTTAGAAAAGTTCGGAAAGCTGGACGGGCTGATCGGTAATGCGGCATTGCTAGGGCAGGTGACGCCTTTGGTGCATCACGATGTTCAGCAATTTCAACAGGTTATAGACATTAACGTTACGGCAAACTGGCGGCTTTTGCGTATTCTTGATCCTTTACTACGACAATCTGATGCAGCACGTGTAGCATTTGTCACATCCGGAGTTACGCAGACTGCTTTCCCATATTGGGGGGTATATGCTGCTAGTAAAGCTGCATTGGAGAGCCTAACGATAACCTATGCTGAAGAAGTAAAAGATACATCCATCCGCGTTAATTTGATTGATCCCGGTGTGGTGGCAACGGGTATGCGAGCGCAGGCATTTCCGGGAGAGAATAAAGCAAGTCTGATGCAGCCTGATGATCAGCGTTTAACCGATGTGTTTGTTGATGCTATGTCATCATCCTGCTTGGAGCATGGTGCACGATTGCAACCCTCATCATGAACAAATCGTCATATACCGTATAAGCTACTGCATTTACTGTCTGTTAACAGTGACATGCGATGTTACCCTCCTTAACTTATCAATCTAGGAGATCGATTATGCGACTTATGGCGTTAGTCTTGATGTTAGTGATGGTGTTGCCATCAACCGCATCTGCGTTAAGCGATGCAGAAACAACCTATGTATTAAACTCATTTTTGCTGATTTTCTGTGCTTGCCTGGTAATGTTCATGGCGGCCGGATTCGCCATGCTGGAAGCCGGGATGGTGCGTAGCCGCAGTGTAGCAACCATTGTACTGAAGAATATCTCTCTCTATGCCGTGGCTGGTATCATGTATTACCTGGTGGGGTACAATCTGATGTATTCCGGTGTAGATGGCGGCTGGTTCGGCAGTTTTTCTATATGGGCACCAGACGATGCTGCTGCGTTAGCCGGAGATTATAGTGCACCCTATTCATCGGCATCCGATTGGTTCTTCCAGATGGTATTTGTCGCAACCACGGCTTCCATTATTTCCGGAACGCTGGCAGAACGTGTGCGTATCGAGCCGTTTTTGGTGTTTGTCGCGATTTTAACCGGGCTGATTTACCCGGTTGCCGGTGCCTGGCACTGGGGTAGCGGCTGGTTGGCCGAGAAAGGCTTTTATGATTTTGCCGGTTCTACGATTGTTCATTCGGTCGGTGGTTGGGCAGCGCTGACAGGAGCACTGATTCTAGGGCCTCGTGCCGGAAAGTTCAATGATGACGGCAGTATTAATTATATTCATCCATCCTCGATTACGCTGGTTGGGCTGGGAACGTTCATTCTGTGGTTCGGCTGGTTCGGCTTTAATGGTGGTTCACATCTGAGTATGAGCAGTGCCGGTGATGTAATTGCCATTTCCACGATCTTGGCGAATACCAATCTTGCTGCCGCATCTGGGGTCATTGCCGCTATGCTGCTGTCCCATCTACGTTATGGCCGCATTGATGTATACATTACGCTTAACGGTGCATTGGCCGGATTAGTAGCGATTACTGCTGATCCTGCGTCGCCGAGCATGATGCTTGCGATATTGATTGGTGCCGCTGCCGGTGGATTGCAGGTTTTCGCCGCTCCGTTGCTTGAGAAATTCAAAATTGACGATGTAGTGGGAGCGATTCCGGTACACTTGGTGGCAGGTATCTTCGGGACATTGGTTGTACCAATGAGTAACCCGGAAACCAGTTTCATGACACAATTAACCGGTGTCGCTGCCATTGGTGCGTTTGTGCTGGTGACGTCTACCATCGTTTGGTGGGTGCTGCGTCTGGTGAAAGGGATTCGTCTGTCTGATGAAGACCAGGAACGGGGTGCCGACATGTCGGAGCTTGGTATTCGCGCTTATCCTTATTTCGAGGAGAATCGTAAGGATTCTGTTCGCTAGGGAAGACTTGGTTATCGGCCCTGTGAAGGCGGGGGTACTGTTTGTATGGTTGCAATGACTTCCGTCTTCACAGGGTCGATAACCCCAAACTCTCATCATATCACTGATAGCGTCGCACTTCTTCGGCCTCGCAGTGCTCATGTATGTCACAGCACCCACCTGTGGGGTGCTGTGCATTAAAGATGCAAACACTACTGCCAACTCCGGTGGCAAGTGCTTTGCCATACGCTCTGCGCTACTCGCCTTGAACTGCTCGCTCTCATTAAAATATTGAGAGTCTGATACCTCAATAGTCCCATAGTGTTATCCTTGCAACAGTTTTATGCGCCGGATTGCAGTAATGGTTTGCCAATTGCTGCATCCGGTGGTTTGGCGTAAAGCGGTACCGGTGCCGGATAATCTACTTGTTTATTACTATGCAAAATGCCTGCCATGAGTTGGGCGGTGTCCTCCAGTGGATAGATAATATCAACGGCTTCCATATCGACCAACCCACAGACCGAGTGGCCGGTAATGGTAAATGATTCGCGTGGTACCAGCGTCATGGCATCAACAGCAGAGCAGGGGGCTGCATAGGATTGCACAGACAAAGCGCGGCTGCCGGCAGGTAAGACGCATGTTACCATCTCAGGAGTAGGGGATGTTTGGGTAAAGGCATACCATGCCATTACCTCCATCAGAGGGATACCATAGGCAGGAATACCTGCGGCAAAGGCCAGTCCTCGCGCCGTGGCAATACCGATACGCACGGACGTAAAGCCTCCCGGTCCTGTCGTGCAGGCAATGGCATCCAGCATGTCCCATGTTAGCTGCACCTCTTCCATCAATGCCTGTATCTGTGGTACCAGCTGTGCAGCCTGTGTGCCTTTCTCATTGTCTGTGAAGGACGCCAGCATGTGCTCATCCTGTGATAACGCCAGTGACGTGATGCCCTGCGTGGTATCCATGGTGAGAAGCTTCATAGCGAAGACCATAAAAGAATCGCCCGTGACCGGCAATCTTTCATATGGTAGTGCTGGCGCATGAATATACCGATTCAATCTGCTAAGCTGCACTTTAAAGACGGTACGCCGCTATCGGAAACGTATGGTGACGTGTATTTTTCCAAGGAAGATGGGATCGCCGAGAGTCGCTATGTGTTCTTGGATGGAAATAATCTCGGTGCACGTTTTGCAGAAGCTCATGGCCGTTTTATTATTGCCGAAACCGGTTTTGGTACTGGGCTGAATTTTCTGCTGACACTACAATTATGGCAAGAGCAAGCACCGGCAGATGCATGGCTGCACTATATCAGTATTGAAAAGCATCCTATCATGCGAGAGGATTTGGCGCGCCTTTATGCAACACATCCCTGCCATGAAGGTGCGCAGGCGATGCTGGTGCAATACCCATTGCCGGTACCAGGTGCCTACCAGTTAGTTTTTCTGAATGGCAGGGTACGGTTGACGCTGATATTTGCCGATATTGCCGATGTATTGGCTTACATACGTCCGGCGAGTGTGGATGCCTGGTTTCTGGATGGGTTTGCACCGTCAAAAAACCCGGACATGTGGTGTGCCGGGCATTTGCATCGCATTGGGGAGTGTGCGACAGCTGGCGGCACCTTCGCCACCTTTACGGCAGCAGGGCAGGTGCGGCGGGATTTGCAGGAAGCGGGGTTTGTGGTTACCAAACGTCCCGGCTTTGGTCATAAGCGTGAAATGCTGACCGGTGTTATGGAGCGGAAAAACACCTCCTCTTTGTCTATCATGCCTTCACCATCGGAAGTGCTGGTCATCGGAGCCGGCATTGCAGGAGCCGCTGCTGCCCATGCCTGCGCCATGCGTGGGATGCAGGTGGAGGTGCTAGAACGCCATGCAGGGGCGGCCATGGAAGCTTCCGGCAATCCGGCGGGGATACTCTATCCCTACATGGCGCGTGAGTGGGACGCGGCGACACAGTTTTATCTGCAGGGATTATCCTACACATGCTCGTTATTACATCGGCTTAAGAGTGTGCAATATGATCTTTGCGGCATGCGCCATTATCCGAAACTGTCCGATGATCGTGAGTGCTTGCAGGGTGTGGCGGAGGCATTGCAGTTAGATGCATCGGTGCTGCAAAAAACAGAGGATGGGTTCTTCATGCCAGCTTCCGGCTGGGTAGATGTGCCGGGGATGTGCCGGGCACTGCTGGAACAAGAGGACATCCAAACGCATTACCATCAGTCTGTGCAGTCCATTGCCTATGAACAAGGGCAGTGGTGTGTGCATACAGAAGATGGCCTATTCCAAGCATCTACTCTTATCATCGCTAATGCCTATGAGGCGCAGCAGCTACTTGCGGATCATCCATTGCCCATGCGACGTATTCGTGGGCAGATTACCTATCTTCCGACAAATCATGTGCAGGAGGAGGTGCAGGAGGTGCTCTGTTATGGCGGTTATCTGACACCGGCAATCGATGGCGTGCATTATCTGGGAGCAACGTTTGATAAGGAACGTGAAGATCTGGTGGTCGATACGGCAGGGCATGCCGAGAACATCAGGACATTACGGCACCATTTTCCTGACCTGCTGAGTGATATGATACCAATAGAATCCTTAGAGGGTAGGGCAGCTTTCCGCACGGTCAGTGGAGATCGATTGCCGATTGTGGGGGCATTGCCGGATTGTGCTGCATTACAGGAGCAGCTGGAAGGGATGCCTTATAGCCGAGAGAGAATGAAGGCGTTGCAAGTGCCGCTATTGCCGAATTGTTATGTGTCGTTAGCGCATGGAGCACGGGGGACGGTGTCGGCGCCGCTAGCCGGAGAGATGATTGCTGCGGCGATTGCGAACGAGGCAGCACATCCGGTTAATACATCGGTAAGTACTTTGCTTGACCCGGCGCGGTTTGCATTACGCGCATGGCGGCGAGGGAAGAGGTGGTAGGTAGAGCCAAAAGTACTACATACGTCATACCGGCGGAGACCGGTTATCTCATACGCTCATAGCAAATAGTATTAAGAGACTCCGGCCTGCGCCGGAGTGACGGCGTAACAATGGATTCCGGGTCAAGCCCGGAATGACGATGTAAGGCTACATCCCGACGGCGCAGGCGCCACCACTAGCCGCCGATTGCATCATGCTGATGCCCAGCACGAGCATACCGAAGGTCACGGCCAATGTCGTCCAGGTGCGTTGCGTACTGCCATACATAAACTCGCCAATGGCTTTGCCATGTGCCACCAATGTATGGGTGATATTCTGTGAAGTCATAGAAGAAGTGGTCATCGTAATCCTGCCTTATTTACTTGTATTATTGTATCAAAAACAGGAGGAAATACAAAGTAAAAATGATTAATACACTTAACGCAACACGGCGCCCTGCTTTTCTGCCGCAGCGATGATGGCATCGGAGACGCCGGTAATGTCTTCCTCGCTTAAAGTGCGGTCATCGGCTTGCAGAGTCACGGCATAGGCCAGTGATTTCTTGCCGGGTTCCATATGCTTGCCTTCATACACATCGAACAGAGTGACATCACGAATCAGGGTTTTATCGCTCTTTAACAGTGCCTGCCGCAAGGTGCCGGCATCGAGTCCCGTATCGGTGATAAAAGCGAAATCGCGGCGGCTGGCCTGAAACTCACGGGCGCGATAGGCTGCCGGGCGCTTGGCCTTCTTCTTGGTCGGCAATTGATCCAGCCAGCACTCAAACCCGCAGACACTACCTTCCACATCGAACTGTCGCAATACGGCCGGGTGCAACTCACCGAAATAGCCCAGCGTGGTTTTTGGCCCCAGCGACAGGCGCGCTGATTTGCCAGGATGGTACCAGCCGGGCACCTCGCGGTTGATCATCAGCGCATCGGTAGCAATGCCAAGCGTTTCCAGCACGGCCATCAGGTCGGCCTTCGCATCATAGAGATCATATGCCTTGGACGGCTCATGCCAGTGCATTGGTGTTGCTCCGGCGCGAATCCCGGCAGCGCGCACGGGTTGCTGATCCGGAGTAATCCCATGGAATACCGCACCGATTTCAAACAGGCTAATATCCTTATGGCCGCGATGCTGGTTGCGTTGCAGCGCCGGGAGCAGATCGGCCATCAAATGTGGACGCATGACGCTCAGCTCGCTACTGATCGGGTTTTTGACCTGGATCAGTGGGGCATCATTCGCAAAGGCCTGTGCAAACGACTCGGCGGTAAAAGCAAAATGAATCGCTTCATCTATGCCGCGTGCGCGCAGGATGTTTGCGGTTTTTTCTTCTGCGCTTAACTCAGCTTTGCGTATGTCTGCTGTGGTAAGCGGAATTTCCGGGATGGTGTCATAGCCATGTAGTCGGGCGATTTCTTCCACCAGATCGGCCACGCCTTCAATGTCAGGCCGCCAGTTAGGGGTGTTCACCTGCCAGTCGCTAGTCACGGTACAGCCGAGACTTTCTAGTAGCTGACGTTGTGTATCTTCCGGCACGTCTAGTCCCAACATGGCCTGAACAGTGCTTGGTGTATAGGCAATGTCGCGTGAGAGGGACGGTGCTGCACCGGCAATTGTTGTGCCTTCCAGTGTGCCACCGCACAATTCGACGATCATCTGTGCGGCCATGGCGGCATACGGTTCGGTACCGGTTGGGTCAACGCTACGCTCGAAGCGATGACGCGCATCGGAGTCAATCATCAATGCCTGCCCGGTGCGGGCGATGGCCACCGGGTCAAACCAGGCAGCTTCCAATATCACATTGGTGGTGGTCTCGGTGCATCCTGACGGCACGCCACCGATCACACCGCCCAGCCCCAGCACGTCGGCATCATCGGCAATTACGCACAAGCCTTCCGGCAGCGTGTAGGTTTTGTCGTTCAGCGCATCCAGCATTTCCCCTTTTTGTGAAGGGCGCACAGTAATGCCTCCACTGAGCCTATCCGCATCATAGACATGCAGTGGGCGACCATAGGTAATGGTAAAATAATTGGTGATATCGACCAGTGTCGAAATAGGACGCAGCCCAACCGATAATAGGCACTGCTGCAACCAATCTGGACTCTCAGCATTTTTTACCCCCTGAATAGAGCAGGCGACAAAATGCGCACAGTCAGGCGTATCCAGCGTGACAGGAACACTTGTGCCACTCGGTAGTTCCGGAGCAGAGGTTGTAATCAGCGTACCAAACCCGGCGGCAGCAAGATCACGCGCAACACCATAGACGCCCAGGCAATCGCCCCGGTTGGGAGTGATAGCAATGTCAAATAACGTATCATTCAGGTGCAGCGCATCGATTGCCTTATCACCAACGGCTACGTCTTGCGGCAGCTCCATAATTCCGGCATGGTCATCGCCCAGCCCTAACTCCTGTGCTGAACACAGCATACCGGCACTTTCTACACCACGAATCTTTGCCGGTTTAATTTTCATCCCATTGGTGGGGATCACGTCACCTATATCAGCTAGAATTACTTTAATACCAGCGCGTGCATTGGGGGCACCGCAGACAATCTGACGCTCGCCGGTATGGGTAGCCACTCGACAGACTTGCAGCTTATCTGCATCCGGGTGTGGCTCGGTCGCCAGAATCTCCGCCACAGTAAAGGGTTCCAGCCCGGCACTTAATGCGGTAACGGACTCGATTTCCAGTCCAATCGCTGTGAGTGTTTCAGCGATGGCCTCAACCGTCGCCTCCGTTTGTAGGTGCTCTTTCAGCCAACTCAGTGTAAATTTCATGGGGCATGATATAACGAAGTTTAGGCAACCGGGCAAGTAGGCAAAAAACGGCAGATGGTGACTTAATCATTGAAGCGTAAGGCGGCATCGGTTACAACAGCTTCGGGAGAAAGAAAACCATGCAGGACGTTGTCGCATCTTATTTTCCAATTTTGATTTTCATGGGCGTGGCCGTGGGCATTGCCTGTGTGATGGCGTTTGCACCGATGATCGTAAACCGCAACCGCGGTGATGCGGAGAAACTCTCGCAATATGAGTGTGGGTTTGAACCGTTCAGTGATTCACGTGGCAAGTTTGACGTGCGGTTTTATCTGGTGGCAATTCTGTTTATTATCTTTGATCTGGAAGTAGCCTTCTTGTTTCCATGGGCCATTACATTGGGCAATATTGGTGATTTGGGATTCTGGTCAATGATGGTATTTTTAGGGATTTTGACTATTGGATTCGCGTATGAGTGGAAAAAAGGAGCGCTGGAGTGGGAGTGATGCAACAGGGACTAGTCGAAGGAGCACATAAACCACTATTGCCAGGTGCGGAGCAGGATGCACTGCTGGGGCAGGTGATGGACGAATTCAGCGATAAGGGGTTTGTCGTAGCGAACCTGGACAAGCTGGTCAACTGGGCGCGTACCGGGTCGCTCTGGCCGATGACGTTTGGATTGGCCTGTTGTGCCGTAGAGATGATGCAGGCAGCAGCCAGCCGTTATGATATGGATCGGTTTGGTGTGGTGTTCCGTCCGTCTCCGCGTCAGGCAGATGTCATGATCGTTGCTGGCACATTGTGCAACAAAATGGCGCCGGCACTCCGCAAGGTCTACGATCAGATGGCGGAACCTCGGTATGTGATTTCCATGGGAAGTTGTGCCAATGGCGGTGGGTATTACCATTATTCCTATTCCGTTGTGCGTGGGTGCGACCGCATTGTACCGGTGGACGTGTATGTACCAGGGTGTCCTCCAACGGCCGAAGCATTGATGTATGGCATCCTCTTGCTAAAGCGCAAAATCGAGCGCACCGGAACGATTCGCAGGTAGGGTAGATGGAAGCGCTGGAAACATTACGAGCCTATATAGAGCAGCAGTTAGGTGCTGGCCATATCGCGAGTGATGTGGAACGGGACGAGTTATGTGTATTTGTCAAAAAGGAAGCGATTGTGGATGTCATGGCGTTGCTTCAGGACGATCCCAAATGTCAATTCCAATGTCTTGTAGATATGTGTGGAGTCGATTTCCCGGAACGTTCCGAGCGGTTTGACGTCGTCTATCACTTGCTCAGTCATACTCATAATGTGCGGTTGCGTGTGAAGCTGGCAACGGATGAGGACACGCCGGTACCGTCTATTGTATCGATTTATCCGAATGCTGAATGGTATGAGCGTGAAGTATGGGATATGTATGGTGTCTTCTTCAATGACAACCCTGATTTGCGTCGCATTCTAACTGATTACGGGTTTGATGGGCATCCGTTGCGTAAGGATTTCCCACTGACTGGGTATGTAGAAATGCGCTATGACCCGGAAAAGAAAGCCGTAGTCTATGAGCCGGTCAATCTGCCGCAGGCCTATCGTAGTTTTGACTATCTCAGCCCGTGGGAAGGAGCGCAGTACGTGCTGCCCGGCGATGAGAAAGTTAGCGAAGAGGATGCAGCATGAGTGCTAGTTATGTGCCGGCTGGATATCAAGGTGTTAATGTAACTCTCATTTTCAATGATGTGGAGCGTGCTATTTTGCATTATAAATCCGCTTTTCATGCAGTAGAAATAATGCGTTTGAATGATGAAAATGGTACAGTACTGTATGCTGAAATGAATATTAGCGGTACTCGCATATTTTTAGCGCCATACGATCCTGACTGGCCTGCTAAAACTCCTGCTATGCTTGGAGGGTATAGCAATGGTTTATATGTATATGTAGCTGATGTTGACGCTTCTCACCAGCGCGCATTGCGTGCAGGCATGAGAGAAGAGCGCGCGATAGCGGATATGCAGTGGGGAGATAGATGCTCCATGGTGATAGATCCGTTCGGTTATGGCTGGATGCTGGCGCAGAGCATGGAGGGATGATGCAAAATAACGTCGATCTCAAGAATATGACCATCAATTTCGGGCCGCAGCACCCGGCGGCGCATGGTGTGCTGCGTCTGGTGCTGGAGATGGACGGCGAGGTGGTCGATCGTGCCGATCCGCATATCGGGCTGCTACACCGGGGAACGGAAAAGCTGATTGAGCATAAGACCTACATGCAGGCGCTCCCCTATTTTGACCGGCTGGATTATGTCTCACCCATGTGTCAGGAGCATTGTTTTGCGCTGGCGACGGAAAAGCTGCTGGGCTGCGATATTCCACCAAGAGCGCAATATATCCGGGTGTTATTCTCGGAATTGACACGCATCCTCAATCACATCCTCAACGTGACGACACAGGCGCTGGATATTGGAGCGATGACGCCACTACTATGGATGTTTGAAGAGCGCGAGAAAATGCTGGAGTTTTATGAACGTGCGTCAGGGGCGCGGTTCCACTCGGCCTATATTCGCCCCGGTGGTGTACACCAAGACATCCCGGACGGATTACTGGAAGACATTGCTGAGTTCTCCAAAGGGTTTGGGAAATATATTGATGACGTCGAAGGGCTGTTAACGGAGAACCGTATTTGGAAGCAGCGCACGGTCGATATTGGTGTCATCAGCAAGGAAGATGCACTGGCATGGGGCTTTTCCGGGCCGATGTTACGCGGTTCCGGTGTGCCGTGGGATTTACGTCGTTCGCAACCCTATGAAATCTATAGCGATCTGGAATTTGATGTGGCAATCGGTAAGAACGGGGATTGCTATGACCGCTATCTGGTGCGCATGGAAGAGATGCGCCAGTCACTGCGCATTATCGATCAGTGTATCGAACGCATGCCGGACGGAGAAGTCGTCACCGATGATGTCAAAGTGGCGCCGCCTAAACGTGACCTGATGAAGCATTCCATGGAAGCGCTGATCAATCATTTCAAGCTCTACACGGAAGGGTATCGCGTACCGGAAGGCGAGACCTATACGACAGTTGAAGCGCCCAAAGGAGAATTCGGCGTGTATCTGATTGCCGATGGCACCAACAAGCCGTATCGCTGTAAAATCCGCGCGCCGGGCTACGCACATCTCCAGGCACTGGACTTTTTGAGTAAAGGCCATATGCTGGCCGATGTCAGCGCCATTATCGGTACGCTGGATGTGGTATTTGGAGAAATTGATAGGTAGCCTATGCATGTTCCCCCCGGAAAAGTCCTAGCTGAAGAACAGCAGCCTGCCAGCTTTGCATTCAGTAAAAAGAAGCTGGAGGAAGCCCAGACTATTATTGCTCGCTATCCCGAAGGAAGGCAGGCGAGCGCGGTCATGCCGCTACTCATGCTGGCGCAGCGCGAATGTGATAACTGGTTATCGAAAGCGGCGATGGATTATGTGGCCGAGTTGCTTGATATGCCGCCGATGAAAGTCTATGAAGTGGCAACATTTTACTCGATGTATAATCTGGAGCCGATGGGGAAATACCATGTACAGCTCTGCACGACAACTCCCTGCTGGCTGCGTGGTTCTGACGCCATCGTCAAGGCCTGCGAGAAGCATCTTGGTATTACATTGGGGCAGACCTCAGAAGACGGTATGTTTACACTGGATGAAGTGGAGTGTTTGGGAGCATGTGTGAATGCGCCCATGTGTCAGATCACCAGTGGCAAGCATGATGCCTATTATGAAGATTTGACTGAGGAAACGATGGTAACGTTGTTAAAAGATTTGGCAACCGGCAAGCGTACGACTCCTGGTTCCTGTGCCGGGCGGCATAGTTCGGAGCCAGCAGGTGGGGTGACGACGCTGCAACCTGCAAAAAAGAAAACTACATCGAAGAAATAACTGTAAGGAGATTGATGATGGAACAGTATTTTTCAGAAGAAACATTGATGCAACTCAAGGAGTTTTTGGCAAAGGAAGGGCTGGATTGGGGTATCAACATCGCCGCTGCTATCGCTATTTTCATTATTGGAAAATGGATCGGTAAGCGCATCGTTGCTACAATTGAGAAAGGCATGGTGAAAGGTGGCATGGATGTCACGCTTTCTGCATTCCTTGGCAATATTCTGAATGCACTGGTATTGGCATTTATCGTCATCGCGGCGCTGAGTAAGCTGGGAGTTGAGACGACATCGCTTGCCGCTATTTTTGCTGCTGCTGGTCTGGCGATTGGTTTGGCGCTGCAAGGGTCGCTGTCTAACCTGGCTGCGGGTGTCATGATTATCCTGTTCCGTCCATTCAAGGTTGGAGACCTTATTGAGGCAGCTGGCGAAACAGGTATTGTAGAGGAAGTGCATATCTTTACCACCGTGATGCGCAGTCCAGATAACAAGCAGATCATTGTGCCAAATGGATCAATCATTGGCGGTAGTATTACCAACTATTCCACCAAGCCTACCCGCCGGGTCGATCTGGTATTTGGTATTGGCTATGATGATGATATTAAAAAAGCAAAGCAGGTGTTGCAGGATATTGTAACGGCTGATTCGCGTATTCTCAAAGACCCGGCCCCGGTGATCGCGGTAAGCGAACTGGCAGATAGCTCAGTGAATTTTGTGGTGCGTCCGTGGGTCAACAGTGCCGATTACTGGGATGTGTATTTTGATCTGATGGAAACCGTAAAACTGCGTTTTGACGAAGAAGGTATTTCTATACCGTTCCCACAGCAGGATGTGCATATGCATCAGGCTGATGTTCACAATATTTCCGAGGCAGCATAGGTATACCCATGCTGAAAGACGAAGACCGCATCTTTACCAATCTCTACGGGTTTGAGGACTGGAAACTCAAGGGTGCCCAGTCGCGTGGTGATTGGGATGGCACTGCCGGGATACTAGGCAATGGCCGTGAATGGATCATTGAGCAGGTGAAAGCATCCGGTCTTCGTGGCCGTGGAGGTGCAGGCTTTTCGACAGGAATGAAATGGTCGTTTATGCCCAAGGAAGTAAAGGAGCGTCCCCATTATCTGGTGGTCAACGCCGATGAAGGGGAGCCGGGCACATGTAAAGACCGTGATATGATGCGTCACGAACCGCACAAACTGATTGAAGGGTGCCTGATTGCCTGTTTCGCCATGCAGGCGCATGCGGCCTATATCTATATTCGCGGGGAGTTCAATGAAGAGGCGGATCGGCTGGAACATGCCATTCAAGAAGCATTGGATGCAGGGTTTCTTGGAGAGAATGCCTGTGGTTCAGGATGGCCCTGCTATGTGTATGTGCATCGTGGATCAGGTGCCTATATTTGTGGTGAAGAAACGGCATTGATTGAGAGTCTGGAAGGCAAAAAAGGGCAACCACGCCTCAAACCGCCATTCCCGGCAGGGGCAGGGCTGTATGGGTGTCCGACGACAGTGAATAACGTAGAATCCATCGCCGTGGTGCCGACCATCCTGCGCCGTGGGGCAGACTGGTTCGCCGGACTGGGGCGGGAGAATAATACTGGAACCAAGGTGTTTTGCATTTCAGGGCATGTGAACCATCCCTGTAATGTCGAAGAGGAGATGGGTATCCCACTCAAAGACCTGATTGAGAAACACGCAGGCGGTGTGCGCGGCGGCTGGGATAATCTACTGGCCGTGATTCCGGGAGGATCGTCGGTGCCGGTATTGCCAAAGGATATTTGTGATACGGTACTGATGGATTTTGACTCGCTTCGCGCTGAAAAATCGGGACTTGGTACGGCGGCAGTGATTGTTATGGACAAGTCAACAGACATTATCCGTGCTATTGCTCGCCTGTCCAAGTTTTACAAGCATGAATCCTGCGGTCAGTGTACCCCATGCCGGGAGGGGACTGGTTGGCTGTGGCGCATGATGGAGCGTATGGCAGAAGGCAGTGCTGATAAGGCTGATATCGATAAATTGCTGGATATTTCCTATCGTATTGAAGGGCACACCATCTGCGCACTAGGAGATGCGGCGGCCTGGCCGGTACAGGGCATCATTCGCCATTTCCGCCCGGAGATTGAGGCCCGCATTGATGCGTATAGTAGAAGCGGCAAAAGGGCGGCATAATGTGGTTGTCATTCTCTAAATGGCGTAGCCATTCTAAGTGAATCCAGCAAATCATCCGCAGTATCTTGATAATCGACAAGTAATATCTGGATAGCCCTATTGGCAGAGGAGATTACACCCGTATATCCACAAACGCATTGCGGCGGAGATCACGCAAATATCGCACCGCTTCCAGACGGAATTTCTCTTCTTTTAGACGCAGGGTAAACTGTTTTTTCTGCTCTTCGCTCGGGGGTAGGTCAACACGTTCGCACAGTGTGAGCATTCGAATGCCTTCCGGCGTGGCAAACGGCTCCGAAGTTTGGCCAACGGAAAGCCCACGTACCAGAGGTAGGATTTCCGGTGAAATATCGGAGAGCATGGTGCGTGTATAATCAACGTTGAATGCCAGTCCGTCCAGATCGGTGGCACCAGCAACATCTTTTTCTTTACAACTGCCTGGGTTTTTCCGTACTTGGCGGGCAATGGTCATCAATAGGTCAAGTTCCTCATCTCCGGCATCATAGTCCAGCGACAGAATGATTTCTTTAAACAACACTTCAGCGCTGGTGCTATAATTTGCGGTACGCTTGTCGGATACGGAGATAATTTGAAAACCGATACTCAGCCGTACTGGCCCAAGAATAGCCGGAGGTGAGGCATCACGTACCAATGATGCCATTTCCGGTTCCAGCTTGTGCAGTGGCAACCATTGCGGCGCAGTGATGTCTAATTGATTCCCGGAAAGCTGTTTGGCAATGGAAGAAAAATTTGCGCCACCTCGTAAGTCTTCGACAATCTGCAATGCCAAAGCTTCTGCCTCTTTTGGATTTTCTTCATTAGTAAAAGGGAGTAATAGTGACACCAGCTTGGCTTCTTCTACCTGTCGTTCACGCTTCTTCGCCCGTAGCAGTTCCCGCGCCACTTCTGCATCACTCATGCGTATCTTGGGAACAATACGCTGTTGTAACACCTTGCTCCAAGCAATTTGTGAGCGTAATTGTGCTTCCATCGTATCTTGATTGATATTCTGTTGTTCAAGGAATGTGGCAAGACTGCCTGGGGGTTGCCTACGTTCCTGTTCGATGCGCCCAAGGGCATCAGCAATTTCCTGACGAGAAACACTTAAGCTATAGCGTTCTGCTTCTTGAAGCTGTAATTGCTCGTCCACAAGTGTATTGATAACCCTTGGGTATAGCTTGCGTATGGTGTCTTCTCCAGGTTTCAGGCCGGTTGTGGCAATAATGAACTTGATCCGCTCGCGGATGTCGTAATGGGTAATCGCATGATCATTGACGACGGCGGCGACGGTAAACGGGGAAGGGGCAGGCGATGCCTGCGCTACTGGCATCAGTAGCAGGGTCCATGTCAATAATACCAGAAAGTGACGCAGCATGATGCTAAACCTCTATGCGTTGATAAGCAACGCTGAGGATTTCATAATAACGCGATCCTCCTGGAGCTTGCACTTCTACACTGTCACCCTCCGCTTTACCGATAAAAGCGCGGGCAATAGGGGCATTGATGGCAATCAGGTTGCGAGTCAGATCCGCTTCATAAGCACCGACAATCTGGTAGGTCAATTCTTCATCGGTTTCCTCGTCTACCACTTTCACGGTAGCGCCGAATTTCACCGTATCGCCGGAAAGTGATTCGGGATCAATGATTTCCGCGCGGGCAATCTTGTCCTCGAGGTCAAGGATGCGCCCCTCAATAAAGCTCTGCTTCTCACGGGCGGCATGGTATTCTGCATTTTCAGATAGATCACCATGTTCGCGCGCCTCCGCAATCGCTTTGATAACAGCTGGACGTTCTTCTGTTTTCAGCTGCTTTACTTCTTCTTCGATCTTCCTGAATCCATCTGCCGTGATAGGAAATTTATCCATAGCTTGCCTGTACGTAGTTGTTTAATTGTTCCTATCTGTATGCAAGATATGTACGCTTGGCAAGTGCCTAAATTGGGGTGCGGTTACGATGAACAATGCACAACAGCAGGGTCAGCAGTTTATACAGTACGGCTGCATTGGCCAAGTGCCAGAGATAATGGGTGCCGAAGCCTACGGCATTGCAGAAGGGGAGGTCAATGGTACGAAAAACCAGTGAGAGTGTCCATAACAGGGTAATCAGTAGTAGATGTATAGCAAACCAATCCCGGCGGTAGAAGCTGTATGCAGTGATAAGTGCAAGTATCAGGTAGGTGGGAAGGTACATGATGGTGCCGTGGAGGGTGCCCGGCGAGAATATCATACCACTAACAGCATTCAACGCCTGTAGTACAATCACGGCCATTGCAATCATCCACCAGCGCCAGTGGAAGGCGCGATATAGGAAGGTGATCAGGTACAAATTGATGAAGGCAATAATTGGGAGGACATCCAATATGATGGTCGTCGAAGTTGGATGCAGGTGCCAGGCACCGCTCCCCAGTCCGATACAAAACAGAGTCACAGCTAATACATAGGCATCAGGAATTTGGCGGGAAGGGAACCGACGTAGCAGACGGATCGCCAGTATAGATGCGAATATAAATGCTAGATTGGTGATGGCATTGAGCGGTTCCGCTAGAAGGGACGCCTCACCAGCACGTTCACAGTAGGTGTCCAGATAGGTCGTATTCATTTGAGCACCACCATCAGGTAATCAAGTGCGTTCTTTGGTTGGTCGATTATAATATTTATAGTCAATCGTGTTATAGGCAGAGCTTTTCTTGATATTTACCCGGGTAATAACAGTGCCCAGCAGACGGCAATTCAGGTTATTCAGCGTATCCAGGATAAACTGGATTTGTTTGACTTTAGTGTGCTTCCAGCGAACACAGAGGATATTTTCCGTTGATGCCGCCAGGATTTTTGTATCGGATACGGAAAGTAGCGGAGGACCATCCAGTAATATTACATCAAATTCCTTTAGCATCACATCGCGTAGTTTGAGCCACTTATCCTTGGTGATTGAAGTGATATTCATTTTCTTGCCGGCACCACAGCCAATGACGTAGGCACCGGAAAGATCATCCCGGTTGACCACAGACTTTAACCCGGCAGATCCTTCCAGAAGGTCTGCAAGTCCTGGTTTGCCTTTCAATCCGAAGATCGAAGTTAGCACCTGTTGGCGTAAATCACAGTCGATCACCGCAACTTTCATGTCTTCCTGCGCCATGTGTCGCGCCAGGCTTGAAACTACGGTTGATTTGCCTTCTCCACTAAGCACAGAGGTAAAGTTGAACACTCGAGCATCAGGGTTATCTTCTTTGTTAATCATCAGATAACTGGAAATAGCACGCATACTCTCCGTGTAGAGACAGTATGGATCTTTCACAGGGTATTCAGACAGATGCGTTACCTTGTCTTTGCGCCGCAATAAGGTCTCTGGCACTAGGGTAATATTTGTTATTCGCGTAATCTTTTGCAATTGTTTGCCATTGAATACGGTGCCTTCCAATTGATCCTGGCCGATAGCAAACGCAAGTCCCAATCCAATACCTGCAATGATGCTGCCAATAAGAATCAGAGGAATTTTAGGATGTGATGGTAAATCAGGAACAACCGCTTTTGATAGAATGACGGCAGTAGCTTCCTGTAATTGCTCATCGATCTGGGATTGTGTCTGCTTTAGTCGCAGATTTAGCATATCCAGTAATTGCAGATTGGTTTTTAAGTCATTCTCCAATTCTTCCAAATCAATGGATGCTGTTTTTGAACTGGCATATTCATCACGGAATGACTCCATGGTTTTTTCAAGGCGAGCAACCTTAGCTGCCGCAACACGCCGTTCACGCTGTGTGCTCTCACGTATTTTAGCGATTTCATTGCCAATTTGTTTGCGCACTTCCAATACACGTTGCCGGGCAGCAATATAATCCGGATGCCCGGGACCTAGTTCTTCCAATAACTGCGCCAATTCGTCTTGACTGGCTGCTTCTCGTACTCGCAGTGCTTGGATTAATGAAGATTGCAGAACAGCTGGGGATGATGCAATATTCCCACTATTGAATTGCTGAAGCTTCGCGTCAACTTCAGCCAGTTCGGCTTTAGCTGCCGTCAGGCGCTGGCTCAGTCCGGATACATCCTGTTCAATTAGATCGGTGCCACGGCTATCCACAAGCCCTGTAGCTTCCTTGTAAGCAACAATTTCTTTCTGCGTTTCACTAATTTCCTTTTGAATTGCTTTCACTCGGCTTTTTAACCAACTGTTGGTTTCATTCAGAGTAGCAAAGGTCCATTGCTGCTGGAGCGCGATGTAGGCCTTGGCAACTTGATTAGCGATGTTTGCTGCTAGTTCAGGGTTTTTAGATGTATAGGTAATGTCAATTGCCAGTGACCTTCCAACCTGCTCTACATCAAGATTGGCCAAAATGCCATTCACTGAAAGTGCGGGTGCCGGCTTTCCAAGTTCTTCCGCTTCTGATGCAATATTACTGATGACGCCATTAATCAGTTCACGGGAAGTCAGAATCTGGATTTCGGTTGGGATTTGTGACAGAGCGTTCACAGGTGATTGTGCTTCCAGCTTTTGCATTCCCAGATCCTGCTCTTCATTCTGAATCATAATCACTGAGCTGGCTTCGTATTTTCTGGGAGCTAGCGCAATATAAATAGCAGCCAGTATTACGACAAGCAGGGTGGATAGAAAAATGAACCCTTTGCGCCGGCAAATGGTATTCCATAGATCTGCTAGCGTTAGGTGCATGTCATCACGAGAAATATGGTCGTCAGTAAGGCGATCTGTAGGCATGGGAAAGTGCATCCTATCAATCAGTTAGATGTTGCACTGCGTTATGCAGCGTGGCGTTACAATAGTCAACTGCATAAGCGATAGCAATAGTTAATCATAAATTAATTCTTGTGTGGCGCAATCATGATGCAACAAAATATACTAGCTAACTAGAGCTAGCTAATGAGACATGTAGAATGAAATTATTCGTATATAAGGGAAAGCAGCCAAATTTTGGGGATGAGCTAAACCACTGGTTATGGCCAAAGCTGTTGCCGGACTTTTTTGATGAAGATGAGCGCGACTTATTCTTAGGTATTGGCTCGGTGCTCTACGATTCTCACCCTGATACGTCGCGAAAAATTGTATTTGGTGCAGGGTATGGTGGCTACACACCATTACCAAAACATGATGACATGTGGGAATTCCATTTTGTTCGAGGGCCCGCAACGGCACGGGCATTGGGGTTGGATGAAGCATTAGGTATTGGTGATCCAGCATTGCTAGTACGCCTGCTGGTACCTGAATCACAGCGTACCATCCATTACCCGGTCAGTTACATGCCGCATTTTGAATCAATCATTACAGGCAGTTGGCAAGATGCCTGTCAAGCAGCTGATATACATTTCATAGATCCCACCCAGGATGTAGAGGTTATATTGGAAAGTATTCTTGCCTCAGGTCTGATAATATCCGAAGCAATGCATGGAGTTATTGTGGCAGATGCGCTACGTATTCCCTGGAGAGCAGTACAGCCTTTAAATCCATTGCATCGTAGGAAATGGTTGGATTGGGGTGAGGCATTGCAAGTGGACATCGATTTTACCGATATTGGAGCATCTAACATGTTAGAGCAATGCTCTCGCCACCTGTTCCATCATCGTCGGCATTTGGACCGATTCCAGCGCTACCAGCATTTAGGGCGCGCGATCGGAATGGGAACCCCATCAAAGAATGTAATTAGGAAGCTTAGCAAGGCAGCTGCTTCAGTGGGACAATTAAGCAACAGTGATGTTATTCTGGCAACAGAGGAAAAAATGAGAGAAAAACTAACGAATTTTAAACAGCGTTATGAAATAAAATGAATTTTCATTAGCAATATAAATAAAAATAAATGTTAGCAAGTGTTAATTCCTATTGACAAGTAGCGGAAAAAATTGCTTAAGAAGGAATAAATTTAAACTTAGCGTTATGTGGAGATAAAGTAATGGCTATTTTTGGTACGGCACTGAGTGAACTGATTGATGGTACAATCGGTGATGATGAGATATTCGCCAAGGGTGGAGATGATACGGTCAATGGTTTGGCTGGTGATGACACCATCTTTGGATGGTTAGGTGATGATCTGCTGTTCGGTGATGGCGGCGATGATAAAATCTTTGGCGGCAAAGGCGACGACGAAATCGAGGGCGGAGACGATAACGATACCCTTAAAGGCGGCAAAGATAATGATACGATTGCCGGCGGTGATGGTGATGATAAGATCTTTGGCGGCAAAGGTGATGATATTTTGCGGGGTGACGATAACTCTTCTGCAGGTACGGGACCATCAACCGGTAATGATACACTGTATGGTGGTGAAGGCAATGACCGTCTCGGCGGTAAAGATGGCAATGACTTGCTCTTTGGTGGCAAAGACAATGACTCCCTATGGGGTGATGGCGGCAATGATACGCTAAAAGGTGGTAAAGGCGATGACTATCTGGTTGGTGGTGCCGGTAATGACACATTAAAAGGTCAAAGTGGTGATGATACCTTGATTGGTGGCAAGAGCAATGACCTGATTAAAGGTGGGAAAGGTGCCGATGCAGCTGATGGCGGTACCGGTAACGATACCATGAAAGGCGGAGATGGCGATGATTCCATGTTCGGTGGTGAAGGTAACGATAAGATTTTCGGCGGTAAGGGGAATGACCTGCTGCGTGGCGATGAAAATATCTTCTCCAGCGGTGGCGATGTAGGTGGTAATGATACCATTTATGGCGGTACTGGTGATGATAGTATTAGTGGTAAAGGCGGTAACGATAGCCTGAAAGGCGGTGACGGTGACGACATGATCTGGGGCGATGCCGGTAATGATACATTGAAAGGTGGTTCCGGTGAAGATACGCTGATTGGCGGTGTAGGTAACGATACTATCTATGGCGGAAAAAGCGCTGACGAATTGTCTGGCGGTAAGGGGAATGACCTGCTGGATGGTGGTGACTCCAGTGATACGCTGATTGGCGGCACTAACAACGATACGCTGCTAGGGGGCAAATGTAATGACAGCCTTGCCGGTGGCGATGGTAATGACATGCTGGACGGCGGTAGCGGTAACGACGAAGCCGGTGGAGGCGCTGGTAACGATACGTTAAAAGGCGATACCGGTAACGATACATTGGCTGGCGGTGATGACGATGACGTTATTTACGGCGGCATTGGTGATGATATCCTGCGCGGTGATGAAAATACCTCGGCTGGCGGTACGGCAGACGGTGGTAACGATACGTTGCATGGTGGCGATGGCAATGATCGCCTAGGCGGCAAAGGCGGTGATGACCTGCTCTATGGCGACAGCGGAAATGATTCCTTATGGGGTGATCAGGGTAACGATACGCTGGTCGGCGGTACCGGTGTCGATATTCTGAACGGCCAGAAAGGTAATGACATATTCCAGTTTAACAGCGTTGGTGAAAGTAAGGCAACGGGTGATCTGTTTGATGTGATTGCTGACTTTGAAGTTGGTAAGGACAAGCTGGATGTCAGCGCACTCGGCTTCACGGCGCTGGATGATGACGGTGGCGCTACGGAAGCAGGCGAGTTGCGTCTGGAGCTTTCCGGCGGCAACACAAATGTTGTTTCAGATCAGTCTGACTTCAAAGTTCAGATCACAGGCGATGTGACTGGAACGTTGAGCGATGGCGACTTCATTTTCTAATGGAAACTGGTAAATAACTGGACGGCGGCGTAGTGATGGCTACGCCGCCGTTTTTGTATAAAGAGTTTACCATTCACCGACACGTGCAAGATGCGATGCTAGCTCATAGTGTTTTGGGTTGGTGTTATTGGTATTCCAGACAAAAAGTGCTTCTGGGTGGTGACAATAATAATCGGCAAGAGCCAGTAATTTTTCAGTGATCTCTTCACGGAAATCCCCTTCTGCTGCTGATGAGGCCGGTGTTATGGTATGCAGTAGCGTTTCGCCATGTTTTCCGCTGAGCATCCAGTATTCCAGTCCACCAATATCAGGGTGTATTGTAGTAATGGCTGCAACTAACAACTGGGATCGTTTTCCGTCCCATACATCCTTGGCAGAAGGGATAGTGCCTGTTTTATAGTCAATAATCCAGAGGCTACCGTCATGGCGTTCCTCTAGACGGTCAACACGCGCATGCAAGGTAATATCACCCTGCGGGGTAGTAAACGTTCTTTCAAGTTGCTGCTCCGCTGAAAGTCTGTCGATGGAAGTTGCCCGGCGGCTTTCTTCTACCATAATGGTAGCCATGGTACGTTCCAGCCGCTTGCAGTGAAAATGGCGTTCGCCGGCTGGGACATGCGTACTAATGCTATGAATGATATGTTGTTGCAGACTATGTTGATAGCGTTCTAACTGTGGAGGATCATAAGCTTCGGCAGCTTTTTCCATGGCACGGTGTAATGTTGAACCAAAATGCTGTGCGTTAAAGTTCTCGTCATATGGATCACGCATACGTAACCCGCAAATGGCGGATACATAGACAGCGAATGGATTATCCATGAGTGTTTCAATGGTAGTAGCGCTAAGGCGCGTGGGGCGGCTGTCCAGTAGCGGAGTAATATGTGGTTGCATGACAGGCTGGGAGGGGGAATAGTGTATGAAGGATTGACGCCACTGCTTCAGCCAATGGGGCGGGGTGCATGGTGCAGCCGAAACTCCTATCATGGATAGTCCTAGCTGTAATCGCTGGAAAAACCGTGATGGTTGGGTTGGCGCTCCCTGCTCCTTTCGCGCGCGAACCAAATGTATCTGAGGCGCCTTTAACAGCATAGACAGATCATGCGCTGCCAGCCCGATACGCCGTTGTACAAAATCTAGTCCTAATTGACGACGCATGGCATTATTGAGCCATAGTTCATGATGTATCGGTTTTGGCCAATGCCCCTCATTCATATGAGGAACGATAACGACATCCGCCTTCTGCAATCTGGACTCAAGTGCCCCAATAATATGAATGCTGGAATCTGAACCTTCATTTACAGGAAGACATACATTTCGGAACAATTGCGCTACACAGTTATGATATTCATGTGTTGGGCATGTCGTATGAGTATGCAGATGTTCCTGCCAAGTCTCCAGTTGCTTCATTAGGCAGGCAAGTGCCTCATTTTTATGCTGATTTGACTCATGCATGATGCCACATACATATCGCAATGTTTCTAAGTGGATGTCTATCATCTGTTGCAAAGTTACCGATTGACTGCGATCACACTGAGTCGCCAGCCACTCAAGTTTTGTTCGCACACGGTCATCGATAGAAGTAGCATCTGTGGTGATGGCGTGGATTGCGTCGGAAACACTGCGATAGGCATGCCAGCCACGCAACCGGTGATCCAAGAGGTGAATCGTGTCTTGCAGTTGATCTGAACAGTCGGGGAAACACATCGGGTGTCGCAGCAATGAAAGCAAGGTAACAGATGCATAAGGCCGATAGAGAAGCTCTGCCACTAGCATCATCAAACGATATGCAGGGTGTTGCTCAACTGGTATGCCGGCAGAATGATTAATCGTTATACCAAGATCATGAAGAAGATCGCGTAATCTTCGAACAAAACAATCCTGATCAGACACAATCAGTATATTGTAATGGCCTTGCTCCAACTGATGCCGAATCAGCAATGCAACCGTTTCAACTTCGGCAATATCATCATCTACCTCCTGGAGATACAACCCATCTACGCTTTGTGGCACATTCGTTCTGTCAGGTTGATATGAGGATGCACTGTGTTGGCTCATCGTTCTATGTATGAATGAATCGCGCTCCTGTCCTTCGACATTAATGGCGTGCACTTGTCGGCGCGATTGTTCCAGATAGATCAAAAACTGTTTCATCGTGTATTGAGCATGGGTCGTTTCTAGGGTATCCCACTCCTGCTCCGGCATGTCCATATCCAACCCTGGTAATATCACACGTCCTTGTGGCAGGCTGAGCAATGTTTTTAGCAGCAGTGCCGTTGTAGGATCGGCTGCGGTTGATCCTGCTGCAACAATAGGAGTGGAAGGGGGGTATTGGAGCCAGTATTGTGATATTATATGCATCACCTGCGATTCATATGTGAGTGGTTCAATAAAACCGGTTTTAACAAGCCGTTGATCTAGATAGGCCATAGCGCTTGTGTAGATACTGATCGTATCCTGCCAGTGTTCCGCGTAATCATTGCTAACAAGGCGATGCAGTGCAGCTGTCGATACGTTCGCTCGCCGGCAATCATCCCGAAGTGCTAACAATGATTCGGTATAATCCAGCGTTTGTGCAATGGTTGGAGGAGAGGGAAAGTGATGATGTAAAGATGTGTTCTCCAGCAACCATTCAGCAAGCCATATCTGCCGTTCCATTGCATTCACAGCTGGTGGGAGAGCTGATATCTCTGGATAATCGGGCGGTAGCCAGTCGGATGGTTTGAGATTCCCCAACGTAGTGATAGCGGGCAGTAATAATGCCTGTTGATTATTGGTCTGAAACAATGCACGCTTTAGTGCAGTAATACCCCGCTGATTGGGCAGCAATACGCGTACAGATGCTAATGTGGCTGGATCATGATCGGAAGTATAGTGTGTCAGCAGATAATGTGCGAGTGCATCAATAAAAAAGGCTTCGTTTTGGAAAGTTAATAGCTGTCCCATGCACCTATTTAAGGCATGGTCAATGAGAAATTGCAAATTACAGAAGACTAGCGGCTTTGTGTTGGTAACCGGTGATATAGTCCAAGATCACGATTCTTTCTTGCTCTCTTACCGGTACCAGGTGCTGCGCGCCAAATACAATCACGCTCCAGCGCCTTCTTGGCCATCATTCTAACGAATTCTGGTTCGAAGCCTGCATAATGACAGACCGTTAAAAAGTCGGTGCTATTACCTCGTAGCCAAACGAGGGCTTCTTCTTTAGCCTGAAGGTTTTCCTTCTTCTTGCTATTAGATGCTGCGTCCATGAGTGCTTGTACAATCACGGCACGCCACGTAGCCTGTTCAGCTGCAACACCGTTATATGGTTCGTGCTCATTATCCTTATCAATTAAAGGAGGTTTCTCTCCTCCAAACCCAGCTTTAATCATTATGCATGTTTCCCCTGTTCTACTAGGTTCGCATGACGAAGATATTTCCCTACATAAAAATTGTAAGTGATATCATTACGTCCCCCTTGATGCATTTTATGGCCTCCCCATGGCACTGGAAGTGTGAATATTAGCCTTCCGGGTTATATTTTGCAAAGCAAAACTTAACGCTATGGAAGATTTTATTAATTCACTAAGGAAGCGCACCAGAAACCAGCAGGAACATATTACACAGTTAATGGCAATATTGGTGAGTCTGTATGATGAAGATGCTATAAACCAAGAATCTAATGACGTTGACGTGCGCGCAATAAGTCTTAGCCAGATATGCCGCAAGCACCACAGGGTATTAGCCTGCCAATCATCCTTACAGCATATGGCAAGAGAAAATTTCCTAGTAGGTGAAAAAGAATCACCCAGCACCGTATTTCATAAGTTATCACAATTGTTGCTTAAATGGTCGGAGTTGGAATTGGCGATTTTAAAAGAAATGGGTAGGCAGTCTCCTGAAGATTCAAGTAATGAAGCACTACTACAACAGGAAGATATAGAGATTGTGCGCCATTTTTTATCTGAGTTGGATTCAAAAGAAATTGACAAAAAAAACGATACGATTGGTTAATTGTAGGTTAATAAAAACCATGCTATAATAGGTTATGGAAGAAACATTGCTCGTACATTATTATGGGATTTGTGAACGTACGGCAGGTAACTTTTTTGCAGAACCACTTAATGTATTAACAAACCTGGGTTTTTTCCTGGTTGCTGCACGCCTCTATCGTTATTCCCATCAGCATCCTGATCTGAAAGGGTTTAAGATTTATGATATCCATATACTAACTGCTCTGATTTTCTGTATTGGCCTGGGTAGTACGATTTTTCATATGTTTCCCAGTGCTATAACGGAGATGATAGATATTGTCCCTATCGTCCTGTTTATTAATATTTTCTTTCTGAGTACCATGGTGCGAATTCTGAAATGTAAATGGATTGAAACCATCGTTTGTTACATAGCATTTGGCGGTGGAACACATATTCTGGTAACGACATTTCCCAACGCATTGAATGACTCAATCGGCTACCTTTCCAGTATGACGGCATTGATTGTCATTGCGCTATATCTCAATTTGAAACGCCGTGCGACGGCAAGAGCCTTTCTGGTAGCCGCTATTATCGGCGTGGTTTCCCTGTTCTTCCGATCGATTGATAATGCGGTATGCGATAAAATTCCGTTTGGGACACATTTCCTCTGGCATAGCTTTAATGCGGTGCTGCTGTATATTCTGATGATCCAGTTGATTCGTAATGTGAATCGCCGCGCCCGTATGTTGCGCGCCGCCAGCCTGCATTTTGCATAAGTATTCTCTTAATATTTACGTGCCATAATGGTTTCCATGAAAAACCATTGGTTAAAACAGACAACCAGCCTGTGTGGGTATGGTTTTTTGGCGCTTGGGTTATTCTATAGTGGGGTTGCCTGTGCCAATCCCTCCGGCGGTGTTGTTACTGGTGGCAATGCGTCGATCGTGTCGAGTGGCAAGAAATTGGACGTGCACCAGCACAGCGATCAAGCGGTGATTGACTGGCGGAGTTTTGATATTGGAGTGGACGAGCACACACAGTTTCACCAGCCCTCAAGCGGTTCCACCGCTCTGAACCGTGTGAAGAGCGCCGATCCGTCACGGATAGCGGGGAAGTTGTCAGCGAATGGGCACGTGATACTGGTGAACCCGAACGGGGTGGTGTTTGATCGTGGCGCACGGGTGGATGTAAACGGGTTGATTGCGACGAGTGCGGATATTGACACGCGTGATTTCATGGCGGGCACTCTCAATTTCAGCCAGCCCGGCGATCCGGATGCGTCGATTGTCAACCATGGCGAGATCACGGCGAAGGAAGCGGGACTGGTGGGGCTGGTGGCACCCAATGTAGAGAACCATGGTGTGATCCGTGCGCGTTTGGGGAAGGTACAGCTGGCATCGGGTGACACGTTCACGGTCGATTTACATGGGGATGGGTTGCTCTCTGTGGAGGCAAGCGATGCGGTGACGTCTCAGTTGGTGGCGAATACGGGGCGTATCAGTGCGGAAGGCGGCGAGATTGCGTTGAGCGCGGCGGCGGGTCGCGAGCTGGTGGACAGCCTGATTGTGGTCGAAGGCGAACTCACCGCACCGACGATTAAAGAAAAAGGCGGGAAGATCGTGATTGCGGCGGCAGGCGCTCATGATCGTGCGCGTTGGGATAAGAAGGGAGGCCAGGAGGCCGACCCAGCCTTGAGCTCGTCTCATCGCGAAGGTCAGGAGACCGAAGTGGGAGACAGACAAAAACAAGGCCAGAGCACGGTGCTGGTAGGCAATGCCTATCTGGATGCATCAGGGCGTGATGCAGGAGAGCAAGGCGGTAAGATAGAGATAACCGGTGATGTGATTGGTCTGTTACCGAATACCATCATTGATGCATCGGGGCATTCAGCACCGTCTTCACAGTATGATGGAGCGCGGTCAGGAGACCGCGCCAGCCTTGAGCCCGTTTCATTGCACAAGCAGGAAGCGAGTGCAGGAAACAGACATAAAAAAGGCAGTGCCTCGTTAACAGCAGATAAATCCGTACGCACGGAAGAAGCATTCCTTGCACATGCGCACCGTGCCGGTGGTAGCATCAAGATTGGCGGTGATTATCTGGGCACGGGCGATACTCCAGCCGCGCAGTATGTGTATGTTGATCCACAAGCGTTTATCTTCAACGATGCACTGCACAGCGGTGACGGGGGGCGCACCATTATCTGGAGTGACGATACAACGCAGTTTTATGGTAATGTGCTGGGACGCGGTGGCGTAGAAGGCGGGCATGGCGGGTTTCTGGAAACCTCCGGCAAGCGCACCCTCGATGCGTATGGCTATGCCGACCTCACCGCCAAGGAAGGCTGGAGCAAAGGCACCTACCTGCTCGATCCCGCCGCCATTACCATTTATGGCAATGTCGATCCGACCTTCGTCAGTACCGATACCAGCATCAACCTGAACGCTGATCTGGAGTTATGGCTGGATGCCGCGGATACGTCGCAGGTGGAGCTGACCTATAGCACGGACGCATTGGCCGCCGCCACCGCCAGCGGTGCGGTGGGCACGAACACGATTACCACCAGTGCCGATGTGTCAGCGCAATTAGCCGTCGGCGCACGCATTCGCTTAGGCGCCGCCGGAGCCGTCACGACCGCCGACACGCTGGGTACCGATACTTACACCATCACCGCCATCGCCGGCACCACCCTCACCGTACAGGAAACGCTGACCAGCACTTATGCAGGTGATAATCTTTTTAGAGGGCTCGTTTCACAGATCAGCGATAAGTCAGGAAATAATACAAACCATGCGACACAATCAACAGAATCAAGAATGCCACTCTGGGTTGACAACAAGTTTGGAAGTAGCGATTCCATCTTATTCGACGGCGTTGATGATGAGTTAAGCGTTGCAGATCACAGCTCGCTATCGTTTGTAGACGATACATTTCACATGTTCATAACAGCTAATTCAGATAATCCGAATCAAGAACAGGGTTTGATAAGAAAAAGAGACTGGGGATATAGTATTTGGAAAGAAAATGCTGGAAATGATGCTCTGAGATTTAACGCATGGAATTTAGGTGGTGCGGACACTTATTCATTTCTGGCCACTAGTGATCTAGATACAAGTAATAATATTTATTCATGGAAAGCTGATAGTATAGATAGTGATTTACATACCAATGGAGGGTTTATCGTTACCGTTGGGAAATCAGGAAACACTGCCGGAGATGGAGCCCAGCCTTTAATCATTGGTTTTGGTGGTAATGCCATACCGGATGGAAATTGGAATGGCACCATTTCCGACATCATTTTCTTCGCAGATGATTTGCCGGATGCTGCTAGAAATTTGATGGAACAATACCAGTCCGTCAAGTGGGGCATTGCGCTGACACCGCCCGGTTCGGGTGCAACAGAGTTCGCTAGAGCGACAGCCTCCACCGCGAAGGGCGATGCGACGGACGGTTACTCCGCCTTTACCACACGCTATCTGGAACGCCTGTCTGATACCGCAGATATACTGCTCCATGCTGACAATACCATCACGTTAGACCTGCAAGGCGATACGCTCGATCTGGCCAATAACCGCTCCATCACCCTGCGTACCGATAATCAGGGGATTAGTACGGTCTCTAATGGAGCAATCCGTACCTCTGGCACTGGCAACATTACGTTTGATGCCGGGCAGCATGTACGATTCAAGCATGATTTTGATCTGACGGCACAGGGATCAGGAGATATTACACTCAAAGCGGCGCGCAGCATTGAAAGTGATGGTGGAGGCAGTATCACCACCAATGGTGGGGATGTGATCCTCAATGCCGATACGGATAGTAGTGCGTTAGGTGGCGTCGAGCTGGCCAATGCAACAATCACCACCAATGGCGGAGATTTCGTGATAGGTGGAGGAAACTCACCCACCACACTACGAGTAACGGGAGACGACCCGTCCGGTCGGCATGGAGTATTTTTTAACAATGCAACGATTTCAACCGGGGCAGGTGATATATCGATTCTGGCACAGGCACGGCAGAATGTTGACAGTAATGAAGGTATCTACATGCTGGGCGGCACATCCCTGACCACCACCACCGGCAGTATTACGCTGGACGGGCTGGGACGTGCGGCGGCGGTGAGTAATAGTTATGGTGTGGAGATAGATAACAGCACTCTGACCACCGGTTCCGGCGATATTACCATCACAGGCAGAGGTCAGGGTACGGTTGATCGTAACTATGGTGCATATATCCATAACGGATCTTCTATCACGTCTCAGGGAGACATCCAGATTTCAGGTACAGGCGCGAACGGTAACGACCATAATTATGGCGCTGTTTTTGATAACGTAACAGTAGATAATCGCAGTGGCGGCACATTGCAAATTACTGGCACAGGGGGCAATGCTACAGGAGTACGAAGTTATGGCACAGTGCTCGATGATGCAACATTCCGTGGCAGTGGTACGATTACAGGAAACGGCGGAAACGGAGCAGGCATTGACCTAGGCCTGCAAATGCTTAGCAATAATATCTTTTCTGATGGAAATTATATTCTGAATGGCACAGGCGGTGCAAGTGGAAATGTAAGTTATGGGATTATCCTGGAATATGCTGGTTTAACGGAAGCACAGGGCAATACCTCCCTCACCTTCAATGGCGTTGGTCAAGGATGTGGTAATCATTGTGGTGGCATGTATCTCGGCAACGGAAACTATACTCTCAGAGCGGCTGATGGTGACCTGACATTTAATCTCAGCACTTCCAGTTCCACTAGTGAAGGCGTTCTCCGCATCAATGACAGTAGTGGAGCAATTGAAACCACAGGAGCAGGAAACATTGTAATTAATACCACCAACACCGGTGCGGCCGATAATGAAGGGTTTATGTTTTCAAACGGAACGTCGACTATCCGTACCACCGGTACCGGTGACATTACGTTCAATCACAACGCAGGCACCAGTAATAGAGAGGCACTCTATGCACGCATTGATGGTGTGTCTACCAACACTATCAGTGCGGCCGGTGATTTAACCTTCAATGTCGATAACGGCTTCCGCTTTGATGAACCGGTGACACTCAGCTCCGGTGGCACGATGACAGTTGCCCCGCGTATTGCCGGAGAATCGCTGGATGTCGGCACGGTAGCAGCAGCAGATGTCAATATTACCGATGCTGAGCTGGCCAATGCGACGGCCACCACCGGCTTTGCCTTTGGTAGTGCCACGTCCGGAGCGACCACCTTCAACAGTGCCTTTGATTTCACGGGTGGTAATCTGACGCTGAGTGGTGCATCGGTGGACGTACAAAGCAATGCTAATGCCGGCACGAATACGCTGACAGTCGATGCCGCTACGGGTGCTGTTACCACCGGTGTTAACACACTAACAGCGACGACATTAAATCTGGATGCAGGGACAACCATCACGGCCGACATCAATGCCACAAATGTCGACATTAATAACAATGCCACCGGTGCCACATTGACCGGGCTGGTCGGTGGAGCAGTCAGTCAGGCGGCGGCAGATACGATTATCGGTGGTCCGGGCAATAACCCGAATTATACGTTTGAAAATTTTGTGATTCGCAAGCTGGCCGGTGGCGGTGGCGTACCGCTTCCTGCTACGCCGGTCGTTGAAGAGACGGCACCGGAACCATCCCCTGCCGAGCCGGTGGTACCGGTTGTGCCTGCGCCGGAGTCTCAGCCGCAGAATCCTGCCGCGACAGAAAACATGACAATCCCGAATACGGTGGAAATCGTATCACAACGGCCTCTGACGGCAGCAGGATTGCAGGAGGCCGGTGATCTGGCGATTGCCAATGTCGGGTTGCCGAGCGAGCAAACAGAGCAGGATATGGCGGAAGAGCGTGAGCTTGAGATACTCAACGGAATCAGTGACCCTGACAATGGAGCCAGACGCATCCTGAAGGGACTGATTGCGGTTGACCCGGAGGTTGTGGAGCTCTTTGCGCTTGATGACAAGCAACGTTTTTAGGGCGTGTTCGCCTATAAAGGAGGTCGGGGGTTTCTCTCGTCCCACTCAATAAGAAATTCATAGGGTGAGCTGTCCGTAATGGTAGCGGAGGGGTGCTCACCGCTTAAGCATTTATTCAATGCCTATTATATTCTGGGGCAGAGAAAGCAGGAAATCGTTGAAGCTACTGAGATGACAACACCCCATCCAAATTAGGGATGAAGGCACACTCACTGAACAATTAATGTTGAAAACCGTAACGTCATGGTTTATGGTTCATATTATGAATTATGAGGCACTCATAGATAAAAAGAAACAGCTGGACGCGTTTCGTCCGTTGCCGGATGCGTTGGTACGTAATCTGGATGACTGGTTCAGGGTCGAACTGACCTATACTAGCAACGCGATTGAAGGCAACACCCTAACTCGCCGCGAAACAGCATTGGTGGTTGAGAAAGGCCTGACCGTTGGCGGTAAGTCACTCACGGAACATCTGGAAGCTACCAATCATGCGCATGCTCTTGATTGGGTGAAGGATCAGGTACAGCGAACGCCAGCAAGTCTTACGGAGAAAGACATACTGCATATCCATGACATCATCCTGAAAGGTATTGATGATGCTAATGCAGGCCACTATCGCAGTGTGCCTGTGAGGATTTCCGGCTCTGCGGTTGTGCTGCCAAATCCGCGCAAAGTACCCGACCTGATGGCTGAATTTGTTGCATGGTTTAGCGAGGCAACGGATATGCACCCGATAGAGCTGGCAGCAGAGGCACATTATCGGCTCGTGACCATCCACCCGTTTGTCGATGGAAATGGCAGAACAGCCCGTTTGCTAATGAATATGATGTTGCTGATGTTAGGCTATCCTGCTGCGATTATCCGCAAACGTGATCGGCTGGCTTATATCAGCTCACTGGAAAAAGCGCAGCTTGGCGGATCAAAAGAGGATTATTTGAAGATTATTGCCAAGGCCGTCGATCGCTCACTGGACATTTATCTGAAAGCCGTGAAAGGTGAAGATGCAGAAGAACCGGAGAGTGATACATTACTAAAAATCGGTGAGCTGGCAAAACACACTGGCGAGAGCAATTCAACCATACGACACTGGACTAAGGAGGGGTTATTATATGTTGCTGAAATTACAGATGCAGGATATCAGCTTTATGCCTCTGAAATGACAGACAGAGTAAGGAAAATTCGTACTCTACAAGAGAAACGCTTTACGTTACAGGAAATCAAAGAACGTTTTTCATGAATTGAAGAAGCACACTGTGGAGTTACTTATTGAAGATATTTCATAAGCATATAAAAGTGTTAGCATGACAGATTTAAGAAAAAAGACGCCTTTGACAGATTATAGCACTCCATGGGAGTCAGATGTGTTTGATAGGAAGGAAGTGGCAATTTACCTTACATCCGCTATCTCAAGCATTTGCCAGCCATTTGTTATTAGCCTAAGTTCAGGGTACGGAACCGGAAAGACATTTTTTATTCGGAACTGGGAATCGCATCTGAAACAAGATGGATATCATTGTGTGTATTTTAATGCGTGGGAAGAAGATTATACGAACGATCCATTTATTGCGTTCATGTCAACATTGAAAAAACAGCTTTCTGGTGAAGGCAAAAAGACTGAGAAGAAAATCATTACAACTCTTAGAGAAGGAAGTGCATTCTTCGATTCCAACTCTTTCAGCCGTTTCGCCTGACTCACACCCATGCCGCCATATTCTTTACGCCATTTATAATAGGTCGCATCCGATACACCCAACGCACAACATATCTCTTCAACATTCTTTCCCTGACCAGACAGCACCTCTGCCTGTCTCAACTTACGGATAATCTGTTCCGGCTTGTGACGTAATTTGCTCATGCATAACTCCTATCGTTCGTTCCCAATAATCTATCCCAACTACGAGATAAAATCTGGACCGAATTATAGGGGGAGGGTCACATAATAAGATTAAAAAATTCAATGGTATTTTAATTGATGAATTCACAAAGGGACTATATGGGACATCACACAACCAAGTAATATTTTGGCCAATAATTAAGGCCAATGATCAGATGTATTTTTCTGTTAGTGTCCCGCAATTGTCCCAAAAACAAAAAAGTCGGAAGGAAAAATAATCACAACATGTTGAAATATATGGTAGCGGAGGAGGGACTCGAACCCCCGACACGCGGATTATGATTCCGCTGCTCTAACCAACTGAGCTACTCCGCCATGATTTACGAGAACATGTCATCTAACAAATTACTTTATCGGTGTCACGTGCAAACTGCCTTATGGGCTGTGTTCCCATGTAGTACCTCCGTCCGATTGATCAATCAGGGTAACACCCTGTTGTTTCAGTTCATCCCGAATTCGGTCAGCCTCAGGCCAGTTTTTAGCTGCCTTGGCGGTTTTTCGCGCTTCAATGAGTGCTTCAATATCAATGTTGCCTACTAACTGTGCTGTAGGAGCATGGACAATCGGAGTTTCACATTCCTGATTTAACAATCCGAGGAGAGCCGCACTGGACTGGAGATAAGCCGAGTCCATTCCGTGCAGGTGTGCAATAGCTTTTGGTACATTCATATCATCAGTGAGTGCTTCCAAAAAATCAGGAGGAATGGTATCTGCAGGTGTTACCGACTGTGCACTACGAGTCAGCCTATCCAGCTGTTTTCTTGTATCCCCCACAAGTTTATCTGTCCAATCGAGTGGTTTGGCATAGTGGGTGCTAAGCAAGGCAAACCGGATGACTTCTCCGTCAATGCCTTGATCCAGGAGTTCCCGTACCGTTATAAAATTACCAAGCGATTTGGACATTTTTTCACCATTAACGGTCAGAAACCCGTTATGAACCCATAGTCGGGCGTATGTTGAGCCTGGATTTGCACAGCAGGACTGAGCAATTTCATTTTCATGATGTGGGAATTTAAGGTCGGCACCACCACCATGAATATCAAAATTATGTCCAAGATAATGCGTCGACATCGCTGAACACTCGATATGCCACCCGGGACGCCCGATGCCCCAGGGACTATCAAAACGGCTGGAATGATCGTCCTCTTCATCGGCAGGCTTCCATAACACGAAATCTCCCGGATGGCGTTTATAAGACTCTACGGCAATGCGTGCACCAGCCTCTTGTTGTTCTGCGTCACGACCTGATAACATACCGTAATGCCAGTGGTCGTTAGGGTCAGCAGTTACATCAAAGAGCACGTGACCGTCCGTTTCATAGGCGGCCCCGACAGTAAGCAGGCGTTCTATCATGTGGATAATATCAGTAATATGTTCCGTGGCGCGCGGTTCTACATCTGGGGGCAAGCAGCCCAGCGCGGCAATATCATTATGAAACTGTGCCGTTACCTCCTGTGTTAATGCCTGAATCGTGATGTGGCGCTGTATTGCCGCCTCGTTGATCTTATCGTCAACATCGGTGATATTGCGTACATAGGTCACTTGGTCAGCACCGTAACGATGGCGCAGCAAACGGAACAGCACGTCATAGACAACGACGGAACGGGCATTGCCGATATGTGGACGTGCATAGACGGTGGGACCACAAACATACATGCCGATTGGTCCATCCTCTGACAATCGTTCTTTTGCTCGGGACAGAGAGTTGTGTAGCTGGATAGGAAACATGGTCATGGAATATGTTATAGCCTATTTCTTTCATTTGTCATGGGTGTCGTGTATTTATCATAAATTAATAACCAAAGCCTCTTAATCTTAAGAGAATGTTATGGTTTATTCACTAGCATATGGTTGGAACGATTGGTAGGTAGCCGCTTCTATATGTTGCAGGTAGAAAAAATATTACTTCTCAGTAACGACACTTCACAGATGACACTTATGAATCAGCTGCTGGAGGAGCGACCGCCACACCCGGATATTTCTCATATCACGCATCCCAACCAACTATCTCGTGAATTCATCACCGATGCATTTGATGTCATCGTGTTTGATATGGGGGTGTTGGATGATGCCCACCATACCTATGAATGGATACGCAAATTACAGGCATGGGACAAAGACTTGGCCATTATTGCGCTGTTTGAAGAAGAAGATGAACGCGAGATTATTCGGGCACTAGGCAATGGGGTACAGGATTATCTGATCAAGTCAGAAGAAAATCTGGGTGTTGTCAAGCGCGCCCTACGCTATGCGGTTCAGCGTAAACGTTACGAAGAGAAAATCGCTTATCTGACAATGCAGGATCATTTAACGGGGCTGATGAATGGGGAGTTGATTCCTTCCAGCCTGCGGCAAGCAATTTATAGCGCCAAACGAGAACAATCCCTGTTAGCGGTTTATTATGTTGATATTGATCATTTTAAGGCAATCAATGATTTGCATGGGCATGATGTTGGCAATGCTTTACTGATTGATATTGCTTCACGGTTACAGACTGTATTGGATGAAAACAGTATGCTGGCGCGCTTGTCCGGCGATACGTTCATCATCATTGATATTGCCGATGACTTGGATGCATGCGCTGTGCTTGCGGAAGAGATCATCAGCAGTATGCAGGTGACGACCGTCATTGCCGGTATTTCATTGCAGATTAGTGCCAGTATTGGCGTAGCAACTTATCCGGAATGTGGAAAAAGCCATACGGATTTAATGAAACACGCTGAAATGGCACTCCATCAGGCAAAAGAAGAAGGGCGTGGTAAATACCGCTTTTATTCACATGAACTGAATGAGGAAGCCACGCGGCGGATTCACATTACATCTTCCCTCAAGCAGATGGCAGATGATGATATGTTCTCATTGAAATATCAGCCGAAAATCCATCTGGCGACTGGTGAAGTAACTGGCGTAGAAGCACTGATCCGCTGGCAGCATCCGGAATATGGTGACGTTTCGCCAAGTCAGTTTATTCCTTTGGCCGAAGAAGCCGGCTTGATTCATCATATCAGTAGCTGGGTAGCAAAGACAGCATGTTTACAGCACACGCATACTGCATTTAATGGGCTAGAAATGTGCATCAATATTTCAGCAAAAGAAATGTGTGATGATGATACGGTTGAAATGATTCGGCATGTACTGGAGGCAACATCAATGCCACCTGATAAGCTGGTGCTGGAATTGACGGAAACGGCCACACTGGCATCCTCAGAACAGGCACTGGAAGTAATGCACGCGCTGAAAGGACTGGGAGTAAAGCTCTATCTAGATGATTTTGGTACTGGTTATTCCTCGATTGATTATTTACGGCGTTATCCCGTGGATGCATTAAAGATTGATCGCAGTTTCATCAGTCATATGCATGAGCGCGAAGAGGATGTCCGCCTTGTACGGCTCATGATTGATATTGCCCACGAGCTGGGACGCACAGTAATTGCTGAAGGTATTGAGCGAGCAGAACATCTTGGTATCATTAAAGAGATGGGATGTGACGAGGGGCAGGGATATTTCTTTGCACGCCCGATGTCTGCTGAGGCGTTTATTGAATGGCAAGAGTCGCAGAGCAAACAGGCTAGCCTTGTTTCATAAGAAGCTTACAAGTAGATAGAAAACTCCTGCAACACCTGTGCATATAATTCGCGTTTAAATGGAACGATCATGCCCGGCAACTCATGTGGTTCAACCCATCGAGTTGCGGAAAACTCAGGAACATCAGTGTGAATATCGATATCGGAGATGTTGCCTTGCAGGCGCATAAGAAACCATTTCTGGCGTTGTCCACGGAATTTTCCTCCCCATAACTGAGGAACAAGATGCTCAGGCAGGTCATAGGCAAGCCATTGCTGCGATTCAGCAATAATATCCACTCGATCCGTGCCAATTTCTTCACGTAATTCACGTAAGGCCGCAACACGCAAGTCTTCTCCTTCATCGATGCCTCCCTGAGGCATTTGCCATGCTTCGGTACGATTATCAATGCGTTGGCCAACCAATACCAAGTTGTCGGCATTGAGTACCATCATGCCAACACAGGGACGATAGGCAGTGGGAAGTGATGGCATCGGCTTATAAAGACTTCTTATGGGCGTGCGCAGAAAGTGGCACAAGCTGAATATTCCTGGCAGGAAGGGTGATAATCCAATCATTCAGTTGTGCCATCACATTTGGCAGTGCGCTCATGGTAATAACGGTATGGCCACCAGTTTGTACATAAGACTCAATTTCACGAAAGAGTTGTTCCAAATTAGAAGGCATATTGCCTCCATGAATGTGCGGGCGGGCACGCAGCAGCATATGGGATTGCTCAGTCGGGGCAAATGATTTTTCATACAATGTTAACAATAAACCACGTTGTGTAATGGCATCGTATACAGGCGTCATTTGAGGGGTGCGGCTAAAATGCTCATCCGGCAATGCCAGTAGCCCTACAACACCATGTGCACCGGATACTATCCTTAATACCTGGTTGATATTTTCTTCCACGCTTTCTTCAGCTAATAACGTAAGAGGACCATAATCATGAATGGGATAGGTCTCATGTTGTAACGGAAGCATCAGCCAAGCTTCAAAGCCTGAAGTACGCGCCACGGAAATTTGTCTGGGCACATCCTGCGCATAGGGAGAAAATCCAAGTGTCAGACGCTCATCCAGCTCTAGCACCTTCTGTGTCAACGGTACATTGAGCCCAAGATTGGTAATAACAATAGACAACAGACGTGTATCGGCAATTGGTGTGTAATTCTTGCTGTAATAGCTCCAAGGCAGGGTTTCACCATCATCACTTATTTTGGGTAGAGTTTCACCAGATTCCAACGTTTCCACCAGATTGGCATTGGGGGCAGGGGGAAGAGGAGTATCTATCTTGCGAGTAACAACTGAAAGCGGTGATATTTTTGCTGTCTCTGCCTTGACTATACTGCCACTATCGGAATCTGTCTGGGTGCTGGCAGAAGGGTCTTGCGTTGCTGTCGAGTCAGCAGAAGCCGTTCGATCAGGCACAACCTCGGATGCTTTCTTGCCGGTCAATTCCTCAATACGGCGTTTGCGGTAATCATCAATAGAAGCGGCCTTATCAGAAGTAACCAGCATGCTGCCTTCTATGTCACCAGTTTCCACGAGAATTTTAACATAGCGGCCATCAAGGAAAGCTTGTGCTGCCCGGTCTTCACTTTGGAAATAAAGCAATAACATGAGTATGACCCACCCGACAAAAAGCAGGCACAAAATAAATGCCTTGACCCAGATGGTAATAGGGTAGCGCTGTTTGGTTTCTTCCGCCATAACCGCCTACCGCACCCTACTATTCCGTCTCCACGGGTATGGGTACTCCCTCATTCGCCTTTTCATAAAGGTAGAGTCCACGGATCAGGTCGATGGCACGACTGAGTTGATAATCTTCTTCCGATTGTAATCCTCGCAAGGACTCAGATCCCTTACCTTTCTTTTTATCTGACTCAGAACGATCCGTTGGCTTGTTATCATCACTTTTGCGATCCTGGTCATTGGAAAGGCGACCTCTCAGATCCGCTTCCGTACGAACTTTACCAGATTCAAGGCTTTCAATCTTAGCGGCCTGCACCTCAATATCAGGTGTGATGCCTTTTGCCTGAATCGATGTGCCAGATGGCGTATAATAGCGAGATGTAGTCAAACGCATGGCACCATGTTCTTTTAACGGGATCACTGTCTGTACCGAACCTTTCCCAAAGGATTTTTTTCCCATGACGATAGCTCGGCGATGGTCTTTAAGTGCACCTGCAACGATTTCAGACGCTGAAGCAGAACCTTGATTGATCAGAACAACCATCGGGCGTCCGTCAAGCAGATCTCCGGCTTTGGCAGAAAAGCGGCTGGTTTCATTAGGGTTACGTTCCCGCGTGGAAACAATTTCACCTTTGTCCAGGAAAGCATCTGATATTTCTACCGCCTGATCCAGCAACCCACCGGGGTTATTGCGTAAATCCAGTACGATACCCTTCATGTGATCAATCTCTTTATCAAGCGTCTCTAATGCCTTCACCATATTCTTATACGTCTGTTCAGAGAAGGAAGTAATTCGGATGTAGCCGACATCTTTCTCTGCATGAAACCGCACGGATTTAATTTTGATCAGGTCACGGGTAATATCGACATCAAATGGTTCTTTTGCCCCTTCGCGTAATACGGTTACCGTAATATCCGTGCCAACCGGACCGCGCATACGCTCAACGGCCTCTGAAAGAGAAAGTCCCATTACCGGGTCACCATCAATCTGAGATATATAGTCGCCAGCTTCAATACCTGCCTTATAGGCAGGCGTATCATCAATTGGTGAAACGACTTTTACCAGCCCGTTTTCCATGGTAACTTCAATGCCGAGTCCGCCAAACTCTCCTTTCGTTTGCACCTGCATTTCCTGGAAATGTTTGGCATTGAGATAGCCCGAATGAGGATCTAGTGATGTCAGCATCCCGTTGATAGCAGCTTCAACCAGTTCCTTATCATCAGTTTCTTCTACATAGTCGCGGCGCACACGCTCAAACACATCACCAAACAGGTTGAGCAGCTCATAGGTTTCTTCACTCTCGGCATAAGCGGGAGCAGGGTGCGCCATCTGCCATGTCAGGGCAAAAAGCCCAATTATAAAATAATGAATCACTGAATGGCATTTAGCGTGTTGCATAATTTCGTTTTCCTATAGCAAACCATGGTTCTGGGTTAATGGCCTGCGATTGTCTTCTCAATTCCAAATAGAGTTGGCGTTCCACCTTATCGTTCCCCATAACACCAATTGGCGCACCATCCAATAAAAACTGTCCCACCGAGACATTGATACGTGAGAGTCCTGCCACCAGTGTGTGATATTCTCGACTGTGGCGAATAATGACCATCTTACCATAATCAAGGAACGGACCGGTAAACAGCACCTCTCCCTCATAGGGAGCAGAGACAACGGCACCGGAAAGTGTTTGAATCTCTATTCCTTTTAGCCGATCATTAGTGCCCCTCTTTTCTCCATAACGCCCGGTAATACGACCCTCAGCCGGCAGCGAAAGCACGCCCTTCGCCTCTTTAAAATTACCACTTTTAGACTGTGTATCGGCTTTGGACTTAGTTGAGGGAGGAATTGGTTTCGCCACAGGATAAATATGGGCAAAATCCCGCAACTGTTTTTCTCTGGCTTTTTCTAATGATACAACCAGTTGTTTCAGGTCGCGTGCTTTTCTGGCTAACTGCTTCAGACGCTGTGCATACCCCTGTTCTTCGCGTTTAAGGGTTGTCACCATTTGTTGTTGGGCATCGTGTGATGCCTGAAGTGTCGCCCGTTCCTTGCGCAATGTCTCCTGCAAAGTCTGGTGATGCTGCTGTTTCTTAATAATAGCCTGCTGAAGTGCATCCAATGCCTGTACCGACTGATTAATGGCATCCACCTCCTGCCGCAGCGAATGGGTTGTCATATACATGGCACGGGCAGAGAGTGCCCGCTCCCGCGTTTCTTCCGGCATTACCCATGCTGCTAGTTGCGGACGATGCTGCAGGCTCCAGGCGGCACTGATGAGTCGGCTCATCTCAGCTTTACGTGCTGCCAACTCCTTACTACGTGAGGCTTCCTGAAGGAATAATGATTCAAGTTCACGTTGCATTTCTGTCAGTTGCTGCTCACCGTGCCTGATGGCCGTTGCTTTTGTATCAATATCGTGTTGAAGTTTTGCAATTTCCTGTGCGGTCTCCTTAATTTTCTTTTGAGTGTTAGCATGTTTGTCTTGTGTGGCGCCAAGGGTTCCCTGTAATTGCTCCAACTCCGATTTACGCGTGTCAATATCCTGGGCAGAGGATTTGGGTGCTATGGCTATACATCCAATAATTATAGTGAATCGAAGCACCCATATCATCACATCAACTTGCCTCAGGGTGTTGTGCAGACGTTTGCCGTACTAACAATGACTGCCCGGACATCGCATCCGGTTGTGACATGCTCATGAGGCTCAGAATGGTTGGCGCAATATCAGCCAGACGTCCCCCGTCACGAATCGCCGTGATGTCACTGGTCGCGCCGTCAACAATGAAGGGCACCAGGTTAGTAGTATGTTGTGTATGCGGTTGGCCATTCGTATCCCGCATAACATCAACATTGCCATGATCAGCTGTTACCAGCAATATACCGCCTTGACGGTGGATAGCATCACGAATACGGCCAAGGCAGCTATCGACTGCTTCCACGGCCTTGATAGCAGCGTCCCGATTGCCGGTATGGCCAACCATATCGGGATTCGCATAATTCACGACAATAAAATCATAGTCACCGGAAGTGATAGCATCCACCAGCCTGTCCGTTACTTCAGGTGCTGACATTTCTGGCTGTAAGTCATAGGTGGCTACATCAGGCGATTTAACCAGAATACGATCTTCACCCGAAAATTTGCCATTTCCGCCGCTAAAGAAAAAGGTGACATGGTTGAACTTTTCCGTTTCTGCGATGCGTAGCTGCTTCTTATCTGTTTCAGACAATAAAGCGCCCAATGTCTGTTCTACCCGTTCCATCGGAAAAATGGCAGGAATATCGAGTGGACAATCTTCTGACCAGTAATCTGCCATGCCCAGCACATATTTGTAGGGAGAATGCGCACGGTCAAACCCATCAAAATTCTGTTCAGTAAACGCTGCCATAATCTGGCGGGCGCGATCCGGGCGGAAATTGGCAAACAGAATCCCGTCTTGTGGTTGCATGCCTTCATAGTCGTCCAATACAATAGGCTGGATGAATTCATCGCCGCGGCTGTCTCGCTCATAGGCTAATCCAAGCGCCATCAAAGGATCAGATGCCTGGAAGCCAATGCCATCGGTGAACGCTTCATAAGCGGGTTGCACGCGATCCCATTTATGATCACGATCCATAGCAAAATAACGTCCGCCGATGGTAGCAATTGCAATATTTGGTGACGAGGCAGCCAGTTCTACTAATTGTTGCATGTAGCCATGGTCGCGGGCGCTATGCGGTGGCGTATCGCGTCCATCGGTAATGGCATGAATCCATACACGGGTTCCGGCAGCGGAAATAATCCGGGCGAGCTCAATCATATGATCCAGATGGGCATGGACACCACCATCTGAACACAACCCCATCAGATGGCAGGCACCGCCACTATCTTTAAGTGATTGTGCAAATGTGGCAAGCGCTTCGTTATCCTTTAGTGTATTAGCGGCAATGGCTTCGTTAATTCTAGGCAGCAGCTGCCGTACCGGACGGCCGGAGCCAATATTCATGTGTCCTACCTCTGAATTTCCCATTTGACCTTTTGGCAAGCCGACGAAATGTTCAGATGCATTAATAAGTCCATGTGGTGCATCACGAAGCAAGGCATCCCAGTGGGGAGTAGTGGCAGCAGTAATGGCGTTAGAGGATTCATTCGGGGCATGTCCCCAGCCGTCGAGAATACAGAGCAATACCGGTTTTTGAGAAGAAGTATTCAAAGTCATGCCATTGGTTGTAATCGACTGACTTATACGTCACAAGGGAAATACACCATCCATTTTGTTCACCAGTCTTAATGAAGCTGTAACATGCGGCGTGTAGGTAGTGCCTGCCAATGCTGCAGTCGGCGTATCCTCGCTTCCATTCTGTCGCAACGGCAGTATAGTAAGATGTTGATGGATGGATGAATGAAGGGACGACATGCTGGATTGGGACAAATTGCGGATTTTCTATACGGTCGCGCAAACGAAGAATATTACTAAGGCAGGTGAACGCCTGGATATTAGTCAGTCTGCGGTTTCGCGGCACATAACTTCGCTGGAGAAAAGCTTAAAGACCACTCTGTTCCATCGTCGTGCACGCGGATTACTGCTGACGGAGCAGGGCGAAATCCTGCAAAAAACCGTGAGTGAGGTGTTCGAAAAGCTCTCCGTTGCTGAGAGTGCCTTGTCGGATGTGGCAGCGCGGCCACGCGGAACCTTGAAAGTAACGACGACCTATTCCCTGGGAGCAACCTGGCTGACATCACAGATGAAGGAGTTTTCAGAACTTTATCCTGAGATTAAAGTGGAATTGATTCTAAGCGATAGTGAGTTGAACCTGAATATGGGAGAAGCCAATGTCGCGATTCGCATGTATCCGACAAAAAATCCGGATCTGATTCAGCGACCATTGATGAGTATCCATAGTTCCCTGTTTGCATCCAATGACTATCTGCGCATCTATGGCATTCCCAAGCGCTTTAAGGATTTGGCCCATCACCGGATCATTACGTTGAAGGATTCAGGAAAAAGCGTCAATGACAATTTCAACTGGTTGTACCAGCGTGCAAATCAGGAGGGAATCGACCTGAATGTGACGTTTTGTGTCAATAATCTGATGGCAATTTTACGAGCAGTAAAAAATGGGATGGGCATTGCGGTGCTGCCGGATTATATCGTCGAGCGCGCTCGCCATGTCAGCCGGATTATGGATGATGTACAGGGGGTGCCGGTGGATACATATTTGACCTATCCGATGGATATGAAAGATTCCAAGCGTATTCGTGCGTTCCGTCATTTCCTTGAGCGCAAGCTGGCGGATAGTACGTTTTAAGTAGTGTAGGATTACGCTCTGCCGTAAGCGAGTGCTTGCGGATCGAGCCCATTGCCGGTGGTTGCCACGCTGATGGCACCTAGTTGCTCTTTTCCGGCACTGTTATCTACGGCCAGGCCACCATTGGTGATGGCGTCACTGGGAGTAAAACTGCTATTGGAAAGTGCAGCGGCCATACTCGCCTCATCCTTGGCAGGGGTATCTTTCGATGCAGTCTGCACCTGCGGGCTGGTGGTAGATGGTGCCGTGGGCGCAATGGTCACATCATCGGCATAAGAAATGTCGGCGCTGCCCCAGTCGATGTCATCAACGCCGTAGAGATTCACGAAATCCTTGGCGTTTTGGTCGTTTGCGGTGGCGTAGGCAAGACCGGTATTGCCTTCATAGACCTGGCCAAACACGACATTTTCATAGGTGTTTTCACTGCCGTAATATTTAGCATTTGCTTTTGCGGCTTCGATGGCATTGAAGCCATGCAATGTATTGGTCAGCGCCTGATTCACGGCTGCTTTATCGCCATCAAGAATCGTTTTCAGTAAGTCGTCACGATATTCTGGTGGAGTTTTTTCTAATACTTCTCTTAGATTCTCTGGCACCGTGGCTCCTTCAACCAAACCGCTTTCTAATACAGTGACCACCTGGTCTACGTCCTGAATGCTACCTTTTTCTGTGAGCTTGTAGAGCTCTTCTTTGATTTCTTTCCTTTGTTCAGGAGTCAGGTCGGCTTTGAATTCTTCAATCTGGTGCTCTAGTACTTTGGCTTCCTGGTTAATCTTTGCCTTCTGAATAATCCATGCACGGCTCTGCTCAGGTGTTAGCATATCCATGCCTTTTTCTTCACCATGTTTGGCAATCACATAGGCCGCATCATTGATTTGTTTCTTAAAATCTGCGGTCGTGTTGTCTTGTTTGTTAATATATTCAGCTAACTCTCGGCTGGTAGGATCCTGTCCACCATTATCCTGGCGGTACAAATCTTTAATGCCATGCTTCACTTTATCGCAGCAGCCATTCAGTGCTTCTTGTTGTTTCTGCGCCAACTTGGCTTGGATATCATCCACATGCTGCTTCAATTTATCCGCTAGCTGTGCCTGCGTGATCTCGCCAGACTGCAATTGCTGATTCAGGTCTTTCAGGCCATAGGATTCTTTTACGCCGTATGATTGGTGCAACTTATTCAAACGATTCAACTGCGCTGTTACTGCTGGGTCGTTCAGGTTGGTGAAGTCTTGCTGCGCTTGCTGATTGGCGGCCAGATTATCTGCTTTGATACCAGAGAAAGTTTGATTCTTATTAATGACATCATGCATTGCCAGATTATTGGCGAAGGTTTTGTCGGTTGCCAGCATCTGGTTCAGATCAGTCGTCAATTGTTGCTGGGCAACTGCATTAAATTGGTTGATACCACCCAGATTATGTTGCGTGGCGAAGCTGGTGCCATAATTTGCAGAGGATACGGCGGATGCATCGATTGTGTCATTAAAAAGCGTGGCATCTCTTCTTTTGCTTGCTTCAAAATCTTCTTCCTCAATAGAGGCTAGCGTACTGTTATATTTGTCGCCTGCGAAATTTACCAGACCTTGAAGGGCAGTACCATTTCCAGATAGTATGGCGCTATTAATGTCTGAAGCTAATGAGCTAAGATCAGAAAGCTGGTTAGAAAGCTCTGCCGGAGGTATTTGCCCCGGTTGAAGTTGTGCAAGCTTAGCCCTAATGTGTTGCTCGGCTTCCCTTATGGAATCAAGCGCCTTCTGAGCTACCAAAATATCCTGCGGCGTCGCCTTATCAAGATTCACTTCCTGTGCATCTGGGTTCACGGTCGGCGCACCTTCAACTATCCCGAGGTTCCCTTCGGGAGTAAAAGGAGAGATATTTGAGTCTTTGCCTACCATAATAATAAATCAGATATATTCCTGTATCTATACCATACCGCAATTATATGACATTAATATGACAGCGCTATAATATTTATGGATTACTTATAAGGATACTAAAACAGAGCGGCACTATTGGCCATCATAATGACCCCTTGCTTTCCTGTGAGTGTGGCGTAAGATGGCGCTCCAACTAAATAAGGAGCAACCTATGTTGAAAGTCATTGAAGTGTTATCTGAATCAGAAAAATCCTGGGAAGATGCAACGAAAAAAGCAGTGAAAACTACAGCCAAGACAGTAAAGCATGTGAAGTCCTGCTACGTGCAGGATATGAGTGCGGTGGTAGACAATAACGAAGTCACCAAATTCCGTGTGAATCTAAAGATTTCATTTGAAGTTGAGCGGTAAGCATCAAATGAGAGCGCAGTAATAAAATATGGCTGCGCTCTTACGATTTTTAAACAAACCCTAGACCTGCCTGCTAAACCATACTACATAACCTCCACTATGGTATTAGGATTAGCAAAGATTTTTGGTTCGGCAAATGACCGGCTGGTGAAAGGGTATCGCACGCGTGTTGCAGCGATCAATGCATTAGAAGATGAGTATCAGGCGCTTTCTGATGACGCCCTGAAAGAAAAAACAGCCGCCTTCAAGCTGCGTCTTAATAACGGAGAATCACTTGATAAGCTCCTGCCGGAAGCGTTTGCTACGGTGCGAGAGGCGGCAACACGTACCATCGGTTTGCGACATTATGACGTCCAGCTAATTGGTGGTATGGTGCTGCATGAAGGCCGCATCGCCGAGATGAAAACCGGGGAAGGCAAGACGTTGGTGGCGACGCTGGCAGTCTATCTCAATGCGCTGGCCGGTAAGGGCGTACATGTGGTCACCGTCAATGACTATCTGGCAGAGCGCGACGCCGAATGGATGGGCGAAATCTATCGCTTTCTGGGCATGGAGGTCGGTGTTATCAAGCATGGGATGATGGATTTTGAACGCCAGCAGGCCTATGGCGCCGACATCACCTACGGTACCAATAACGAATACGGATTCGACTATCTGCGTGATAACATGAAGTTTTCACGCGATACCATGGTACAGCGCCCGTTTAACTTCGCCGTGGTCGATGAGGTGGACTCCATCCTGATCGATGAGGCGCGTACCCCGCTGATTATCTCCGGCCCGACGGAGGATAATTCCGAACTCTATACGCTGGTGGATAAACTTATTCCGGCATTGGCAGAAGAGCATTACGAAAAAGACGAAAAAGCCAAAACCGTCACCCTGAATGATGAAGGTACAGAGGCCATGGAATCATTGCTTCTGGAAAAAGGTATGCTGCAGGAAGGTGAGAGTCTCTACGATATTGATAAGGTTTCGCTGGTACACCACATCAATCAGGCACTGCGGGCGCACAAGATGTTCACCGCCGATGTCGACTATATTGTCAAGGAAGACAAGGTCGTCATCATCGATGAATTTACCGGGCGCATGATGGAGGGGCGGCGGTTTTCGGAAGGGCTGCATCAGGCGCTGGAAGCTAAGGAAGGCGTGCGGATTCAAAATGAAAACCAGACGCTCGCCAGCATTACGTTTCAGAATTATTTCCGGCTTTATCCAAAACTCTCCGGGATGACCGGGACAGCGCTGACCGAAGCCAATGAATTTTCCGATATTTATAAGCTGGAAGTAATTGAAATTCCAACCAATGTAGCAGTTGCGCGGCTGGATTATGATGATGAGATTTACCGCACGGCGGCAGAAAAATCCAATGCCGTAGTAGAGCTGGTAAAAGAATGCCACGAGCGTAAGCAGCCGGTGCTGGTGGGAACGGTGAGTATTGAGAAGTCGGAGTTTTATTCCCGTGCGCTGAAGAAGGCAAAGATTCCGCATGAGGTGCTCAATGCCCGTCATCATGAGAAAGAGGCGCAGATTATTGCGCAGGCCGGGCGTCCGGGTGCGGTGACGATTGCGACCAACATGGCAGGACGTGGAACGGACATCAAGCTGGGTGGCAATCTGGAGATGCTGTATGAGGAGGCTGGGTATCACCACTCCCCCCTTGCGGGGGAGTCGGAGAGCGCATTGCGCGATCCGGTGGGGGGGCAAAATACCCCTCACGATTCAGCTTCAGCGGAACGCCTCGCTTCATCTGCTCTCCCGCAAGGGGAGAGCGGTAAGGCCGTACAAATTCGAGAGGCTTACGAACAAGACAAGCAGACCGTACTGGATGCCGGTGGGTTGTATGTGATCGGTACGGAGCGGCATGAGTCACGCCGTATTGACAACCAGTTACGTGGGCGTTCCGGACGGCAGGGCGACCCCGGGGCGTCGACCTTCTTTATCTCCCTGGAAGACGATCTGATGCGTATTTTCGGTTCGGAACGTATTGACGGGATGCTGGTCAAGCTGGGGCTACAGGAAGGTGAGGCGATCACCCATCCATGGATGAACAAAGCACTGGAGCGGGCGCAGTCCAAGGTGGAAGCCCGAAACTATGACATTCGCAAAAACCTGTTGAAGTATGATGATGTGATGAATGACCAGCGCAAGGTTATTTATGAACAGCGTGTCGAACTCATGGATGCGGAAGAGGTGAGTGATACCTTTGCCGGGATGCGAGATGATGTCAATGAGGCATTGATTGCCCAGCATATGCCACCAAAATCCTATGCGGAGAACTGGGATACGGACGGGCTGGCCAAGGATGTATACCGTATTTACGGGCTGGAGTTGCCGGTGGTGGACTGGGCAAAGGAAGATGGCATCGCCAATGATGAAATGCTGGAGCGTTTGAAAGAGGCAACCGACGCGCATTTTGCCGCCAAGACGGAAGAATATGGCGCCGAGATCATGCAGGTAGCCGAGAAGCGGGTGCTGCTGGAAACGTTGGATCAGTTATGGAAAGATCACCTGTTATCACTGGATCATTTGCGTTCCGGGATCGGGCTGCGTGCCTATGGTCAGCGTGATCCGCTCAATGAATATAAGCAGGAAGCCTTTACCCTGTTTGAGCATATGCTGGAGCAATTGCGGGAAGTGACCGTGTTGCGGCTGGCGCATCTGCGCATCAGTGTAGAAATGCCACCGGAAGCCATCGAAGAGATTGAGCGTCACCAGCGTATGCAGGAATCACGGATGGACCCGGCGATGGCTGGGCAAGAGGAGCTAGCCGCCGTAGCGCAGCCAGCTACGCAGCGGGTTAATCCCGAGGATCGAGATCCATCCAACCCGGCAACCTGGGGACGGGTTGGGCGCAATGAACCATGCCCGTGCGGATCAGGCAAAAAATATAAGCATTGTCATGGGTTGATTGCTGGATAATTTATTGGCTTCGTCATTCCGGAAAGGCCTAGCCTTATCCGGAATCCATCATAGCCCTTGCTCGTTGATAGATGGACTTAAGGCTCAAGCCCGGAATGACGGCTTATCGATAATCTATCCCTTCTGCAATTCAGGTGTTTCTAGCACAGCGCCCTGATGCATGGGCTGCTGAATCACATTAGAAAGCGTTTGCTTTAACATGGTATTTTGTTCACCAAGTGATTGGTTCTGATTGACCAATGCCTCATGATCCACTTTTGCTTTACCTGCCTTCATCCAGCCATGCACGGCTCCACCAATACCTGCTGCCACTGGTGCGCACGCCAGCACGGTTCCGGTTGTCTTTATCGCAGAATTGCCACTACCCCGCATGGCAAAGCCGATGGCTGAAACAGGTAGCGAAGCAATAAAGTAGGCGACAGTTTTACCCATTAACCCTGAAATCTGCCCATTACCCTGATATTTTGTGTTGGGTGTGTTGTTATCTGCCATGGTGAATCCTCTGTATTCTTCCTACTATGCTCATTAGTATATCCAGCCATTGTTAAGGCATGATGACAGTGCATATTTTTTTTATTATCTATCCTGGCTCCATCATTTTCCTTAACATTTTTATAGGTTAGGTGTAGGGTAGCGCTGCTTTGATCATTTGGAGGCAAATATGGCGCGACTCAATATCTTTTATAAAACACTGTTCCTTGGATTATTAATGGCTTGCATCACCACACCAGCGCAGGCATGGCAGGCACAGGAGTCCTTTAAAGATCGCGTGATTCGCAAGGAAATAAAAGCCGCATCGGTCTCGCGTCCTAAAAACCCCGTCACCAGTCGAAAGGTAAGACCCAACGAAAGATCAGTGAGTAAAACACGTGCGACCAAGAAGCGCAGCATGCTAAACCGTAGTGTCAGTCATCGCCGCTCGTTCAATCGGAAGACCTTTACCGTTGGAAAACGGTTTTAATGGTCACGCAGCATAAAGCGGACGTTCTCATTATTGGCGCCGGGCTTGTTGGTGCCGCGCAGGCACTGGCATTAGCCCAGCAGGGTATCACTTCCATCGTCGTAGATAAGGCAGTGCCGGATGACGTGCTGGCCGGTGCCAATGACGGACGGGTCAGTGCTATTTCTCATGCTTCCGTACTGGTCTTACAATCGTTAGGTGTCTGGTCAGAGTTGGCAGCAGAAGCTGGGCCTATCGACAAGATACTGGTGCGTGAAGGTGGGCAGTTTTCGGATGTGACGTTCGACACAGCAGAGACTGGTTCCGAGCCGTTCGGCTATATGGTGCCCAACCGACTGCTGCGGCGCGTATTGTTACAGGTGATCTTAGATCATGAACAGGTCACCTGCCTATGTGGCGATACGGTAGCATCGCTTGAAAGACACCATACCGTGCAGGCAGTGCTGACTTCCGGCGATACAGCAGAAGCATCATTGCTGGTAGTGGCGGATGGGCGCTATTCGTCCGTACGGGAGATGGTGGGCGTAAAGGCGCGCCGGTTTGAATATGGCCAGAATGCGCTGGTCTGCACGATCCGCCATGAACGACCGCATGAAAATACGGCGACCGAATGGTTTTTTCCGCAGGGGCCGCTGGCGATTCTACCGATGCAGGGTGGGCAGCACGCCTGTATCGTCTGGACGGAAGAAACGGCGATGGCGGAACATCTGGCTGCACTGGAACCAGACATATTTCTGGAAGAATTGCAGCGTAAATTGAATGGTTCTATAGGTGATATTGCGTTGGAAAGTAGAGTTTACACCTATCCGCTGAACCTGTTTCAGGCAGAAGCCTATATCGCAGATCGTACGGCGATTATCGGCGATGCAGCACATGCCATTCATCCAATTGCCGGGCAGGGGGTGAATCTGGGCTATCGGGACGTAGCCGTACTGACGGAATTACTGGTGGAAGCGTGCCGCAATGGACAGGATATGGGTGGCAGTATGACATTAGAACGCTACCAGCGCTGGCGGCGGTTTGATGCAACCTCCATGATTGCCGTGACCGATGGATTAAACCGGCTATTTTCCAATCGTTCCAGTGCTGCGCGCGTCCTGCGCCGTACCGGAATGCGTCTGTTTAACAAAACCCTGCCGGTGAAGTTCTTCTTCATGGATGCAGCAATGGGCATGGCCGGTGACTTACCGAAAATGCTGCGTGGCGAAGCGTTGCAATAAGTAACAGAATTTTGTTGTTTCGAATTAATGAGATGTTAGCGGATTTTTCGCTATACTATCGTTTATGTCTGACACTACCCCACATCCTGAAGGTTGTTGTTGTGCCTCCTGTGAAACGGTAGTGCATAGCCACAGCCATAACAACAGTCACACACATTCGCATGACCATAGCCATGTCACCTTAGCCTTTACCAGCGGGAATGCATCGACAGATGCGGTGCTGGATAATTTTAGTTGGACCGGGACAACCGGGCAAGGCGCTACGATTTCTTATGATTTTGCCAGCAATTTCAGTGGATCAGATCAGGCGGCGACCAGACAGGCGCTTTCCGCATGGGCAAGTGTTGCCAATGTAAATTTTGTCGAGCAAGGTTCCGGTGGAGACATTACCTTCACCCGCACCAATTTCTCTGATCCATTTGTTGGTGGTGAAGCGGCCATCAGTTTTACCGGTACAACCATTCTGGATGTAGAAGTACGCATCAGTAACAACCAGTCCAATTTGGCGTTTGGTACACAAGGCTATTACATTCTGCTCCATGAGATAGGCCACGCACTTGGGCTAAAGCATCCAGGTGATTATGGGGCAGGGGATCCAGGTCCATTTCTGCCGCCTACAGAAGATACCACCAACGCATCGGTGCTTTCTTATAACCAGGGGTTTGGTGGGCTATTCCCCGCAACACCGATGCTGTATGATGTATCGGCAATTCAGTTTCTCTATGGTGCCAATACCGGCACCAATGCCGGGGATACAACGTATATCTTTAACGGCACCGATAGCTATACCAGCACAATTTATGATGCCGGGGGTACGGATATGCTCAGCGCGGCGTCACTGAACACGTCAGCGCGCATTGATCTACAATCCGGCGTGGCGAGATTCTCGCAAGTGGGCAGTGAGCGTGCATTTGTTGCTCCGGGCACCGTGATTGAGAATGCCGAAGGGTCATCCGGCAACGACCAGATTTTTGGTAATGCTTCCAATAATACCCTGTTCGGGCGCGCCGGGATTGACCTGCTGGAAGGGAATAACGGACAGGACACGATTTTTGGCGGTGTAGGGATCGTGGATACGACCGATGCCGGAGACAGTATCTTCGGCGGTCATGGCAATGACGCGCTGTATGGCAATGCAGGGAATGACACGATTCATGGCGGGATTGCCGTCGCCGACCCGAATGACGGGTCCGATCTGGCCTATGGTGGGAAAGGATTTGATCTGGTCTACGGTAATGCCGGGAATGACACGTTATTTGGTGGTGGTAGTGGGGTAGACCCATTCGATGAGGCCGATACAGTCTATGGTGGTAAAGGCGCTGATGAGATTTACGGGAATGGCAGTGATGATTTCCTGTTTGGCGGTGGTAGTAACGTTGATCCCGGTGATCAGGGTGATCTGATTTATGGCGGCGCTGGCAATGATTCCATTCTAGGCAATGGTGGCGCTGATAGTATCTATGGGCAGGCCGGCAATGATACCATGCATGCCGGCGTGGGTGACGACCTCTACGTGTTCGATATATTTAGCGATGGTGCCGACACTATTCTGTTATTTGAAGGGGCAGGTGCTTCCGGCGGTGATATGCTGATGTTTGCTTCCAATATCAACAATACGGGCATTGGCAGTGCCGCGGATGTGCTGTCACGCATATCCTATAATACGGGCAATGCTGTGGTAGATTTGGGCGGCGGCTTTACCATTACGATCGAAAATCTCGGCGGGGCCACGCTTGCCGAGTCGGATATTGGAATATTTTAATCCAACTCTGAACCGTTTTGCTGCACTAATATGGCGGGGAGACACTCTAGCCGGGCAATACGTGGTGTCTGATCCGCTTTTTCCGTCCAGTAGAACGCGATGCGACACAGCATCTTTTCCCCGGCGATCATAAAAAAGCGCTCAAACTCATCCGAGCCAAGATAGGCCGCTTCCTGCGCCTCATGCACCCATTGCATGAACTCTTCTTCGGGGTAGGTACGTTCGCGCGGGCTGGGTGATACGGCGCTGAGTGCAGGTGATTTTTTCATAACTTCTGCAGTGTACCACGCAAATCTTATCAACTGGTAAATGATTGTATTTTATTAATACATCATTTTTAAAAATGACAGGCTCGCTTCGTGGATGGAATAGCGTAGTGCTGTGTTGATACCTGTTTCCCCAAGTCGTTGGCGTAGTACTGGATCATCAATCAGGGAATCGGCGGCTGTACGGCAGGCGTCCATCTGTTCCGTATTCACCAGCAACAGGTTTTCATCATGACGGCCGTAATCATGCACGCCGCCCTTTTCTGGGGCTATGACAGCGCAGCCACAGGCCATGGCCTCCAGCGCAGTGCGCCCGAAGGCCTGAAAGTCCGATAAATCCAGGAAAACGTCACTGTCGCGTAACAGGCTGGCCACTTCATGGCGGCTCAGTGCACCGTAATTGATATGCGCAAACGGCCATGATTCACGATACTGGTCCAGCGCATGATCGCTGCACCCGAACAGCCGGATGTCGATGCCGTGTTGATATTTTTCCTTGAGCGCATGTAATAGCTCCAGCGTTCGCGCTGCTCCACGCCAGGGAGTGCTGGGGCGAATCATTGCAGTAATAACCACCGTATCACGCGGTTGCCGAGCATAATTTGGGTGGAATAATTGTAAATCCACCATGCCCTGAATTTTTTCAACGCCTACCTGATGTTTCTCCTGAATGACGTCCTGTACCCACGGGCTGATAGCAAATAAGCGGCAATCTTTGATCATCGTATAGCTTTGCTCGGCCAGTGTTTTCATGCCGGGATCATCATTCAAAAACCAGGGTTCGTAATCCTGTACGTAATAGGCAGGCGTGATATGCGGGTGTGCCTTTTTAATAGCTGCCAGCTGTCGCACTGAATGGAAGATCGTAGCGATAGCCACATCATAGCGCTTGGCGCGTTCCAGTAATTCCCGGTCGTCACGGTAATAGAAGAATAGAGGCGTATCACCGGGGAACAGGAGTTCGTACTCTTCACGAGTAGAATATTTCAGAGCAATTTTGACCGGTACACCTAAATCAGCCAGCCCACGCGCTGTTTCGACAATCACCTGTGAGCCGCCGGCTTTGGCACTACAGCCCGGCAGCAAAAACAGGAAAGATTTTGCCTGATTCGATTGCGGCAGGGCAAGCAATGCTTCACGCGTGTTCGTATCGGCATGGACGGAGTGATGCACTCGACGGGCAAAATGCTCGCGCACACGCTGCATTTCCTTATGTCCCCGCTGTGCTGCATCAATGCCATCTAAACGCTCTTGTGAGTATTTTGAGCGGATCGCATGATGTGCCTGATAGGTAAGCTTTTCCCGTGTTTCTACACCAAAGCTTTGTGAGGTGGCATGATAAATATAGGTATCGTCGGCGACAGCAATCGTATAACCGGCATCGGCAGCGCGCAGACAATAGTCATTCTCCTCGCCGTACCCTTGCGGGAAGGTCTCTTCATCCAGATAGCCAATCGTGTCGATTAATGCGCGCTTGATACAAAAGCAAAAACCGCTGACGACCGGGACGCGCGGATACATTTTCAGCGAAAACTGTTCGACGGAATTGCTGTATTCAGCCACAGTAATATCACCCGGTAGGTGATTCTGTTTCCACGTGCCGTTATCTTCAAACACGAAGGGAATCGATTGGTAGGTGGCAGCGTTGGATAGGGGGCCGACAATGCCGATACTGGCATCTCCTTCTGCGCAGGCCATCAGCTTCTCCGCCCAGCGAGGCGAGGCCAGCGTATCACTATTCAGCAGAACGGTATAATCGGCGTTAGAAGCGCGAAGTCCAGCATTGGCAGCACCCGTATAGCCTTTGGCCTTGTCATGCCTGATCATACGGATATGTGGGTAGTCGCGGACGTAGCGCTGAACCATCAGCGAGGTGTCAGCGCCGGAACCATCATCCACCAGTACCAGGTCATACGGAAGCTCGGTGTGTTTCAACACAGACTCAATGCATAATTCGCTGTAGTCCGGTGCGTTGTGGATACAGATGACCACACACAGAGAAGGAGAGGAGGGATACATGTCCTGAATCGCAGCGAGTCCCATCAATCCCTCGCTTTCTTCCAGTGATGATAGATGCGCAGGGTCTTATGAATATCATCAAACACGCTGGCACCGATTTTACGTCCCAGCAGACGCTTGGCCAGGGTCATAACGCGGTAGCCAATGCGCCAGGCACTGGATTCCTCCACCATCTGGATGCGGTAGTGTAGGTCGTCCATATAGGTAGTCAGTTTATCAAGGTCACGCGTAAGCCGTGCATTCTCCTGCTTCAATGCCTGCACATCTTGCGCCGACGGAGTTTCCTGCGATGCATCTGCGTCGGTATCGGTGCGTTCTACCATAGTGGTTTGTCGTATTGCCATGGAGGCGTTGGTAGAGGGTTCAGAGCTGAATCGCAATGATTTTGTGCTATTTCCCATTCATTCATGTTTCTAGAGATATGTAACTCTCATAACTGCACTGACATAATCTGTTAACAAAAGTTTGTTACAGTGTTCTGACACAAGTAAAGAGGTGATGTTATGGGTAACATGTATACGGAATATGAAGCTGAGTTGACGCAATTAGAGGCGGAGGAAGAAATATCAGGGCTATTTGATTTTATCAGAGAATATGGGAAAAACCTGCAAGAACATAAGTTTGAAGCTTTGGATAATGAACAATTTCATGAAGTGTGAGAAAAACTTGAGGTTGTTTTTCAGGAAAGACTGGATTTGAATGAAGAACAAAGTGCAAGGCTCTTCCGTTCCTATTCAGAGCATTATTCGGATGGATACGCAATGAAAGAAGCTTCCCGAAAATATTTTGACATTGAAGAAAAAATTCAGGAATGCGTCGATAATGATGTGGTAGCCAGAACAGCAGTTAGAAATTTTTTCAAGACCCAGCACTAATATTTTGACAATGATAGCTGATAATCTGGATATCGAAAACCCTGCCCAGTTTGTTGCTGGTTATTTCTCCTACATGAAGGGTGGGTATATGGATAGATCACCGTAGGTGAGCTATGCTGTTGTTTTAGCCTCGTTATTCCGGGTTTGAGTTGGAATGATGGAATCTACTCTCCCCTTGCGGGAGAGTCGAAGAGCGCAAAGCGTGATTCGGTGAGGGGTAAGCAATGATAACAAAAAACATACCCCTCACCCAATCGGACGGCGCTATGCTTGTCCTCTTGGACTCTCCCGCAAGGGGAGAGTATACACAGTTTTATGTCAGGCCGCGGCCTGCTTCTCTTCGACAGCTGCATCAGGTGCGTTTTTCTTCACGGATTCAATGCCGTTTTCCATCGCTGCCTTACTGGAATACATCTCACTGCTGAGGATGATTTGTCCATTGGTAGCTTTCAGATTGAAAAAATCACTGCCGTCTTTAGCGGTTTTGCGCTCATAACGCGCATCCTCCGGGGCGTTCTTCTTCACGGAGGCAATACCACTCTCCGCTGCTACCTTGGAATTATATATTTCTGACGTACCAATCACCTGATGATTGCCAGCTAGTAGATTAAAGTGCCATTTTCCATTGCCTTTATCGGTTAGTACAAATTTTCCCATGATGATAACTCCTTCGTTAAGTTAGATTGGTTATTATGCTGCTTGGTTGAGGAAATCACCCAAGCCACCCATTAGCCGGTTGACAAGGTCTTCGCTGAGATTCTCCTTAGCGAAATCGACAAACAGGCTGGCCAATGATCCTAGTTGCCCGGCGTCCAGATTCAGTTGACTGAGCAGACCGGCAATCCCGGCAAGGTTACCTGCGGTATCACCGCCCAGCATACCACCCAATGCGCCCATCAGGTTGCTGGAAAGGCCGCTGGCTGCGCCTGCATCACCAAATTGGTTGAGGAGAGAGTCCGCACCGGGTAGCCCGGCCAGCAGGCTATCAAAATCGCTGCCGTCTGCCTGTTGCTTCAATACGGAGAGTAGTCCGCCCACTCCCTGTTCAATGTCGCTTTGTGGTGCACCGATTTGCTGTACCGCCTGTGAAATAAATTGTTCGATCATGCCTGCCTCCCAGTTAGTGATTCATATGCAGAATTAATGCTTTGTCATTGTAACGATTCTGCTATGTTCAGCCGTAATTCAATGAACCCACAAATGCAAGGATTATCCTGATGTCACAACCTGCTCAATCAGCGGCAAGCGAAACAACACCCCTCCACCCGGAAGGGTTTAACCTGATCGGCAAGGGAGAAACCCACCAACTGTTGGATATGAAGCTGGCCAATCGCCATGGATTGATTGCCGGGGCGACGGGTACCGGTAAGACGGTCACGTTACAGGTGCTGGCAGAAGGGTTTTCACAGGCGGGAGTGCCGGTGTTCATGGCAGATGTCAAAGGCGATCTGTCCGGCATCTGCCAACCGGGCAAGCCGCATCCGAAAGTGGATGAGCGTGTCGATACAATTGGCATTGAGGATTTTGATTTCTGCGCGGCACCGGTGACATTCTGGGATATTTTCGGACGGCAGGGGCACCCGCTGCGCACTACGATTTCGGAAATGGGGCCGGTGCTGCTGGCGCGCCTGCTGGATTTAACCGATGCGCAGGAAGGAGTGCTGCACATCGCCTTTGCCGTAGCCGACGATGAAAACATGCTGCTGCTGGATCTAAAAGATTTGCGAGCCATGCTCAATTTTGTTGGAGAGCACCGCGCCGAGCTGACTGAGTACGGCCATATCAGTACGGCTTCGGTTGGGGCGGTGCAGCGTCGTCTGCTACAGTTGGAAGGTGAGGGGGCAGAGCATTTCTTTGGTGAGCCGGCGCTGGATATTGCTGATTTAATGCGTGTTTCTTCCGATGGGCGGGGTTATATCAATATCCTCGCTGCTGATGAGTTGATGCGCAGCCCGAACCTGTATTCCACCTTTCTGCTATGGCTACTGGCAGAATTGTTTGAAACCTTGCCGGAAGTCGGCGATCCGGACAAGCCGAAGCTGGTATTTTTCTTCGATGAGGCGCATTTGCTATTTGATGCTGCACCAAAGGCATTGCTGGACAAGGTAGAGCAGGTGGTGCGCCTGATTCGTTCCAAGGGGGTCGGGGTATATTTTATTACCCAGAATCCAATGGATGTACCGGTCGATGTGCTGGGGCAGTTGGGTAACCGGGTACAACATGCACTGCGCGCCTTTACGCCGAAGGATCAGAAAGCTGTCAAGGCGGCGGCGGAAACATTCCGTGCCAATCCAGCCTTTAAAGTAACCGAAGCGATCACTCAGCTGGGCGTCGGTGAAGCATTGGTCTCAACGTTGCGTGAAAAAGGGGTGCCGTCGATCGTGGAGCAGACTCTGGTCTGCCCGCCGCAGTCACGCATTGGTCCGGCGAGTGAGGCGGAGCGCAAGGCGGTACTGGAGGAAAGCCGGTTAGGGCGCTTTTATGATGAACCGGAAGATCGCGAGTCGGCCTATGAGAAGCTGGCCAAGCGAGCAGAGCAGGCCGTTAAGGATGTTGAAGATGCCCAGCAGGAAGAGCCATTGGAGCGCGCTACCCCGCGCCGCACATCGCGCAGTGGTGGAGGCAATAATCGCCAGACCGTCGTGGAAGCATTGGTGAAGTCTGTGGTACGTTCTATCGGTTCCAAGATTGGCCGCGAAGTCGCCGGACAGATTCTCCGTGGCGCGCTGGGAAGCTTGTTGAAGTAAAATCAATAGCTCATGTTGTACGTTGTCGTCATTCCGGGCTTGACCCGGAATCCATCTATCAACGAGCAAGCACCAAGATGGATTCCGGATCGCGCCTACGGCTTGTCCGGAATGACGATGATCGGTTTTTCTTTAACTCACCTTAATCTTTTGCTATAATGGATGGGTCTGTTTCTATTCTATTGAATAGCTAAAGCAACTTGTTTTGAGGCTGCGTATACGCTGTAGAAGTTTCTCAGTGAAACGGTAGCGCTGACAGGTTGAACAGACTTGCTGTTATAGGAAAGAAAGATGATGGGAGTGTTAGCGCGTGTTGGTGCTGCATTAATTTCATTTGTAGGCTATCTATCAGTACTTGTACTCATTCTATGGCAAATTTACTTAGTTATGAATGACGGCAAGATACTTGTAGCTATAGCTATTCCCTTTTTTATTATCCTTTTCGCTAACATCTGGTGGTGGAAAAGGCGGGGATTTTTCTTCTATCTTTTTTTGGGATTTGCAGTTCTCTCTTTCGTGATCTTTGCCGAGCCTGCAAGGATAGCACTGTTTCAAGTGCTGGTCTGGTGGCTTGTCCACTGGATTACCAGGAAGATAAGAGAGGCTGCAAAGAACTGCTAAGCTTCATCCAAAAAGCAATGATCCTATCCCGTTGGGGTAGGGTCTTTTTTTTGTGTTGGGTTGAGTTCCCCCTCCCGTTTACGGGAGGGGGTTAGGGGGAGGGCTGTAAGAAAGGTTTTCAACGTCATTACAGCCCCCCCTCCTGACCTTCCCCCGTAAGCGGGGGGAGGAATCAGATGCTTCCTGATGTCACACCCTAACGACACCAGGTCTTGCGTGCCAGATTATGCTGCGTCTCGATATGGCGGATGGTGCCACTACGGGAGCGCATGACGATGGAATGGGTAGACGCGCCCTGCTGCCAGCGCCGCACCCCTTTGAGCATCATGCCATCCGTCACTCCGGTGGCGACGAAGATAATATCCCCGGATGCCAGTTCAGCAAGGCTTCGGCAGGCATCGGGATCGGCAATGCCCATCTCTCTGGCGCGCTCGCGCTCGGCATCATCCTTAAACACCAGCCGCCCTTCCATATAGCCGCCGATGCAGTGTAATGCCGCCGCAGCGAGTACTCCCTCCGGTGCGCCGCCGGTGCCGACATAGAGGTCAATGCCAGTACCCGGTGTGGCGGTGGCGATGATTGCCGCTACATCGCCGTCAGGGATCACATGCACCCGCGCGCCCGCTTCGCGTAACTCGGCAATCAATGCGGCGTGGCGTGGACGGTCCAGCACCATTACGCCAAGATCATGCACCTCACAGCCTTTGGCCTGCGCCAGGTTTGATAGGTTGGTTGCCGGCGCTGCCTCCAGCGATACCACGCCCTCCGGCACGTTCCCGCCCACGGCGATCTTTTCCATATAACTATCCGGCGCGTGCAGAAAATTACCGCGCTCGGCAATCGCCAAAACTGCCAGTGCATTGGCCATACCATTAGCGCATAAGTCAGTGCCTTCCAGCGGGTCAACGGCAATGTCCATGGCATGACCATGGCCCGTGCCAACAGTCTCGCCGATAAAAAGCATGGGTGCTTCGTCACGCTCACCCTCGCCAATAGCAATACGCCCCTGAATGGCCAGCGAGTCCAGTGTAGTGCGCATCGCATCAACGGCGGCCTGATCGGCGGCTTTGGGGTTGCCACGACCGATCCACCTTGAGGCGGCCAGCGCTGCTGCTTCCGTCACGCGTACCGCATCCAGTGCCAGGTGTTTATCGGTCATATCAGGCGCGCTCATGGTGCCTCGATACGAATCAGGCAAGGTGCTGCCAACACACTCTCCAGTGCGGCAATCTCGGACAGGGCGGCATTCATCAGCCGTTCCGTCGTGCGATGGGTCATCAGGATGATGTCGGCTTCATCCATGCGGCTGGGTTCATGCTGGATCAACCGCGCCACCGAGATTTCATGCTCGGCAAACAGGTTGGTAATGGTTGCCAATACGCCGGGATGGTCGGCCACCTTGATCCTTAGATAATACGCGCCCTCATGCTGCTGCATCGGCAGAATTTGTGGTGCGGCCAGTTGGTCGGCAGGCAAAATGAATGGCGGCATGACATTCCCGCGCGCCACATCCATGATGTCGGCAACGACGGCGGAAGCAGTGGGTTCACGCCCGGCACCTTGTCCTTCGATGAAGATGTCACCCACCGCATCGCCAAACACATGCACGGCATTATACACGCCATCCACTTCGGCAATCGGTGTATGTTTAGGAAGCATGGCCGGGTGGACACGTAGCTCAATCCCTTCATCGTGCTGCGAGGCCACCCCAATCAGCCGGATCGTGGCACCTAATTCTTTGGCGGCCAGCATGTCCTCGGCGGTGATCTGGCGGATTCCTTCACAATGCATATGGTCAATGGAAGGCGAGGTGCCATAGGCCAGTGCCGAGAGAATGGCCAGCTTATGTGCTGCGTCAATCCCGTCAACATCAAAGGTAGGGTCTGCTTCGGCGTAGCCCAGCGCCTGTGCTTCCTGTAGTACGTCATCAAAGGAGCGACCGGTTGTTTCCATCGTAGTCAGAATGTAGTTACAGGTGCCGTTAAGGATACCGATTAGCTTGTTATATCGGTTGGCAGCCAGCCCTTCCTTCATGAGTTTGATAATCGGAATGCCACCGGCCACGGCCGCTTCAAATAACAAATACGCCTGATGCTTCTCTGCCAGTGTCGCCAGTTCAGCGCCATGATGGGCAATCAGTGCCTTGTTGGCCGTGACGACATGCTTGCCCTGTTGCAATGCCGCTTTCACAAGATCATAGGCAATGCCATCGGCACCGCCGATCAGTTCAATAATGACATCCACATCATTGCGATTGGCCAAAACGCGTGCGTCGTCTTCCCAGTCAAATGCGCTCAGATCGATGTCGCGTTTGCGGTTGCGCTCACGAGCGGAGACGGCAACGATCTCAATCGCTCTGCCGGTGCGGGTGGCCATCATGGAACGGTGCTGTGTAATGATGTCCACGGTACCGCAACCGACCGTGCCTAATCCGGCAATGGCAATACGAAGTGGGGCACTCATGCGGCAATCCCCCCCAATACCTTGTCATGATCCATGGCCAGGAATTGCTTCACGTTGCGAACGGCCTGACGCAGGCGATGTTTATTTTCTACCAGTGCAATGCGCACATGGGTATCGCCATATTCTCCGAATCCAATACCGGGAGCAACCGCCACTTCCGCATGTTTGAGCAACGCCTGCGAAAAGGCTAGCGATCCAGCATCGCGGTATTGCTGAGGCAGTTCTGCCCATAAGAACATACTGGCCTGAGGTGCGTCTACGTCCCATCCCGCTTGATTCAGCCCATCCACTAATATGTCCCGGCGCTCCTTATACATGGCACGTAACTCTTCTACACATTGCTGTGAGCCATTAATTGCGCTGGCGGCGGCGACTTGAATCGGAGTGAAGGCACCATAATCAAGGTACGATTTGATGCGGGTCAGGGCGCTGATAAGTGTTTTATTGCCTGCGGCAAAGCCAATACGCCAGCCGGCCATTGAATAGGTTTTGCTCACCGAAGTGAATTCTACAGCAATATCCTTTGCTCCTTTTACTTGCAGCACGGAAGGGGGAGGGACGTCATTGTAGTAAATTTCACAATAGGCCAGGTCAGAAATCAGCCAGATGCCATGGTGACGGCAAATCCCGACCACTTCTTCGTAAAAGGCAAGGTCGGCGACTTCTGCCGTTGGGTTGCAGGGGTAATTGAGGATCAGCGCCGTAGGCTGTGGTTTGCAATGCTTAATCGCGCGATGCAGTTGTTCAATCAGGTCATAGCCCGGTGCTTTGGGCAGATGCCAGACGGACGCCCCGGCAATGAGTGAGCCGTAAGGGTGAATCGGATAGCTGGGGTTGGGTACCATCACCACGTCCCCGGGGGCAGTAATGGCCGAGAGCAGGTTGGCGAGTCCCTCCTTGGAACCAATGGTCACGACAATTTCCGATGCGGGGTCCAGCTCTACACCGAAACGGCGCTCATAATAGCCTGCCTGCGCTTTACGCAGTCCCTTGATACCTTTAGAAACGGAATAGCCGTGTGTTTTGGGATCCAGTACGGTTTCACGCAGTTTCTCAACAATATGTTCTGGTACGGGCGTGTCGGGATTTCCCATGCCTAAGTCAATAATGTCTTTTCCTTCACTGCGATCACGCGCTTTTTGCTCATTGACCACTGCAAAGACATACGGGGGCAGGCGTCGTATTCGATAAAATTCGCTGTCAGAAACAGATGATTCCATAGAGCAAAGTTGAATACGCTGCTTTAATAGCGCGATGCTGGGCTACGTTGCCGCAAATTATGATAGCGTGATTGTGGCAGGGTACCGCGTGTCCGGGAAATTGGCTTTGGCGGATTCAGCCGTATTGGCCCACTGCTGGTATACAATGTTTGTGGAACATTCGTTGCAACACCAGGCGATTGCGGTACGGCGACCGTATTGGCCGCAGGATTATAGACGGGAGCGGCAGGTACAGGTTGTTGCCCTAATGTTGCTCCAAGCGCAGCATCAGTTTCGTGCGCGACTGGAAGAGGTTGTGTGGAGAAATCAACACCATTCATCGGTTGTTGTAGTTGGTTATCCATCACAGGAACCGGCTGATACGGTTGCTGTGAAGATTCTAGAATATCGCCAACGGCCTGTTCGGAGAGCACTATATCTCCGTTGCCGGCCTGGTTGCCGCGATAGAGTTGCTGTAGCGCCTGCTCTTCTACAGCAACAGGTATCACTGGTTCCATTACAGCCACATCAGGCAGTACGGCCTGTTCAGGAATGTCCACTTCTGCGCCATCGTCTGCTTGCCAGGGAAACATGGTACTACTGCTTTGCACGATTGATGTCTGCGGTTCATCAACCTGAATATCCGCCGTTGCTTCCGCAACATAAACGTCTAATTCAGACTGCACAGGCTCAGGAGCGGTTGCTTCCACTGGTAGATATTGAGCTTCTCCAAGCGCTGGAGATGGTTGATAGGCGGCAATAAACGCGTCAGAATCTTCCTTGCTTGCAGTAAACTGTTCCTGCATGACATCAGATAATTGTGGTACCGTAGCAAGCGGTGGATAGGCTTCCGGTACTACAGTAGAAACTAACGGTTCCTTCTCTTGAGCGGGCTGCGTATCAACCAATATTTCGTTTGATGGCACTGTTGGCGTCATGCTGACTTCATCCATGGATGGCATAGCCGTTGGAGCAGTTTCCGGCATGACGGTAGGGCTTACAGGAACTGAAGCCACTGCTGCCTGCTGTTGTTCGTAATAATAAAGTGGTGATGGCCCAACACCCTGACTGGTCGTAGGGGCAGAGGCAATAGGCGACGGTTTTGCACTGATTTCCTGCTCTGGGACAACAGTATTCTGCGATACTTGTGGCGCTGTTTGTCCGGCTCCCCCTGGGTTTAAAATTGGTGCACGTTTCGCTCCGGCTGGAGAATTATAGCGAGGCGGCTGCTCTTCAAAGACACCAATACACGCCGATAATACAATGGCCATCATCCCTAGCGCAGACCAAGCTACGAATCCATTTCGACGAAATCCCATATTTTACTACCCATTGTTGTTTTCATATAAAACGTACACCGCGACTATCACGGCGTATGCACGAAACTAATGCCAGATATGGCCATCATGCAACCTCAAAATACGCTACATGAATTATCGTTCGCACTGATATGGGTCATGTAACACCTAAGTTACGCGATCTGACGCCCCAATTTTCGATAGAGCGTGGTTCTTCCCATGCCAAGATCTCGTGCAGCGGCACTTTTTGATCCACGATAATACTGGCATGCCTTTGCTACAATATCGACTTCCAAGTCAGCAAAGGGGCGCACACGCCCAAGACTATTCAATAATGAAATGGACATAGGCTGAGTTGCCGGGATAACACTTTGTTCTTGGTTCTTTGGCTGATCAGATAGTTCTAGCAACTCAATGGCTGCCGTTAAACTTAGTTCACCATTATGGTCATACTGCACGGCACGTAAGCAGAAATCCTGCAAATCTTTGACGTTACGCTTCCATTCCTGACGTTGCAAATATTGCACAGCATCCGCAGCAATATGTGCAGGGTGCGTATCACAAGCTTCGCTAAACTCATCATGAAAGCATTGTACAAGCAGGGGAATATCATCAATACGATTACGCAGTGGCTGGATACTAATATATTCATACTGCCGCTCTACAAGCAGTTGTTTCATAACACCCAGCACATGCGCTACATCTGATTCATAGCTGGGCGCCGTATGACTGGTAAAACAAACCAAATTTAATTGGTGGCGGTATTGGCCAAGCAAGGTTACCATTTGCTGCTGAAGCTGATGAATAGCATCAACCTTAATACTTGGATGCAAGTATATACAAAGCGAGTTACAACCATCCTTTACTTCGGCATATATATCAAGCAGTTGTTCTGGCTTCTTCAGGGTTATATTCATAAATCGGTGGGATAAGTGTTGATGATGTGCTGCCTGCTGTTGTGCTATAATACGGGATAATTTACTTTTGCCTGTCCCGGCTTCGCCCTCGATCCAGACAATATCGCTGTTATTTTCCACGCATTTTGCTACCCGCTGCAACATTTTCTTCGTTGCATTATCTCTGGTGATAAATCCATAGTAATTGTATATTGAGTTGTAGGCTTTCTCTAAGTCATCAGAATAATCAGCTGTTAGCATGTTCTCTCTCCCGGAAGATATGCATTCAATAAAATATACTACCTATGGTTATCAATAATTCAATGCAGCATCTATAAATTGTTTCATTTTGGTGTAGCTGAGCTGTTGTTTTTTTGAAAGCTGTTGCAAAATCGGATGGCAATGAGCCATATCTGTTATAGCTTTTCCATTGCATTCTTCGCCTGTCTTGATATGACCACTACAGGTATGAGACGTTACGTACAGAAAAGATACTTGCCGAAAATAACGCATCTGGGCATTCTATGGGGGCTGATTGTCGCAATTATAGCGCCCTCTGTTCATGCTGCAATAACGGTTGAAGGCAACCGCCGCGTTGAAGCTCGTACAATTTTACGTTATGCCAACATAAGTGATCAGGCATCCACCATCACGGATCAACGCATAAACCAGGCTATCAAAAATTTATACAAAACCGGTTTTTTTGCGGAGGTGGGAGTTCGCAGAAGTGGTGATGGTTTGGTGATACAAGTGCAGGAAAACCCAACCATCAATCAGGTCAGCTTTATAGGAAACGAACATCTAGAAGCCGATGCACTGGAAAAAGAAATTCTGCTCCGCCCTAGAACGATCTATTCACGCCCAAAAATCCAGGCAGATGTAGACCGGCTGTTGGCCTTATACCGTCGTTCTGGACGATTTTCAGCAGAGATACGGCCAAAACTAAAGCCATTGGATCAGAATCGCGTCAACATCGTGTTTGATATTAATGAGGGAGAGGTAACGCGCATTGGTCACATTGAGTTTATCGGTAATGAATATTTTTCTGATGATACGCTTCTGGAAGTGATTAATACATCAACGGAATGCTTTTACTGTTTTCTGACCGATAACGACAAATATGATCCTGATCGTGTAGCATTCGACCAGGAATTGTTGCGCCGGTTTTATACAACACAAGGCTTCGCGGATTTTAATGTGAAGTCAGTCGTGTCTGAGCTTAGTCCACAGAAGGATGCTTTTTTCATTACGTTTAACGTAGAAGAAGGCAAACGTTACACGGTAGATCAGGTGGCTTTTGAAAGTACGTTGCCAGGTACGTCATCAGAAGAATTACAGGAGTTAGTATCTACGGAACAAGGCGATTTATATAGTTCTGAAGCAGTAGAACAATCCATCGATGCTGTTATTGATGCAATGGGCAATAAAGGATTTGCTTTCGTTGATGTAGATCCGCAATTAACACGCAAGCCGGATGAAACATTGAATGTGCTTTATAAGGTAGAAGAGGGACCACGAGTCTACATTGAGCGCATTAATATTGAAGGGAATATGCGCACGTTGGATGAGGTTATTCGCCGGGAATTCAGAGTAGCAGAAGGTGATCCATACAGCACCTCGCGCTTGCAACGTTCTGAGCAACGCTTGCGCAATCTAGGTTTCTTTGAAGATGTAACCATTAAAACAGAACGCGGCAGCACACCAGATCGTATCGTCATCAATGTAGAGGTGGCTGAAAAATCAACCGGAGAAGTCTCGTTCGGTGCCGGATTTTCAACGGCTGACGGCTTATTGACAGATTTTGGCATTCGTGAGCGTAACCTGCTGGGACGAGGACAAGATTTACGATTCCGGGGAACGCTGGCCACTGAACGGCAGCAATTTGATATTGGGTTTACTGAACCGTATTTCCTGGATCGGGATGTATCTGCCGGGTTTGACCTATTCAAAACCACGCAGGATTTAAGGAGAGAAAGCTCCTTTGACCGTGAATCGATTGGAGGCCGGTTACGTTTTGGCTACGCCGTGACAGAGAATCTTCGTCAAGATATCTATTATTCTTTCCTAAAAACGGAGGTAACGGATGTGGATGCGGATGCATCACGGTTCGTGCGTGATCAAGAGGGAGAGAATGTTACCTCGCTGGTGGGACAATCCCTAACCTATGATCGTCTGGATAATCGTTTGAATCCTACCGACGGATATTATTTGAAATTTGATCTGGATGTCGCCGGGTTGGGTGGTGACTCTGAATTTATTCGCCCGGAAGGCAAGGCATCCTATTACTACACCTTTGTCCCGCAATGGACGCTGATGCTTGGTGGTTCCGCCGGATATATCCACGCTCTGAATGACCGCATCAAGATTCAGGATCGTTTCTTCCTAGGCGGGCGTGATATTCGTGGCTTCAACAATGCCGGAATTGGCCCGCGCGATGATGTGACCAATGATGCACTTGGCGGGAATGTTTTCTATACAACAACGGCTGAATTACAGTTCCCTCTAGGGTTACCTGATGATTTAGGTTTTAGAGGCGCTATTTTCATGGATGCTGGCTCACTGTTTGATGTCGATGAGAATGGACCGGAAGTCGTCGATGACGCATCAGTACGGGCTGCAGCAGGAGTCGGTATCTCTTGGAATTCTCCATTTGGACCGGTACGGCTGGACTTTGCTCAGGCATTCCTCAAAGAGGATTACGACGAAGAAGAAATTTTCCGTTTCAGTTTTGGAACACGTTTTTAGGCTGGTCAAGCTACATCAGGCTTGTTAATGATTGGCTACAACTAACACAGGGTAATCTCATGAAATATACGGTTTTGTTTTTATTGATAGTCGGCATGCTGCTTGTGGCGTTGCCATCACATGCGCTTTCAGTAGCGATTGTGGATATGCAGCGCGTAATGGCAGACGCCAAGGCGGCAAAAAGCGCTAAAGATCAGCTTGAATCCAAACAAAAACAATTCCAGAATCAGGTTAGAAAAACGGAAACCGACCTGCAAAAACAAGACCAGGAACTGGCAAAGCAGCGCAGCCTACTCTCCGCCGACGCATTCAAGGAAAAGTTAGAAGAATTCCGCGATGAAGCGGCCTCAGCACAGAAAGATGTACAAACCAAACGTATCAAGCTGCGCCGTGCATTTGAGCTGTCTATCGTGACCATTCAAAAAAAAGTGACGCAGATCATCGCCGATATTGCTAAAAGCAAGGGATATGATGCCGTGTTACCTAAAGCTCAGACACTCTATACAAATGATGGACTGGACATTACCAATGAGGTTCTCTCCAGGCTGGATCGTGAACTTCCAGCATTGACCGTTAATTTTGGGAAATAAATTGCTTCATGGCAGATACGCGTTTTTTCTCCCGCAACCAATCGAAAACATTACAGGAACTCGCTGATACAGGGCGAGCCGAGCTCTACCGGCCTGCAGATGCCACCTATGTGATTGACGATGTGGCGCCATTGGATCGTGCAGGAGATCATGAAATCTCCTTTCTAGACAATCCTAAATATATTGATACGTTTCAACAAAGTCATGCTGCTGCCTGTATAGTGAAAGAAAAATTTATTCCGAAAGCACCACCGGGAATGCGCTTGCTGGTTTCTGACGACCCATATCGTAGCTATGCGCTCATTGCACAATATTTCTATCCATATGTACCGCTGGAATCCTCCATTTCGCCGTCTGCACATATTGATGCTAGTGCCACTATTGGAAAGGATTGCTGTATTGCACCCGGAGCGGTCATTGGTAAGGATGCAGTGATTGGCGATCAATGCGTAATTGGTGCTAATACCGTTGTGCATGATGGGGTGGAGATTGGTGAAGCAACCCGTATCGGGGCGTTATGTTCCATCAGCCATAGTGTAATTGGAAAGCGGGTGATTATGCATCGTGGTGTGCATATCGGTCAGGATGGATTCGGCTTTTCCATGGGAAGAGACGGCCATGTTAAAGTGCCACAACTCGGTCGTGTCATGGTAGGCGACGATGTCGAGATTGGCGCCGGTAGTTGCATTGATCGTGGTACAGGACCGGATACGGTGATTGGCCAAGGGACAAAAATCGATAACCTTGTACAAATCGGCCATAACGTCCAGATAGGTAAGCATTGCGTGATTGTATCACAAACCGGAATTGCCGGCAGCAGCCGGATCGGTGATGGCGCGGTGCTGGGCGGCCAGGTAGGTGTAGCCGGCCATATCCGGGTTGGAGCAGGCGCAAAACTGGCGGCACAGAGCGGTGTAGCGGGTGATATTCCCCCGGGAGCCGCTTACGGTGGTTCGCCGGCAGTACCCATTAAAGATTGGCACCGTCAAAGCATCACGCTGACCCGTTTGGTCAAGCAGAATCATAAAAACTCAGGGAGTCATCAGCAGCAAAAAGGAGCAAAAGCATGACAACGGATACCATACCGCAGATGGATGAGGCACTGGATAGTGTAGATCATGAGCGCGTTAAGGATATGATTCCTCACCGTTTCCCCTTCCTGATGGTTGATAAGGTAGTCAACCTTGTCTCTGGGGAATCGGCATTGGGTATCAAAAATGTCAGTGCTGGGGAACCTTATTTTGCCGGACATTTCCCAGCGCAGGCAGTCATGCCAGGCGTATTAATGGTGGAATCGATGGCACAGACGGCCGGAGTACTTGTGGTGCATACACTAGGTAAGGAGTCGGAGGGTAAGCTGGTCTATTTCATGTCAGTAGATGATGCCCGTTTCCGTAAGCTGGTGGTACCGGGTGACCGTTTGCTGGTCTCCGTCAAGGTATTGCGCTCACGTGGAAATGTATGGAAATTTGAAGGCGTATGTTATGTAGATGACGTGAAAGTATCGGAAGCGACTTTTTCCGCCATGATTGTCGATAATCCGTCATGACTGGCATTCACGCAACAGCAATCGTACACCCGGATGCCTCGCTTGGTGAGCGGGTGACGGTTGGGCCGTATTGTACGGTTGATGCAAACGTTATCCTAGGAGATGATGTAAATCTGGTGTCGCATGTGAGTGTTGGCGGACATACGACGATTGGTGCACGTACAACAATCTATCCGTTTACGTCGCTAGGTCATCCGCCACAGGATTTAAAATATAAGGGCGAACATTCGACCCTGGAGATTGGAACAGATACAGTCATTCGTGAGCATGTAACCATGAATCCGGGAACGGAAGGCGGGGGTAGCATAACCCGTATCGGCAATCACGGGCTGTTTATGGTCGGTACGCATGTGGCACATGACTGTCAGGTTGGCAACCACGTAATTATGGCGAACAATGCCACGCTGGCAGGACATGTTACGGTTGGAGACTATGCAGTGATTGGCGGGCTGTCAGCCATACACCAGTTTGTCCGTGTTGGAACACATGCCATGATCGGCGGTATGTCGGGCGTAGAACATGATGTGATACCCTATGGCTCCGTGACCGGCGAGCGAGCGCATCTTTCCGGCCTGAATTTAACCGGGCTGAAACGCCGTGGCTTTGATCGCCAGACGATCCATGCCATTCGGGCACTATATCGGCAACTATTTGAAGATGAAAACGATACGTTGCAGGTTCGGGCAGAAGCACTTAGTGAAGCAATCGATGATACCGATGCGGCAGAGCTCATCGCGTTTATTCTTTCCGGTAGCAAACGCTCATTTTGTACGCCAAAGGCAGCATAGATATGCAAGAAAGAGCGGATGCATACCGGCCGGATGAGCCGCTTGCCCTGATTGCCGGTGCCGGGGATTTGCCGCTCCATATTATACATGCCCGGCAGGAGGCAGGGCAAAGCATTCATATTATTGCATTGGAAAAGCAAACGCCAAAGGATGTGCCGGATGGTCATCCGCATCTATGGTGTCGTATGGGCGCTGTTGGGCAAATCATGGCGTATTTACAAGATCATCAAATTACACAAGTGGTGATGGCCGGGCATATGCGACGCCCTTCATTGAAGGAACTATTACCCGACGCCACGGGACGAACACTATTGGCAAGATTAGGTGGAAAGCTAGTGGCTGGCGATGACAGGCTACTCCGAGCAATTACTGAATTCATTGAAGAGCAGGGGATACGGGTAGTTTCACCGGATGCTGTATGCCAGGAATTGTTGGCGCAGGAAAAGCTTTATACCAAGGTGCAACCAACATCGCAGCAACAGGAAGACTGCCTCTTTGGTATTGCAGTGTTGCAGGCGCTGGCATCCTTCGATATAGGACAGGCAGTGATAATTCAACAAGGGCATGTGCTGGGCATTGAAGCGATGGAAGGAACAGCAGCATTGATTGAGCGTTGTGCCGGGTTGCGTGAACAAAAAGGGGGAGTACTGGTCAAGATTCCCAAAGTTGGCCAGGAGCGCCGGGTAGATCTGCCTACCATTGGACCGGACACCATGACTGCATTGGCGGAGCACCAGTATGAGGGCGTCTGCATTGCAGCCAAAGGTACACTGCTGTTAGGGCTGGACACTATGACTACGCAGGCGAATGCATCGGGTCTGTTTATCTCTGGAGTAACAACAGATGCCGTTACCACGTAAACGCCGTATCTTTATTATCGCTGGGGAAGCATCAGGTGACGTGCTGGGTGCAAAACTGCTAGAATCCTTGCGCTATATGCGCGGTGATACGCTTGAATTTGTGGGAGTGGGTGGTGAATGCATGGAAGCACAAGGTTTTCATTCCCTATTTCCGATGCGTGACTTGGCATTGATGGGTTTTGCTGAAGTTTTGCCCCATAGCTGGAAGCTATTATGCCGTTTAAAAGAAACCTGTGAAGCGGCACTGGAGGCGCAGCCCGACCTCATTGTAACCATTGACTCACCAGGCTTTAACTTTCGGTTCGTAAAGTGGGTACGCCGCTGTTTTGGCCGCAACATCCCCTGTGTACATTACGTAGCCCCAACCGTGTGGGCGTATCGTCCGGAGCGCGCCAAACATACGGCAGAACTCTTTGACCATCTGATCACGTTATTACCGTTTGAACCACGATATTTCAAAGTGCATGGTCTACCAACCACCTTTGTTGGCCATCCGATAGTGGATGATCTGCACCATACCTATGCACCGCCGGCAATATGGGAACGAGGAAAGCCACTGAAACTGGCTTTGTTCCCGGGTAGCCGCAAGGGCGAGATACAAAAACTGTTACCTGTGTTTCGAGATACGGTCACCCACTTGCAGACAGTATATCCGGATTTACGGGTGGCGATGCCGATTACTGAAATGATGCTACCACATGTCCAGGTACGGGACTGGCCGGTGACGCCATCGCTGGTGGTCGGTCAGCAGTCGCGGTTGAAAACTATCCGGGAATCCCATGTGGCACTGGCTAAAACCGGCACCGTGACGTTGGAAGTTGCTAAATACGGATTGCCGCTGGTAGCAACCTATAAGGTGAATCCGCTGACGGCAATGGCCGTGAAGCGCATGTTGCATATTCCCTACGTGAATCTGATGAATATCATTGCTGGACGAGAAGTCGTCCCTGAATTGTTACAAAAACGCTGCGAGCCAACAGAGTTAAGCGTCGCGCTTCAGGATCTGATTGAAGACCCACAGGCCTGTATGGAGCAAAGCCAGGCCAGCTTGAAAGCATTGGAAGTGATGCAGAATCCACACGGTATTATGGCCAGCGATGCGGCGGCGGAAATAGTATTGTCCTATCTGAAATGATCGTAACTATTTATCTGGATGGTTACACCGTATTCTAGGATAAGTATAGCATACCAATTAGGGAGGTTTTCTGATGAAATTCGTGATGGCATTAATAGTAGCGGCAATGACGTGGAGTCAGCCTGCCTCGGCAGCACTCAAAATTGGTGAAGCGGCACCAGCGATCAAAGCACAGGACATTAACGGTAAAGAGGTTGACCTGGAAGCGCTGCGTGGTCGTCATGTCATTTTGGAATGGAAGAATCACCAATGCCCGTTCGTACGAAAGCATTATAAAACAGGGAATATGCAGAGATTGCAGGCCTATGCACGTGAGAAAGGTGCCGTCTGGATTTCCATCATTTCGTCAGCAGAAGGCAAACAGGGCTATGTCAGTCCGGAGGAAGCCGCTGATACCGTAGCTGATGAAAAATCCCACGCGGAGCATGTCGTTCTTGATCCATCCGGTGAGATTGGCCGGCTCTACGATGCCAAGACCACGCCGCACATGTATGTGATCGATACCGAGGGTAAGCTGGCCTATATGGGTGCCATTGATGATGATTCCACCGCGGATCCCGAAGCAGTGGAAGGTGCTAAGAACTATGTGACTGCAGCACTGGATGCGTTAATTGCTGGTACGACGCCGGAAACGCAAGTTACGACACCTTACGGGTGCTCAATTAAGTATTAGGCCCTAGTCCAATTGTAAGTGCCTTTCTCTTCTCCATGGATGGAAGTGCTGAAAGTATAATTCATGGCAATAACCGTGAGTGTGCTTTTTATGCCCAGGGATACGTATAAATAACTATAAGTTTCAGCACTATATTAGCAAATCCTTAACTTATTCGTAGCACTGTATGACACTTGTACAGGCCAATATATACGTCTGAATCATCGTTCATATGAAGTCGGGGGAACCATATGTCTATCTTTAAACAAAAAAAGCTATCGAATTCTCTAGTGTCACACGCACCAACACTCATAGCGGCGATAGAAAACCTTTCTGCACGCATCATGATTGCCGATAATCATCGTGTTATTATCTATGCCAACCCCGCAGTCATAGATTTTTTGGTGTCAGTCGAAGCAGACATTCAAGAGCAATTACCAAATTTTTCGGTATCTGAACTTGTCGGTGAGAATATTGATGTATTCCATAAACACCCAGCGCACCAGCAATCACTATTGGAAAAGTTGCGAGAACCGTATGATACGTCTATCAGGATCGGTAACCACCTGTTTAACCTACGTGCAACACCACTCTTCGATCATGAAGAGAAGCGACTGGGTACGCAGGTAGAATGGTTTGATAGCGAAGCATTCGACAATGCAGGACAGGTAAAGGCAATTGGACGGTCTCAGGCCGTTATTCACTTTCGGATGGATGGTACCATTATTGATGCTAACGAGCATTTTTGTCAGATGATGGGCTATCATCTTGAGGAAATTCGAGGCAAACATCATAGCATGTTTGTTGATCCCGATCATGCCAAGAGCGAAGAGTATAAAATATTCTGGGATCGCTTGAACAAGGGGGAATACTACGTCGATGAATTCCAGCAGTTTGGCAAGAATAACAAAGAGGTATGGATCAACGCTTCTTATAACCCTATCCTGGACAGAAAGGGACAGCCATTCAAAGTCGTGAAATATGCAACAGATGTCACCGACCAGAAACTGGCGGCAGCCGATGCTAAAGGACAGATTCATGCCATCAGGAAAGCTCAGGCGGTCATTGAATTTACGCCCGAAGGCATCATTTTAGATGCGAATGATAATTTCCTGGAGGTTATGGGCTACACGCTGGAGGAAATAAAAGGCCATCACCATCGTATGTTCGTAGAAGCGGAGTATGCGGAAAGTGAAGAATACGGAGAGTTCTGGGAAAACCTAGCTGCTGGCCAAGCGCTTGCAACCGTATTTAAACGCTTACGGAAAGATAAATCTGAGATCTGGATACAAGCGTCCTATAACCCAATTTTTGACGCGTCTGGCAGGGTGCATAAGATTGTAAAATACGCCAGTGATCTGTCAAGTATCATGGAAATTGCCTCTATTGCAGATCAGGCTAAAGCAGGGTTACAAGGCGTAGCTGCCGCTGTTGAAGAAATGTCAGCTTCCATTGGTGAGATCAGCAGGAATATGACCATGTCAAAAGATGCGGCATTAGACATTACAGGTCAGTCTGATCAGTCCAGTGTTGCAGCAGAACATTTAACCGGCAGTATGAAGGAAATGGGTAATGTCGCACAGTTAATCAACGATATTGCGGGGCAGGTGAACCTGTTGGCATTAAACGCGACGATTGAAGCGGTGCGCGCCGGTGAAGCCGGGAAAGGATTTGCAGTGGTGGCGGCAGAAATTAAGAACCTTGCCAGTCAGACCACCAACGCTACAGAAGAAATTGCAGGACAAATTAAAAAGGTACAAGATTTAGCGGACGAGGTTGCATCCAATATACAAACAATACTCAACTCAACGACAAAAGTAAACCAGTCGGTGACGGATGTCGCCGGAGCGATAGAACAACAGGATGCGGTTACCAAGGAAATTTCGGCCAATACACAGGAAATGGCACATTGTGTTGAGGATATTGCACAGCGTATTAAAGGATTATCGGCTGTCTAATTTTTTAGTTCCTCAAGTTCAAACCGTTCTTCGCGGGAGCAGAACTGGCAGGTCACAGCAATGGTGTCATCTACAGCAATGCTTTTCCGTTCCTCCTCACTCATGGAGATCAGCATTGCCTGGACCTTCTCACGGGAGCAGCGGCAAGCGTCGCGCAATGGCTGGGTATCATAGACCCACACACCACCTTCATTGAACAACCGGTAGAGCAGGGCGCTAGGCGCCAGATGCGGATCGGAGAGCTCTTCTTCCGTGGCCGTATTGACCAACAATGTTTGATAATCCCAGTCTTGTGTGATTTCAGTGTCGCTATGGCTGTCTTCCCGCTCGCGTACGCTTAACTCAGGCATACGCTCCAACATAATTCCGGCAGCGACCCAGCGTGCACTGTCGTCTTCCCGTATGCGCCGACTGACATGAATATTAAACATCACATCCAGCTGTTGCGATTGGCTGAAAAAATGCTCTACCGCTTCGACAAATGACGTACCTTCCAGTGGTACAATGCCCTGATAGGGTTCTCCCTGGGGCGTATCCAGTGTCATAGCCAGATAGCCCTGACCAAAAATATCTGCTAGTCCATGGCCGTTACTAGATGCTAGTGAGTCCAGAGTATCTTCTACTGCTTCATTGATGTTAGCGTAGGCACGAATACTGCCATCCTGCTGAATATCAGCAACCATAAAGGAAACTATACCATCACCCTTCGCCTGCAAGGTCAGGATACCGTCGGGCGGTAAATTAGATGACAGCATGGAACCGATAACCATTAATTCGCCTAACTGTTTGCTGATGACATCATGATAGGCATGGCGCGAGAGAATGGCATTCAGGCTATGATCCAGGCGTACCATCCGTCCACGCATGGTCGAGTTATGCAGCATAAACGGCTGGATCATGTCTTCGTGGCGGATCAGTCCAATAGCATCATCATTCATGCGCGGCACTATAGCGACTTCGTAACAAGTGATCTAGGGTGAATGTTGCGTAAGAAATGCGACCACATCTGGTTCAAGCCAGTCAATTTCGCCCTGAATGGTAGCAATCAGTCGGCCTTGTGCGTCAATGAGGAAACTCATAGGTAATCCTCGCATGCCTAATTTACGAAATTCACGGTTCTTTTTATCCCAGTAATGATCCAGATGCTCCAGTTGGTGGTGTTTAATAAATGGGGTGATCGTTTCAAATCCTTTCCGATCCTGAGCAATCGTGATGATATGCAGTGATTTGCTATATTCCTGCGACAATGTCTGCAATTGCGGTAATTCCCGGATGCAGGGCGCACACCAGGTGGCCCAGAAATTCACCAGCACCGGTTTTCCCTGGAAATCGGATAAACGCCTCGCGTTCCCATTACCATCATAGAAGGCGAGATCGGGAAAAGGAGTACGCTCCTGTTCCACATAGATGCGACTATTTTCTTTCAATGGCACTGTAGCAGGCTGTGATAATGCTGGCTCTGCTGCAATTGTCAGTAAAAAAAACGTTGCGAGCAGGGCAGGGATCAGGTCTAAGTGGCGGTCAAATCGCATAATGGTTAGATGATGTCAGTAAACACGAAAAACAAGGCGAATCCGATGTGGGGTGGGCATTTTTCATCTGCACCCGCAGAAATTATGGAGCAGATCAATGCCTCAATTGGATTTGACCGGCATCTCTATCGCCAAGATATTCGTGGTTCCATCGCGCATGTAACCATGCTTTCGGCCTGTGATATCATCAACGACGATGAGGCAGCGTCAATCCGGCAGGGGCTGGAGACCATTGAGCAGGAAATCAGCGATGGCAAGATGGAGTGGCAGCCAGCGCTGGAAGACATCCATATGCATATTGAGGCGCGATTGAAGGAATTGATTGGCGATGTCGCTGGCAAGCTGCATACCGCACGTTCACGCAATGACCAGGTGGCTACCGATTTGCGGCTCTATGTTCGGGATGCAATCGACCGGGCTATCATCATGATTACCGAACTACAAGCGGCCATGCTGCAGCAGGCAGAGCAGCATGTGAAGACGGTAATGCCAGGATTCACTCATTTGCAAACAGCGCAGCCGGTGACGTTCGGACACCATATGATGGCCTATGTCGAGATGCTTGAGCGGGATAAGGGACGGTTTCGTGATGCCCGTACCCGGTTGAATGAATGCCCGCTGGGGGCTGCAGCGCTGGCCGGCACCTCCTTTCCGATTAATCGGGAGCAGACAGCAGAAGCGCTGGCATTTGATCGTCCCTGTGCCAACTCGTTGGATGCGGTCGGTTCGCGTGACTTTGCACTGGAATATATGGCGGCAGCTTCGTTGTGCGTAACGCATCTGTCCCGACTGGCGGAAGAGTTGGTCATCTGGTCATCGGCGTTGGTGAAGTTTGTGACGATGCCGGAGACCTATACATCTGGTAGTTCGATTATGCCGCAAAAGCGCAACCCGGATGCCGCCGAGTTAGTGCGTGCTAAGACCGGACGCGTCAACGGGAACTTATTGCAACTATTAACTGTGCTGAAAGGCACACCACTGGCATACAACAAAGATCTGCAGGAAGATAAGGAACCGGTGTTTGACACGGTGGACGCGCTGGAATTGTCGTTAAAAGCTATGGCCGGGATGATCAAAGGGTTGGAGGTGCATGAGGAGGCCATGTACGGAGCTGCTAGCGGAGGGTTTTCAACCGCCACGGATCTGGCGGACTGGCTAGTGCGTGAACTAGGGTTGCCATTCCGTGACGCCCATCATGTGACGGGGAAGATTGTCAAGCAGGCAGAACAAGCTGGTTGCCTGTTGCAGGACGTGCCGTTGGAAACCATGCAATCGGTAGAACCACGTATCACCAATGAGATATACACCGTGCTCAGTGTAGAAAATTCGGTGAAAAGCCGGCGAAGCTATGGAGGCACATCGCCGGAGCGTGTCAGAGAAGCCATTGAGCGAGCGAGGAAGCAGTATGCCCTATAAAATCGTAATCATCGTCATGCTCCTATGTATGGGAGGATGTGGCATTAAAGGTGAATTGGTGCGCCCATCTGACATCCCGGAATACAAGAAAGAACAGCAGGATCAGCGTGGATCACTTCCTTTATAAACATGATGTATTACATGCGGAAGAGGTTGCTATTCCGGCCATTGCGGCAGAAATAGGCACCCCGTTCTATTGCTACTCAACCGCGACCCTGAGCCGTCATTACCAAGTGTTTCATGAGGCGCTGGCATCATTGAACCCAATGGTTTGCTTTGCGGTGAAGGCCAATAGTAACCCGCATGTATTGGCTATTCTGGCAAAACAGGGTGCCGGGGCGGATGTGGTGTCTGAGGGAGAAATCCGGCTGGCCATGGCAGCAGGGGTTCCGCCGGAACGGATCGTCTATTCAGGAGTCGGCAAGCAGCGCTCAGAAATGGCCTACGCGCTATCGCAGGGCATCTTTCAGTTTAATGTCGAGTCGGAAGCAGAGCTGCGCATACTGGATGAAGTAGCAGGAGGCATGGGCGTGCAAGCCCCGATCGCATTGCGTATTAACCCAGATGTGGATGCCGGGACCCACGAGAAAATCACCACCGGACGAAAGGACTCGAAATTCGGAATTGATATTGACGATGCACCACGTCTCTATGATTTGGCGTCCGAGTTGCCGCATATTGCCGTACAGGGAGTGTCTGTGCATATCGGCTCCCAATTGACCAGCCTGGAACCATTCCGAAATGCATTTTTGCGAGTACGGTCGTTTGTTGAAGACATGCGAGCCGCCGGACATTCCATTCGCATAGTGGATTTAGGTGGAGGGCTTGGCATCCCTTATGATGGCCGTGGTGAAATACCGCCAGTACCAGCGGCATATGGCGCGATGATTACCGAGGCAATGCAGGGATTGGAGGCGGAGTTTGTCTTTGAACCGGGGCGGCTGATTGCCGGAAATGCCGGGATATTGGTTAGTAGTGTGATCTACACCAAGGAAAATGCCGGGCACCGCTTCCTGATTGTCGATGCAGCGATGAATGATCTGGCGCGCACCGCCATGTATCAGGCGCATCATGATATTGTTCCCGTGAACGTTTCCGAACCGGCGGAAGAAAGGCTGGTAGATGTGGTCGGGCCGGTCTGTGAGTCCAGCGACATCTTTGCCCGGCAAGTGACCTTACCGGCGATGGAGGAGGGGGCATTGATTGCACTGCGTAGCGCTGGCGCTTATGGTGCGGTGATGAGTTCAACGTATAATGCTCGTCCACTCGTGCCGGAAGTGTTGGTGGATGGAGCACAGTTCAAAGTGGTTCGTGCTCGTGAGGATTATGATGCGATGCTAGGCAGTTATGCCCCACTCGCTTGACAAATTACCCCTGCAAACAGTATAAACGCTCATTGCAATCTATCCTCTGGATATCCTTCCATGCGTACCTTACTGGCTCAGCGTATCACTCTTTCCTTTGTTATTGGCACCTGCCTGGTGCACGTGCTGTGCTGTGGCCTGCCGTTGCTGTTAAGTATAACGAGTCTGACAACATTGCTTGGATTAACAGGCATCGATGCACTTCATAAAGGGGTTGAACCCTATGAAGAGATGCTGATGCAGCTGTCGGCCGCGCTGCTGGTGGTAACCGGGGTGGTACAATATGTGGCGCATCGTATTGACTGCCGCCGCGATGGTGCGTGTGAACATACGCCGTGCGATACCAAAAAGCGCCTGTCGCTGAAGATTTACCTTGCTACGCTGGCGATCTTCATGGTCAATGTGCTGGTGCACGAACTGACGCATTAGATTGTATCAGGAATGAGCAAAAATATCTTCATCAGCCCAGCCCGCTAAGTCCAGTTGAGCACGTACAGGAATTACTTTCATGCATTCAAGAGCCAATTCGTAGCGGTGTTCCTTTTTCAGGCGTTCATCAAGCAGCGCCTTCAATTTGTGCAGATGATGCACATCCGAGGCGGCGTAGGCAATTTGCTCGGGTGTTAAGGTATCATCACCCCAGTAGGAGGATTGCTGCTGTTTGGAAATATCAACGCCAAGCAGCTCTTTACACAGGTCACGTAGACTGTGCTTGTCTGTATAGGTACGCGCCAGCCGGGAAGCGGTGCGAGTGCAATAGACCGGCGTCATTTCAATTCCCAGATATTCCTGAACCAACGCCACATCAAACCGGGCGAAATGCAGAATCTTGGTACGTGCGGCATCTGCAAGCAGGGCTTTCAGTACCGGTGCATCATAAGTGGGGTCGGGGAAATGCACCAGATGGGCATCGCCCTGACCATCAGAGATTTGGACAACGCAGAGCCGATCACGCTTCTGCTGCAAACCCATCGCTTCACAGTCAACAGCAATATCACCATTAAAAGCGACGGACTCCGGTAAATCAAACTGGTGTAGATAGTCTGTCACTAGAACAGTTTTTCCCAGAAGCTCTCTTCTTCCGGCTCTGGCAGTGAGCCAAGTTCCATGCTTTCATTAATCACACATAGCACATAAGCGCCATGCCGTAATGTAAAGCGAGGTCCAATGCGTTCAACCACAATGTAATCGTCAGCAGTACGAAAATTGAGGATGGATTCATTGCCCAACGGGTCAACCAGGAAAAAGGCTGGCACATCAGCGTTTTTATCACGGAATTCAAAATAGGTGAATTCTCCATCATCAAAGATACGAATGGGAGCAATCGTATCAGGGCCCACAATAGAATAATTGAAATTCAGTTTTTCACGCACTTCCGGGTCGGTAATATCCGGTGGCGCATCTTGACCGCGACTAATGCCTGCAACAGCTTCCGCATCATCAAGATAGAGAAAACGCAACACAAATACCATATCCTTATCGGCAATATTGGTGGTTTCATCTGCATGCAGTTCAAAATGATAGGTGTGCTCCGTTGTAATGACAGTCATGTTGGTCAGTGCATCCTGCTCAATGGGCTTGATAAAAATTCTGGAACCAGCAGGTTGCAATTGCCAGGCGATCGAGTCACCAACAGAGACGGTCATGATCTGTTCGTCGGCACCAAACTCGATAACAGATTGGTAGCCATAATGGCCTTTGAACTTGTAGACTTCGTTGGGACTATACGGAATTGTCTTGATACGTGAATCCGTTGGCAAAGGCTGCGGCACCAGCAATGCGTGAGCAGAATAAGGCATCAGGCAACCAATGAATAAAGCAGCCGCCAGCGATAGATATTTTCTTGCGATCATCTTCAAATCCTTTACTCCTTCTGCTCAGGTAATACCTCTATAACAGTATAATCTGTCACAGTAAACGCCATCGACTCAACTTGCAACTCCCCATTCTCCATATCTTCAGGCTGTGTGGTTTTTAATTGCACATAGTCAAATATCACCTGAGCCTTCCAGTGCGAATCTTCAATCGTTGCCGCATCAATGACGCTGGCAGTAAAAAAGATATCCGCGATGTAGGAACCGTCCTCCTTCCATGTCTCAGCTCGGTTATCTGCCCGCCGAATGGCCATTCTTGAAATATCAATCGTTCGATCCGCTCGCCGTTCATAACGGTTGATAGGGCTTCGAGGAGAACCGGGGTCAATGTATTTTCGGTAAGCAGCCATCACGCCGTCATTGGAATAGCGATCCAGAAAGCGGAAATCAGATTGGATGGTTTCAAAACTATAATTCTCACGTTTGGTGACATATTGTTCCAGAAAATAGCGCTGTAATGCATCGTTAACGGATTGGTAGGGGCTATGCCGCAACCTCTGAATAATCGGGATGTCACGCGTGACATTTTTCATCGGCAGCAAAATAGGCTGCGCCGGGACAATCGGGTGAAGCTTGGCCAGTGCCACCAGCGCGATTAAACCAGTGATCGCTGCAATGGTCGTAAGAATAATGTAAAAACAGCGTTCCGGCATAATGGACATGTACACAACAGAATACCAACGACGTGAATCCTTGAAGTAACTGCCATCCTCAATAGATTGGGCAATCTGCTGATACTCTTCTTTAGTAAATGTTGGAATACGCGCCATATGTATCAATGCTCTCCGCTGCTGCTATTCAACTAAAAATTAAGTAAACCCAAATTGTATACTAATTGCTCGTCAATAAAAGAGAAATATTTCATAATAAAATGATGGATTTTACCATAAAGTCATATTATACTAAAATTTAAGCTTTTTTGTTTAAGAAAACATTACCAGCAAAGCATATGTAAAGGTTATTCGAATGTTAGAACGGATAAAAGCAAAGATAGGGCCGCAAGCGCTTACTTTATTAATTTTCCTTACAGCCGTGACTACAGGGCAGCTATCCCACGCGCAAAATGTACCAAATATTCCGACGACCCCTAGTGGCATTGTCAATCAAATCGGTAATGTATTCTCCGGCAACAGCAGTGATTTACACCCGGTGATTGCCCAGTATAATCTAGAAAAACTGCTGATGACCAATAGCCCTTATTATAATTTTGATGAGGGTTTATATGCATCCGGCAGGGTGGCTCCACCAGATAATCGTATGCTGGAAAACTGCTTTAAAGGGGCAGCACAGCAGAACCTTGGCGCCGGAAATGATCTACGTAATCAATCAACGCTGAGCAGTCAGTTAAATACAATTGTTGGTGTACAGACAGCGGATTGTATGCCGCATAAAACCACTCGGAACTTTTCACCATTACAGTTAAACCCCTACTATCTGACCTGCGTGCTGGATCCCAACAGAGCGGGCGAATGCTATCAGGGGTTTGCCTATCGTGGTGCCCAGAATCCGATTTATAACCGTACTCGCCTGACACGCCCGACAGACAGTAAGCAGGTAGGCTGTGCGCAGCAGTTGATGGTCGGCAATCTGGCTGGCGCGACCGACCCGATGGATCCGGTCTGGATGCGACGGGAGTTGGATAATTGTACCAACCAGTATATTCTGCAACAGGCGCGCTTTATACGTGATCCGGATGATCCGGGCGGGGAATATTTCTCCGTCAATAGCGGTATTTGTCAGCCATTCCGTCTGGAAACACCACCCACGCGGCATGACCTGTATGAATATGTGCCATCTGAATATCTTGGCGTTGCCTGGGCGAAGCTGCTCATCGACCATACGTATCTGTACCGCAATGGCGCTGCTGATACAGAACCGAACTATGCCGAAGATACACGTGTACAAGTAACACGCCAAATTCCATTACCGTCTGATCGTTTTGGTTTAATTCTAGTAGAAGATCTAGCGGAGCAGGCACCGATTGATCTGCACTTTGAAAAAATCCTCGATCCATCCCACCCCTATACACCGCGCTGGGATTTTGACGTAAGTGATCGCTCCTATTCACCCACTACAGCGGTATATTCCGGCAATCCTACAACAGCAGTGCGCTGTTCAAGCCGGGTGCCCGTTGATCTGCTGAATTTCCGCAAGCATATTTTTGAACGCTGGGTGCCGCATAAGATTGCCTGGAATACGGCCTGTTACCTGGATCGCTCGCTGTTTGGTTGTTATAATGTGATTTGGCGGCTATTGCTGCGGTGTTCGCGTTCTGAGCCATGCTGCTCCACCCGGTTTGATGTAGCCGATAAATGGGAAGCGCGATTTGGCGAAGGTGTAGCACGTGCCGTGTGTGGTGTACCAATGCGTGAAATCTGTAACTATGTGGCACGTCCGCTAAGTGGTGTGAATACGCTGAAAATGCGCCCGGCAACGGATGAGAACTTCCCAAATGGTGTACCGGAAGGGTATAAGTTTGAAGATTATTTCGGTGATCACAAACCTTACATGCGGTGCTGGGATACCAATACCGAATGCGGTGAGCAGGCGCAATTATTCCCGTTTAATGTGAGGGGCGCAAGGGGTGGACTGATTGGTGCTGTTACCAGTCCGGTGACGAATGCGGTCGGTGCCGGCGTTAATACGGCGGTTAGCACGGCCGCCAGCGCTGCAAGCGGTGTAGTGCCGGGCAATCCGATCAGTGCCGTGACCAATGCTGCTACGAATGCTGCTACCGGTGCCATTAGTAACCCGGCAGGTTTTGTAGGGAGCAATCCGGCCGGTGCGCTGAATAACACTATCAATTCCGTGGTAAGTAACCCAGCAGGCGCACTCTCAAATCCCGGAAACCTGATTCCTAACACAGTGATCCGCCAGCAGACAGCAAACCCAGGCAGTGCAACCAATGCTGCCAACAGCGCGACAGGTGGTACGTTGCCGCCACAGACAGGGAACATCATTAACAGTGTTATCGCTGGTAATACCAACCAGGCCGCTGCAGGTGGGGTAAGTGCTCTCGGAACAACGGTCGGTGGCCCAACCGGACAACAATTGAATCAGGCAGGCTCGGCCATACTTAATGGTAACCCGACAAATGCGCTCCCGATTCAAGGTGGCTCCATTGCCGGAAATGTACTGAGCGGCAATTTAACGCAGGCGGGTGGCGGTGTTGTCAGCTCCATCGGGCAAGGTATACCAGGGTCTGCGGGGACATTAATTGATAATGGTGGCCAGGTGTTATCCGGGGGCAATCCTTTTCCCAGTAGCTCCGTTGCAGGTAGCTTACTTAATGGAAATACGGCACAGGGGGCATTAGGTGGAGCCAGCTTTGCCGCACAGACTCTTACCGGTGCCAATACCGAATTACTGAATTCAGCCGCCCAGCCACTGCTGAATGGGAATATCTTGGGCACGGCCGGAAATATAGGGCAGTTCTTTGGTGGTAACGGATTTGGATTTGCTTCCAATGCAGCCGGGCAGGCGGCCAATGCCGCTACAGGGGCGGTCAGCGGTATTACCGGCGGTGTAATCGGCGGTGTTGCAGGCGCTCCGAGTGGCGTGATTAGTTCCGTTCCCGGGTTGGGCGGGCTTGGTGGGGCGAACTATCGGTTTGCCTATAATCCCAACAGCACGGTTGGATCAACCTATGCCATTATGGGCGCCGGTCGTGAAGGTGAGAATTGCGCCATCGGCGGTGGTTTAGGGCAGGGGGGCGTTGCCAACCCGGATCCGATTTCCAGCTGGTCAGAGTTGAAGCTTTATTATGTGCGTGGCATACGCCAGGGCGCGAAATGTATTATTAACCACGAGAAAATCTTTAAGGCCAGCAATGGCGAAGATATTCTTTTGATGTCGAGCGGTGCCGAACCGCAGAGAAAGGAACTGGATACGAAGGGTGCTGAATCCAGATATCGCAGTTATCGTTGGCCGTTCGCATGGCGTGGCTATATCAGCGATCCGGACAGCAGCAAACGCTTTCCGAATCTTGGCAACCGTGTAGGACCGATACGTACAGGACTGGATCAGGCCATTCGTGGAGAAATCCTGATTTTCGATCAGGATGTGGTCATGGCAGGCGCACCCGGCACTTGGCGTAACCCTTATGTTGCGTTTGTCAAAGATGTGGTAAATGAGCGTTCGCGAGCAGTGATTCCAAACCCAACCATTGCGGCAACACTGGATCCGGCATTGGATAATATTCGTATTTCCGCTTTTAACCATGGGCGTTATGTCGATGCCTGCGGGAATACCGATATGCTGGGGATGGGACCGGACTTTGCCTTGTATAAAGAGGCACTACCGCCACCTTACCCTAACCTGATTCAGAATCTACAGGGTGCCACGCAAACCTGCGACGATCCACTGCTTAGTTCTTGTATTGAGCCATTATGGGGTAACATTAAACGTATGTATTTGAGTGAAGCACTCTAACTAAGAATATGGAGTCAATGATGACACAACCACCTATCTACGCAATTGATTGCTTATCCCGCCGCCGTCTGTTTATGATGCAGTGGTTGGCAGCGTTGGCCATCCTATGTTTTTGTATAATGCATGTGTCAAAGGCAAACGCTCAGGGAGCCGGGTGCGCGGGTTATGGTAGCATCCCAATCAATGAGATTTATAAATATGATCCGGCACCTATCCTTAATTGTATTCTCAATGAGGCAGCTGACCCTCCTAGAGAATGGCTATGCCGAGGATCTGGCTTCTGTGCGACGCCAACTGCCAAAGTCCTTGCCAAATTGAATCAGCCGATTGTACCGGCCAACCGACCGAATGCTAAATATGAGGATAAAGGATGCAATACATATGCGCCAACTAAGGCAGGAGGGTTTGTTGACCAGGGTGCAACAGATGCCTGTATTTTGGGAGCAGGGCGTGCCCTTGCCTCCATCGGGATTATTCAGGCGAATGTTCCGATCGTCGGACAGCCGCAAATTGCCTGCCTGACCAATTTGCTGGGAGGATTGACTGGTGCTTTTAGTGGCGGTGGAACCGGTGGGTTTGGTTTAGGTGGCGGCAACGCTTCCGGTAACTTCAATGCCGGACCCTTTGCCGGGAGCGGGGGGGCATCCGTTGGCCAGAATGGCGCCTGTCTCGGCGGGAATGTAGGCGTATGCGGTTTGTCCATCATCGGGGGTACGGTATGTACCGGCGGTGGCGGCAATAATAACAATAATAACGCTAATACGGGGCTTCCGGGGCTTGCAGGCGCAGGGGGACAGCAGCCATTTTCCAGGCTTACCCCACCGCAATACGTTGCCGTGAATGGTGTTGCCAACTATAATTATGTGAATAACACCATTAATCAAAACACAGGGATTTATGTGCCGAATGGTGGTGTTGTCCGGATCGGTGGCACCAGTTATACCGTGCCGCAGAATGGCTTTGTGACCATTAGTCCAACCGGTCAATTATTCATCGGACCCAATCAATTTAACCAGAATAATGGGATCCAGCTACAACAGAATCAGGTGGTGCAGATTCAACCACAGGGCGGGCAACTCCTGATCGATGGGGGTATTTTTGCCGGCAATACAGTTGGTGTACCCAGCAGCACTATTCAAGTGAATACCGTTCAGCCCAGTAATGGTGGACAGGGACAGGTGGGACAAGTTAGTTTTACCAATACCCCGAACACCGGCGCTACGGCTCAGCCTACCTATGATCCTACGCTGGTAGGCGGGGTGAATGGTCCATCGACAGGATCGTTTGCGGCCAATCCGATTGGAGCACAGGACTTCACGCAGACGGCGACCAGCACGGCGCAGACTCCACCTGCCGCTCAGCAGCCATAAAAAAAGCGCCGGCATTAATAACGCCGACGCTTGCTTTTTCAGATAATTTCAGGACGATTATTCCTTATATTCAAAGATCACTTCTACGCGGCGATCGTTTGCCAGACAGGCAATCTTCTCGCTACGTTTCAGCTTCTCGGAACAATCGGTCTTTGGGTTATTCTCTCCAAAGGCACGAATATCTAGAATTTGCGTATTAATGGTGACACGCTCACTTAAATATTCATACACGGTTTTTGCCCGTTTCTTTGACAGTTCCAGATTGTAATCGTCAGAGCCAATACGATCTGCATAACCGGCGATACCTGCACCAACGATAGCAGGTGAACGTCCAATCAGAGCAACTAGATTGTCTAGTTTAGCCACAGATTCCTCATTCAACTTGGACTTATTAAAATCAAAATAGATCGTACGATGCTCACGAGAAATCTTGGGAGCAGGTGGCGGAGGTGGTGGAGGCGCAGCAACTGGCTTTGGTGGAGGTGGAGGCGCGCACACATCGCCTTCAGAATCCCACTTGGTGCGTACGCAATTACCAAATGTATTGGTCACGACATTGTCGCGCTCATCATATGCTGTTTCCTGGTTGACCTGAGCAGATGCCGTGCTTGCAATCATCGCTCCCAGAATGACAGCAACCATACCGTATATGTATTTCATGCTTTTCTCCTAAGGAAATAGTTGAAGCCGTACCCTACAGATTTTTTTGTCTCTGGCAAATATTCTTTTTACGAACGTCGTTTAGCGCGGTAGCGTTTGCGATTTAACAATTGGTCTGTGGCGCTTTCTACTGTCGCAACAATGCGTTGACGTGTTTGTCCAATAGCTTTACCTGTGCGCAGTACATCCTGTAGGCGACGATCCAGGAACGCTTGTGTATCGGTATGTTCCACAGAGGTATCATTAAGCCAACAGATAAATGAAGAGGCAATCACCTTTGCTAGTAGACCACGCTTGGTATAGTAATTGAAGTCAGTGGATGAATCCCCGGCCAGCCGCCACATGACGTCACAGAGTTGCCAGAGTGTTCTGATTGAGCGTGTGGCGTGTTGTGGCATGATACCAATCGCAGCGGCACGGCGCACCGCCTCCCGATGCGGTTCCATCAATGCAAAATAGGCCAGCACCAGCCAACGAATGCGCTCATGCACGCGCATGTCTTTCAAGGATGTCTGCTTTACCGCATCCATCAGTTGTTCGCGCAACCATTCAGCATAACAAATTAGCGCCTCTGGCACACCATCTGGGAATAATCGCCGTGCTTCCATCGCCGGCATACCAACTTTAACGGCAGCTTTGGTCAGTGTCGCCTGGCTCCATCCATCAAATGCGGCGATAGGAAGCGCTTCTTTTAGGATGGCGCGTTGTTGCTTTATACGGGCATCGCTCATACACGGCATCGTAGCGCCGGATATGCATAAGGCAAAGCAAAAAGACGCATATGTTTTTGACGAGGTCTAATCCGAAATACCTATCGTCAGCACACCTTGGCGGATGCTGACTGACAGCTTTCCCGCTAGTAATGCCTGTGCATCGCGTCCGAACATCTCATAACGCCAGCCATGCAGTGCCGGTGAATCGTTGCCACGGATCAATTGCACCAGTGCGTCCTGTGAACAGAGCAGACCGGAAGATACGTTATGCTCCGCCGCTTTGCATTTAAGCAGTAGTTTCAGTGCATCCTTTATCAGTTCTTCCGACTTTGTCAGTTTGATTTTCTTGGGCAAGGATGGGCATTCTGCTTCCGGCAAGGTATTAGCGGCTTTCACGATGTCTAGTAATTGAAACACGATATCATCTCGTTTGGGCAGGCCACGCACACGCTGCATATGCTGGGGTTTATGTGGATTTGTCAGTGCAATCTCCTGCAGAGCATCATCGGAGAGAATACGTCCACGCGGCAAATTACGGCGCATGGCCTCTTTCTCACGCCATTCAGCTAACGCCTGCATTCGTGCCAGGTAATGTGGCTGATGCCCTTTCTTGCGAATGCGTAGCCAGGCATTTGAGGGCTCGATCATATAATGAGAAGCAGCACCAAGAGGTTGCATTTCTTCTTCAAACCATGCCATACGATTTTGTGCTTCCAGCTCCTTAAGTAATAAGAGATAGCAATCGCGTAAATGACGGACATCGTCCAAAGCATATTCAAGCTGCTCCGGCTTGAGAGGCCGACGTGACCAATCAGTATATTGCTGTGCTTTGTTGATTTTATGGCCAGTGAGACGTCCTACCAACCCTTCATACCCCAGCTGATCTCCCATCCCCAGTACCATCGCAGCCACCTGTGTATCAAATAAGGGAGTGGGTACCTTACCCACCAGATTCACCAGTATTTCCATATCCTGGCGTCCGGCATGCATAACTTTCAACTGCTCTTTATTATACAGGAGTTCCATGACCGGTTCGAGTGATATGCCGTCTACCAGTGGGTCAATGGCAATGGCATCACCTTCTGTTCCAGCAATCTGGATAAGACACAGTTTGGGATAATAGGTTCGCTCGCGCAGAAATTCGGTATCGACAAAAATTTGTGGCGATTTTGCAAGGACTCGGCAGGCTTCAATGACCTCATTTGTGTCTGTAAGTAAAGGCATACTCAAGGTTTTAACAGCTTGTGGATAAAATGCAACGCTTGTTGTATATTTACTTGTTTTATTTAGAGTTTTTTTGTGCTAGCGTGAAAATCGGCTTGGGGGTAAGGCAGGGATAACATGCTGAGTTCAGGCCAGACAACAACAACTATAATCAACTATAAGGAGGGTGCCTTGAGTACCACAGCTCATATTTCAAGCTTACAGCAGAAACGCGATAGCTTAAAGCACGCCATCCACCATGAGATGAAGTCTCCGCATTATAATGAATTGCGGGTGCATGATCTCAAGAAGCACAATCTCCGTCTTAAAGACGAGATTGCGACTTTGCTACGGCAGGTACGCCAGCAGGTGGCATAACATTTAAATAGCAAGTATGGTCGCGTAAGCGCCCTATGACAGACCGGTTATATTCCGGGAAAAGAAGGAGCAGCACAATAGAGTTGCTCCTTCAGCATTTTTCAGGCTCGTTTAACCAGGACATGCTTTTTCTTACCTGAAGAAAGCTTCAGCGGCGTAGAAGTCTCAGATAAGGTCACTGGTTGGTTTTCATCCGTCACTTTTTCATCATCAATGCGTGCGCCGCCGCCTTTAATCAGTCGGCGTGCTTCGCCGCCTGACGCTACCAGCCCGGCGAGGTGAAACAATTTGAATGCTGGTAGTGGCTCTCCCGTATCGTCGGCGTTCAGGGTGATGGTGGGCAGTGTGTCTGCCGCTTGTCCTTCCTCAAAGGTACGCCGTGCCGTTTCCTCCGCTTGGGTTGCCGCATCGCGTCCATGCAGTAGCGCGGTTGCCTCAGTAGCCAGTCGTTTTTTTGCTTCATTAATTTCAGCGCCGGGCAGTGCTTCCAGTTCAGCAATTGCTTCGAGCGGTAATTCCGTGAAGAGTTTCAGGAAGCGTCCGACATCGGCATCGTCGCAATTACGCCAGAACTGCCAATATTCATACGCACTGAGCATCTCCGGGTTGAGCCAGATTGCTCCATCCGCCGTTTTTCCCATCTTCGCACCGGAGGCAGTGGTGAGGAGGGGGGTGGTGAGGCCAAAAATCTGGTCAGCACAGGCAGTGATATTTTCTGGCAAATCTTCTGATGGATTTTTCTCCCAATCTCTACTTGGAACAAATTTCTTCTTTTCTTTTTCGATGCTAGTGTCGCCAACACTCCCCTTTTTAAGCATCATGCTTTTTGACGCTTTAAATTTTGTGTATAAATCAATCCCCATCACAATATTGCCCCATTGGTCGGAGCCACCAATCTGGAGACGGCAGCCATAGCGACGATTCAGCTCAACAAAATCATAGGCTTGCAGAATCATGTAGTTGAATTCCAGAAAACTCAGATGGCTTTCGCGTTCCAGCCGTTGCTTCACGCTTTCCATGGTCAGCATGCGGTTAACGGAAAAATAGCGCCCCACATCGCGCAAAAATTCAATGTAATTCAGGTTATCCAACCATTCGCTGTTATCCACCAGAAATGCATGGCTGGTTGTCTTGTCATAGGTTTCTTCAAAAGTGAGGAATCGGGCAAAAACCTTTTTGAGTTCTTCCTTATTAGCAGCGATGGTTGCTTCATCCAGTAGCTGGCGTGAGGCGTCCTTGCCGGAAGGATCGCCGACTTTGGTCGTGCCACCACCCAGTAACACAATTGGCTTATGTCCACATTGTTGATACTGGCGCAGTGCCATGATCTGGATCAGGCTACCGACATGCAGGCTGGGTGCGGTACAGTCAAAACCAATATAGGCAGGCACAGGTTGCTCACTGCCATTCAGCAGTTTTTGCAAGTCATCAACATGCGTACATTGATGCTGAAAACCGCGTTCGGTAAAAACCTTTAAAAAATCTGATGATGCCATGCCAGCGTTATACGCAAAGCAGACCTAGTGGTCAACGGGCATACGCCGCGAGGGCGAGGGTGGTGTTGGTGGAACGGAATGCATACCGCTGGCATCTTCCATCATCAGCCCCATAATGACCCCTTCGCGCACACCGCGATCGGCGATGGTGATGAAGTGGAACGGGAAGGTTCGGACGATGGCTTCAAAGATGGCGCATCCGGCCAGAATAAAGTCACAGCGATCCGGACCGATGCAGGGATGCATGAACCGTTCGGAGGGGCGCATGGCGCGCACCATTTGTACGCTTTTCAGTAGGTCTTTTACGGAGAGCTTCACGCCATCGACGCGAGCGCGATCATAGCGGTTCAGCCCCAGATAGATGGCAGCCAGCGTTGTCACCGTACCGGACGTAGAAAGCAATTGTGTGGTTTCCAGGTTGAGCCAGCGGGTAATATCGTGCGTTTTGGAGAGTGGTACGAGATACTGCATTAACTTATCCACCGTCTCATCGAAATACAGCTCGGCATAAGCGGCATCGCCCATGGCTTCCGACAAACTCATCACTCCGTGCGGCACCGAAAGCCAGCCTTGAATTTGGGGAATAAACGGGAAGACCGGGTCTTCCGCCGTGTGGTAGCTTTCTGGCGTTTCTACCCACATCACTTCCGTCGAGCCCCCACCAATGTCAAAGGCCAATGCCCGGTGGACGCCACGTTCCAGCAGCGAGCAGCAACCCAGCAATGCCAGCCGTGCTTCCTCCTCACTGGAAATGACTTCCAGGTCAATACCAATTTCCTTGCGCACATCCTGAATGAATTCATTGGTATTGGCGGCGCGGCGGCAGGCTTCGGTAGCGACAAAACGACTGCGGCTCACCGGATATTTCACCATTTTCTGGGCACAATGGCGCAGTGAGTCCTTGGTACGCTCCATCGCTGCACGGGATAAATGGCCATTGGCGATGATGCCTTCTCCCAGCCGTACCAACCGGGAATAGCTATCCACAACGCTCAGGCTACGGCCATTGGGAGTGTTTCTGAAATATGGGTGGGCGATAAGAAGCCGACAATTATTGGTGCCTAAATCAAGAGCGGCGTAGTAGGCATCGTCTTTACGGGCAAGTGGCTTCATCGTGCTGGCAGTCTCCAGGTTGGTACACCCGTATCATCCATTTCCGCCATGACTTTACTGATCCATGCTTCTGAACCAAGTGTATCCTTATGCTTTAAGGCTGCATCCAGCTGTTGCTGATCCATGCCGCTCATGGATGCAATCACCTTGCTCGTCGGCGTAATGATATGGTCGCTATTCCATTTGTCCCATTCGCTGGACTGTTCCGGGAAAAAGGCGCGCCCACCTATCAACAAACCGGAGACAATGCCGGAAGCAGCGCTTTTGAGTAGCAGTAGTTCCATGACGGTCGCATTATTGCCGGTGAGTTTTTTCTGTGATACCAGATTGATCCCTACCGATGTGACTGTCCAGACTACCGCTTGCCCTAAATGCTTCACTTCGTATTGGTAGAGTTCGTCCTGATAGCGTTGTGTAACAGGAGAGGTCAGGCCGAAGCCAGTGCGATAGGCCCAGTCTTTGGCAGCGGCTTGGGTTGAGCGAGCATAAAGTGGGCCGACGACTTTTTCCATTCCCTTACTCAGCCAATCCATAAAATCCGGGGCATGGCGTTGCAGGGCAATCGTGAGTCCTACACCGCCTAGATCGCCCAGCGCTTCTGCAACGAACCAGTGCTTCATGGCACCTAGGAAGGTGTCATGGTCATGGTCACAACCTGTGCCACATGAGATGGCGTCAGCGATATTAACAGTGGGTGTTTTCGGTTTAGCGGCATCAGAGGTGTCAGTAGATGTGCTGCCGATCCCATCAAAACCTGAACCAAAACTAAACGAGGTTGATTTGCCGACCGTTTCTTGAACAGCCTCCCTAGCTTCCTTGTGCTCGCGAACATGATCGGGATCGGTATTAGTGCAGACCTGCTTGCCGTCATCATGACGATGACTCAGCATGCACAGGCTGGTATTCAGCTTCTTACCGAGATATTTTTGTGAGAGTGCCGCAACAATGGTGTTAATCCACGTATCGTTGCTGAAGCAGAGCAGGGCGTGGTTGACGGTATAGGCAATGTCCTGGGCGCGCTCTTCGAGCGTTTTTTGTTGTTCACGCAGCGTGGCAGAACCTTCTTGGCTCTTCTTGCCTTTATTACTAATTACCGCACTGCCTTTCATTACACTTTACACCCTCACTCCCAGTATGCCGCAAGATGGAGACGGCTGCAAGCACTGTCAGATGACAATTTTGTGTAATAGGTTGAGTTACTATCTAAAAAAACAGCGCACTCGCTGAATGCGCTGTTCTCTGTTTGTTCCAGGTAGTAGATTATGCAATCCCACCTAGCTCTTGCTTGCCGGCTTCTTGAGCGATTGGCGAGGAGCCAGGTGGAGCATTGGTTGCAACTTCAGTTGGTGCTGGAAGATTGTTAATGTCCCCTGCTGCTGCCATTGCAGCATCAAGATTGTTAGAAGCCACCATTTCCTGTTCTGTCGTGAGGCTGGCTCTTCTATCATCAACCTTAATCTCAGTATTTATTCCCATACCATTATGCAGTTTACTGCTAATGAGATTCACAAGGGAGCGCGAGTCACTTTTCGTTTCAGCGTAATTACGGCCATCAGGTCCAGGTATCATCTCACCTTGGACTTTAGAAAATGACTGTCTCACCGTTCCATTGGTGACCAATATGTCTTTAAGCCCATTTAAAGGTACTGTTGTGCTTTCACCATTATTAAATTGAACCTTCAGATAGTCCATTCTTTCTCCAGTTAACTCATGACCCCAGGCTTGATCCTTTGAATGAATCAGAGTGAGGGTTGCACTTGATGCTCCTTCAGGTACACGGATGATGTCTGTTTTATCTATCTTGTTTGGGTAACTGCGGCCGAACTCTAATTTACTGTCTCCCATTACATGCTCCTTGCTATTGCCATGGTAATTCTAATATTTTCTATCTTACTCAACCTTCATTAAAATTTTATGACACAATGCATATTACTAATAAAATCGTGACAATACTTGCTGTTTATGACAGTATTTCTAACTATGACACAGATAAACTATCCCCTGACGACACCACAGCAGCAACCTACCAAAGACCTGATCGCCACCGGGCGCGCCTATTGGACCGAAAATTATAAACCGCGTGAAATGATCCTCGACCATGGGAAGGGCGCGCGTGTATGGGACAGTGAAGGCAATGACTATGTCGATCTGGGCGGCGGGATTGCCGTGTGTGCGCTTGGACATCAGGAGCCGGATCTGGTCGCGGCGTTTGAAGCGCAGGGGCGCAAGCTCTGGCATACCAGCAATATTTTCTTCACCGAGCCGTCGATCCGTCTGGCGAAGGCGCTGGTCGAAGCCACACCCTTTGCCAAACGCGCCTATTTCTGCAATTCTGGAGCGGAAGCGAACGAGGCAGCCATTAAAATCGCCCGCAAATGGGGTGCGAATCAGGGACGCCCGCCGGAAGCACGGGAGATCATCACTTTCAACGGCTCGTTCCACGGGCGTACCTACGCCACGGTAACTGCCACGGCGCAACCCAAATATCATGAAGGGTTTGAGCCGATGCCGGGCGGGTTTGTCTATTGTCCGGTCTTTAATGATCTGGCAGCGTTGGAAGCCCTGATTACCGATAAGACGCTGGCGATTATGCTGGAGCCGGTGCAGGGTGAGGGGGGCATCATCCCGGCAACCCTGGAATTCCTGCGTGGCGTACAGGCGCTGTGCGATCAGCACGGACTGTTGCTGATGCTGGATGAAATTCAGTGTGGAATGGGGCGTACCGGGACGTTGTTCGCCTATCAGCATGTGCCTGAACTGCGCCCGGACATCATGAGTCTGGCAAAAGCACTGGGTTGCGGTATGCCCATTGGTGCCACCCTGCTGGGTGAGCGGGTGGAGCATACGTTACAAGTGGGCTCGCATGGCTCGACCTATGGCGGCAACCCGGTGATGTGTGCCGTGGCGCTGGCGGCACTGAACAAGATCAATAGCCCGGCAATCATGGCCAATGTCACCGCCCGTTCGCGTCAGGCATTTGATGCACTGCAAGCGATGAACGATACGCTTGGCCTGTTTACGGAGATTCGCGGGCAGGGACTGATGATCGGAGCGGAACTGATCCCGGATCTGCATGGCAAGGCCGGCGCGCTCTCGGAGGTTTGTCGCACGTTTGGGGTGCTGGTGCTGGTCGCCGGGCCGAATGTGCTGCGCTTATTGCCGCCACTCAACATTACGGAAGAGGAGTTGGAAGCAGGGCTGGAGCGCATGCAGGCGGCGTTGGAGCATTATAGCTCTACTTCCTCTGGATGAAGCCATTTAAAACACCAGAATCCACGACCGACGCCATTGCGCTTCAGCACACGTTATGTCAGCAAGTGCAATTGACCTATGATGCCGGTGACATTCGACTGGTGGCCGGTGTCGATGTCGGGTATGACATGCACCGCAACCTTGCCCGGGCAGCATTGGTCACGATGACAATAGATACATTAGAGCCCATTACCTCGGTAGTAGCCTATGCACCCGTTACTTTTCCTTATGTGCCGGGGTTGCTGTCTTTCCGGGAGGCGCCGGTAATCCTGAAGGCATTAGAACAGTTACCGACCATGCCAGACCTGCTGATGGTGGATGGGCATGGTATCGCCCACCCGCGCCGCCTGGGAATCGCCGCGCATATCGGTGTGCTAACCGGCCTGCCTACGATTGGGGTTGCAAAGTCCCGCCTGTGCGGAACTTACCGGGAACCGGGCATCAACAAGGGGGAGCAATCCCCATTATACGATAAGCAGGAACTCATCGGTACAGTACTGCGCAGCCGAGACAAGGTGAAACCGCTGTTTATCTCTCCCGGTCACCGCATGGATCAGACGCATGCCGTGAAGTGGGTTATGCGATGCTTGACCCGCTACCGTCTGCCGGAACCAACCCGGCTGGCGGATAAGTTGAGCAAAACGTCTGCCACTTAACATATAACCTTTAAAACATGGCAATTTCTTAACATAAGAACTTCCTTTAGGTAGAGAGTTTTACGTTAAACCGCTATAAGTAAAATAATTAATGACTTGTTTGCATATTAAGGTTCTTGTAATATTTGCCTGTTAAAGTGAAGAGTGATGTATACTTCATTAAGCGACAGTTCAACAACACAAAGGGCTTTCTCGTTGGCGGAATTGTCCATTGTGCTAGTCATTCTTGGGTTATTGACGGGAGGCATTTTAGCGGGTCAATCCTTGATAAGGGCGTCTGAATTACGCAGCATTACCTCCGACATAGAATCATATCGTACAGCTATCATAGCGTTTAATGAGAAATATTTCTATCTACCTGGAGACTTACCCAATGCAACAGACTTTTGGGGTGCTGAAGATGGCGGCGATGGTTTGGGAACAGATTGTACGGAGACACAAAGTACTAATGAGGCAACCTGTAATGGGGATGGCAATGGCCAAGTAGCAGGGCCATCCGGGGCAGAATACGAAGAGCTAAGATTCTGGCAGCATCTAGCAAATGCAGGACTTATTATCGGCACTTTTGATGGAGTAGGGCCGGAGATTTCTGATGGCGGAGGCAGTCGTCATCGCGGTTGCTCAATTGGTATTAACTGCCCAGAAATGGAACTACCGAGAAGCACAGTCAAATATGCTTATTTCGACGGCTTGTCGAATGCCTGGTATCATGAATCCGGTCTCAACGGTAACCACGTATTTGTCTATGGGGCAGAAGACCCAAGTGATCATGACGGTGACGGCCGGTATCAAAATCCACACCGCCCAATTCTAACAACGGAAGAAGCATGGGGAATCGATAAGAAAATTGATGATGGTAAGCCAGCTTATGGGTTTGTTACTACATACAGAAAAGGAGAAACCGTTTGGTGGGTGACGGAGGCAAATGATTGCGCTAACAACGCGACCGCTACATCCGCAGAATATGACTTTACTCTTACCGGGGTCGAGTGTGCACTGGTGTTTAGGTAGAAGGCTATTATATGGCTTAGAGATGTAGCTCACAAAGGGCAACACATGTCAGCCCATCGTTTCGTGCGCATTTGATACCCCTTATACATAGAAAACAAAGACTCCCATAATTTCTACGAAAAAAATGAATCGTTGTTTCTTGAAATTGTACGCCCTAGAGATTCGGATTAGCAAAAAAATGCCCCAGACACTGTTTGTCTATAATATTAGGAGGTTAAAACCAGTATATAAGATGAAACCGCACTGGCTATCCACGTGCAGCAATGGCGCGCCTGGAAGGATTCGAACCTCCGACCGCCTGATTCGTAGTCAGGTACTCTATCCAGCTGAGCTACAGGCGCGTATGACTAAATTATGATGTAGCACCTGAATGGTTCCACAAAATTCTGATATATCCTCAAACAAAACTGAATGGTTTTATTGCTTCGCTATGGATATGAATAAAACAGGGAGCCTTATTTACTAAGGATACCTGTTCATAGCAAGTAGAAATTATGGAATCTGGCGCTATGCTTCTCCCGCTGGATCCATTAGAGCCAGCTTCACGGTATCGTGGCTGGCAGCCTTGCTGCATAAAGCCGATTGAAATGCAGGATAAAAACGCTCACACTCACTGGCCGCCATATCCATTAATGCTTCCAACAACTCCGATGTCAGGCTCGTTGTATCTTTTACCAATTGCCCGCAACGAAAAAATAGGGCGCCATCATCCTGGGAAATTTCAAAATGACCCATCACCATACTTTCATTAATCTCTGTCAGCAACGGAAGCAGGATCGGTTGCTCAGCCTTTGGGATATGGGTTTCATAGGAAGCAGTAATCATAAAGACTTCGCACAAAGGTTCCCATGAGAGCCATAGGCGTATGTTACACCACTCTCTACACATTTCCGTGATAATCTCCCCTTCCAGGGGGCGGTCAAACGGCAGGTCGCGATCCAGTAACACCGATTCGACACGTTCCATCAGGGTTTGTGACGTGTCCCATTCATCGAGAGCCAGACTAGCAGACATATGCGCCTCCATTTGCCTTGTGATATGGCTATGATTTGACAAGGCGGGGACGGAAGCAAACAACAATAGGGAAAGTTATCTCTTATCAACAACAGAAAATATAGTGTGTGTGGCTACGCTGCACCACATCATCCTGTGTTATGTAGAAGGGATAGGGAAACGCTGCCTAAGCAATAATGTCAGGGTAGAGGACGTCTTCTAGCCGGGTAATCTGGTCACGGATGGCTAGTTTTTCTTTTTTAAAACGTATGACAGAAAACTCGTCATGTGGCGATTGTTTGAGTATCGCGCGAATTTTCTGCTCAATAACGCGATGTGCGCGTCTCAGTGTATCCAGTTTTTTGTAGAGTTCTACTTCCGTATCTTCTGTCATGGTAATAGGCTTAAAGGTTGCTTTGTGCTTTTATCGCAACGATTATAGCAAAAAATCACCCCCTCTACAACCGGATACAAACAGATTATAAGATTTTTTTGCTATGCACCAAGTTCCATGCCACGATTTTTGTCCGCAGCCATCAGCATTTGTGCGATTTTTTCCTGGCGGCGGCGTAATTCCTCAATATGCTGTTTTTGCATAATGCGATCCAAAGACAAGTTGATGTAATCAACCAGAATAGAGATCACGAACTCTACCTGATGTTTGATTTTCTCAACGATAGGGTCAGCAATGTTACGAATGCCGGATGCAGCTTGCGATGCAGATACACGTACCTGATCTGTATAATGGTCGACAGCGGTATAGATTTTACGCAGCGCCGCTTCAATACGGCTCTTACGTGCAGCGCCGCGTCTGCGCTTGCCAGCCACTTCAATAAACTCTTCGCAGAGAATGTCGGTAGACTCCCCAAGTTGGTTCACCAGTGGCTCAACGAGTGTCAGTTGCTCTTCCGGCTGTTTAATTGAGCTGTGCTCAACCGTAGCAACCAGATCTTCCGCTAGCTCATAAAGCTCGGCAATCTGGTGATATTGTAGTTCAAGTGCTGCATTATCTTGTGTCATAATTAACTTACCTTAATAAAATAACTGTGTGGCTTTAGTGAATTCCTATACGGCTGTCAAGTTTTGATTTTCCATTGCGGCCTGCTGTCGTAGCATTTCCCTATCCTGGAAGCTCATGAAACGTGGGTCGCCGGAGAGAATGGGGGCATCGGTTCGGGCGGCAATTTGTGGCCCATGCCCTTGCTGCGCTACTCTATCCTGCCATGCCGTTGGAGACATACCAGGCAGTGGCTGAGCAGGATTGAGAAGTGTTGTATTCTGCGGCATATTTACCGCGCGCTCTTGTGAATAGTTGACCGGCATCACTTGGCGTGGCAGAACAGGAGCAGCATTAATGCTGGCCGGGTTTGCGTTTGGTAGCCCACCTACTGTGAGTGGTTTTGAATAGCCTTGCGGCATCACTTGACTGGCCGCCAGTCCTGCGGCAGCAAGTCCGGCAGGAACGGCCACGGCCGCCGCTGGGAACCCACTACTGCGAACATTCTGTAATTGCTGGCGCGCTTTTTCTTCCTTGGTTCCACCCAAGAGTTTGGTAGTCAGGCCTTCGGCAGCATTCCCAACATGTTCTGACATGAACTTACCGGTGACAATCTTAGTACCAAGCTCAAGAATGGCACCGAGTCCAGAGAAATTGGCAAAGACCACGGCAGCTTCAGCAGCACCACGCACCACTTTTCCGACACCTGCGACCGCATCGCCTTCCATGAACTTGCCGACCGCCTGCAAGCCACGTGCACCAAAGGTAACGCCGGCAAAGATTTTATCCAGACCGCCAGCTTTGAGGAAGTTGCCACCAAAATCTTTTGCCGATCCACCGACGACTTTACCAAGGCTGTCAGGCTTTACGAATGGGAGAAGGTTAACGCCAGGAATCCAACTAAGTACAGTTTTAATGCCATTTGCCCCGAAAGAGCCAGCTAGACCAATGGCTGCAAAAACCCCAAAGATGGAATTTTTAATGCCATCGACCCACTTGCTGAAGCCTGCCACTCCGTCAAGAAAGCCCCCTTTTTGCTTACTGGGGTCGGTGATGTATGGGTTCTTTGCCATGTTTAAATACTATTTAATCACCTTAATGGTACGTGCTGTGCGTTACAGTTTCATGAACATGAGACAAAAATCTAGCTAAATCACCCTATAAAACGGTTATTATTCATGAAAATGGAGGTTTTACATGGGTTTTTCTTTGCGCGAGGGGAAGGAGTTTGCCATAGCTAATGCTGATGGATGACATATTACATTTTATTCCTTATCTGGCGTTAGCTTATCTGATTGGCTCAATCCCTGTTGGTTTGTTGCTGGGAAAGCTGGTGGGTATCGGTGATATTCGAAATGTGGGTTCCGGCAATATCGGAGCCACCAATATGGTGCGAGCAGGGGGCAAATGGCTGGGATTAGCCGTATTATTGCTGGATGCCTTGAAGGGTGTCATCCCATTATTACTAACGCCAGTGACGCATTATGAAGGACTGTATATCGTCGGCATTGCTGCTGTATGCGGACATTGTTTCCCTATATGGCTACGATTCCATGGCGGTAAAGGCGTCGCCACCACGCTGGGCGTCATCGCGGCAGCGCATTTATTGTTAAATCCGGGAGAGTGGTGGTGGTTATTGATCGTCGCTGCTATCTGGATCGGGACGTTCTTGCTGACACGCATTGTATCACTGGCATCGTTGTTTACCTTTCTCACCTTCCCGGTTTTAACTTACATTTTTTACGATATCTGGATTACGCCCTTGCTTTTAACGGCACTGATCATTATGCGTCACAAGGGTAACATTCAACGTCTGATTGCAGGAACGGAACATGCTTTTAGCACAGGATCATCATAACACCGTCACTTTGCCACAACCATCCCTAGCCAGGGAGCCATTGCAGGATGTCTTGCGGCTGATCCGTTCCGAGAATGTTGGACCGGTCACATTTTTCCAATTGATGCGGCGTTATGGAACCGCCGCTAAAGCGCTCAAGGCGTTGCCCATGCTGGCATTGAGGGGAGGAGCACGACGCAATATTTCCGTGTGCCCCGCCTCCGTAGTTGAAACGGAAATCGAACGTACACGGCTGTTTGGCGCTGAGTTTATCCCTTACGGTCATGCGCATTATCCATCGTTACTGGCACAGATTAACGACCCGCCACCGGTATTGATTGCACGAGGACATGCGCATCTGCTCACGCGCCCCTGCCTGGCAATGGTCGGGTCACGTAATGCATCGGCAAATGGTTGCCGGTTTGCGGCAAAGATTGCCTCGGAATTAGGAGAGGCGAGCTATACGATTGTTTCCGGATTGGCACGAGGGATTGATGCGCATACCCATCAAGGAGCGTTGCCAACCGGGACAGTTGGAGTCATTGCCGGTAGTATTAACTATATCTATCCCCCTGAAAACAAGGCGCTCTATGAGCGATTATTTGAGGAAGGTATTGTTGTTACGGAATCACCGTTTGGTAGCACACCACAAAATCGCCATTTTCCCGCACGTAACCGAATCATTGCTGGCATATCTCAGGGAACCGTGGTAGTGGAGGCGACGAAGAAATCCGGCTCACTGATTACTGCCAAATTTGCGCTGGATTATAACCGTGATATCTTTGCTGTGCCTGGATTCCCTATGGATCCACGCGCTGCTGGAGCCAATCAATTAATTCAACAGGGCGCAGTGTTAGTTAATACGGCGTATGACATTATCGACTACCTGCATAACCGTCCCTATGACGTGCATGACAGCGTCACTCCTCCCGGTGGTCTGTTCAAAGAAGCGTTACCGTTGCCGGATGATGACGATAATCTAGATGTCGAGCGTCAATTAGTACTAGGATTACTAGGTAGTGCACCTATTGCCATAGAAGAACTGATGGTCATGTCCGGCATTGATGCCAGGATCGTCAACGTGATTTTACTTGAACTGGAACTGGCAGGCATGATAACCCGCCATCCTGGAGGTCGCGTAAGCCGCATTTACGAAGACGAGTGAAAAAAGAATAAGGAACCCATGTGTACACACTGATTGTTGAATCCCCTGCCAAAGCCAAAACCATCAATAAATATCTGGGGAAGGACTATAACGTATTAGCCTCGTTCGGTCATGTGCGAGATTTGCCGTCGAAAGACGGTTCGGTGCGACCGGATGAGAATTTTGCCATGGATTATGAGGTGGCAGCTGATTCCAGAAAGCATCTGAGCGAGATTGCCAAGTCGGTGAAGGAATCTGACATTCTCTACCTTGCCACTGACCCGGATCGGGAAGGGGAGGCCATTTCCTGGCATGTGGTGGAAGCGTTGCGCTCCAGCCGAAAACTGCCAAAGACCATAGATATTAAACGTGTCACCTTTACTGAAATTACTAAAAAGGCGGTGCAGCATGCGGTGGCAAATCCACGTGATATTGATATGGATCTGGTCAATGCGCAGCAGGCGCGCCGAGCACTGGATTATTTGGTTGGTTTTTCTGTGTCGCCGATCCTCTGGCGCAAACTGCCAGGCGCGCGTTCTGCGGGGCGGGTACAGTCGGTGGCATTGCGGCTGGTCTGTGAGCGGGATGCAGAGATTGAGCAATTTGTCAGCCAGGAATACTGGGATATTACCACGGAATTAAAAGCCGCATCAGGTGATACCGTCACGGCGCGCCTGACCCACTGGCATAACGATAAGCTAGAAAAACTCTCCATTACCAATGAAGCGCAGGCGATGGAGATAACGCAAGGGCTGGAAAACAAGACCGTTACTGTCAAAGAGGTCAAGCCGAAGCAGATGCGGCGCAACCCTTACGCACCGTTTACCACCTCCACCCTGCAAATGGATGCCTCACGTAAGCTCGGGTTCGGTGCCAAGAAAACCATGATGATTGCGCAGAAGCTGTATGAAGGCATCGACATTGGCGGAGAAACGGTCGGGTTGATTACCTATATGCGTACTGACGGGGTGCAGGTCTCGCAGGAAGCTATTGCGGCGGCACGTTCATTGATTGAATCGGACTATGGCAAGCAATATTTGCCAGAAAAACCAAAGCTCTACAGCTCCAAAGCCAAGAATGCACAGGAAGCACACGAAGCGATTCGTCCGACATCACTGACGCGCACACCACAAAGCATCAAAAACCGTCTGGATAACGATCAATTCCGGTTGTACGAATTGATCTGGAAGCGGATGGTCGCCAGCCAGATGCAGCCTGCCGTCTACGACCAAGTGTCAATTATTTTCAACGAGCCATCCAACCCCGCGGGCCTTCGGGCATCCGGCTCTGTCTTGAAGTTTGACGGGTTTTTGAAACTCTACCGGCAGGGGCTGGATGACGATCAGAAGGATGAAGAAGAAAACCAGGCACTACCGCCACTAAAAGAAGGCGAAACACTCGACATCAAGAAAGTCAAACCAGAGCAGCATTTTACCGAGCCGCCGCCACGCTATACCGAGGCGTCACTTGTGAAAAGGTTGGAGGAACTGGGCATTGGCCGCCCATCGACCTATGCAGCCATTCTTTCGGTATTACAGGATCGCGGCTATGTCCGGCTGGATCGCAAACGCTTTATCGCTGAAATGCGCGGACGGCTGGTTAGTAGCTTCCTGGAACATTATTTCCAGCGCTATGTGGAATATGACTTTACCGCCGATCTGGAAACGCGGCTTGATGAAATATCTGATGGCAAGCGTGACTGGAAGACGGTGTTAAAGGAATTCTGGGTGCCGTTTATCGGACTGGTCGATGAGACCAAAGAAATTTCCCCGCGTGATATTCTGGAAAAGCTGGATGCTATTCTGGCACCTTTTATTTATGGCACGCAGGAAGTAACAGAAAAAGACCGTATCTGCCCAAAGTGCAATCAGGGGAAACTCTATTTGAGAACCGGAAAATTTGGCGCATTCCTTGGCTGTGACAACTATCCGGATTGCACTTACACAAGGCAACTGGATACGACGGGCGAGCAGGACGAAGGCGCAGCCGCCGATATGGATTTTCCGCGCATGTTGGGCGTCTCGCCAGAGACGGGAGAAGATGTGCTCATGAAGAAAGGACCATATGGCATCTATGTGGAAACGATGATCGACAGCAAGGCCAAGCGTACGGGACTGCCAAAAGGTACTGACCTGGAAAGTTTTACGCTTGAGAAGGCTTTACAGCTTCTCTCACTGCCGCGTACGCTGGGTGATCACCCGGACACCGGCAAACCGATCAAAGCCGGGCTGGGGCGCTATGGACCATATTTGCTGCATGATGGTAAATATACGTCATTAAAAGAAGATGACGTGTTGACCGTCGGCATGAACCGTGCCGTGACCGTGTTAGCTGAGGCGGCTAGCAAAGGAGGGAAGGGCACGGCAGCAGAACCGGTGCGGGTGCTGGGCAAGCATCCCGACGATGAAACCGACATTGCCGTCTATAAAGGGCGTTACGGCCCGTATGTGAAATATAAGAAGGTCAATGCTACCCTGCCCAAAGGCAAGGAGATCGATGCCATCACTTTGGAAGAAGCGCTGGAACTGATTGCCGCCAAACAGGCCAGTGGCAAGAAAAAACCGGCAAAGAAGAAGGCGAGTTAGTTATCCGCGCTCCACTACCGCATCCAGCCCATACGCCTCATGAAGAGCGCGGAGAGCCAGTTCAATATAGGATTCTTCAATCAGGACACTGATTTTAATCTCTGAGGTGGTAATCACCATGATGTTGATGCCTTTATCGGCCAGCGTTTTAAACATCTCTTGTGCCACGCCAGCGTGGGAACGCATCCCCACCCCGACGGCGGAAACTTTAGCGACATTGCCGTCCTGATCCAATGCGTCAAACCCTATGGCCGGTTGCTGGTCTTGCAATGCCTTGACTGCACGCTCCAGATCGCCATGCGGTACGGTAAAGGTGACATCCGTAGTCTTACCGTCCGGCGTGACGTTCTGGACAATCATATCAACATTGATATTCGCTTCCGCCAAAGGTCCGAAAATGGCAGCAGAAATGCCTGGTTTATCCTGTACATTCGACAAGGTAATACGTGCTTCGTCCCGGCTGTAAGCCAACCCTGTCACTCGGTGTTTTTCCATCCTATCCTCTTCCTTGATTAAAATCGTTCCCTCTTCATCGGAGAAACTGTTGCGTACCTGGAGCGTGACATGATGGTTCATTGCCATTTCCACGGAGCGGGTTTGCAACACCTTGGCACCGGCAGAGGCCAGTTCCAGCATTTCCTCATAGCTGACGGCATCCAGCTTACGCGCTGATTTTACAATACGCGGATCGGTAGTGTAGACGCCATCGACATCGGTATAGATATCGCAACGATCCGCACCGAAGGCAGCAGCAATGGCCACAGCGGAGGTATCCGAACCACCACGCCCCAATGTGCTGACACGCTGATCACCGGTGATGCCTTGAAATCCGGTTACCACGGCAACGCGGCCATTGTTCAGGCTGGCACGAATGGCTTCTGATTCAATGGATTCGATGCGGGCTTTACCATAATCACCGCTGGTATGGATCGGTACCTGCCACCCCGTCCAGGAGCGTGCCGGAATACCCATGGAACGTAGCCGAAGTGCTAGTAACCCCGCTGTCACCTGCTCCCCGGCAGAAACCACCATGTCATGATCGGCATAGGCTTCCACGTCATCCAGCGTTGATACATCACGGACATAGCCGACCAGCTTATCGGTGATTCCGGCCATGGCAGACACCACAACAATCACCTGATGCCCGGCAGCAACTTCCCGCGCCACATGCTCGGACACGTTGCAGATACGTTCGGTACTGCCAACCGACGTGCCGCCAAATTTTTGAACGATTAAACCCATTCCGCCTTATGTAAGCGAGGACAAACGGGAATGCAATGATAACCGTGGCTGGCTATGCGGCAGCCACTTGAGTCAAATCAATGCTGCCAACCAGTTCACGCACCGCTTCCACGGAGGTATCGAACATCGCTTTGGTTTCATCATTCATAGCGATTTCAACGACTTTCTCCACACCGCCCTTGCCGATGATGGCCGGTACGCCGACATACAGGTCGTTAATACCATATTCGCCGGTCAGATGTGCCGCACATGGAAGCACACGGCGCTTGTCTTTCAGGTAGGATTCCGCCATAGCAATAGCGCTGGCTGCTGGGGCGTAATAGGCTGAGCCGGTCTTCAGCAGCTTGACGATTTCACCACCACCAACGCGGGTACGCTGTACGATCGCATCCAGTTCATCCTGCGTAATCCATCCCATCTTAACGATTTCCGGCAGAGGAATTCCGGCCACGGTCGAATAATTGACTACCGGTACCATGGTGTCACCATGGCCGCCCAATACAAAGGTCGTAATGTCATCAATGGAGACATTCAGTGCTTCGGCGAGGAAATAGGTGAAGCGGGAAGAGTCCAGCACGCCGGCCATACCGCAGACTTTCGCATGGTCGAACCCAGTTTTCTCACGCATCACCCAAACCATGGCGTCCAGCGGGTTGGTGATGACAATGACAAAAGCATTCGGGGCATAGGTTTTGATGCCTTCAGCAACGGAGGTAATCACCTTGGTGTTAATACCGATCAGGTCATCGCGGCTCATACCAGGCTTACGTGGCACCCCAGCGGTCACGATGCAGACATCCGCACCTTCAATGTCCTTATAGTCATTGGTACCGGTCACCAACGAGTCACACCCGTCCACTGCCGTCGATTGGCAAATATCCAGCGCCTTACCCTGCGGCATATCTTCCGCAATATCAAACAGGACGGCGTCTCCCAATTCTTTCTGTGCGATGATGTGAGCGAGGGTTCCGCCGATCATTCCGGCGCCAATCAGGGCAATTTTAGGACGTTGTGGCATGGGTGTTCTCCTTCCAATGTTTTTCTTATTCGTAGGACGATGGCATGATTGTCGCAAGCGAAAATAATGCCCTCATTTGGGAGCAACCATAGCGGGCAATGTTTGAGATTTGGTTAAAAAACCACTTTGCAGCTATTCAAACTTTGTCATTCCGGGCTTGACCTGGAATCCATCCTTCCGCAATACGTCATACCGGCGAAGGCCGGTATCTGGTGCGACCAGACTCCGGCCTGCGCCGGAGTGACGGCTTTAATGTATAATCCGCTCACCATTGCAGATACATTGCCGCTGCTTGATGTAATGACAGCCCTCACGGTCGTTGCACCAGTTGCGGGTTAGCTCCTCGATCTTCTTATCACAGCCGGAGAGGAGCAGGGTGCTAAGTATAACGGCACAGATAGTATAATATTTCATCACTACTCAAACCGTTGCGGCAAATGCGCGTCATCGGTTAAGTCGTCAAAGCGGGTCTGATCGCCGAAGAATTGCAGGGTCACGGTGCCGATAGGACCATGACGCTGCTTGGCAACGATGGCATCCGCCTTGCCATAGGCGCGTTCCATCGCCTCTTGCCAGGCATCAAATTTCGGCGAGCTTTCATCTGGCTTGGTACGCGACAGGTAATATTCCTCACGGTAGACGAACATCACCACATCAGCATCTTGCTCAATACTACCCGATTCCCGAAGATCAGAGAGTTGCGGGCGCTTGTCCTCGCGGGACTCTACGGCACGTGATAACTGGGAAAGGGCAATAACCGGCACATTCAGTTCCTTGGCTAGCGCCTTTAATCCTTGTGTAATCTCGGAGACTTCCTGCACCCGGTTGCCCTGTGCATTGCGGCTGGCAGGAGTCACCAGTTGCAGATAATCGACAATCACCAGCCCCAGATTATGCATCCGCTTTAAGCGCCGTGCCCGTGTGCGCAGCGCGGCAATGGAAAGCGCCGGGGTGTCATCGACGAAGAAGGGTAGGGAAGAGAGTTCTTCATTGGCCTGTATCAGGCCGGAAAATTCGTCATTGGTCAGATCGCCGCGCATAATAGCCGCGGAATTGATATTAGCGCGTGCAGAGAGAATCCGCGTCGCCAGTTGTTCCGCCGACATTTCCAGGGAGAAGAACCCAACAGATTTCAGGGCTTTCTTTTCCGGTGGAGCATCTTCCTGTTCGGCCAATGCTTCGGCTTCTTCAGTAAAGGCGATGGCGGCTTTATAGGCAATGGTCGTGGCTAGTGCGGTTTTTCCCATCGATGGGCGTCCGGCGAGAATCAGCAGGTCGGAATTCTGTAGTCCTCCCAGCAGGCGATCCATATCTTTCAGACCAGTGGCCACGCCGACCACTTCCCCTTTGCGCTTGAAAGCCTGTTCGGCCATGCTGACCGCTGCACCACCAAACACCTTGAATGCCTGAAAATGTTTTCCGACATTGCCATGCTCAGCAAGATTGAACAATTCCTGCTCGGCGGCTTCCAGTTGCCGCATCGCCGTGGAACCAATCTCACGCTTATAGGCCTCATTGACCATCGTCTCACCCACGCCAATAATCTGGCGCTTCAGAAACAAATCATACAGAATGCCGGAATATTCCCGCACATCAATGACAGTGGCGGCGGCAACAGCCAAGCGGCTTAGGTAGTCCTCTGCAATGACATCGTCAGCGCCGTCCGTATTCGTGTTGAAGTAATGTTTTAGGGTAATCGGGTTAGCGATGTTCCCCCGGTCATGAAAATGCTGAATAGCGCCGTAGATGCGTTGGTGCAGCGGCTCATAGAAATGCTCCGGCAGCAGTCGGTCATCCAGATGATGCAGCGCGGCGTTATTGACCAGAATCGCTCCCAGCAATGCCTGCTCCGCTTCCAGATTATGTGGTGCCTGGCGCAAGGCCTGCTCCACTTCCCCTTCCTCGTTGGAGGTGGAAGAGAAAACGTCGGCGAGTTCTTCTTCTGCGAGATCAGCAATGGACATATGCCTTTATAGGCATCGGACGTCGATCACTGCAATGGTATAAATGGGTGATGATTACTTTTCTAAGGGCACGCCGTACAATTCTAGCCGATGATCAACCAGCTTATAGCCCAGCTCACGCGCTACGACTTCCTGGAGCCGTTCAATCTCTTCATTGGTGAATTCAATAATTTTCCCGGTTCGCACATCAATCAAATGGTCATGATGCTCATCAGAAGCTTCTTCATAGCGTGCTTTCCCATCACCGAAATCATGGCGTTCAATGGCACCGGCTTCTTCCAGTAGCTTGACTGTGCGATAGACGGTAGCGATGCTGATATTGTCGTCAATCGCCACCGCACGCTGATAGAGGGTTTCAACATCCGGATGATCTTTCGATTCGGAAAGTGCACGGGCAATAACACGGCGTTGACCGGTCATTTTTAACCCTAGCTCCCGACAGCGCTTTTCCAATGTATCCGGCATGGTGCCCCCTCTAATACGATGGCAAGACTATGCCACGGAGCAGGGAAAAGTGCAAGCGGATCAACCCGACACCATTAGAGTAGTTAGCCTGCCTCCAGCAATCCTTCCAATTCACGCCATTCGCGCGGGGACAGGCCAGAATTTTCCTGTGTTATATCTTCTCCGTTCAGTCGCCGGCGGATAATGTCGAGCCCCTGTGCTGACAGTTCGGCGGCGCCCATGCGATAGTCCATAAACGCTTTGTAGGTCAGCGGCACCCAATCCTTGAGCAGATCAATCATCACATCGGCGTAAGCGCGAATTTCATACTGGGCGTGAGCATCGGCGCGTAATGCGAGGAAATGCATCAAATTATGCAGATCAATCTTCCAATACCACTGAGTATAGAAATTCACCGGAAGGTTCATCCGCGCCAGCTCTCTCGCCAGCCCTTGCTTTTCTTCATCAAACACATCACCTTCTTCGTTGCCGTTGAGGAGCTCTTCATAATGCTCATAGGCGCGTTTGGCATCACCGCTCAGAATCTCCAGCGCTCGTTCGGCTTCCAGCCCCTGTAACGTGTTACCACGCCCTTGCCGGTTTGAGGTGGATTGCGCCGCCAAATGCTCTTGTCTGGGTACATAAAACTCGCGATCCATTACCGAATAGCGCCCGGAATATTCATTTACATTAGCGGTACGGTGGCGAATCCACTGGCGTGCGACGAAGATCGGCAGCTTGATATGGAACTTGATCTCGCACATTTCAAACGGAGTCGTGTGGCGATGGCGCAGCAGATAGCGGATCAGCCCTTCATCTTCGCGCATCTTCTTGGTACCCTTACCATAGGAGACGCGCGCCGCCTGGACGATGGCGCTGTCCGTGCCCATATAATCCACTACCCGGACAAAGCCGTGATCCAGTACCGGGATGGGGGTATAGAGCTTTTCTTCCAGCGCCGGTGCAATCGCGCGGCGGGTTGCGGTTTGCTGCGCGCGGGTGTCTTCAATGTCATCGAGAATATGTTGTGCAAGTGTCATAGATGGTTCCTTATCTGGTAGCACCATACAACACCTGCATTAAAAGGCAAAAAAAATAGCTCTGTAATATTAGGTTAACAATGTGATGCTAACTGTTAATTAAATGGAGGTGCAGGATGAGTAATGATGAGAATTCAATAGATGACCGGGAAGCGTTAATCTTGCAAAGAAGGCAGGAAGCAGCAGAAAGACAGTGGTATGTCTATCACACGAAAGATAATGGAGTGCAAGAGAGCAAAGTAGAGCCTGGAGCTACAGAGAAAACTATACTTGAATCCATGCGTCAAAATGGGTGGGATGGTACGGAGTATCGTAAAGCTAATGACTATGCGGAGTTAGAAATCGCAAAAAAGGATATGGCGCTAGTGCGTCAGCGCGAGGAACAGCAAGCGATTATCAATACTCCTGCGCCTTGCGAAAACGTCAAGGCAGATACCGACGAGGCAAAATCATGGGTTGCCAGTTTTGATCTGGCTGCCGGGAAAAGTCCTAAACGAGGGCGTTGATACGTCTGCAAGCAATGTAATCCAGAGTGTGTCACCCCGGCGAATGCCGGGGTCTGGCTGGATGCCGTCATGCGACGGCATGACAATCCTGTGTTGTATGTATCACTTGGCAAGTCCGAAGTAACAATAAAAAATGGCTCACCCCACCGCGCGCCAGCCAATGTCGCGGCGGCAGAAGCCGTCCGGCCAGTCGATAGCATCCACCGCTTCATAAGCACGTTGCTGTGCCTCGCGTACGGTAGCACCCAGTGCGGTGACGCCCAGCACCCGCCCGCCATGCGCCAGCAAACGCCCGTCTTCCTGCTTCGTACCAGCATGGTAAATGGCCAGATCATCCGCCTGTTGTAACGCATCAATCCCGCCAATCACGCTGCCTTTCTGATACGCACCCGGATAGCCGTTAGCGGCCATTACCACGCACAGCGCCGCCTGCTGACTAAACTGTAAGGGCGTATCGGGCAATGCGCCCTGCGCTGCATCATAGAGCAAGGCTGCCAGGTCGCTTTCCAGCCGGGTAAGAATCACCTGCGTTTCCGGATCGCCGAGGCGCACATTGAACTCGATCAGGCGCGGGGTGCCATCTTTCACCATCAGCCCGACAAACAGAATGCCCTGATATGGTGTGCCGCGCGCTTTCATCGCTTGCAGCGCCGGTGTCACGATGTCGTCCATGATGCGCGTTTCCAGTGCGTCGGTCATGACCGGAGCCGGGGAGTATGTCCCCATCCCGCCGGTATTGGGGCCTGTATCACCGTCATAGGCGGCTTTGTGATCCTGCGCCGAGCCGAACGAGAACGCCTTGTCGCCATCGCAGAGAGCAAAGAAGCTGAGCTCTTCACCTTCCAGAAATTCCTCAATGACCACGGTGCGGCTGGCCTCGCCGAATTTTCCGGCGAACATTTCCTCCAGCGTCGTAGATGCCTCTTCATGGGTCTGACAGATAATCACGCCTTTCCCGGCGGCCAACCCGTCGGCTTTGAGTACCACCGGCAGTGGGTGATCCTTCAGATAGGCTTGCGCCTGTGCCGCGTCGGTAAAGGAGCCGTACCAGGCGGTGTTAATGGCCGCCTCATCACAGATCATCTTGGTAAAGGTTTTGGAGGCTTCCAACTGCGCGGCGGCCTGTGAGCAACCGAACACGGTGATATGTTTGGCGCGCAGGAAATCGCTTAAGCCCTCCACCAGCGGCTGTTCGGGGCCGATCACCACCAGATCAATCCCCTCATTGATACAGAAATTGGCGATCGCGTCCGGTGTATCCAGTGTAAGGCAGGTGGCGTCGTCCTGAATGCCGCCATTGCCGGGACTGCAATACAGCGCCGCGCATCGGGGTGAGCGTTTCAGCGCTTTCACAATCGCATGTTCGCGTCCGCCGCCGCCAATCACCAAAATGTTCAGGGGAGTACTTGTCGTCATCGTGATTCTCTGGTTAGTTAGGTGCTCATGTTTTTAGTCAACGTCTTATACCATGACAACAGAAGAATCATCGCCACTCGCACATAACCAGCCGGAATACAGCGTGTCCGAACTCTCCGGCGCGATCAAGCGCACCATGGAGGGAGCGTTTGGCCGCGTGCGGGTACGTGGAGAGATTTCCGGGTTCAAGCGCGCCGCCTCCGGGCACCTCTACATGGATTTAAAGGATGACAAGGCAGTGCTTAACGGCGTGTGCTGGAAAGGCGTGGCCGGACGTCTGGCGATGCAGCCGCAGGACGGGCTGGAAGTCATCTGTACCGGGCGCATCTCCACCTTTCCCGGTCGCTCTAACTACCAGATCGTGATCGAGCAGATGGAACCGGCGGGCGAGGGGGCGTTGATGGCGCTGCTGGAGAAGCGTAAGCGGGAACTGGCAGCGGAAGGGCTGTTTGACCCGGCACGCAAACAGTTGCTTCCCTATCTGCCACGGGTGATCGGGGTGGTAACGTCGCCTACTGGGTCGGTGATTCGTGATATTCTCCACCGTATTGAGGATCGCTTCCCGATGCGCGTACTGGTCTGGCCGGTGGCAGTGCAGGGGAAGGGCGCTGAGGCGCAGATTGCGGCGGCAATAGAAGGATTTAACCGGCTGGAGGAAGGTGGAGCCATCCCGCGTCCGGACGTCGTGATTGTCGCGCGTGGTGGTGGTTCCATCGAGGATTTATGGTGCTTTAATGAAGAGATCGTGGTGCGCGCCGCGGCTGCATCGTCTATTCCGCTGATTTCTGCGGTGGGGCATGAGACGGATACCACGCTGATTGACTATGCCGCCGATCAACGTGCGCCCACCCCGACGGCGGCGGCGGAGATGGCCGCGCCGGTGCTGGCTGATCTGCGCTATACGCTTAGCGACCATGGTGGGCGGCTGGATCGTGCGGCGTTACGCCGGATCGAGCAGTTGCGTCAGCAGGTCGAGGCGCTGGGGCGTGGGTTGCTCAGCCCGGAGACCATGCTGGAAGTCCGGATGCAGCGCGTTGATGAATGGGGCGAGCGTCTGGGCGGGGCGATGCGCGCTCGTATGCAGCGTGCACAAGAGCGGGTGGCGATGGTAAGTGAACGGCTACGCGCCGGAGCGCTGATGGAGAAAACTGCTCAACATGACGAGCGGCTAGACGGGTTGGTGCAGCGACTGCACCGGGCATGGCATACACGCTTTATCCAGGAAGAGGAACGGTTGCAAGCAGTAGCACGGATGCTGGAAGCATTGAACCATCAGGCAGTGTTGCAGCGTGGATTTTCCTATGTCACCGATAGCAAGGGAGCGGTGGTCAGTTCCGCAAGTGGATTAAAGGATGCACCGGTGCAACTGCATTTTCAGGATGGCGAAGCCACCGTGGCACGTTGTAGTGCTCCCAAAAAGCGAAAAGCAACAACGCCAGCCAGCGCCGCACTGGGCGCTCAGCAGCAGCTGTTTTAGAACGAGTAACATCTTCCGGAAAGTAAACATACTTGGACTCTCCCCTTGCGGGAGAGTCCAAGAGGACAAGCATAGCGCCGTCCGATTGGGTGAGGGGTTATAATGTGGTTGGTATCGACCCCTCACGCATCGTCTTCGGCGCCGTTGTCGCCTCGACTCTGCTGCTCTCCCGCAAGGGGAGAGCGGTGACATCATGGTTCATGCATTCACTGCTGCGCGCGCAATCGCCTGCACGTTCTTTTCTTCTTTCTCCGATAACTCCGGTTCCAGCACAACGGTCTGTTCGACTCGGCGGATGTCATAGCTGGCCAGCGGTGCTGGAATATCCTTATTCCGTGTAGGAGTCACACCCAGCTCCTTGAGCGCCCGCATTCGCGGTAACATACGCGCATTCACCGATTTACTGAACCCATCAAAATGATCGGCAGCGGATTTGATACTGCGCCCGACCTTATCGACATGGGTGATGGCGGTGATAGCGCTTTCCATAAGGTCAGCCACCAACTGGATAATGACCTTTTCATTTTCTTCCTGATGCGCGGCGGCAATGTTCATCTTCGCCAGCGAAAACAGCCCGGCAAGGCTGGCGGGACCGGCGAGAATAATGCCGTGCTTTTGCAGCTTGGCATCAAATTCCGGGTCGGCGTCGCGCACCTGTTCAATCGCCGACTCGCTAGGCAAATACATCACGTTAAAAATATGACCGACTTTCTCGCTCTTTCCTGCTTCACGGAAGCTTTGCAGCACGGCGGCGCGGTAGTCTCGGCTGGCCAGTGCACGCAGATGCTCGTTCATGGTTTTGCGCAGGGCAGCAACGGCGCGTTCCTGCTCTGCAGGGGTTTCCGCCTTTGCCAGTTCTAGCAGCGCTTTAGACGCCTTGCAGTCAATGACCATCACGGTATCCTGTGGCAGAAAAATCACCGCATCAGGGCGTAGATTCCGTCCTTCTTGCTGCGCCACATGATACTGGATAATAAAGTCACGTCCCTTCATTAGTCCCAGATTCTTCAGTGAGTTCTCCAGTCCAATCTCCGCCAACTGGCCAGCACCTGCTGGATTCGACAATGAGCGCATCACAATTTCCATCTGTTCGCGTGTATGCAGAGTGGATTCACGTAAGGAATGCACAGTTTTTGCAATCACATCGAATTGCTGCATAAGCTGCTCTGTCGTGGCTTTAACCCGTGCCTCACTATCTTTCTTCGCATGCTCCATTTCACGCTTATGGTCTTCCAGTAGCTTGCTCGACATTTCGCCACCGGCCGTAAGGATGGCCGCCCGTGCCGCTTGTACCGATTCCTGTTTCTGCTGTTCCCAGTCCCGCATACGCTCATGCATATCGCTTATTTTCTGCTCGGCGAGTTGTACCTTCTTCTCTGCTTCTGACTTAAGAAACTCCGCACGCTCTTTACTTTTAGCAGCAATATCACGCTCTAGCCTTATGGTGTCATTTTGCTTAAGCAACTCATCACGCTCTGCAAGCGCGCGGGAACGCTCTTCAATCAAGCTATCATGCCCGGCGCGCATCGCATCATAGTCGTCCAACTGCTCTTCGGCATTATTCAGAGATGCCTGTGTCGTTGCCAATGTAATTTCTTTCTCCTTGAGTTCCAGATGTAATTTTTTGATCGTCATTAACGCCATAACGGTGATGGCGCAGGCGATGAGCATGGTAATCAGGAAAGCATAAGGGGCGAGTGCCATGGCATCAGCAGAGAAAAAGTCCATAGAATATCTGTTATCCGGTGTATAGGTTGCTTAGAGCCTGTGACGATTTCTACTTCTGCTTGCTGCAAATGGCAGTATTGCTACGCTTCCTCGCTCATGTATACCCAATACACTTCGCTCCGGGTCTCGCAAAACTATCATTTTCGCTGACGCATAAGCAAAATCGTCACAGGCTCTTACCTGCGTTAACATAAGGCGATGTTGTCTCAATGTGAACTATAAATCTTGATGTTTTCATTATAAAATTTAGGCGCTATGGTAGAAGCATGACCTCTCCATTGCATATTGTCGTACTGGCTGCCGGGCAGAGCAGCCGAATGAAATCCAAAACCTCCAAGATATTACATTCGCTAGCCGGGTGGAGTGTATTGCGCCATGTACTGGAGGTCGCCAAAGCACTGTCGCCCGAAACGGTCATATTAGTAACCTCGCCAGAGGCAGACGCAATCGCCGAGGAAGGGAAAGATGTCATTGCTGATTTGAAGCATGTGGTACAGGAACAGCCGCAGGGCACCGGTGATGCCGTCAAGACCGCACTACCGCATTTGGAGCATGCTTCTGGTACGGTACTGGTACTCTATGGCGACAGCCCGCTGATGCAACCGGATACCTTACGCCGCCTGATTGAGGCACGTAGCGGTCATCAAGTAGCACTGACCGCCATGCAACCCTTTGATCCGGCGCATTATGGGCGGGTGGTGCTGGATGAGGCCGGGCAAGTGGAAGCCATTGTCGAGTATAAGGACGCTTCGGAAGAACAACGCACCATTCGCCTGTGCAATGCCGGGGTGATGGCGCTGGCAGCAGGAGCAGTGCCGGAGCTGTTATCAAAGCTGTCGAATGACAATGCAAAAAAAGAATATTACCTGACCGATGTCGTAAAGTTAGTGAAGGAAGCAGGTGGTAGTTGTGGTTATATCGTCGCCGATGAAGAAGAAATGCTAGGCGTAAATAATAGAGCAGAGCTTGCCTATGCCGAAGGGGTCATGCAATGGCGATTGCGACGCAGGGCACTGGATGCCGGCGTCGGGATGGTCGCTCCGGAAACGGTGTTCCTTTCCATGGATACGCAGTTCGGGGAAGATGTGATGCTGCATCCGCATGTCGTGATCGGAAAAGGCGTATCTATTAAGGATGATGTGGAAATACGCAGCTTTTCGCATCTGGAGGGGGCAACCGTTGAAGCGGGAGCGACGGTGGGTCCCTATGCGCGGTTACGCCCGGGCGCAGTGATCGGGCATCGCGCCGGCGTGGGGAATTTTGTCGAAATCAAGAATGCGCAACTAGCAGAAGGCGTTAAAATTGGCCATCTCAGCTATATTGGTGACGCGGAGGTAGGCGCAAACACCAATATCGGTGCGGGTACCATTACCTGCAATTATGACGGACGGCATAAACACCAGACAGTGATTGGCCGGGATGTGTTCATTGGTTCGGATACATCACTGGTTGCACCCGTAACCGTAGCCGATGGTGCAACCATTGGTGCTGGGAGCGTGATTACCGAGGATGTTCCGGAATATGGCCTCTCTATTGCCCGTGGGAAACAAGTGAACAAGCCCGACTGGCGGAAATAAATATTAGATAGTCCGGTGGATATGCGCACGCCATTCCGGACAAGCCGCAGGCGCGATCCTGAATCCATCGTAGTTCTAGCGTGTTGATAGATGGATTCCGGGTCTCCGCTATCACTTCGCCCGGAATGACGAAGTTTTCCCTAGTTCTACAAGCATTGAATAGCAAAAGAACGTCTACATTTAATCTTTACTTTTTTGTGCTATACACAGTAGATACGTAATCATGGGAAGCGTCGTGACACTAAAAGAATCAGGCCAGCTTTATACACCGGCAACGGAAACCGGCGGGTTTCGCCGTGGGTTTATGTTTGTGCTGTCTTCGCCTTCCGGAGCCGGGAAAACCACTCTGTCTCGGCGATTGCTGGAGCAGGAGCGCGGAGTCAAAATGTCCGTGTCAGTCACCACCCGCCCGGTGCGTCCCGGTGAGGAGGAGGGGGTCGATTACTCTTTTGTCGATCAACCGGCATTTGATGCGATGGTTGCAGGAAAGGAATTACTGGAACATGCCACCGTATTTAACCACTCCTATGGCACTCCGGCAGGGTTTATCAACCAGTCGCTTGATGCCGGGATTGATGTGCTGTTCGATATTGACTGGCAGGGAACCAAACAGTTGGCTGAGCGCTGCCGTGATGATCTGGTCAGTGTATTTATCCTGCCGCCTTCCATGAAAGAGCTGGAATCCCGGCTGCGCAAGCGGGCACAGGATAGCGATGACGTGGTGAAGTTCCGTATGCAAAAAGCCACCGCAGAGATTTCCCACTGGGGCGAATATGATTACGTGGTAGTGAATCGTGATCTGGACAAAACGCTGGATCGCATCGTTAGCATTCTCCATGCAGAGCGCCGTCGCCGGTTACGGCAAACCACCCTGCATGAATTTGTTGACGGGCTGTTCGACGAAGCCAGGGAATTGGGGTATTAAGCCATCCTGAGTTTTTCCATTTTTGCACCACATATTATTAAATAATTAATATTGTTATTATAAAATAAGCGATGTGTTTAAGGAGTCTCATTTGGTTACTAACAGAAAAAGTGAGTATCAGGGGTTCTCACTGGTTGAGCTGTCCGTTGTTCTAGTGATTCTGGGGCTTCTCACCGGAGGAATTCTGACAGGAAAGTCATTGATTCGTGCCTCAGAACTACGCGCCGTCGTTGAAGAATTTGATAATTACAGGGCGGCGGTAATAATGTTTGAGGATAAATATTATGCTTTCCCAGGAGACATCGACAATGCCACGGACTTCTGGGGCATTCGTGCCGGCACCACCGGTTCCGATGCTGCCTGCTGGACAGCCACTAGCACCAGTGAAGCAACCTGTAACGGTAATGGCGACGGGTTTATCCGGTTTCAAGGTGGCATGAACGGGGTGGAAGTCTTCCTTTTTTGGCAACATCTGGCAAATGCAGGATTAATTCAGGAAGGACAGTTCGCGGGTAGAAGCGCTAGCGGTAATAATTGGGATTGTCCGCCAGATGGGACATACTGCCCTACATCAAAAATGTCTAATACGGGCTGGGCAGCAATCACGGAATTAAACCGCAATGTCGGGCAAACGGATCTGTTTGAAAATTATGATGGTGATACCAACCTTACCGAGATGACATTTGGCACATATGTTTCCACCAACTTTCCGAAGGGACCGGCATTAACACCGACGGAAGCCTGGGGCATTGATACAAAGATTGACGACGGGCACCCTGCCTATGGTTTGGTGTTCAACTATAAAAACACCAGTACCATTGCACCGAATTGTACGACAGGGGCAACGGCGGACGCCGGCGAATATAATTTGACCAATGATAGCATCGCCTGCGCATTATGGTTTTACGAACCGTTTAACGTGCGCGCCAGACAATAAGAAGTTTATTTTTGTAGCGACGGCGAAGATTCGTTCTGTTCCTGCGCGACTGCTTCCTGCCAGCGTTTGCGAGTATCCGAACCCTGAAGCAGATTGGTGGTTGCCAGTGCGCTCTGTGCAACGGCATCGCTCACTGCTAAAGAAGGAGGCACCACACCTGATAATGTACCGATTGTGGGCGATTGTGGTTTTGTCGCCAGCATTTGCTCCAGCATGCCGCGTTCTACAATTTGCATCTGTATTTCTACAGGAAGGTTGGCAAAGCTATCCAAGAAATTTGCCCGTGCCTGAATGACTGTGGCGTCTGCTTCACCTCGAGCAGTCGTTTTCGTAGCAGTGGATTGACCGTTGGCTACGACAACTGTAGCAACGCTATTGCCAGTGGTTTCAATGATACCGGAGCCTGCTTTGCCAGCACTATCAATCACAAGCGCACCTGATGTACCGGCGCTGTTTATCACTTTCTTTCCCGCATTTCCGGTTTTCTCAATCAATTCGCCGGTGGCTTTAGGATCTTTCAGCACTTCATTTGCTATCGTGGTGGTTACAATCGGGTCTACCATATCTGCCTCTTAATCCATGTCGTTTGCATGAATTAATAATAACTGATAATTGTTAAACAAATATGGCAGTTAGCTAAAAAGACGATTATCGCTGTTAAAACCAATCGTTTTCCAACCAAGCAACAGAGTCAGCACGAGCAAGGCAAGCATCAGACCCAGCGTGTACCAGGGACCAACCGTATGCATCAGTGGCAGCGCCAGCGCTGTCAGGAAGCCACCGCCAACAATGGGTTCATAAAAAGATTGTTTCATAGTGAAGCTGGATCGAACCCCGGTGCGATCATTGGGATCGACCATCTTCATCAACATCAGCCCGGTGGTAGTTGCCCCGGTAGAATGAGCAAAATCACCGACGCCACGTACCCAGGCATCACTCTTATAAAGGCGTGGTGCGATAAAGAAAAAGGCCAACAGATTCCAACCAACGCCGGCGATGACCATGATGACAATTAATTCCCAATAAGCAATCAGCGTTTTAATGGAAAGCGAAGCAATGGCGACAATAATCAGCAGATCCAGGAAGCTGTGCCCCAGCGAATGCAAATGCCGTGCATTCACCAGCCGTTCTGCATCGAGCGCAGAAATAATTGCTTGCAAAATCGCACCACCGATTAATGCCATGGGAAAGAGTGGAATAAACTGCATGACGCTTTCGTCTGGAGTAACAATAATCCAACTTTCTACAATGAACATCGCTTCCCGGACAATCCAGCCAATTGCTACGGCCGTGCAAAGCAGAGAAAAATGCAGCACAATGCGATCAGCAGGAAGGTGCATTTCTTCGCGTTGTTTTTGAACGGCCTTTTTGCCTTCATAGTTAGTGACTTTCTCGCTGAGATGCTCTTTCCTTGTATCTTCCGGCGACTTCATCTTCCGAAACCGTACGGCCATATTAATAAGAACCAGTCCGACCAGAATTGCAGCAACCTTACCGGCAGTTGCCATGCCGAGCGCTAAATCATACCCTTCTTCAAAACCAAGCTGGGCGTAGGTGTCTCCTAACCCAGCAGCAGTGCCATAGCCACCTTGGAATCCGATCGCGATCAAGACTCCGTTTAATGGATTAGCACCAAACACAGGCGCCAGCACCAGCAGCGCCACGAGGATACCTACCACATATTGCCCCCAGGCAATGCTATAGCCAACCACCAGATGCGAAGCAGATTGCTTCCAGATGCTTTTCAGTGATGGCAGGCGATGCCCCATCATCAACTCTGCAAACACCAGGCTGATTAAAAAGGCCGGTAACTGTTTCCAGATTTTATAAATTGCGGTTACTTCTTCCTGAAGATGTAGCGGCTCTATCCAGAACACTCCCAATGCTTGTGGGCCTAGCGCTAATCCGATAAAGCCGCCAATCACGGCAGCCGGCATGTGCATGCGTTGCAGGATAGGAAAGAAGTGACGCAGGATAATAGCGGCAAGCACCAGCAGACCAGTCAAAAACAGTGATACCAGAATCAGCTGCAAGCTTTGGACAGAATAGCTCATACGTCAACAGAGCCTAGAACATACATCAACGTATGCCTAGCCGATGAGTTTCAGATCACGTAAAAGATCATATTCCCCGTCCGACTCCTGCAACTCAACATCGGTCTTCTTCTCCAGCGTATCACCGGTCAGGCGTGGCTGGGCGTCGAAAGGTTTAAACTGCGCATCCACATAGGCACCATCTTCAATGCTCAGGGATTTGTGCATGATGGCTCCCTCAATGTGAGCCGAAGGATAAATGCAGACACGCTTGGCCTTGATGACGCCATGCACGGAACCGAAAATATGTGCCTCTTCGGCCATCACATCGCCAACAATCATCCCATTTTCCCGGATATAGGCGGTCTCAGACTTCACATTTCCTTCCACCCGGCCATCAATATCGACCATACCATCGCTGACAACATTGCCAAGGATACGCACATCAATGGAAATAATGGTCGGCGGAATCTTGCGGTTCGCCGGAAAATCCGAGCTTTTTGTCTGGGTAGGCTCGTCAGAACTATTTGAGTGCTTGCGAAACATGGGTACCTGCCTTGATAAAACGCGATGGGTTAACGGGAATGCCGTGATAGCGGACTTCGTAATGGAGGTGATGGCCGGTAGAGCGCCCCGTGGTGCCTTGGATGCCAATAGCTTTTCCAGCCTCTACCTCTGCACCTTTTTTCACCAAAATACGACTTAAGTGACTGTAACGAGTCATGAAACCATTGCCATGATCAATATCAACGGTGCGACCATATGAGCCTTTATAGCCAATATAGGTAACTTTGCCAGCGGCAGTAGCATATATTTTTGACCCAAGGGGACCGGCATAATCAATACCGTTATGCTGTGCCAGGCGCCGTTTAAACGGATCAATACGTTTGCCAAACCCACTAGTGTAGCGCGCTCCACGCATCGGGCGCTGGATTGGCAATGATTGAATAATATCAGCCATTTCTACAAGATAGCTAACTTCTCGCAGCACGGTTTCTTCAGTCGCTTTCTCATCTAACTGCCCTTCATATGGCTCAAATGGCCCACCCTGCGCCAGACTAGCTTCTACCCGCGCTTTATTTTCAGCCAGTTCCTGTATCAGCGCTTTATCGATAATAGAAGAAACTTCATCGTCCATGCCAGTCATTTCCACAGCCTTTTCAAGCGCACGAATTTTATTACGCGTCATATGGCGCACCGCGTTCATAAAATGCTGTTGACGGAATTGCTGGCGCTCCAGTTGACTTTCCAGATAGTTGATACGTTCCAATAGGGTGGAACCATCGATATCCGATGTATCCAGGGTGAAATCCGATGCACCATGCGATGGGTTCTGGTATTGCTCAATGACAAATTGTGCATAATCGCTAAGTCCCGCAGCGTCTTCTTCTCGCGTCATGCGCAGCAAATCATCTCGAAGCAATTCAAATCTACCGGCAATTTTCTGACTTTCTGCAGTAGTCGTTTCGATAGTGCGGTCTTTTTCTGCAATCATACTCTGCGCCTCAATGAACCGGCCGGTAGAATAGGAAGCAATTCCGACAATAGAAATGATCGTCATAATAATGGCCATTTGCATGCGGAACGACAACGAGTAATGATCCACTGCATGTTGTGAGACCACGACAATGTTTCTGGCATGCATTAGCCGATTAAGTTTTTTACGGAATGCGGATGTACGGGATTTATTCGCCATAATGAATACAGATCGCCGTTATAGTTAGACAAAATGAGGGCATTCCGCAACTCCTAATTCGATGCGCCACAATGTGGACGTATGCCAAGCAAATGGCAAATGGTTTTTGTCAGCATGGCACGATTTAACGTATAAAAGTGGAATGACTCAATGCCTTCTAGTCGCAGTCTTCGGCAAAGAGAGGCGGTAACATAGGCAGCCGTTTGCTGGTGCAAGTCCGGGTCATCAGCAATGCCGTCGAACAGCGAGTGAATCCAGTCTGGCACCCGTGCACCACACATAGCGGCGAATTTTTTTAACTGGTTGAGGTTATTCACCGGTAATATACCCGGTACGATTGGAACGGTAATGCCGGCAGCACGAACCTTGTCGAGATAATGCAAGAAAATATCGGCTTCGAAAAAAAACTGGGTGATGACCCGAGTAGCGCCGGCGTCGATTTTGCGTTTGAGATGATCGATGTCGGCCTCCGGCGATACTGCTTCCGGATGGGTTTCGGGATAGCCGGCGACACTAATCTCAAAGTCACCGATGCGTCGAAGCGCCTCCACCAGATCGGAAGCATAGGCATAGCCTTCAGGGTGTGGAGCATAGGGCTTACCATCTGGCATATCGCCACGCAATGCGACGATATGACGAACACCGGCATCCCAATATTCTTGTGCTACGGCGTCCACGTCGTGTGCGGCGGCTTCTACACAGGTCAAATGCGCGGCAGGCGTCAATGTGGTTTCCTGAAGGATACGGCGAATAGTTGCATGCGTACGCTCCCTGGTGGAACCACCGGCACCGTATGTGACGGATACAAAAGAAGGATTGAGTGATTCCAATGCCTGGATCGAATTCCATAAATTTGTTTCAGCGACCTCATCTTTCGGTGGAAAGAATTCGAAGGAGACAGTCTCCGGGGGTCGAACGTAAAATTCGTACAGCTGCTGTTGCATTTTTTCACTAAAACGGGGCATAGACGTCATAAACTCCTGATTTTATGGTTATCCATACACGCAGGGAGGGTAGGGACGTCAAGTTTTTGTTATGATGCCCGCATATTGGCAAAATTTTAACTAGGCAGGGTTACTGTCCTTGTGTATATGGTTCAACATTATGTGGTTTATGTCTATGAAAATGGTATGTGGGTGGATGATTGTCGGAATGCTTGTTGTCGGGACATTGTCGTCCGCACAGGCAGAAGAGGTGAGTGATCCGATTGAGCCGGTGAACCGTGTCGTCTTCGGTTTCAATGAATATGTGGATATGCTGCTTCTTGAGCCGGCAGCAGATTTATACGGTTATGTCGTGCCACGCCCAGGAAAGCAGGCAGTAACCAATGTTCTGAGCAATCTGAGAATGCCAGTTGTGTTTATGAACTCGATTTTACAGGGTGACACGAACAATGCGTTTTCATCACTTTGGTCATTCATATTAAACAGCACATTCGGTGTTGCCGGACTCTATGACTTTACTGGAGAAAACACCAATTTGCTGGTGCATGAAGAGGACTTTGGCCAGACACTTGCTGTCTGGGGAGTGGGAGAAGGGCCTTATATAGTTTTGCCGATATTAGGGCCATCTAACCTCCGTGATACGGTGGGGATCGTTGTTGATGCAATGTCTGATCCATATAACCGGTTGGAAAGCGATGAGGCCATTATTGCTCGTATTGCTTTGACAGCGTTGGATGTTCGTTATCGTAGTGATGGCTTCTTTGATGATACTTATGAATCATCAATTGATCCTTATGCTACATTCCGTAGCGCTTACACACAGCATCGCCGGGCAGTAATTAAAAATACAAGAAGCCAGGATATTATTTCCGAATGATCCGGTTAACAAAATCGCTGGCATTATTATGCCTGATGGTGCTGGTTTCTGCTACATCTCTTAAGGCGCAACCTCCTAAAACGCCGGAGCAGATGTTCGTATACAAGGTAGCAGAAGATGTATTGGAGGTAATTAAAGCACATCCATCCTCATCTGAGGCCAGTCAAAAATTGGAGGGCGTGTTCAATCAATATGTTGATATTGATTGGGTTGGACGATTTGTGCTGGGGCGTCACTGGAGAGCTGCAAGTGACACGCAACGCCAGGAGTTTTCTGATAGCTATCGGCGCTTTATGGTCAGCAGCTATACGAAACGGTTACAGAAATATTCCGGCCAACATTACGAAGTGTCTGCACCTCGTGACCTTGGCAAGGATCGTAGCGCATTAACGATGGAAGTGTTTCAGCCGTCCGGCTCACCTATTTTGATTGATTATAAAATTCGTGAAGATGGGGATGGGTTTAAAATTTATGATCTGGTGGTAGAAGGTGTGAGTCTGATTTCAACACAGCGTTCGGAGTTTGATGCAGTGGTCAACCGCCGTGGGCTGGACTACCTGATTAAGGCCCTCAAAAAGAAAACATCCAAGTCGGCATAACATCATGTTTCCCTGGATGTTCCCTGCGTTAGCTCCTAGAGAATTAACACAAGCCATTAACCCCTGGACCTGGTGGCTGGATGCCTCGGACAATGTCGTCAGCCTGATCAATATCACCCACAAAAGCGGCAATCCTGAGATGGAAAAGTCAATCGTACAGGACGTGGCCGGGTACGGGATGCAGTTGGGTAAAATCGAAGCGGCACTGAATGTGGTGCTCTCGACTTTGTCAGAAAAAGAGCTGACCAGCGAACAAAAGAAAGCGCTGGCTGAGTATCGTGAGATGATCGCCGAGATTGAACAGGCGAAGGAGGCCTCAATTTTAGAGCAAATGTCCGCTGGCGGAATAGAGCAATTGATTAAAAACCTGACGCTCCTGAAAGAGAAATATCCTAAGCGTTATGCTGCGGTGACAAAACGCTTGCAAGAGACGATTAGCCAGTAAGTTGTAGGCTATTGCTGCCGAGGACACGTCCTTCTTGCTGTGCATCCGTGACAAAGTTTCCTGCATTATGCCCGGTAGCCAGCAATATGTCTTTGGCCTGATCCACGACGTCAATATTGTAATGCTCCATTGCGGCTTCATTGAGTTGATCGCTGGTGTCCATGAGTCCAATGGACTTCAGCAAATCATTAAGCTGCCCACCACGATTATACAGCACAACACGGCTGAGCGGCATCTGGTTCAATGTTGCATCCATCTGTTGCTTGATGGTGGCAAAGATTTCCTCGTCAGTGCCAATGCCTCCGGGCAGTATCATCTTCATCTCCGGCGCAATCAACGCATCCAGACGTCGTACCCGGTTGCCGGTATAATGGAACGTTGCCGCTTCCGGTGGGGCGTCAGTCGGGCTTTCCATCTTCACCAATGCATCGGTGCTATACGCCCAAAACATATCACGCGGAATGATGTTGAACTCATCCGCAAGACGGTTAAGTAGTCCGTTGCCGTTTTTGATGATTTCCTCTGCATCATAGCGTCTTGGAAGTGGAGGGTGTGCCGTAGTAATGAGTAGGTTCTCTGGTTTTTGTGGGTCTTCTTCGTCATGAACGGCAAACTTATCTAACTGGTGCCAAACGTGCTCTGGAATCCGTGGGTGTTGTTTTCGATTCGATAGCAATTCATCCAAATGGTACTGAATAAAGCCGGTATGGGTGGCACCCATGGAGCCTTCGACCTGACCACCACCGGTGACGATGCGTGTTTTTTGTGCGGCAAGCTGGTAGCCTAGTTCAAACGCTTCCTCTATATCCTGCCTGTTGTTGTTTGCATGCCCTCCGGCGACAAAGGCAGTTGGTATGCCATCGTCAGGAGGTAAGGGAGTGGTTTTGCCCATTTCCAACTGATCCATGACATCGTCAAACGTGTCGGTGGCAATTTTGGAGCGGCGCTGGATCAATGCATCCCGGCGAAGCAGGGTTGTGAGTTCGTCATCCGAATTAGCGATCTTGAACGGAAATTCGCCGAGGAAGCGGCCATTACGGTAGGCATTGGTATAATGTTGTAAGGCGTGGTTAAAGCCACCATCTCGATTGTCAAGAATCACCGGCATGGTCATGGATAGCGGGTCGGTGGTCAGTGTGACATCGATATAGCTCAACAGTCGCAGGTTCGGGTCATCAACCAGTCCTTCATGGCCAATGACCGGAGGTTCCGGGCGTAACACCAGCATATCGGCACCATTAAGCATGCGGCGGTTGGGCTGGTGGCACAATGCTTCATAGGTAGGCAGAGTGATGATCTCATGCGCAATATCATCGAGCAGCGGTTGAAACTGTGCCGCTGTTTGTTGCCGTTGCTGCTCCACTTCAAAGCCAGGTTTCTCTTCAAGATCAGACGCAGCAACATAGGCAATATGTAGCGGGCGTTCCTTTTCCACGTCGGTTGCTTTACGTGCGCCGATACCGTCTTGCAGCCATTCGGTCAGATTACGACGGCCATAGCTGAACGGTAGTTGTGTGTGACGGGTAAAAAATCGCTCTGTTCCAATTTCTTTTACATTCAATGTGGCGTTATTGCGTTGGCCATTGGGTACCAATACGGCATCCATATCAATGGAATCTCCGGGTCTCAGATTGGCTTTGATTGTCTCAAATCGCTCTCTATCAACAAGCGTTCCTCGGGATTTTCTTTCAATAGTAAACGCCTTTCCCGTATCATGGGAGACAAAGCCATAACGATATTTGCTAATGAAATTGAGTTCTTCCAGTTCGACTTTCTCCGCTGCATCATAGATAATTTCCATCAACTGGTTAAATCCACCGGGCAAATGCTCCTGGAATGGTTTCAGATTAGGACCTGGAAAGGAGCTAGCACTGTGATTAAATATCCACGCATCTTTGTCACGAATGAATGGCGAAATATTATTTTTTACTTCTTCCAAAAATGCTGTTTTCTTATTAGTATCTTTAATCTTGATGTGCATCCCGGAATCTTCCACCATGGCGACAAGACGGATGTCATCGGGGTTGCTTAGGGTGCCACGACGCAGTTTGGCACGAATTCCGTCAATATCGTCATCGATGGATGCCAAGGCAGCTTCAAGTTTTTCGGATGCATGGCTGCTGTAATTGCCACTCTTTTCTGGGGTTTTACGGGGGGGGATATTGAGAGCGCCACTGTCGGTGAAATAAAAATCAACACCTTTCTCTTCGCCGCCTTCCTTTGTTTTCATCCCGTTAAACAGTGCTTGATATTTGGCGCGTTTGTCGGGTGATGACGTGAAGAGAATGACGGCGGCACCACGCAGCGCATCAAAAAACTCGCTCCAATCACTATCCTGAATAGAAACTTCCGTGATCGGTTGCTGCGGTTTCTTATAAGAAATCTCTGAGCCGTTGAAATTGTTATGCTCGCCCAGAAAAGACAAAGGTGCTGATGACGTTTTATCCATAGATTGATTTTCTCATGGTTGGTAGAACCGCCTTTTAATGAGTATTAACCTATAAGTAAAGATGCATGAGCCATCATCAGACAGATTTCAATAAACTGTCATATTCCTGCGGTAATGCAATGTAAGTACGGCTATGTATTTTCGGGAGATATTTGGGAACAAGTGGCTTTGGCTTGAATACGGCAAAGCTATGACCGTCTACGCCGCTTCAGTGACATCTTCGTCCGCTGCGGGTGCCATACCCAGCGCACGCTTGTAGACATCCAGCATGTATTCCTGCTCCTCGCGGTCATGCGGTTCCAACTTGCGCAATTTTAGAATCCCTCGCAACGCTTTGACATCATACCCGTTGGCCTTCGCTTCGGCAAAGACATCGCGAATCGCCGTTGCGACGTCAGCCTTTTCTTCTTCCAGTTTTTCGACACGCTCTATATAGCTGCGTAGTTGGTCTGCGGCGACGTTTCCAAAGGTGGTCATGGCGGCTCCTTGTATTTTGGTTGAAGAGCTGTTATACTGTGCCCTTCGCCGTAATGGCAAGAATGAACTTGCCTGAATAGCGGCTTTTTGATAAACAGCCGACACGTGAAAAGGAGGTAATTTTTGTGATTGAAGTTCAGGTACGGGATAACAACATCGAACAGGCACTGCGCGCACTGAAAAAGAAGATGCAGCGCGAGGGCGTCTATCGTGAGATGAAGATGCGTAAGCATTATGAAAAACCTTCGGAGCGTCGGGTACGCGAGCAGGCGGAAGCCATGCGTCGGTTTCGCAAGCTGAAGCGCAAGCGCGATTACCACGATTAATCGGCAGCGAAGATGAAGATAAAGAGGGAAAGCGAGCTATATGGCTCGCTTTTTCTATTGCAGTTTTTATTTTGAGTGCCACATTAGGCGCATGTTTGTTAAGACTACACACGATATTTGCGTTAGCGCCCTGCCGCTTTATCTGGAGGATCAGTCCGACCCGAAGGAAGAGCATTTTGTCTGGGCTTACACCATCCATGTAGAAAACCACGGTGATAAGACCGTGCAACTGATTAACCGTCATTGGGAAGTGACCGACAGCCATGGCCAGACCCAGCATGTGGATGGTGCCGGGGTGGTAGGTGAGCAACCGACCTTGGAACCGGGGCAGGGGTTTCAATATACCAGCGGCACCGTGCTAGCGACAGCATCCGGCTATATGGTCGGCAGTTATGAGATGGAAGACAAGGCCAGCGGCGCACGGTTCATGGTCGAGATTCCAGCCTTTTCCCTCGACAGCCCGCATCAGGTAAGCCGGCCGAATTGAGTTTTTTCTTGCTTTTCTGGAGTTTAGTGTATAAACTAACATGCTAAATTTGATTGGCACTTCAGAATGCTGACATTAAAAGAGCTATTTGTTGTATTAGTACTTGCCGCTGCAATGGCAATTGTATACGCGTACCTACCCTTGGTTGCGCTGCTACGATTAGCTGAGTTAGCACAATTTCAAGTGTCTGTGGATGCAAACAAAGCAGGAGTGATAGGGCTCTCCCTATCAGTTTTATTCTGGTTTGCATTGATTAGACGAGTAGTTGTTGACAGATAATCATAGCTAACTAATTCATAGCATTGTTGCATCCCCCTCTGATTTCATGGGGATTTTTTTTGTGTATAGGATTCCTACATCACTCGTTGCATCCCCCTTAATTCCGCGCTATAGCTGACCTATGACTCCCACCACGCCCTTTGCCTTTCAGGACATCATCCTTACGCTCCAGCGCTACTGGGCGCAGCGTGGTTGTGTCATCCTGCAACCCTATGACATTGAGGTGGGGGCAGGGACGTTCCACCCGGCGACGACCCTGCGGGCACTGGGACCGGATGCCTGGAATGCCGCCTATGTGCAGCCATCCCGACGCCCCACCGATGGGCGCTACGGTGAAAACCCCAACCGGCTACAGCATTATTACCAGTTTCAGGTGGTGCTCAAGCCCTCACCGGAGGACATTCAGGAGCTGTATCTCGGCAGTCTGGAAGCACTGGGCATCGATTTACAGACCCATGATATTCGCTTTGTAGAGGATGACTGGGAAAGCCCGACACTGGGTGCCTGGGGGCTGGGCTGGGAAGTCTGGTGCGACGGGATGGAAGTGACGCAATTCACCTATTTTCAACAGGTGGGCGGGTTTGAGTGCAAACCGGTCACAGGGGAACTGACCTACGGGGTCGAGCGTCTGGCCATGTATATTCAGGGTGTTGAGAATGTTTATGATTTACAGTGGAATACACCGCAAGCAGGCAAGCCGTCTTTTACCTACGGCGATGTGTTCCATCGCAACGAGGTGGAATGTTCGACCTATAACCTGGAATACGCCAATACGGACATGCTGTTTTCGCATTTCGACGATGCCGAAAAGGAATGCAATGCCACACTGGAGAAAGGGTTGGCGCTTCCGGCCTATGATTATTGTCTCAAGGCGTCACATATTTTTAACCTTCTGGATGCGCGTGGCGTGATTGGTGTCACGGAACGTGCCGCTTATATTGCCAGAGTGCGCGCACTGGCAAAAGGATGTTGCGAGGTCTACCTGGAAGGCGCTATACCATCTGTAGAGGAAAAGGAGGTGGCCTGATGTTTTTGACCATGCTGAAATCGAAATTGCACCGGGCGGTGGTAACGGCCAGTGATCTGGAGTATGAAGGATCGATCGGGATCGACAAGACGCTGATGGATGCCGCAGGCTTCCTGCCCAATGAGCGAGTCGACGTACTGAATATCAATAATGGCGAGCGCTTTTCGACGTATGTGATTCCTGCCCCGGAAGGCAGTGGTGAGATTGTCGTCAATGGTGCAGCGGCACGGTTGGTGCAGCGAGGCGATCTGGTGATTATCTGCGCCTTTTTACAGATGACTGAAGAAGATGCCGGGTTCCATGAGCCGGTTGTGGTACAATTACAGGGCATAAACAGCCTTGAGGCTGCCTATTAATGCCTGCCCTGTTGCTGGAATTACACTGTGAAGAAATCCCTGCCCGTATGCAGCGTACCGCCATGGAGCAGTTGGTAGCCGGGATTACCGGAGGTCTGCAGGAAGCACGGTTGGAAGGTGGTGAGGTACGTTCCTATGTCACGCCCCGGCGCCTGGCGCTGACCATTGATGCGGTGCCAGATGTGCAGCCTGACCTGACAGTGGAACGCAAAGGTCCTAAAACCTCAGCCCCCGAGAAAGCCATCGAGGGATTCTGCAAGTCGGTGGGTTTAAGCCGTGAAGCACTGGAAGTACGGAGCATCGGCAAAGATGATGTCTATTTTGCGGTCACCGAACAAAAAGGAAAGCCTGCTATTGAGGCATTGAAAGAGGTCATTGAGCCGGTACTGCAAGGGTTTCATTGGCCGAAATCCATGCGCTGGGGTGAGCATAGCCGTGCCTGGGTGCGCCCGCTACGTAGTATCGCCTGTTTGCTTGGCAATCAGGTGGTGCCGCTGCAATGGGAACATCTTCAGGCGAGCAATACCACGTTCGGACACCGATTCATGGCAGAAGGTGCCATTACGCTTGCCACTCCAGAGGACTATACTGCGTCGCTGGAACAGGCGCATGTTCGCGCCGATGCCGATGCGCGCCGGGCATTGATCCTGAAGCAGGCTAAAGCGCTGGCGGAGAAAGAACGACTTACTCTGAAGGAAGATACAGGGCTGCTTGATGAAGTCACGGGGCTTGTGGAATGGCCGGTCGCGTTGATGGGGCAGTTTGATGCCGCTTATCTGCGTCTCCCGCCGGAAGTGCTGGTGCTGGAAATGCGTCATCATCAGAAATATTTTGCACTGTTGGATGCGCAAGGCACTGTCACCAACCGTTTCATTACCATTGCCAACATCGAAGCACCGGACGGCGGCGAGCAAATCATTGCCGGGAATGAGTGCGTGTTGAAGGCGCGGCTGGAAGATGGTGCGTTTTATTACGAACAAGATCGTAAGAAGCCGCTGGAAGACTGGGCAGAAGGGCTGGCTTCGATGGTATTCCATAAGCGCCTGGGTACGATGCAGGAAAAGGTGGAGCGTATCTCCCCATTGGCGCAATCACTGGCGGTCTTTATTCCCCATGCCAATCTGACACAGGTGTCGCGAGCCGCCGATTTATGTAAAGCCGATCTGGTCACCGGTATGGTAGGCGAGTTCCCGGAACTGCAAGGCGTGATGGGGCGTTATTATGCACTGGATCAGGGAGAGCCGAACGAGGTAGCCGACGCTATCCGCGACCATTACAAGCCTGCCGGGCGTGATGATGAAGTGCCACAAGGAGCCGTGGCAATGGCACTGTCACTGGCCGACAAGCTGGATAGTCTGTGCGGGTTGTTCGCCGCCGGGGAAGCGCCGACTGGTTCCAAGGATCCGTTTGCTCTACGCCGCGCGGCGCTGGGTGTACTGCGTATCCTGCGCACTCACCAGCTGCGTATTCCGCTGTCACTCATTTTGCCCAAGGCATCGGCACCCTTTAAGGCACTGCAATCGTCAGAAGAGACGCAGGTACAGATTGCCGCATTCTTGCGGGATCGCCTGGCGGTGATGTTGCGGGAAGAGGGGATGCGGCATGATGTCATTGACGCCGTATTCGCTGACGCAGAGGATGACGACACCGTACGTCTGGTCGCTCGCGTGACGGCATTACAGGCTTTCCTGGAAGGCGATGAAGGAGCACACGTCATGGCTGCGTGTAAGCGGGCATCCAATATTTTGCGCAAGGAAGAACAGAAAGACAAGTGTACCTATGATGGTGACTATGATGACGATGCCCTGCAACAGACGGAAGAAACCTTGCTGGTCAAGACGCTTAGTGTGATCACGCCTAAAGTGAATGATGCATTGGAGAAAGAAGATTACGCTGAGGCCATGCAGCATTTGGCAGCATTGCGCTCGCCTCTGGACGCGTTCTTTGAACAGGTAACCGTGAATGCAGAAGCGGCGGAGATACGTGCCAATCGCCTGCAGATACTGGCAGCGTTGCGTAGCTTGCTGCGTCGTGTCGCTGATTTTTCGCAGGTGGAGGGGTGAATGCATGCGCGCCCTGATCGAACGTAACTTTACCTTCATCCTGCTGCTGGGCATTGTAGCAGGGTTATATGTGCCCGGACTGGATCACCTGCCTGCCTATGCCCCGATTATCGCCATCTCAATGGTGATTTTCTTCTCCTGTTCACGTGTTTCGCTGGAGGAGATTCGTGGGTTTGACAGGCGCGCAGCCTTCCTGTTCTTTGTGGTACGGTTTTTTCTGGTGCCGGCATTGCTCTATTATCTGGCATTGCAGGTCGTGCCGGATTATGCGCTGGGCATTTTGCTGGTGGCGTTGATGCCGGTGGGTGTGGCGTCCACTGCCATGGCCAACCTGACCGGGGGCAACCCGTCGATTTCACTGGCGGCAACCGTAGTGACCAATGCCATGACCCCGCTCACCGTGCCGTTCATGCTATGGCTGCTTTCAGGCAATGATGTGCCGCTTGATGCGGGGCGCATGTTGATTACGCTGGCACTCAGCGTATTTTTACCGGCATCGCTGTATTTCCTGATCGCGCGGCGGATCGCGCCGGTGAAACGCTGGATCAGCCGTGAATCACAGGCGGCGACGACGCTATTGCTGGGTGTCATGGCGGCATTGGTGATTGCCCTGCAACGGAGTTATATCTTTGATTATCCGCAGGAGGTGCTGTGGGCGCTGGCAGTCGCGTGCGGATTGTTCGCCTTATTATATGTGTTCGGCTGGTTGTATGCCTTCTCCATGCCTGCGCGGGAGAAAACCACCTATGCCATTTGTTCCGGCACGAATAATATCGCACTGAGCGCCGGAATCGCCGCTTTGTACTTCTCCGCGACCACGACGGTCTTTACGGTAATGGGTGAAATCGCCTGGATCATTGGCGTGGCGGTGTTCAAGCGGTTTTCGGAGTATCGGCGTCATGGAAAACAACACGGACTTGGTACGGTTTGAATACTAAAATGAAGTCCATATACTTGTCACCCTGGCGAATGCCGGGGTCTGGCCGGATGCCGTCATTCGACGGCATGACAATCACACAATACTGATTTCCATTGAACATGGAAATCAGACAAAAAAAAATAGCATGGCCTGGCTATCCGGGGGGATAACGTAGGCGCATGCCATTAGATTTCGATTTGTGTCTCTCGCCTTGATGGGGGTGGCATCACTGCTCGCCCTTTTTTCAAGGGGCCATTACCGAGTTTGTAATGGCCAGTATTGGGATTATATGTGGCCTGATGTTCATCATAACAAGTTATGACGACTGTACCACTATAACGCACAGTCATTTCAAACGCGGGATTTGACAGGCTCTCACCTGATACAAAACCCTGCCCATCACTATGTAAGTTAGAAAACAGTTGACCTGTTCCCTTGACACTGTACGTGGGATGCCATGCACCATTACCGTATTTTCTGGCACCGATGTGAGCCGCCCAGCTTTCCCCAGCGCAGCTGCCACGGAGGACAACTGGTTCTCTGCTTCTTTGAAACTGAGCGACAGCCGAAAACGGCGCACTCAAAAGCAAAACAGCAGAAAGGCCAGAGAGACAAAATAGTCTGTTCATGATAGAAAAACAGTCCTTAAGGACTTTAGATAAATAACAATCGAAAATCCCGACCATTATACACAATCTCTGGTGTTTTTTCAAATGGTTAAAATAAGATCACGCCTGTTCATGCAGAAAACGGTGTCATAACCCCATGATTTCAGATAAAAAATGCTTATGACCACACAGCATGTCTATACCTTCGGCAACGGAGAAGCGCAGGGCGATGCGTCGATGCGTGACCTGCTCGGCGGGAAGGGAGCGAACCTGGCGGAAATGAGTGCGCTGGGGCTGCCGGTGCCGCCCGGCTTTACCATCACCACCGAGGTCTGTATCGCCTATTACGCGCAGGCTAACACCCTACCGCCTGACCTGCCTTCACAGGTGGAAACGGCGCTGGCGGGCATTGAACAACAAACCGGCATGAGTTTTGGTGATGCCGCCAACCCGCTACTGGTGTCGGTGCGTTCCGGCGCGCGTGCTTCCATGCCGGGGATGATGGATACGGTGCTGAATCTCGGCCTGAATGACGAAACCGTGGAAGGGCTGGCACAGCTTACCGGCAATCCCCGCTTTGCCTATGACAGCTATCGCCGCTTCATCCAGATGTATGGCGATGTCGTGCTCGGCGTCGCACATTATTATTTCGAGGAATTGCTGGAAAATCTGAAGTTTGATCGCGGTTATCTGCTTGATACCGAACTGACGGCAGAGGATTTGAAAGAGCTAGTCGGGCAGTTCAAAGAGCGTGTCGAACAGTCCACCGGTGCGCCGTTTCCGCAGGATGTGCATGAACAGCTCTGGGGAGCGATTGTCGCGGTGTTTGATTCCTGGATGAACCAACGCGCGATCACGTACCGCGACCTGCATGACATTCCCGAAGATTGGGGCACGGCGGTCAATGTACAGGCGATGGTCTTTGGCAATATGGGCGAGGATTGCGCAACCGGTGTGGCGTTTACCCGTAACCCGTCCACCGGTGAGAAAGCCTGGTATGGTGAGTTTCTGGTCAATGCGCAGGGGGAAGATGTCGTCGCCGGGATTCGCACCCCGCAACCGCTTACGATTGCCGCGAAAGAGCCGGACAGTGATTTACCTGCCATGGAAGAGGTGATGCCGGATGTGTATGCACAACTGACGCAGGCATTCACAACGCTGGAAGCGCATTACCGCGATATGCAGGATATTGAGTTTACGGTGCAAAATGGCAAGCTCTGGATGCTTCAGACCCGTACCGGCAAGCGCACCGCCGCTGCCGCCATCCGCATTGCTGCCGACATGGTACGCGAAGGCGTGATTGACAAGGAAGAAGCGTTATTGCGTGTGGATCCACTCATGCTCGATCAACTCCTGCACCCCACCCTCGACCCTGAGGCAGACAAGCTGGTGGTCACGAAGGGGTTGCCTGCTTCACCGGGGGCGGCATCCGGACAACTCGTCTTTTCCTCGGAAGAAGCGGAAGCCCATACTCGCCGGGGTGACAAGGTGATTCTGGTACGAATTGAGACCAGCCCGGACGATATTCATGGGATGCACTTAGCGGAAGGCATCCTGACAGCGCGGGGAGGGATGACCTCCCATGCCGCTGTAGTAGCACGGGGGATGGGCAAGCCCTGTGTGTCCGGCGCATCTGCGTTGCATATTGATTATCAGGCAAAAACTCTGCGTATCGGTTCCCACCTGTTTCAGGCCGGAGATATTCTGACCATTGACGGTTCCGCCGGAGAAGTCATTGCCGGAGAGGTAGCGACCGTGCAGCCCAATTTGTCAGGTGATTTCTCTGAGCTGATGAGCTGGGCAGATGAGGTGCGTAGCATGCAGGTGCGTACCAATGCTGATACGTCGCAGGATGCCACATTGGCGCGGGAGTTTGGCGCTGAAGGGATTGGGTTGTGCCGCACCGAGCATATGTTCTTTGAAGGGGATCGTATCGTTGCCATGCGAGAAATGATTCTGGCGGAATCGCTGGAGGAGCGCGAGGTGGCATTGGCCAAACTGCTGCCAATGCAGCGGGATGATTTTATTGGCTTATTTGGGGCGATGGCCGGACTGCCGGTGACGATTCGCCTGCTTGACCCGCCGCTGCATGAGTTCCTGCCGCATACACCGGAGGATATGGAAGAACTAGCAAAGCTGTTTGGTATTTCGGTACGGAAGGTAGAAGAACGTGTCATTGCATTACGGGAAACTAACCCAATGCTAGGGCACAGAGGATGTAGGCTAGGAATTACCTATCCGGAAATCTATGCTATGCAGACCCGTGCGATCATTGAGGCGGCACTGGAAGCATCCCGTCAAGCGACAGCACCGGTTATCCCGGAGATTATGGTGCCGCTGGTAACAGGACGGCGTGAGTTTGATGCGCTTAAGCAAGTCATTGACAATACTGCCCGACAGGTATTTGAAGAGACGGATAAGACACTGGATTACCTAGTGGGTACGATGATTGAGTTGCCCCGTGCTGCGTTGCGTGCCGGGGAAATTGCCCGTTCAGCGCAGTTCTTCAGCTTTGGTACCAATGACCTGACACAAACGACGTTTGGTATTTCCCGCGATGATGCTGGTGGGTTCCTAGGGCATTATAAGCGTGCCGGGATTATGCCGGCCAATCCTTTCGTGTCACTGGATGTGGATGGTGTGGGTGAATTGGTTGCACTGGCCGCTGAGCGTGGGCGCGATGTGCATCCTAACATGAAGCTGGGCATTTGCGGTGAGCATGGCGGCGACCCGGCTTCCATCCTGTTTTGTCAGCACACAGGGCTGGATTACGTCTCCTGCTCCCCCTATCGCGTGCCCATCGCCCGTTTGGCAGCAGCGCAGGCGGTGCTTTCATCCGGAGCATATAAGGCCAAAAATTGACAAGCCAATAATATTGGTTATTATTAAGTTTCTTTATCAGAATAAAAGCCATGGCTAAAACATATAGATTCCAAGTCGACCCTGACGATGCGCGTGATCTAAAGCAAATTGCCGACAAACTTGGTATAACCGAGGAAGAAGCGTTTCGTGTAGGGTTGAGACTAATGGCTGAGTACGCCAAACAGCAAAAGGACGAAGAATAGTTAGGTTCTCAGGAGCCTCTTTGTTCTGAATGGCTTTAATCCCTGCCTTGCGTGGGGATTTTTTTTATGCCGGTTTTGCTGGAATATTTCTATTGATAGCAATGGCAACAACAGTGTTGCGGTGCACATAAACCCTTGCCCGTAAGGAAAACGATTGATATGGTGCCCGTAGAAAAAGTAATCAACGTTTCATCCGCTCTCCCCTTGCGGGAGAGTCGAAGAGCCGAAGATGTTTATCTGAAGGCGATTCGGTGAGGGGTAGCTACTAGGTTTATAACCCCCCACCAGAACAGGTAATTGTCTACCTGTTTTGACTCCCCCGCAAGGGGGGAGTGGATTTGGAACAAGGGGGGAAACAGAACATGGTATTAGCGCAGCAATCATCACCATCGGGAAGTCTGGAGTTAACCTGCCCGGTTCGATCCGAATACCGTTCCGTGATAAGCGAAGATGCACTGGCGTTTGTTCAGCAATTGGTTGAAAATTTTGACGAGGAGCGTTTAGAGCTGCTGGAAACGCGTACCCAGCGCCAAAAAGCATTTGACCGGGGTGAATTACCGGATTTTCGCAACGATACCAAAGGCATTCGAGACGGAAACTGGACGGTTGATCCCATTCCGCTGGCATTGCAGGATCGGCGTGTAGAGATTACCGGACCTGCCGAACCTAAGATGATCATCAACGCGTTGAACTCTGGTGCCAAGATGTTCATGGTGGATTTTGAAGACTCACTCAGCCCCACCTGGGACAAGGTTGTGGAAGGGCATACGGCACTGTGTGATGCTGTGCGCCATCAGCTGAAATATACCTCGCCGGAAGGAAAAGACTATCGGCTCAATGAGGATATTGCGACGCTGATTGTCCGACCAAGAGGATGGCACCTACCGGAAAAGCATGTGTTATTTAATGGCAAGCCTATTGCAGGCGCGCTGTTTGATTTCGGCATTTTCTTTTTCCATAACGCAGCCTATCAGGCTGAGCATGAAACCGGGCCGTTCTTTTATCTGCCAAAGCTGGAATCCTGCGAAGAAGCGGCACTATGGGCAAAGATTTTTGCCTTTTCCGAGGAGGCGCTGGGCATTCCGCATGGCACGACTAAAGCCACGGTGCTGATCGAGACCATCACGGCCGTGTTTGAAATGGACGAAATTTTGTATGTACTCAAGGATTATGCTGCCGGGCTGAATTGCGGGCGCTGGGATTATATCTTTAGTTATATCAAGAAGTTCCATAAGCGCCCGGACTTTGTGCTGCCGGATCGGGCACAAGTCACCATGACGACGCATTTCCTCAACGCCTACTCGGAATTACTCATTCAAACCTGCCATAAACGTGGTGCCTTTGCGATGGGCGGGATGGCGCCGCAGATTCCGATTAAGGGGGATGAAGCAGCGAATGAAGCCGCCATGTCCAAGGTGAAAGCAGATAAATTGCGTGAGGTGAAACTGGGGCATGACGGCACCTGGGTAGCGCATCCGGGGCTGATTCCGATTGCCATGAGCATCTTTGATGAGCATATGCCCACGCCAAATCAGGTGGAAAATACGCGGGATGATGTGAATATTACGCAGGAAGACCTGCTGAAAGTACCGGAAGGGACGATTACTGAGGCCGGAGTACGAAATAATATCAATGTGTGCATCCAATATATGGCAGCCTGGATGGAGGGGAACGGTTGTGTGCCGCTCTTCAACCTGATGGAAGATGCAGCCACAGCGGAGATTTCCCGTACGCAGTTGTGGCAGTGGGTACATCATGAGGCTGGAAGCCTCGACGATGGGCGTAATGTCGATGCAAGTATGCTAAAATCATTTATTGCCGAAGAACTCGACGCCATTCGCGCGCAAGTGGGCGAAGCAACATTCACTGCCGGACTCTATCAGCAAGCGGCAGACATGCTGGAACAGCAAACGCTTAATGAAGACTACACGGAGTTCCTTACATTACCAGCCTATGAAGTCTTGGCGCAGTATAGCGCGACCTTAACTTTATGATTGATTGGCAACATAGAAAAACTGTGATGCATGTATGATCATAAAGTTAAAGTGCTATAATACGTATTTCTCATTTCACTTCATAAGTAAAAAAAAGCCGGGGAGGAGAATCCGCCCCGGCTTTCTTATTAGGCTTAGAATCCCTTACGACTTATGTGCGTAAGGCATTCCCAGTACACCAAGCTCGGCAATGTCGAGTCCTTCATGCTCTTTTTCAGACTCAACCCGTACACCGACAATGGCTTTAATCACCAACCAGACCACCGTCGTGCTGACGATCGTGAAACCACCGATCGCAACGATGCCTGTTAACTGAGCAACCAGTGTCGCATCGGCATTAGTCCAAGGAACAATCAGCGTACCCCAGATACCACAGCATAGGTGAACCGGAATGGCACCGACCACATCATCCAGACGGAAACGCTCCAGCAGCGGAACCGTGATCATAATGATGACACCACCGACAGCACCGATGATAGCAGCTTGACCAATGCTAGGAGTCAACGGCTCTGCCGTAATACTTACCAAGCCAGCCAACGCGCCATTGAGTGCCATATACACGTCAATTTTCTTACGCAGAACCTGTGTAAGTACCATGACGGTAATGACCCCGGCAGCGGCAGCGATATTTGTGTTTACAAAAATATTTGCAACAGCATTAGCATCAGCACCGGAACCGAGGGCCAGTTGTGATCCACCATTAAATCCAAACCAACCCAGCCATAAGACAAACACACCCAGGCAGACAAAGACAATGTTGGACGGTAGGATTGCCACCGGCTGTCCGCTTTCAGTGAAACGACCAATCCGTGGCCCCAAAATAGCGATGGCAGTTAATGCCGCCCAGCCTCCGACGGAGTGTACGAGTGTAGAACCGGCAAAATCCTGGAAGCCAATACCATCCAGCCAACCGCCGCCCCATTTCCATGAACCGGTAATCGGATAGATTATACTACTCAGTACGGCGGTAAACATCAGGAATGCCCAGACACGCATCCGCTCAGCAACGGCACCGGAAACGATAGAAGACGCAGTAGCCACAAATACCATCTGGAAGAACCAGTCGGACGAAGCGGCGTAGCCAACTTCACCAAAATTGCCGGCTTCTGCAGCAGAGTCATCAGCACCCCAGATACCAAATGATCCGATATACCCGCCGTCAACGCCGGAATACATCAGGTTATAGCCCACCAGATAGAACATCAGGCCGGAAAGAGAGTATAGTGAGATATTCTTGAGCACAATTGCGCCGACATTCTGGTAACGCACCATCCCGGCTTCCAGCATGGCAAACCCGGCAGCCATGAACATGACTAGTACACCACAAAACAGGAACAACAATGTGTTCAAAATATAAACAACTTCCCCGGATACACCTTCAGCCACCGGCATATCCTGCGCAAGAGCAGCGCTAGGTACATGCATTAATGCCAAGAGTGAAAGACAGGGAAGGATTTTTGTCATTACAGAAAACATAGTAAAACAATCCTTTATGTATGTTAAATAAGCAAACGCTTACGTAAAACTACATTACATGCTGCGCCGCAAAATTAACGGGATTTTAGAATCAACGCGACTAAAAAGAATTTTTTAATTCTCTTAGTGTTCTAAAAACCACATCCGAAGCTGGCCGATGTAACCCCAGATTGGCAATGATGTCGTCGCTGTGCAATCTAAAGAAGGGATTGGTCGCTTTTTCAACACCTAAAGAGACAGGAACAGTGGGTAAATCCTTCGTTCGCTGCTGTTTAACCTCGTTCATGCGTTCTTGAAGCTGTGCATTGTCGGGGTCAACATGCAAGGCAAACACTCCATTACTCTGCGTATATTCATGCGCGGCGCAGATCAGAGTATCATCAGGCAAAGTGGCGATTTTGCTGAAGCTTTTCGTCATCTGTGCTGCCGTCCCTTCAAATAACCGACCACATCCCATGGAGAATACCGTATCACCACTAAACAATAGCCGGTTATATTCAAAGAAATAAGCGATATGGCCAATCGTATGTCCAGGCAGGTCAATGATAGAAGCTTGCAGGTCTCCCACATTTATCTGTTGTCCTTCCTCGACCATCTGGTCAATACCGGGAATACGGTCTGCGTCATGGCGATTGCCAACAATCGTACATCCCGTTTGCCGTTTCAGTTCCAGATTCCCTCCGACATGGTCGGCGTGGTGATGGGTGCTCAGGATATAATTCAGTTCCCAGCCTTGCTGGTCCAGTACTTCCAGTATCGGGACAGCCTCCGTCGGATCAATCGCTGCCGTACAGCCGGTTTTTCGGCAATGCAGGATATAGTTGTAATTCGCCAACGCATTACGCAGGTCAATCTGATAGAGTTGATAGCGCTCAGTTTCGTACAACATAGCCTAAAAATATGAACTACATATCATCACATAGATGCTTGGGTCGTCCGGAAGCATCCTGGGTAGATGCCTGCGCCATCGGCATAATATCAGCAATAAAGCCATCCATTCCCTGACCACATTTCATCATTTTCTTCATTGCCGGATCAGAGGATATGGCTTTACCACGTTTCAGCGCCACTGATTGTGCCTTCTGGCGTTTTCCCGCCTGACATAATGCTTTTACTTCTTTTTCCAGCGCTTCTCCTTTTTTCTGCAAGCGGTTAATCTCGCTTTGGTCAATGCCCTGCATACAGGTCTGCATTTTCTGTGCAGCCTGCATCATCTTCTGCATTTGTGCCTGATCCATATTAGCGTAAGGGTTAGCAAGGGCAGTGGTAGATAATACGATAGTAGCGATGGTGGTGAGGCATAACCGGGAATAATAAGCATACATAGGGCATCTCCGTTGTTTACTGTTTCCCATAGCGGTACGGAGTACGCCAACAAAATGCAAGGTGAAATTTTTCTGGATTCATGCCGTGGAAGCCGCTATCACAAGCGCTTGTTGTAATAAAGTAAGATTCTTAATTCATGTCCATTGACGAAAAAACAGTCACACACATCGCCAAACTCGCACGCATCCGATTAAACGAGGAAGAAACAGCCACTTATACTAAGGAACTGTCTGCCATTCTGGACTGGATAGAACAGCTTTCCGAAGTGCATGATGACACGAGCGATGCTATAGCCAGCGTGATAGAGCATCCACTTCCCATGCGTAAAGATACTGTAACGGACGGGAACAAGCCGGACGACGTGCTGAAGAATGCACCGCAAAGCAGTCATGGCTGTTATGTGGTACCTAAAGTGATCGATCAGGGATAAAAGAAATGCCAACAAATGAAGTAACCCGCTGGACACTGGCGGAAACACAAACGAAAATTGCTACGCGAGAATGTTCTGCACAAGAAGTGAGCAGTGCTTATCTAGATGCTATCGGGGCAAGGAATCCGGGGCTAAATGCCTATATAGCCGTGACGGCTGATAAAGCGCTGGAACAGGCGAAAGCATCGGATGCAAGGATTGCCGCCGGTGATGCGCGGGCGCTGGAAGGTGTGCCGCTGGCAATAAAGGACTTATTCTGTACTCAGGGGATCCAGACTACGGCGGCATCGCATATCCTGGACGGGTTTGTACCCTCCTATGAATCGACCGTGACGCAAAATCTGCTGGATGCGGGTTGTATAACGCTGGGAAAAACCAATCTTGATGAATTCGCCATGGGATCGGCGAATATCACTAGCTACTACGGCAATGTAGGCAATCCATGGGGTGAAGAACTGGTGCCGGGTGGATCATCGGGTGGATCGGCGGCAGCAGTCGCAGCAAATTTATGTACGGCGGCGCTGGGTACTGATACGGGCGGTTCGATCCGTCAGCCGGCATCCTTTTGTGGTATTGTTGGTTTTAAACCTACCTATGGACGGTGCTCACGCTGGGGAACCATTGCCTTTGCCAGTTCGCTCGACCAGGCCGGACCGCTTACCAAAACGGTTGAGGATGCCGCCCTACTGTTTTCTGCCATGGCCGGACACGACCCGAAAGACTCTACTTCTTCTGACAAGCCATTGCCCGATATAGCAGCCGACCTGACACATAACATAAATGGACTGCGCGTCGGTGTGCCGGAAGAATATCGAATGGACGGCATGGATTCGGAGATCGAGGCACTGTGGGAAAAAGGCATCCAGCTGATGAAAGAGCAGGGCGCTAAGATTGTACCAATTTCACTGAAACATACGAAATATGCATTGCCAACCTATTATATTATTGCCCCGGCAGAAGCGTCATCGAATCTGGCACGCTACGACGGGGTACGTTATGGGCTACGCGTCTGCGACCCGGGAGACGGCATTGAAGCGATGTATGAAAAAACGCGTTCAGCTGGATTTGGCGCGGAAGTCAAACGACGGATTATGATTGGCACCTATGTGCTCTCTGCCGGTTATTATGACGCTTATTACCGCAAGGCGCAGCGGGTTCGAGGGCTGATTATTCAAGATTTTCGGGAAGCGTATGAGCAGGTGGATGTGATTCTGACGCCAACTGCTCCAAGTGCCGCGTTCAAGGCAGGAGAAAAAATGGATGATCCGGTGACGATGTATCTCAACGATGTATTTACCGTACCGGCTAGTTTGGCCGGATTGCCGGGTATTTCCATTCCGGCAGGTCTGAATGCACAAGGGCTGCCGCTAGGGCTGCAATTATTGTCCAATTCCTTTGAAGAAGCGGTGCTGTTTAAAGCCGCAGCTGCGCTAGAAGAAGCACTTGGATTTCAAAGATTGTAGCGCTTAAAAAAAAATCCCCCATATCAACTAGTGATAACAAGGGGGTATGAATAATTCATAATCCTTCATCGTTTTCGCGAAGAGATTTAAGGCCTCTTGCGATGTGATGCGGTACCGCGTCACATACAGCCTATCCTCAATCATGCTTGCGCATGATGTCGGATTGAAACAGGTCAGGTCATCATTAATAACCATTTGCTCTTTCTCCGGCTCGCGATACATCCCCTCTGCAACATCGATAGGGACTTCTCCCTCCACCAGCCATGCCTCTTCTTCTCTAAAAAAAAGAAAAACCTTATCTGGTCCGTGAACAATATACGCTTCTTTCCCCCACATTGTGCTAGGAATCGCGCGAATTCCAGCACTTTCTAACTCCTTTGCAATGATGGCATCGCGATTGGAGTCAGAGGGGGCTAGAGTTTGCATAATAATTGCACCTTAGAATAACAACACTCATCTTCCAGAAACAAATTAAGATGTATATAACATCAAAGAACTATAGAGAATATAACAGGTTGCAGGTGTGGCGTCAAGTTGCGCCGCTTAGGTCATGCCCCATCAGCCGAAGACGTCATGCCAAGCGCCCTGCTTTTTAGACCATCATCTAATCAACGTAAATATAGATTTCATGGTAACGGCCGTCGCCGACAAATTCACGTGTAACTTTGATCTGATCCGCAGGAATTCCCATACGCTTCATATCCGCAACCAGTTGTCCCGTTTGCGCATCTGATTGCTCGTGCATCAACTTCTGACGACGTTTTGATCCATTTTGAGGCACAAAAGAAACAACAGAAAACAGTACGGATGGCTTAATATTAATAGCCTTGGAGGCCGCAGAATAGAGTTGTCGGTCATAATAGACACGCGTTTGATTATAGCGAATCACCATCAACGGAATATCACTACCTTGCTGCGCAAACGCCGGAACAGGCACCGAGGACAAACCAATCATGATAATCATGAACCAACAAAGCAAATGTTTCATATACACCTCTATAGTCACTTCACTTATAAGTGAAAAAGTGACGATATTTAAAAGTTGTATAGCAATTCCTTAACATCACTTTTGTTCAAAAGTGATGTTAAACTGCTATACCAATAATCTAAAACCTAAAAGGCCGGAAAGGGCAACGCAAGGAAAATTGATGCGGGAACCTGTCTGCCATTACGATTGTCGTGCCTGTTTGGGAATCTTACCCTGCATTTTGTACACATAGCCGATAATTTTTGCCACGGCCTCATAATGTTCAATCGGGATTTCCTCATCCAATTCGGCATTGTCAAATAAAGCACGCGCCACGATTGGGTTACGGAAAACCGGGATACGATGTTCCTCGGCTATTTCACGAATACGATGCGCCACCTTATCTTTACCCTTCGCAAGGACAATCGGCGCTTTCATACTATCCGATTCATAGGAAAGCGCGATGGCATAATGGGTTGGATTAGTAACAACCACATCTGCATCCGGGACATTCGCCATCATGCGCTTCTTAGCACGCTCCATACGGATTTGCCGCAATTTGGACTTAATCAGCGGATCACCTTCCTGCTGCTTATATTCATCCTTGATTTCCTGCTTGGTCATACGCAGGTTCTTCAAATATTCAAAACGTTGGTACATGTAGTCGACAATCGCAATCAAGAACATAATCAACGTCATACCTACGGCAATTCGTATGGCCATTTTCATCGTGAATTCCAATAAATTGGACATGTCATAACTTGGTAGAAGACGGAGATAATCAAGATAGGGCGCTACAGCCAGGTAACCAACCACACCCACAATAACGATTTTGAAGATACCTTTGAGAAATTCAACAAAGTTTTTTAGTGAAAAGAGCCGCTTAAATCCCTTTAACAAGGAGATTTTTTCCAATTTGGGTTTGATGCGATCCAGTGACACATTAAAGCGTGTCTGCATGGCACCGGCAACCAATGCCGCCGTGACAGTCATTGCAAACGGGATAATCATAATGAGTGCCAGATCTTCGAGCAATCCGGCACTGATAAGCCAGATACCGCCCGCGCTTGTAACCATGTCATGCGGGCGGTTGAGGAATGGATAAAACGTCACGGCAAACTGTTTCATGAGGTAAGGAAATAGCCCGATCAGCAGGATACACAAAACAAGCAAGATAAAAAAACTACTTACTTCACGAGAAAAGGCAATTTGCCCTTTCTTACGCGCATCCTCGATACGTTTCTGGGTCGGCTCCTCGGTTTTCTGAGAGTCGTCCTGCGAATCGCCTTCCGCCATCAGATGCCCTCCAGAAAGTCACTGAAAGTTGCACTGAAATACTCGGCAAATTCAATCATGATCGTGTTGAATGCAATCATCAGAATAAAGAAACTCAAAGCGATTTGTAGCGGCATGATAACAAAAAACACCTGCATATTCGGCATGACTCGCGAGAGAATACCTGCTGCAAGGTAGAGCAGCAGCCCGGCAGCGATGCTGGGACCGGCCAGCTGAACGCCAACACGGTACATATAGGAGACGAGGCGCGCCAGATAATCGGCGATGTCATCAACCGGTGGCATAGCACCTGGTAACATTAGCGTATAGCTGTCAGTAATACCACGCAGCAACATATGGTGTAAATCCAGCGAAAAAATAAAAACCATCGCCGTTACACTCAAAAAGTTACCAATGATGGAACTTTGGCTAGCCTGGGTAATGTCAAATTGATTGGCTAATGCCAAACTGGACTGAAAGGAAATAACCATCCCGGCAACATGCATGGCGCTGATGAGAATGCGTGCTACCGTAGCGATCAGAAGACCAATCATTATTTCTCCCAGCAGCAGGAGCATCAGGCGGGCAGGGTCGTCAGGCACCTCGGGGAGATACGGCTCCAGAAACGGCGCCATGGCAAGCGATAGAATCAGTGCCAGCAGCAAGCGTGAGCGGGCTAGGACATAAAACTCGCCAAAGCCTGGCATAATCATCAGAGCAGACCCCAGCCGTGCAAAGACAATCAGTACGGCAAACAGATTGCTGACCAGGTAGCCTTCGAGAATATTGTTATATTCCATGGGTACTGTGGCGTAATGTCATCATTCTTCTCCGGCACTCTCCGGTAGGGCCAGCCGATCCATCAGTTCCAGGTAGAAATCCCCTAATGTTGCGCCCATGAAGGGTAGGGCGATCATCAGTGTGATAAAAATAGCAGCAATTTTGGGAACAAAGGTCAGGGTCATCTCCTGAATCTGCGTCAATGCCTGAAACAGTGCAATTACCAGACCGACCACCAGCGATACAATCATCACCGGTGCAGACATGATAAGCAGCACATACAGAGCATCCCGACCAATATCCAACACTTCCGCTCCGTTCATACCTGTCTCCGCAATGATTGTGTGTTTAGTCTATACCGGGAGCGGCATGAAGTACAATGCCCGAGATTAGATCGGCATTTTGATAATGTCCTGATAGGCGCTGATCATCCGGTCGCGCACGGCGACGACGGTGCGCAACGTCAGGTCAGCATTATTCACTGCGGTAATTAACTCATGATATTCCGCCTTGTTAGCAATGGACTCGGCGCTGACTCCCTCACCACGATACCCGGCGTCACGGGCATTATCCAGTGCTTCGCCCACCAGCGCATCAAAGTTGGGCTTGAAGCGGGTGGGGCCTTCACCGGGCAAATGCGGACTTTCCGTTAATGATGCTGTTTTCTCCGTTTGTGAAGAGCCTGTACCGCTCTGCATTTTGGCGGTGTTTTTGTAGGCGGCAGTCGCTGCGGTGAGATTCACATCCATGAGGTTCTCCTATTTGTCCCTGACTATCACTATACGCCGGTTATGATGTTAGCGCAACATATTCACCGTTTGCATCAGCATGCTCTTGCTGACTTCCACCACATTAATGTTGGCCTCATAGGCGCGTCGCGCTTCACGCATATCCACCATTTCCAGCATTGGGTTGACGTTTGGACGCAACACATACCCGTTCTCATCGGCAGCCGGATGAGACGGATCATATTGCCGGGGGAACGGCTTTTTATCGACGCCATATTTACTCACTTCTACCAGATCGGCGTCCATTTCCCGATCCAGTACATTTTTAAAGGTAACGACTTTACGCCGATAAGGAGCAGAACCTGGTGTCTCCCCTGTGGAGTCTACATTCGCGATATTCTGTGCTACGATCCGCAAGCGATCGCTTTGCGCTTTCATGCCGGATGCGGCGATATGCATGGAATTAACCAGATCAACCATGTTCCATTCTCCCGTTAGTTGTTTCCATGTCCGATTGCCACCTTAAACATACCGGCAGTCTTGGTATAAAGGTTGGTCACGGTCATATATTGCAGATTGTTATCCGCCACCATCGCCATTTGTTCTTCTAGAGCAATGGAGTTTTCTACCGGCGTGGTTTCATAAGTCTCACGCTGCTTTTCACGGCGAAAATCTTGTGTCGAACGGGCACCAGCGAGGCTTTCTCCTGCAGAACTTGCCTTCATATGGAGCCTACGTGCTTCCGCCAGCGCAATGCGCTCAAAGTCCAAATCACGTAGTTTTTTGGCTTTAAAACCCGGCGTATCAGCATTGGCGATATTCTGCGCCAGAATATCCTGCCGCTCGGACAGGTAGGACATTTTAATGCCCATCATCTGCATGAGTTTGATGTTTGAGTAATCCATTGATGTATATTATGCCAAAATCATGCCAAGTGGGTAATTATACGCGCTAAGATAATGGATTTAGCCACTAAACGTGATTCCACACCACCTCAAGCGCGAATGCAGTTTACCTGATAAAAAAATTGGATTATAAAGCGTAGCCATGCTGTATTTGTCACGCAAAGTAGGGGAATCGATTGTTATCAACAACAATATTACCCTGACGGTTAAAGAGGTAAAAGGCAAAACCGCCAAGCTGGGGTTTGACTTTCCGCCAGAAGCCAGCATCCTACGTAAAGAAATACACGATCGCATTCGTGAAGAAAATGCTGCCGCCATGATTGCCGATGCTGATCTGTTTAGTGATGAAACACTGGACTTTTCTTCATTTGATACTCTACCTGATGATACGGCAAAGGATGCGTAGATGACCGGTGATGACACCATATCGCCAGGGCAGGATGTCACAAAAGCCGTCGCCCTGCAATATGATGCTGGGCAGGATAACGCCCCCCGAATTACGGCAACAGGCAGGGGGGATGTCGCTGAACAAATTCTGGCATTAGCCTTTGCCCATGGGGTACGGGTGCGTGAAGACGCGGATCTTGTGGAAATTCTCTCGCAATTGGAAGTAGATTCTGTCATCCCTCTTGAGGCATTTACCGCCGTTGCCGAAATTCTAAGCTATGTGTATCGTACGAATGCTATTTATGGCAAACCGGGTGTAGAGGGAGAAGAACAGACATGACACAGTCAGCCACTGCCGAAATGATTGCTGGAGTCCAAGCCTCCATTGAAGCAATGTTTGCACATCTGGATGCCGGGGATTATGATCAGATTCCCGAGTTTCATAGCATCTGCCAAGAGATGAATATTCATCTGCAATCTATCCCCGTAGGTGATGTACAATTATTTTCCAAAGAACTGGAAGTCATTGGGATTCGACTCGGACAATTGCTAGATCAGATGGGCGAACACCAGGAGGTAATTCGGGGCAAACTTGATCAAGCCGATGGTGCCAGTCATGCTGCAAAAGCATATCTGAAATCATCGCTTGCCAGCGCTAAAAAGAAAGGTTAGCACCATGGAATGGGCGCAATTAGGTCAGATCGGCATTTCTTTTGTTTTTGTAATTGGTCTGATGCTGGGACTGGCATATCTTGTCAGGCGTTTCGGACTGGAAAAACGATGGGCACCACTCAAAAGTGCAGAAGGTTTGCTGCATGTGGAAGACACCATGTTTCTTGATCCCAAGCGCCGGGTTGTAGTACTCGGAATGCAGAGAAAACGTTACGTTCTGTTGCTGGACAACGAACGAGCGCAAATCATCGATACATTGGAGCAATCATCCTGATGGCACTGCTGTTACTCATGATGGCAACACTAATGCCGGAATTGGCGCTGGCACAGGATCTCAGCATCAATCTTGGCGGAGTAGAAGGTGGTTCCGCTGCCGCCCGTATGATCCAGATGGTGCTATTGCTAACAGTATTGTCACTGGCACCATCCATCCTGGTAATGGTGACATCTTTTACCCGAATCGTTATTGTCTTGTCCTTCCTACGTACGGCAATTGGTACACAGACCACACCACCTAACCAGGTATTGATTGCACTGGCACTATTTCTGACAGCATTCATTATGGCACCTGTATTCGAACAATCCTATTATGATGGTATTTTACCGCTTATTGAGGAAGAAATAACAGAAGAACAGGCGTTGGAACGTTCTGCCGAACCATTCCGGGTATTTATGCTTCAACATGTGCGGGACAAGGATCTGGAACTGTTTGTCAATATGACCCCCGATCTGGAACTGGAAGAACGCGCAGCAACACCATATCAGATATTGATTCCCGCCTTTATGATTAGCGAACTGAAACGCGCGTTTGAAATTGGATTCCTGTTGTTCGTTCCCTTCCTGATTATTGACCTGCTGGTAGCCTCCATCCTAATGGCGATGGGGATGATGATGTTACCGCCAGTGATTATTTCACTGCCTTTTAAACTCATCTTCTTTGTGCTGGTCGATGGCTGGTACATGGTAACCGGCAGTCTGGCCAGGAGCTTCGGCTTGTGATGCAGATGGTAATGAATATTGCTCGAGTCCTGCTGGCAACGTTGATCGTAGCCGGACTAATGGTAGCCAGTTTCTTTGTGTTCATGCTGCTATTAGGAGTAGCGGTAGTAGTCGGTTCCATGATCTGGTTCAAGCGTCAGGGCATTCTTCGCCCTCGTAAAGAATGGGGAAGTAAAGGACAGAACATACAAGGCGATACGTTCGAACCGAATATGGAACAAGAGAAGGTCACAATCATTGAAGGCGAAGCCGAAGAAGTGAAGCCGGCAAAGGACTCAGCCAAGGGCTGACTTACGCAACTCTATTTTTCAACATGCGCTCGGCGCGCTAGATATCGTAAACGAATCTGCTTTTCAGTTTCCAGAATCGTGAATAGCACAATGCCGCAAAACACACACATGACGCCATAGTGCAATGGCAGGCTTTCCGTCTGGAATAGCGTCTGCATCGGCGGGGCATAGGTGAAGGCAAACTGAGCGACAACAATCACGAAAATCACACACCACATAATACGCGTGCCCTTCACGGCCTGCCATGTGAGTGAGGTGGTGTAGAGGTTACGCATATAGAAGAGGCTGAAAATTTCCAACACAACCAGTGTATTGACGGCCATTGTCCGCGCCATTTCAATAGAATATCCCGTCTCCAGCGCATAGTGAAACACACCAAACACAAATGCTGCAAACAGGCTGGAGATGAGTGTGATAATCCACACCAGCTGTCCGGTAAGCAGCGCTTCATGGCGTGGTCGGGGAGGGCGCTGCATGGTCTGTGCCTCGGGAAGCTCAAATGCCAGAGCAATGCCCAATGTAACAGCGGTGACAAGGTTGACCCATAGAATTTGCACCGGCGTAATTGGCAGGGTAATGCCTAGCAATAATGCCAGAATAATCGTCATGGCTTCGCCACCATTCGTTGGCAACGTCCAACTGATGACCTTCTTAAGGTTATCATACACCGTACGTCCTTCATACACGGCAGCAGCAATGGAGGTGAAATTATCGTCGGCCAGCACCAACTCTGCTGCTTCCTTGGCTGCTTCGCTGCCCTTGCGTCCCATAGCGATACCAACATCAGCGCGTTTGAGTGCCGGGGCATCATTAACGCCGTCTCCCGTCATTGCCACCGTCATATCCTGTGATTGCAATGCCATCACCAAACGTAACTTGTGTTCTGGACTGGTGCGAGCGAAAATGTCTGTAGCAGTAGCAGCGTGCGCAAGCGCCATATCATCGAGCGTATCAATATCCTGGCCTGTCAGCACAGCCTGTGTATTGCGCAAGCCGATCTGTTCACCAATAGCACGGGCAGTGCCGGCATGGTCTCCGGTAATCATCTTGACATTGATGCCAGCCTGATGGCACTCGGCAATGGCGGTAATGGCCTCCGAGCGTGGCGGATCAATTAATCCTACCATTCCCAATAAGGTTAAGCCATATTCCACATCATGAAATTTAATGGCGGTGCAAGTCGTTGGCTTCGATATGGCCGCAAATGCCAGCACCCGTTGCCCCTGTGAGGCAGCCATTTCTATATGCTGATGCCAGTAGTCCGCATTGAGCGGTTCAACGCTGCCCTGTGCATTGTGCTGATACTGACACATCTCCAGGAGTTGCTCCGGCGCACCTTTCACAAACACACGCACATGTCCCTGGTGATCGTGATGAAGTGTTGCCATAAAACGATGTTTGGCATCGAAGGGGATGGCATCCTGCCGAACCCAGTCTGACACCACATCACTATCAAGCTTACCGGCAAACGCCAGTAATGCACCTTCCATCGGATCACCTTCTACCGTCCAGAGTTCTCCCTGTTTCTGTAGAGAGGCATCGTTACATAACGTAGCAGCGCGGCCAAGCTCCTGTAACTCCGGGTGTTCCTCTACGGAAACCGGGGCATCATCCAGTCGCAAGGCGCCAAATGGTTCATAGCCAGTTCCTTCTATACTAATGATATGTGCTGAGGTCATGGCAGAAGCCACCATCATTTCATTACGCGTTAACGTTCCGGTTTTGTCCGTACAAATCACAGAGACTGAGCCAAGGGTTTCGATCGCAGGGAGCCGTCGGACAATGGCCTGACGCTTTGCCATACGTTGCACGCCTATCGCTAGTGTCACTGTTAATACGGCAGGCAGTCCTTCGGGAATGGCGGCGACCGATAGCCCAACAACAGCCATAAATAAATCGGCAAAAGCATGCCCCTGAATGACATGGCCAAACGCCAGTATGGCAGCCGATAGTATAAGAATAAATCCGGTCAGCCATTTCCCAAAACGATTCATCTGCCGAACCAGTGGTGTTGTAAGAGGTGTAACGTTGGAAAGCATCCGATTGATACGGCCAATTTCCGTATTGCCACCTGTCTCGGCAACTACACCACGACCTTGCCCACCAGTTACCAGCGTACCGGAAAACATCATACAACTACGATCACCTAGTGCAGCGTCTTCTGACACCGGCTCAAGCTGCTTGGAAACAGGTAGTGATTCACCTGTCAGCATCGCTTCCTCTACGGTCAGCCCATGCGCTTCTATCAGCCGTATATCTGCCGGCACTTTATCACCTGCTTCAAGTAAGATAACATCTCCGGGAACCAACGCTTCACCATCTATGCTCTTTCTGGTGCCATTACGCAATACGCTTGCCCGCGGCGCCAGCATGCGGCGTATGGCATCCATCGCACGTTCAGCTTTGCCTTCCTGAAGAAACCCTACTACTGCATTAACCAGTATCACAGCAACAATCACGATGCTGTCGACCAGATGATCCAGCATTGCTGTAATCACTGCAGCAGCCATTAGAACATAAATGAGTATGTTGTGAAATTGCTGTATAAAACGCTGAAACCCACTACGCTTTTTTGCAGCAGGCAAAAGGTTTGGCCCAACATCAGCCAAACGTTTTACGGCGTCTTCTTCAGTTAATCCGCCAGTATTCGTATGCAATTGCTCAATTGCTACGCTCGCGGGCAAGGCATGCCATGATGCGGATGCGCACTTCTCGTCCATACATGACCTACTAACGTTTCCAGGCCTGCTATCAATATGCCTGAATAGGCGAAGTAAATCCGTGAGGTTTTAGTGCCAATAACGAACAGGAAAGTTGCTGCACGATATTCTCTGCCGTATTACCAATCATAAATCCGGGAATCCCGGTGCGAGCAACGGTACCCATGACAAGTACATCAACCTTCTGTTCCTGGACAAATGCTGGAATCAATTCATCCGGCTGGCCGTGTAGATGGTGAACATGACAGGCATTGCTACTGACCTTAGATGCTGCAATCAGTTCATCCAACGCCCCCCGATGGTTCGCTTCTGCACTTTGCAGTGTTTCCTGAACTTTATCTTCCGGTAGCTTAAACCAGATGCTGTTGCGCAATGCCGATTCGAATACATAGTCCCAGCAAGAGATAATGTGTAACTTACCACTACAACTTTCGGCCAGCGAATAGGAGAGATCCAGTAGACGTTTTGATAACACCTCCGCTGCATCCTCCTCGCTTTCCGGATCAATGGCAACGGCAACCTGCATGTCTTGTCGCGAACGAGAGATAGGGCGACATAGCCAGACAGGGCAGGGGCATTTGCGCAGTAGATCCATATCCAATGCCTTGAATCCACTGCCACTTGTATGAGTATCAGCTTCCTTGATCACCAGATCATGGCCACCACGTAACACATACCGGATACTGTCAACCGACGGTGTAGCACTGCTTTCAAGGGTAATCGTAAGATTAACGTCCCCTTCTTTCAGATTGATGGCTTCCTTTGAAGCGATAATGGAGGTTTCCACCTGCTGAATCAGCGATTCTTCATAGGTTTTTCTATAATCTGCTAACTCTCCCGGGAACTGTGGGCACAGGATCAAGATAGTCAATGGAGCCTGGTTATTCCGCGCCAGGCTAAGCGCCTGTTTCAGGCCGTCCGTTTCATCGGTGTTGCCATGGCTGATATAGAGAAGATTACGATAATGATGCATGCTGGAGCTCCGTATTAATGGATTATATAATCATATTGTTATATGATGAATGAACAGGGTAAAATGCGCTGTGTGATTTCTTGCGCTAACTTAGTATAGAAGTTTGCTTGCCAGAATCAAATTAAAACGGGTATAGTTGAGAAGAAACAAGCATGATTAAAGCGGTTTGAGCTATGTTGAGCGCTCCTTTTATGACGATTCAGGAAGTGGCAGATCTACTGAAAGTCAGTAGTGCTACGGTGCGTAGCTGGATTAAGGAAGGGGAGTTGCGCGCAGTGCGTTTAGAGCGGGAGTTCCGTATCGCCAGAATTGACCTACAGGATTTTGTTGATGCCAGAGTGACGACTGCCGGATCAGAATGCAAAGAAGCGTCGAAAAAACAAACGACGAACGAGTGATGGCGATGATGTTGGCAGGAATTTTTGTGACATACTGGTCTCTGGCACGAAATATGTGAAGAGTAAAAAGCTGACAGCAAAGGATTTCCTTGCGCTTGATGCATGGCACGACACAAAATTGCGCTGAGTTTATATAATAGGGAGTAGCCATGCGTTCAGCACAGGAAATTCAAACGGATTGGGATACATCGGCACGTTGGAAAGGGGTGCAGAGAGATTATACGGCGCAGGAGATGGAAAAACTGCGTGGCACGGTGCATGTAGACTATTCTCTGGCGCGCCAGGGCGCGCGCAAGCTGTGGAACTATTTCCAGACGGAAGATTATGTCAATGCATTGGGTGCACTGACTGGCAACCAGGCAATGCAGCAGGTGAAAGCCGGGTTAAAAGGGATCTATCTGTCAGGATGGCAAGTGGCAGCTGATGCCAACCTGGCCGGAGAAATGTACCCAGATCAAAGTCTTTATCCGGCGGACTCCGTACCGTCCGTGATTCGCCGTATCAATAATACGCTGCGACGCGCCGATCAGATTCACCATGCCGAAGGTGATCACAGCGTTGACTGGATGCAGCCGATTGTTGCCGATGCGGAAGCTGGGTTTGGCGGGCCGCTCAATGCGCATGAGCTGATGAAGGATATGATTGATGCCGGAGCCGCCGGGGTTCATTTTGAGGATCAACTGGCGTCGGCTAAGAAGTGCGGTCATATGGGCGGCAAGGTATTGGTGCCAACACAAGAAGCCGTGAACAAGTTAAAAGCGGCGCGCATGGCAGCGGATATATGTGATGTACCGACTGTGTTGATTGCACGTACCGATGCCAATGGCGCGTTCCTGATTACCAGTGATATTGATGAGGCAGATGCAGCATTCATCGAGCAAGAGCGTACACCGGAAGGCTTCTTCAAAATGAAAGGCGGACTGGATTGTGCCATTGCTCGGGGGCTGGCCTATGCACCCTATGCCGATATGATCTGGTGTGAAACGTCGACTCCCAGCCTGGAAGAAGCCAAGCGTTATGCCGAGGCCATCAAGAAAGACTATCCTGATACAATGTTGTCCTACAACTGTTCGCCATCCTTTAACTGGCGGAAAAATCTGGATGATATTACGATTGCTAAATTCCAGAAAGAGCTAGGAGCGATGGGCTATAAGTTCCAGTTTATTACGCTAGCCGGGTTCCATGCATTAAATTATAGCATGTTTGAACTGGCAACGGCTTATAAAGCCAGTGGCATGACTGGCTATGTTGAGTTGCAGGAGAAAGAGTTTGCTGCCGAACCCAAGGGCTTTAGTGCTGCGAAGCACCAGCGTGAGGTCGGCACCGGGTATTTCGACCAGTTGGCACAGACCATTGCTGGAGGGGAACTCTCCACGGCGGCGCTGAAAGGATCCACTGAAGAAGCACAATTCCATTAGGGCATATTTATGACGCAGGTAACTGACAGCTATATCGCGATGTTCAAGGGGATGATTGCCCTGGCATGGGCAGATGGTGTCCTTGATGGCGAGGAACAGGATCGCCTGCATGATTATATTGATGCGAATGGGCGGCTGAATGATACGCAGAAAGAAACTTTGCGGGATGCCGTAGACGAGGAAATTCTGCTAACGGAAGTATGGAGCGACATCACCGATCCACAGCATCGGGCGCATCTCATCAATATTGCAACCACGGTATTTCATGAAGATGGCTCCTATAGTGAGGCAGAAAAGAAAGCGTATGCTCGCATCACCGGATTGCATAACGCCACGCTAGATGAGGATGCGTTACGTGCTGAAATTGGGAATATAGCCGCTGTAGCGCGTGAGCGTTGGGAGCAGGAGGACCAGGACTATATGAATTCTTTAAGTTTCCCTGCTCGCATGATTGAATACCTAGAAACCGTTCTCGACTGATTCATATATACCGTTTTGTTTATCGGGTTGTCATCCTACGTTATCACTTGTATGACATAAGGACTTTAACCAACCTCGGATATGCTCATGCAACGACTGATTCTCGGCCTGTGTTTTTTTCTGATGACCTCGGTGGCAGGTCATGCAATTGAGACCACTGCTTCCCATGCCGTGATTCTCGATCATAAGACGGGTGTCGTGCTTTATGACAAGCAGGCGCATGAACCGATGTATCCTGCTTCCATGACCAAAATGATGACGGCCTATATGATGTTTGAGGCGTTGCGTTCCGGTGAATTATCCGTAGAAGACACCTATCCCGTGAGTGAAAAAGCCTGGCGTAAGGGCGGTTCAAAAATGTTTGTACGGCTGGAGGTGCCGGTCAGTATCGCCAATTTGATGAAGGGAATTGTTATTCAGTCCGGCAATGATGCCTGCATCGTATTTGCCGAAGGGTATGCCGGGAGTGAAGACCGCTTTGCCCAGCGTATGACACTGAAGGCCAAAGAGATTGGTATGCAGCACACAGTGTTTAAGAATTCTACCGGCTGGCCTGATGAAGCGCATGTGACGACAGCCTATGACCTGGCAGTGTTATCGCGCCGCACGGTAATGGACTTCCCAGAATATTATCCGATTTATGCACAGATGGAATATACCTATAACGATATTCGCCAGCATAATCGTAATGTTCTGCTGGCACGGGACATCGGTGTAGACGGGCTGAAGACCGGGCATACGGAGGCCGCTGGTTATGGTATTACGATTTCAGGCGAACAGGATGAACGGCGGGTGCATGTGGTGGTCAATGGCTTGGGAAGCGAGAAAGAACGCGCGCGCGAGGCGGCAAAACTCTATCGCTATGCATACGCCGAATTTGCGCATCGGATCTTAGGGGAAGCGAATACACCTTTAAGTGAGTTACCGGTCTGGTATGGGGCAAGTGATACAGTGCCGATACAAGTAATGGGAGAAACCATGATTGTACTTCCTACAGTGGAAACAGGTGGCATTAAAGCGCATATCACCTACGATGCACCACTCAAAGCACCAATTGACGCCGGACAGGTCGTAGGTGTCATGACTGTATCGGCAGGGGGTATGTCTGATCAGACGGTAGAGATTATTGCCACGCAGCCCGTGGCAGAGGCCAGTTTCTTCAAGCGCCTGATGACCAATGCAAAGCATCTGCTATTTGGAACGTAAGCCCTATGTCGTCAGAACATCGCGGCCTGTTTATCACGATTGAAGGAGGCGAGGGGAGCGGCAAATCGACACAGATAGCGCTTCTATCGGCATGGTTGGAAAACAACCATATTCCTCATCTCATTACCCGCGAGCCGGGAGGAACGGTACAGGCAGAGAAGATTCGCGCATTGTTGGTAAAGCCACAGGAAGAGGAATGGTTGCCGGAAAGTGAGATGCTGCTGTTTATGGCGGCGCGTGTCGAGCATGTACGCAACGTCATTCAACCGGCATTGAATGAGGGAAAGGTTGTGATTTCCGATCGATTCCATGATTCATCCCGTATCTATCAGGGTATCGCAAAAGGATTGGGAATCGCCTACTATGATCACCTGCACCGAATGATGTTAGGAGGTGTAACGCCGGACATGACTATCCTGTTGGATATTGATCCAGAGGCAGGATTGCAGCGAGCCGCATCGCGTCAAGGGGTAGAAACCCGTTTTGAAGCGCTGGGAACAGATTTCCATCAGCGCCTACGTGAAGGGTTTTTAGCATTGGCTAAGAAAGAGCCGCAACGATTCCACGTACTGGATGCATCGCAATCACCTGAGCAATTACACGAGGCCATTATCGGGTTACTGCCAATGCTTGAGGAAGCCGCATGAGTCAGCCCGCCACCGATTGGTTTACCAAACCACTGCATGGCATGGAAGCTGTCGAAGCACAACTTGCCGGGGCACTGGACAGGGAACGATTGCCCTCCGCTTACCTGCTAAGTGGAGCAGAAGGAATTGGCAAAGCCACACTGGCCTGTCGATTGGCTGCAAGTCTGCTGGCACCCGCCGAGGCTGCAAGCGCAGATGGCGGTCTCTTTGGTGATACATTACCGGCTGCACCATCCTCGACCTTATCAGTCGATCCGGATGCTTCAGCGCTGACGCGTATGCTGCAATCCTCGCACCCGGATTTTCTCTGGATTCGCCCACCTTACGATGAAAAGAAGAAAGCCTACAAGAAGGACATCCCCATCGAACGCGTGCGTGCAATCGGCGAGTTCATGTCACTGACGGCGGGTGAGATGGGCTGGAAGATTGTCGTGGTCGATCCGGCGGAGGCGATGAACCACAACGCTGCCAATGCCCTGTTGAAATGGCTGGAAGAACCCCCGGCGCGTAGTCTGTTCATTCTGGTGTCGCATGTGCCTGGTAAATTGCTTCCGACCATCCGTTCGCGTTGCCGTGAGATTACCATGCCAGGCCTTTCGCATGATGCTTTTAACGCAGTCGTGGATGGCCATATGGATGCTACCAGCGCCACGCAACTTTATGCCCTGACCAATGGATCGCCGGGGATGGCGCTGCATTGGCAGGAAACCAAAGCATTGGACTACTGGTGGCAATTGCTCGACGCGCTCATTGCCCCAAACGATACGCATGCATTGCTAAAGCTGGCGGAAACGATAGGCAAGGACGAACATATGACGCTAGCGCATGTGCAGCGTCTGGTCGATATGCTGGTGCGTCAGGTGGCAGCGTACCAGGCAACAGGAGAAATGCAAACCGACGATGCCACGATCCGGTCAGTACTGGAGAAACTGGCGCAGCGACGCCCCTTACCGGCATGGCTGGAACTATGGGAAACACAACGCCAGTCCGTTGAGACGGCAAGTATCCTCTATCTGGATAAACGACAGGTCATCACGAATCTGTTGATGATGATGACAGGGATTAGGGGCTAGGATGTAGGTTCTGAGGATTGATTAGAGGATGACACTCTCATCTCTATACCCTATACCCTAATCCCTACACCCTAGCCCCTAATCCCTAACGATGTACATCACCACACCCATCTATTACGTCAATGACAAGCCGCATATCGGCCACGCTTATACATCCATCGCCTGCGATGTGCTCGCCCGGTTTGCCCGCATGGAGGGACAGGCGGTGCGCTTCCTGACCGGTACCGACGAGCATGGGCAGAAGGTAGAAAAATCGGCAGCGGCGGCGGGAGTCAGCCCGCAGGAATTTACCGACATGGTCTCGGAATCGTTCAGGGAACTGACCGAGGAGCTGAATCTCTCTAATGATGACTTTATCCGCACCACGGAAGTACGCCACAAACAGGCAGCGCAGGCAATGTGGCAGGCGCTAGAAGCCAGTGGCGACATCTATCTTGGCAGCTATGCCGGTTGGTATTCGGTGCGTGATGAAGCATTTTACGCCGAAGACGAGCTAATTGACGGTAAGGCACCGACCGGTGCCCCAGTGGAATGGGTCGAGGAGCCAAGCTATTTCTTTCGGCTCTCCGCCTGGCAAGAGCGATTGCTGGCATTCTATGAATCCCATCCTGACTTTATCGCTCCGGCATCACGCCGTAATGAGGTCATCAGCTTTGTGAAGGGCGGTCTGCATGATTTATCCATCTCACGCACCTCGTTTGAATGGGGCGTGCCGGTGCCGGGTGACGAAGCGCATGTGATGTATGTCTGGCTGGATGCGCTGGTCAATTACATGACGGCGGTTGGCTACCCAGATACGAATGCAGTGGACTACCAGACTTTCTGGGCGGGTGGCGATGTGCTGCATGTTGTAGGGAAGGATATTCTGCGCTTCCATGCAGTCTATTGGCCGGCTTTCCTGATGAGTGCCGGATTACCGGTGCCGCGGCAGGTCTTTGCGCATGGCTGGTGGACCAATGAAGGACAGAAAATTTCCAAATCATTGGGTAATGTCATCAAACCGGAGCAATTGATTGAGACGTATGGGCTGGATCAGACGCGCTATTTCCTGCTGCGTGAGGTGCCGTTTGGCAGTGACGGGAATTTCTCTCGGCTGGCCATGGTGCAACGAATCAACAGTGAATTGGCCAATACGATCGGCAATCTGGCACAGCGCAGCCTATCCATGGTACAGAAGAATTGCGAGGGTAGGGTGCCATCCAGTGCTGCTTCTACGCCGCAGGATGCAGACGTGCTGGCTGGCATTTACCCGGTGATTGATGCGGTTCGCGATGCGCTGAAAACGCTGGCCTTTCATCAGGCGTTAGACGCCATTGTCGAGGGCGGACGGCGGCTGAACGAATATATCGATGCGCAGGCGCCATGGAAACTCAAGAAAACCGACCCACAGCGTATGGAAGCAGTACTCTATACCTTGCTGGAAGGGATACGGTGCCTGGCGATCTGCCTGCAACCCTTTATCCCCGATTCAGCGGATAAGCTACTATTCCAGCTCAGCGTGTCCGAGGATACCCGTATGGCGTCTGCCATTGATCCGGCACATGCGTTACGGCCAGGTGCAGTATTGCCTGCACCAGAACCTATCTTCCCCCGCTTCGATGCAGTAGAAGGGGTGGAGTAAAAAGGTTATTGGTTACGTATTTGATCGTAAATCTCTTCTAATTTCTGTGTCTGGAGTCGATTATCAAAATGGTCTTTCACAAAATTCGGGCTGGCCGAAGCCATACTGATGCGTTTGGCGTCGTCGCTTAACATGTTGCATACCGCCTCTTTTAAGGCCTGCACATCTCCTTCCGGACAAAGAAGGGCGGTCTCACCTTCCTTCACTGCTTCCGGCACACCACCGGAGGCAAAGGCAACCACGGGCAGTCCCGCCCATTGCGCCTCCAGTACGACCAACCCAAATGCCTCCGTTTGACCATTCGGTTGATGCATACTGGTATGGCAAAACAGGTCAGCACCACGCATCAGGCGAATAACGTCCGCATGTTGCTTTGCCCCATGAAAAGTATAGCTGCTGAGTGATTGTTCTGCTTGCTGCTCCAACTCGCCGCGCAGTTCTCCATCACCGACAAAATCAACATGGATGTGATGGCCTTCTTTCTCTACGGCACTTAATGCTTCAATCAGCTTAGCATGACCTTTAAATGGCACGTGCCGTCCAACCGTGATGATACGGAAGGGTTGCTCAGAGCTACGCTCAGCCTTTGGTACTGTATGTTCAATAAGGGGGATACCCATATAATGGACGGTACATTTTTCTTCCGGGAAGCCAAATTCGATGGCACGCTGCTTGGTATAGTCTGAGACACAGATAAATTGGGTGGCTCCCTGTGCCAATGTTTGTAGATGCTTGACATAATGCATGAACAACCGGCCATCGGTCTGTAAGGTTGGATTGCGCTTGAGCACGTCAAATCCGTGCAGCGTCACCACCAATGGAATATTAGCTTTACGAGCAAGTGGTAGTGCTAACAACCCGGTGGGGCCGAAATGGGCATGCATAATGTCGCAATGCTTTGCAACATTTGACAGTGAAGGGGCGTAACCGGTCAACTTAAAGCCAAACTCCAATGCGCGATCAATTGGGGTATGGTGACGATTGATGACTGCGGCAGGTATTGCACCAAGATCTACAGACGGTTCTACGCGCTTACAGGCCAGCACATGCGGTTTGTAGCGTTGCATTGCTTGCATCTGGTGCAGCACAAAGACCGAGCTTAGGGGCAAGCAGTGACTAAGAAAAATAGCAGCATTTGGCATGAAGGCTCCGAAAGATAGATGATTAGGCCGTGCATACGGTAAAAAGGCCATGGATAAAAGATTAAAATATGTTACAACACCTCGCATATGCGAAGTAGTGTGATTATTCCCAACTATAATTACGGTGACTATATTGGCGCTGCGATTGACAGTGCACTGAATCAGACGGTGCCATTCGACGAAATTATTGTAGTGGATGATGGCTCTACCGACCATTCGCGTGACGTGATTAGCGCCTATGGCGATCGGATTACGATGGTATTTCAGGAGAATGCCGGGCAGGCGGCAGCAATTAGCCAGGGGGTGGCACAGTCAACCGGGGATATTCTCTTTCTACTCGACTCGGATGATGTGTTTGCACCCCATAAGCATGCACATATCCGGGCGCTTTACGAGGGACATCCCCAGATTGACTGGATATTCCATGATGTAGCCCATTGCCGACAACTGGAAATTATCGATTTCTTGCAAAAGGAACCAGGAGCAGCGGCTTCGAGTCATCGCATTCTTGATGTGCGCCATGCCATGCAAACGACTGGTAAACCAGGCTATAGCCCTCCAGCAACATCCGGGCTGACCTTCCGTCGTCGTCTTGCCGAACCAATTTTCCCACTACCGAAAGCCAAGTCGATTTATATCAGTGACCATTATATCAAGTTCTTCCTGATCGCCAGTGCACAAGGGATTCATGATGAAGCAGAACTGACTGCCCAGACTATCCATGGTAGCAACCTCTATACCGATACCGGGAGCAAGCTGACGCTGGCCAAGTCACGTATCTTTCTGACCAGTTGTACGGAATTGCTGAAGGTTGCTCCACATGTACGCAAATTCTGTAATATCTTATTTGTGGTGGGGGTTGCCTATGCCATCCAGCATGGCATTGTCAAAGAGATGTGGCCACGCATCAAAGCCTATGCAAAGCGCGTTCGACTAGTGGATTGGCCGAGTATTATAGTGCGAATTGCACACCACCTGGTGAAGCATTAAGGTAAGTTATTACAGCGCGACCTTGACTTTTTGAATCGATGGATAGCGTGATTAGAAGAGTATTTTGTCTAATCAAAAAGTCAAACTACTATATCTTAACTTACCTTCTGATAAATCTCACTGCCGGCATCACGAAACTTCTTCGACATGTCGTCCATGGATGCCTGTATATGTGTGTCTCCTGCTTCGGCCTCCTGGCCTGCACGATGAGACGAGCTCAAGGCTGAGTCGTGCGCCTGCACTCCCTCCGCTTCCACACGTAGCGAGCGATCGGTCGCTGCAAACTCTCGAACTTCCTGAGAAATCTTCATTGAGCAGAATTTGGGGCCGCACATCGAGCAGAAATGCGCGTGCTTGGCACCTTCTGCCGGGAGCGTCTGATCGTGGAACTCGCGGGCGCGATCGGGATCGAGTGACAAATTAAACTGATCCAGCCAACGGAACTCAAAGCGGGCTCGAGAGAGCGCATCATCGCGGTGTTGTGCGCCGGGATGTCCCTTGGCCAGATCGGCTGCATGGGCGGCAATCTTGTAGGTAATCACCCCTTCCTTGACGTCATCCCGATCCGGTAGTCCGAGATGTTCCTTGGGTGTCACGTAACACAGCATCGCGCAGCCGAACCAGCCAATCATTGCTGCACCAATCCCGCTGGTGATATGGTCATACCCTGGCGCAATATCAGTCGTCAGTGGCCCCAGCGTATAAAACGGTGCTTCATCGCACGCCTCCAGCTGCTTTTCCATGTTCTCCTGAATCAAATGCATCGGCACATGCCCCGGCCCTTCGATCATCACCTGACAATCATGCTTCCAGGCAGTCTGCGTCAGTTCACCCAGTGTTTTCAACTCGGCAAATTGTGCGGCGTCGTTGGCATCGGCAATCGCACCCGGACGCAGCCCATCCCCCAGCGAGAATGACACGTCATACGCCTTCATAATCTCACAGATCTCGTCAAAATGCTCATAAGCGAAATTATCCTTGTGATGCGCCATGCACCATTTGGCATGGATCGAGCCGCCACGCGATACAATCCCGGTGACGCGCTGTTCGGTCAGTGGAATGAATGGCAGGCGCACTCCGGCATGGATCGTGAAGTAATCGACACCTTGCTCTGCCTGTTCAATCAGTGTGTCGCGGAAGATTTCCCAGGTCAGGTCTTCTGCTACCCCGCCGACTTTCTCCAGCGCTTGATAGATTGGCACGGTACCGATTGGCACGGGTGAGTTACGGATGATCCATTCACGGATATTGTGGATATTGCGCCCGGTGGAAAGATCCATTACCGTATCCGCACCCCAGCGAATCGCCCAAACCAGCTTGTCCACCTCATCTGCAACCGACGACGTCACGGCGGAATTACCGATATTGGCGTTGATCTTGACCTTGAAGTTGCGCCCGATAATCATCGGCTCGATTTCCGGGTGGTTGATGTTGGCTGGGATAATCGCTCGTCCGCGCGCCACCTCGTCTCGAACAAATTCCGGGGTGATCACGTCAGGAATCGTCGCACCAAACGGCATGGCAGGATGCTGGTTATCGCTTCGAGCATGGCGCTGATGCTCACCAAGCTCACCATGCTGCGCTTTATACTCCTTCCATTTCTCCAGATATTCGCGCCGTCCCTCATTCTCCCGAATGGCAATAAATTCCATTTCTTCGGTAACCATGCCTTTGCGTGCATAATGCAGTTGGCTGACATTCCCCCCGCTGCGTGCACGTTTTGGCTGGGAAGGTAGGTTGGGAAAGGCTTCCACCAGACGATTACCGGATGATTCCTGCCAATCCTTAAACCCGTTATCCTGCGGCTTTATCTCACGACCTGCATAGGCTTCCACATCACCACGTGCTTCTGTCCAGCTTTCCCGCACACGTGGCAAACCGTTGCGTATATCCACGATGGCATCTTCATCCGTATACACGCCTGACGTATCATAGACCGGCAAGTCCGGCTCTTCCGCCGTGTGTGACAAGATAATCTGGCGCATTGGCACGCGAACATCCGGATGACGTTCACTTTGAATATAGGTTTTTTGGGAAGAGGGCAATGCACCGGTAGTAACGGAAAAACTCATGAATCGTATCCTATAAGTATGGTTTGGCCGCTAGAAGACCACAGCTTTGCGCTGCAACGCAAGTAAAACATAGGTAAGAGCAGTGTATATTACAGCAAGTGGTTACTGAGATCGATACGCTTCCTCTTGTTGATGCTCAGAGGAAGCTAAGTCTACTACACGACTTTCAGAGGAGCCGTTGAAAATACGAAATCTTGGCGTGGAGTTCATAGAGGTGGTAGTTAACGTTACCATTGCATCAAGTAGTGATTCATTTGTAAGGCATTCAAATGCTAGTGGGGTACGTGCCACACCGCTCCACTCTATTGTGTCATCGTAGCACAGTTTTTCATGGTATAGTTCTGCCAATTCTGCAATCTCTCCATATGGGTCATGGAAGCTGACAATCCCAACTTCTTCATGATGTATATACCAGACAGCATTGCCGTTCTCGTCTTCCGAAGCATGTATGCGTACGCCATCATCGGCACCTTGTATTGCAGCCGAAATAAACAGTGCCGGTTTGATGCGGTAATAGCGTTCGTCAAATTTCTTAGCCGCTAAGTTTATTGCTTCTGCTAATAAAACCCGCTGTGCTGCTTGTGAGACAGATGTGTAGGCATCTCCTTCAATACTTATATTGTGTTTCCCAAGTATGCTAATGGCTTGCTCTGTTACCTTATTGGTTGCATGTTCAATGCTTGACTGATCACAATACTCTTCTAACTCATCGAGTATTTCACGTACGCTGTAGCCGCCAGCTTGATTGCGATTTGGAACCTTCATCCCATCCATAGTAGCGTACCAACATGTCAAAAATGTTAACGTATTCTTCTTTCTGCAAGAAAGCGGTGGATTGCTTGCAGATCGTATGGTAAAAAACTTCCTTCGTATAACCCAGCTGTTAAGCTATTTTTATTATGAAAATTCTCTTCTTACACCAGAATATGCCGGGGCAGTATAAGCATTTATGCCGCGCCTTTGCCGAAGATAAAAACAATCAGGTCGTGTTTCTCACGAAACAGAAAAACTTCGATATTCCAGGAGTGCATAAGCTGGAATATAAGGTGCCGCGTGAGGGATCGGCGTCGACCCATCGCTATTTGCAGGGAGCGGAGAAGGGGGTATTGGCCGGGCAGGAAGTCTGGCGCGCCTGTGCAAAGCTGAAACAGGAAGAAGGCTTTATTCCGGATGTGATCTGCTGTCATCCCGGTTGGGGCGATGCTCTGTTTCTAAAGGATGTATATCCCGACACACCGATTTTGAGTTTTCTAGAATTCTTCTATCGCTCAAACGGTGCCGATGTTGGATTCGATAAAACGGATCCCCCAGGGGCAGACGATGCAGCGCGCGTTCGCATTAAGAATGTCGTGAACCTGTTAAGCCTGGACAGTATGGATTGGGGTATCAGCCCCACTCTATGGCAACATAGTTTGCATCCGGAAGAATTTAAACCGCGTATTTCCGTGCTGCATGATGGAGTGGATACCGAATTCTGTCAGCCTGATCCAAAGGCAGAACTCACCTTACAAGGCACTACCTATCGTCCAGGGGATGAGGTGGTGACCTATATTGCCCGGAATTTTGAGCCATATCGTGGATTTCCGACCTTCATGCGTGCGGCGGAGATTATCCTGAAGCAGCGTCCTAACTGCCGTATTCTAGCAATCGGCGCGGATGAAGTCAGCTATGGCCGCAAGCTGAAAAAGGGCGAGACCTGGCGGCAGAAGATGATGCAGGAAGTGGAAGTGGATGAGAGCCGCCTTATTTTCCCCGGTGTGTTGTCCTATCACAATCTGATTAAATTGTTCCAGGTGTCGGCAGCGCATATTTACCTGACCTATCCGTTCGTACTGTCCTGGTCATCCATGGAGGCAATGGCGACCGGCTGTGCTATGGTATCTTCCAGCACCTTGCCCGTGCAAGAGGTAATGACAGATGGAGAAACCGCGTTATTAGCGGATTTCTTTAACCCACAGCAGGTGGCAGAGCAGGTGATCCGCGTGCTGGAATCAAAGGATGGGATGCAGGAGATGCGCCACGCCGCGCGTCAGGCCATGGTCGAGCGCTATTCCCTGCAAGAACTGATTCCCATTCATATGCAACTTATCACTGATCTGGCGGAACGCAAACTGCCGCCGCCGACTCATGACACCATCATGGCACGGCATGATACGGAGCATTTCTCCAGCCTGGTGAAGGAGGCAGCATAACATGGCAAAAAAAGCAGTGCGTAAGGCGTCTCCGAAACAACAAAAAGCAGCGCAACAGAAGGCGTTCATGCAGGCAGTGAAGAAGCGCAAACCCTTTGAAATGCCGCAAACCGATAAGAAACTGGTGGTATCAATGGGTTGGGACAGTGCTTATGCCGGGCGCTTAAGCAAACAATTTCCCGAAAAAGAATGGCATGAAATTCGCGTGGATATGAGCGAAACAGCCAATCCAGATATCGTCTCCTCGCTGGCGCATATCGAACCACTGCCCGATGCATCGGTTGATGGGGTATGGATCGGCCATGTGCTGCAACGTGCGACATTCTCCGATGCTCAGAAGATTATTCAGGAAGCGCTGCGGATTATGAAAGACAATGCCATCATTCTGGCTGCCGTGCCGGACATGCAGCTGGGTGCTACGTATATCGCGCGGGGAGAAGTTGAACAGGAGCTGTATCATGCGCCGGCAGGGCCAGTGACACCGGCGGATATGATCTTCGGGTTCCGCAAGTTTATTGAAAAAGGAGACAACAGTCGTATCCATCGCAGTGGTTATACAGCGGAAACCCTGCCGAATATGATGCGCTCACTGGGCATCTGCAATATGCAGGTGCGCCGCCAGCAATATGACATATTGGCGCTAGGGCGCAAACTACCCTACGGTCATCCGGATCGGGTAGATCGTATCGTGATCAATACAGAAAAAGCGGAACGTCCGAAAGCGCCCAATGCGCCTGCGGTGCAAAGTACAGGTAATCAGCCAGTACGTTATAAAGATAAGCTGGAAACCGAACCGCAATTATGGAAACCGCTGGGATTGAAAAAGAAGAAAAAATAATGCTCAAAGGTTCTGGGGTTGCAATTTACCTGTCATGCCGTCGAATGACGGCATCCGGCCAGACCCCGGCATTCCGCCGTCGCTGTGCTTTGGCGAGACAAGTCGCCGGGGTGACAAACACCAGTTTTCCAAAGGCATTATGACACCGCTACACATCCTTCAAGCCATCTTAGTTGCTGTCTGCTGGGGTGGGAACTTCGTGGCGGCGCGTCTGGCACTGGACATATTTCCTCCTTTTTGGTTATTAGCACTACGCTTTGGCATCATTGCACTACTGCTGATTCCTTTCTTTCCTCGCCCAGCAGGTTCCTTCAAAGACATTGCCGTACTATCATGTCTGTTGGGTACGCTGCATTTTTCTCTGATGTTTGGTTCAATATATTTTGGTTTAGATGTATCCAGCGCCGTGGTTGCAAGTCAGCTTGGCGTACCATTCTCCTGCCTTCTAGGTAGCATTCTCTTTCGAGATAAGATTGGCCGCTGGCGATCGCTTGGTATGTTAATTTCGTTTATTGGCGTTATATTGATTGCTGGAAGCCCCAGAATAATCGATCAATATTGGCAGTTTATCATGATATGTGCTGGCGCATTCGCATGGGCGCTAGGAAATATCTACATCAAACGCTTTGGGGGAGTCAATATTCTGGGAGTGTTGGGATGGCTATCGCTACTGGCGTGCCCACAATTACTTATTCTGAGCCTTCTTACGGAAAGCGGGCAATTAGAATCACTACACAATGCAACCATTACTGCATGGACAGCTTTTGCTTACACAGTATTATTGTCTACCCTGGTGGCCTATGGCCTTTGGTATAGCCTGATGAGCCGCTTTCCCGTATCGCAGGTGGTGCCGTACTCCTTGCTGGTGCCGGTCTTTGGGTTGGCCTTCGCCCAATGGTTTTTTGATGAACCGTTGACCTGGCAGTTTATACTAGGTGGCATCTGCACGATTGCCGGAGTCGCAGTGATTGTGTTCCGAAGACCCGGAACGGCAACACTGGAAAAGGGATAAATACGGCAATTCTATAAAGGCAATAGAATCAATACGGATAGCCCGACGATCTGCTCCTGCTCATCATAGCGGTTGTTCATGCGGATATGGCCGCCATGCACCTGCACAATATCACGGGCAATCGCCAGCCCCAGCCCTACACCGCCAGTATCGCTGTTGCGGGATGTATCCAACCGGGTGAAAGGCCGGAACACGTCTTCCATGGCCGTTTCAGGAATGCCTGGCCCATCATCTTCAACACGGATAGAGCACCATGCCCCATTGACTTCCAGCGTCACATGGCATTGTTCTCCATATTTCAGGGCATTGCCGATGACGTTCTGTAAGGCGCGCTTCATTTGTACCGGGTGGATGGACAATGCTGCCGTATCCGGCAGGCTGTAGCTGATAGATGCGCCTGTGACCAGATAAGACTGAATCAGGTCACGTAGCCATTCGGCCAGATTGACGGTTTCCCGTGGCGCCGTATCGTCATTACCGCGAGCAAAATCCAGATATTCGTTCAGCATGTATTCCATGTCCTGTACATCCTGGCGCATGGAACGGGTTTCTTCGCCATCTCCCAGCATTTCCAACTGTAGTTTCATACGTGTCAGAGGCGTACGCAAATCATGCGAAATACCCGTCAGCATAGCGGTGCGCGTTGCCATTTGCCGGGTGATACGGCTGCGCATCACCATAAATGCTTTTCCGGCACTGCGTACTTCCTCCGCTCCATGCGGACGGAAATTACCAACATCCTGCCCAATACCGAAGCGCTGTGCTGCTTCCGCCAGCCGACTGATAGGGCGTATCTGGTTGCGTAGGAAGACGATAGCAATCACCAATAATAGCACAGCAGATCCCACAACCCAGGTTACGAAAATATAGGTTGTTGAACTCTCCAGCCGTTTTATGCCAACATCTACCTGTACGACCTGATCCGGAAGCGCCACTTGGGTACGAATCATCTCTTCTTCACTGAGTTGGCGTATCATGAAGGGCAGGTTAATGCGCTTTTCCAGTTCCATGACATAGAGATGAAAGCGTTTATGATGATGGTCTGTCTCCGTATCAAGCGGCAAAGGTAATAATGCAATGTCCATGTTCATCATATCGGCGTAGCTTTCCAGTGCTTCACCACGATGCCCGGAAGGAGCGGTATAGGCACGATCAATTACTACGGCAATTTCTCCAGCCAGTGAGGATGACAGATGCCGGCGGATGCTGCTCCAGTGGCGCTCATAGAAAATAGTAATGGCCAGTATCTGCAACAGGATGGTTGGTAGTACCAGAATCAGCAATGCCCGTCCAAACAGGCTTTTGGGCATCGCCTGTTTGATATGCTGTGTAATGGCATGGTATGGATGCTTCATCGTGGTCAACTTCTCAGTATATATCCTTCACCCCGTATTGTTTGCAGATAAACGGGACGGGAAGAATCTTCTTCAATTTTCTTGCGCAGTCGGGTGATGAGCACATCTGCGCTTCTTGGGTTCGGTTCCTCTCCGGGAGACGCAATGATTTCGCTTAAGCGTTCCCTGGATACCGGTTCATTGATATGTTGCGCCAACATACAGAGCAAGGCCATTTCACTTTCGGTCAAATGCACCGGGTCATTATCCCGCAACAACCGTTTTGATTGTGAATCCAGATCGTACATACCAAAAGAGACAAGCGCACTATCTTTGTCATTCACAATAATACGGGTACGGGCAAGAATACGCTCGATGCGTAGCAACAACTCGCGTGGTTCAAATGGCTTAGGCAGATAATCATCTACCCCGGCCTCCAATCCGGCGATGCGATCATCTGCATCACCCATGGCCGTCAGCATCAGGATGGGTGGCGTATCAGGTGAGCAGTAGCGGCGAGCAAATTCCAGCCCCGTTTCACCCGGCATCATCACATCTAGTACGATCAGATCATAGAGGAAATATTGTAGTTTTTTCTCAGCATCTTTCACATCTTTAGCGCATGTCACCAGCCATCCCTGCTTTCCCAGATAACGTGCTAGTAGATTACGTAACCGGGCATCATCATCGACAATCAGTAAATGGGGCGGAGAATCGCTAGGCATGGCGTTTTATCCTGAGATAATAAGCACCGTGTCCACCATGGCGCTTATGTGCAGGACGTATACCGCTGAGCAACACACGAAATGTCGGCTCCTCACACCAGCGCGGCAGGGCATGACGCAGGATGCCACCTTGCTGGACACTCCCCTTACCGGTAATCACCAGAACCGTACGTAAACCTGCTTCATAACATTCTATCAGGAAGGTATAGAAGCGTTCATAAGCTGCTTTCTGGGTAAGCTCATGTAGGTCCAGCGTACGCTCAATAGGAAGCTTACCTTGCTGGATACGGCGGTAGAGATTAGTATCGATCGCTGGCAAAGGGTGCGTAGCTCCCGTTGTAGACACATGGTGAGATAAAGAGGCAGTTGAAGGCGCGACAGGTCTATTGACCGGATTGATCGGACGCACGACAGGCAATGCATTAGCCACACGATCTTTTTGGCGCAACGGCTTCACATCCTGCACTACCGACTGCCAGACATGCTGCTCATGATTGGGAGTGTTTTCTGAATCAGACCGGTTCATGGCTGTTCTTCCCTAGGCTCCGTTTGTTTAGGTAACAGCACATAAAACTGTAACGGGTCTTTGAGTCGCCCTGCCAGTGTTGCCGCATCGTCCCCCATACCAACATACAAGTCGGCACGAATCATCCCCTTAATAGCGCTGCCGGTGTCCTGCGCCACGGCCAATGTGGCGATCTGTTCCTCCGGTGCGTGCAGATAACACACGGTGCCATAGCCGATATAATCCGGATCAATCGCGATGGAATGCATAGGGGTGAGGGGACTGCCCTCTGCGCCGTTGACCATTGGTTCTTCTTCAACCTCTTCTAAGGCAAAGAAGATATAGGACGCATTACGTTGCATCGCGTCGGCAGCGGATTCCGGGTGACGACGCAACCACTCAATCAGCCATTGCATCGACATATCCTGCTGTTCGACGATCCCATCTTCAACAAATTGCCGGCCAATCGGCGTATAGGGAAACTCATTTTTCCCGGCATAAACCAGCTTCTTCATGCCGCCATTTTCCAGTTGCACCAGTCCCGATCCCTGAATATGGAGGAAGAACGCCGCTACCGGGTCGTCCAGCCAGAGGATTTCCAGTTCTTTACCGGATAGCGCACCATTCTCAATCTCCCGGCGACTGTAGCGGGTGCGTAGTGTCGGGTCTGTAGGTGGTGCCAGTACGGGGGTGATATATTGCTCCGACGGTGTCAGGCTGCCAGAGAGTGTCGGGGTAAAGTAGCCAGTCAGCAACCCTGTATCACGCCAGGTGGTTGTGACATGGTACGGGGTAAAATGCGCTTCAAAGAACGCCTTTGCGTCTTTGACCGGTTGCTGCGCCTGTGTACAAAGACTCTGCCATTGCCCAGATGTGACATGGTGACCAAAGGCGCCAACCTCCATTTTGCGTGGTGTATCACAAGAATGACGCAACGCCTCCAGCGCATGGCCAAAGGATGTCGCTTCCCATCCCGGTAGTGCATCAAAAGTAACAGGTGTCAGAACCGGCTGTTCTTCCAGCATCGCGCATCCTCCCACAAGCCCGCAAAGTAGAACCAGTAGAATTGCCTTAATTTTCCATGGCCTTTCCATCCTTTCGGCACCATAGGGCAAAAAAACCATCCATACCACCGTCATCTGCCAGGTAATGTGGCAGGCTACGATAACAGGGGATCGACGTGTCATAGACGGGCAGTGGAGCAAGCGCTTGCCAGTCTGGAACGGGAAGCGCACTAAACCCCAGCTCTTGCAACAACGAAAGATGCGCTTCACCTTCTTCCTTGAACAGTGAACAAACGCAGTAGAGCAGATGACCGCCGGGAACCACCCATTCAGCAGCACACCGGATCAATGCGCGCTGAAGGTCAATGACGTTCTCTATGTCAGATGCGCTGCGATGATAGAGAATGTCTGGGTTACGGCGCAACGTGCCGGTGGCAGAACAGGGGGCATCCAGCACCACGATATCGAAGGGTGTTTCCGGCTGATAATCCAATAAGTCAGCACAAACAACACTTGCCTTGAGTCCGGTACGCTGGAGGTTTTGTTGCAATCGTTCAAGGCGTTTTTTTGATCGATCAAGCGCGGTTACTTCCGCCTCGTAAGCGCAAAGCTGCATGGTTTTTCCACCGGGAGCAGCGCAGGCATCCAGCACACGCTTGCCTTGCAGCTTACCCCGGATACCATATATCGGAAGTGCAGAGGCGGCGTCTTGCACCCACCATGCACCGTCTTCGAACCCCGGGAGTTCGGGAATATTTCGATTGGTAGCCAGGCGCAAACCATGCCCGGCAATAGGATGCGCATTCAGTTTCTTTGCCCAATCGTCCAATGAAATATCTGGTTTCAGCGTTATATCCAGTGCATCAACATCTTGTATACTGGCAGCAATGATGCGGTATGCCTGCTCCTTCCTATAATCCTGGATCAGTCGCTGCGTCAGCCAGTCCGGCATGGAATGCAGCAGATCAGTGGACGTGGTTTCTGCATCTTTTTCAGCAGCTACTTTCTTCAACACTGCATTCATCATGCCACTCAGGCCATGCAGGCGGTGATGCTTTGCCAGCTCCACCGTGGTATTCACGGCGGCATAGGCAGGGACGTCCATGTATCGGCACTGCGCCGCTCCCATCAGAATGAGCCATTGTGCAATGACCGGGAGCTTTTTAAAGGGTTGTTTCAAGTGACTGGCAAGTATAGGCATGACCGTCCAACGCCGTTTTAATGTACAGCGCACCAGATGTTCGGAAAAACCACGATCCTGAGGGGTGAGTGATGCATCATGGCAATGCAGGTGGAGTGCCTTATCCAGTGACTGTCCTTTTTGAACAACCGCCATGAGACAGTTCAGCGCAGCAGCGCGGGCAATCAATGCCTGAGAGAGTTTGGGATTGGATTTTTTAGCCATTAGCATGTATATATAGGCTCATGGAAAAAGAAGATACCGTAAACCCGGAATCAGAAGAACCGTTCGTATCGAACGAGGAAGAAATCGGTGGGCGCACCGGGCCAGACCCTACACGCTATGGCGACTGGGAAAATAATGGAAAATGCGTGGATTTTTGAAATACGTTAAACAGCACTATTGCACAGTGCTAGATAATCCTGCATCAGGCGACGGGTGACATCACCCACAGTAAATTGATAGCCATCAATAGAGCCGACGGGCGTTACCTCTGCTGCCGTGCCGGTCAGAAACACCTCCCGTGCATCAGCCAGTTCTTCTGGCATTATATGACGTTCAACGATTGTATGGCCCGCCTGTTTGGCCAGTTCCATCACCGTACGGCGCGTAATGCCATCCAGAAAACAGTCGGGCGTTGGGGTATGAATCTCTCCATTCTCCATTACCAGAAAGATATTTGCGCCGGTGGCTTCAGCGATATAGCCACGCCAGTCCAGCATTAGTGCATCATGGTAACCTTGCCGCTCCGCTTCATGTTTGGACATGGAACAGATCATATACAACCCGGCGGCTTTACTATGAGACGGCGCAGTCTCAGGGGAGGGGCGTTTCCACGTAGAAGTTACCAATTTCAGACCGTTTTCTTTCAGTGCCGGGTCAAAATAGCTACCCCATTCCCAAGCGGCAACTGCGACATGTACCGTATTATGCTGCGCGGAAATGGCCATCATTTCACTACCTGACCAGGCCACCGGGCGGATATAGCCGTTTTGCACCTGATTGCGGTTGACTGTTTCTTCACAGGCTTTGTTAATGGCATCCACCGAATAGGGCACCTCCATATCCAGCATTTGTGCGGATGCATGCAAACGTTCGGAATGTTCCTGCAACTTGAAAATACGGCCATTATAGACACGCAATCCCTCGAACACGGAACTGGCATAATGCAAACCATGCGTTAGCAGATGGACATGAGCACCACGCCACGGAACAAACGTTCCGTCAAGCCAGATTTCGCCGTCACGATCATCAAAGGGAAGTGGGGACATAGGAGGGATGTGCACCTTATGAGTCGGGGGATGTTTTCTTCGTCGCTGGCTTTTTAGAAGACGGAACGGTCTTTTTCGAGCTTTTGAACGCTTCCAGTTCGGTTCTGAGCGCATCATTTTCTTCACGCGCCTTCACGGCCATGGCTTTCACGGCTTCGAATTCTTCCCGTGTCACCAGTGATGTTTTACCCAGCATGGCTTCCAGTTGCTGCGCGACCATCGCTTCCACCTCGCGCTTCATATCAAACGCCAGATTCGTAGCCCCCGACATCATACGGGCAACATCATCAAATATACGGGAATCCTTCTGCATGGGCGGAGTATAGGAGATAAGAGGAAGCGGCTCAAGCGGGATTTCTATAAAAAAAAAGCTGCCCGAAAGCAGCTATTCGTCGATGATGTCTTCAGGCTTTAGACCTTCAGAATTCCTATAATCTATTATTTGCCTTGCGGTTTCTTGATTATATTTGCCCTTTGGATTTGCTATATATATCCACCTCCCCCTTACTTCATTATAAGATAATATAAAACGGAAAGGAGCACCAGAAATACCAGTACGTTGGTTGTCCATATGAACACCCATACATAAAAACGACATTGTATACACATTGTTACCCTGTTCTTATCCTCAACGCAACCACAACAACACTGGACAAGCGGGAAGGGGGCTTCTACAGTGACGTCCCATGAGTGATTACCGCGTATTAGCCCGAGCCTACCGGCCACAGAATTTTGACGATCTGGTCGGACAGGAGGTGTTGGTGCGTACCCTGACCAATGCGTTTGAAACCGGGCGTATTGCCCATGCCTTCCTGCTCACCGGCATCCGAGGCATCGGCAAAACGACGACAGCGCGCATTATCGCCAAAGCGATGAACTGCATCGGGGAAGAGGGGAGTATCGACCGCCCGACTATTACCCCATGCGGCGTCTGTGCCAATTGTGTCCAGATTCGCGAAGACCGGCATGTTGATGTGCTGGAGATGGACGCGGCCTCGCATACCGGTGTTGGCGATGTCCGCGAAATCATTGAATCAGCGCGTTATAAACCATCCTCCGGACGCTACAAGGTCTATATCATTGACGAGGCGCACATGCTTTCCAACAGCGCCTTTAACGCGCTATTGAAAACACTGGAAGAGCCGCCGGATCATGTGATTTTCGTGCTGGCGACCACGGAAATACGCAAGATTCCGGTGACCATCCTGTCACGCTGCCAGCGCTTTGATCTACGCCGCCTAACAACCGAAGAAATGACGCAGCATCTGCAAAGCATCGCCGAAAAAGAGCAGGTGAAAGCAGATGCAGAGGCGCTGGAACTGATTGCCATCGCTTCGGAAGGCTCGGTGCGGGATGCGCTTTCACTGCTGGATCAGGCCATTGCTCATAGTGAAACCGGTTCGGATAGCGGCATCGTGGTTAGCGCTGAAACGGTGCGAGGTGTGCTGGGGTTGGTCGATCGTACCCGGCTCTATACCATGTTGCAGCATTTATTTGCCGGGGAGTGTAAGGACGCGCTGGAATTACTTCAGGCGCAACATCAGGATGGCGCCAATATGGTGACTTTGGTGCAGGATATGATGCAGACGGCGCATGTCCTTAGCCGTATGCTGGTCATGCCAGACTATCGTATGGATCGCACCTATTCGGATCACGAACGTGATGTGCTGCAAACGATGAAGAGCAAACTAACCATTGCGTCCGTGACCAAAGCATGGCAGCTTCTGCTGAAAGGGCTGGATGAGTTGAAGCGCGCACCGAATGCGTTGGCCGCAGCCGAGATGTTGTTCATTCGTTTCAGCTACGCCGCCAATCTGCCCGATCCCGGTGATCTGGTCAAAGCCCTGCATCAATCACCGCCGACGAATGGAGCCGCTACTCCTGCAAACGTGTCAGCACCTGTGATGACACCCGCTCCGGCATTACAAACGCAGGCATCGCCAGCACAGGCAGTCGCTCCCACGATGGAAACAATGGCCTATGATGTTGCGCGGCCAAACGCAGAGCATTTAACACTGGTGGCCAACAACCCAGCGCAAGCCATTGCATCATTTGAAGAAATTGTTGCGCTCCTTGAAGAAAAGCGCGAGGCAATCCTACTGCACCATCTGCGTGAAGGCATTCAGCTGGTCTTCTGTGTGCCAGGTGAGTTAGTGATAGGGAAGGGGTCAACGCTTACCACAAATGCCCAGAGTGAGTTGAAAATGTTCCTGACACGTCAGACTGGCCAGCCCTGGCGCATTACACGTTCCGATGAAGAGGGAGCAACAACACTGGCGCAACAGGAGCAGCGACACCGCGAAGCACGCATGAAAGAAGCGTCCACGCATCCGTTAGTCGCTTCCATCCTTGAATGCTTTGACGATGCCACTATGGTAGAGATTGAAACATTACCAACCACATAACCACGACAGGAAACAATGATGAATCTTCAGAAAATGATGAAGCAGGCGCAGCAGATGCAGCAGAAAATGATGGATATGCAGGAAGAGCTAGCCAACCAGGAATATGAGGGCGTAGCAGGTGGCGGAATGCTGAAAGTGGCCGTGAGTGGCAAAGGCGAGATGCTACGCGTCAATATCGATGACTCACTGATGCAAGTAGATGAAAAAGACATTCTGGAAGATTTGATGGTTGCCGCCTTCAATGATGCCAAGAAGAAAGCCGATAATGCCGCGCAAGATCAGATGGGTGCGTTAACCGGTGGGATGGGACTGCCGGCTGATTTTAAAATGCCATTTTAGCAAGCAATCTGGTATGCTATTACCATGCAGATAGGGCATAATAAACCGCCATCAGCCATTGACCAATTGATTAGCACAGTGGGAAAGCTTCCGGGCTTAGGGCCACGCTCTGCGCGTCGTATTGTGCTACATCTGCTCCGCCGTAAGGAGAAAGTATTGGAACCGTTAATTCAGCAATTGACGGAACTGTCCGAATCCATTCAGCGCTGCGACACCTGCGGCAACATGGATGTGATCAATCCCTGTCATATCTGCGAGGATCAGACTCGTGATACGAGCGTGATTTGCGTTGTGGAAGAATTGGCGGATTTATGGGCGATGGAGCGCGCCGGGATGTTTCGTGGCACCTATCATGTACTGGGTGGTGTGCTCTCAGCCATGGATGGGGTAGGGCCGGAGCAATTAGGGATTCCCAAGCTGATTGAGCGGAGTGCGGCTCCACACGTGAATGAGATTATTCTAGCAACCAATGCCACCGCCGATGGCCAGATGACGGCGCATTATATCATGGATCAGCTGGATAGCAGCCGGTTGCGCATTACCCGGCTGGCGCAGGGCATCCCGATAGGTGGGGAGCTGGATTATCTGGATGACGGCACGCTAGGCGCCGCGCTCACGGCCAGACTGGCGGTATGACATGAAACCATGGCTGTTTGTCCTATGGATCATGAGCATGACGGTTGCACTGCCTGCAAGCAGCAATAATGGGTTGCCATGGCAAGGGAAGGGGAGTTCGCCGCAGGTCGATGCCGCTGTGGTTGCGCAAGCGCAAGACTATTTGAATGAGGTGCAGTCACTCAAGGCCAGCTTTACCCAGATCGCCCCGGATGGCGCACTTGCCAGCGGCACGCTCTATCTGGAGCGGCCGGGAAAGATGCGCTGGCAGTACGATCCGCCGGTGCCCGTCATTATGCTCTCGCGTGGCACGATCCTGCGCTATTATGACTACGAACTCGATCAGGTGAGCGACATTCCCATTCAGGATACGTTGGCGGGGTTTCTAGCTAAGAAGCATGTAGACTTTAATGATCCAAAGATTCAAATACTTTACGCCTTTGAGCAAGATGGAGCAGCAACACTTCGCATCACACAAAAAGAAACCCCGGACGAAGGTGAATTGGCATTTGAATTTGAAACCACACCATACAAATTACGCAATATCCTGCTTAAAGACGCCAAGGGCGAAGAAACCAACATTTCTCTAAGCAATGCCGAGTTAAACCTGACGCTGGATGACGAACTGTTCGAATTTATCGGGAGTCACAGTAAGCGCCGCAATCGCTAATATAACGATCCCCACTTCGCAATCAAATAATCCTATAATATATATTATGGAAAATATAGATGTGTCCATCAGGAGATGCGGCGAATGTCAGCACCGCACGCCGCTAGTTTTGCCTCCAGGTTTTCATAACCACGATCCAGATGATAAATACGGTGCAATACCGTTTCATCATTCGTTGCTAACGCGGCGATTACTAAGGACACAGACGCTCGCAGATCAGTCGCCATCACATTGGCACCATGCAATGCATCCACACCTTTAATAATGGCGGAACGGCCATTGACATGAATGTTAGCGCCCATACGCAATAATTCCGGCACATGCATAAAGCGATTCTCAAAAATCGTCTCGGTGATAGTCGCTGTTCCCCCTGTCAGCAGCATCATGGCCATGAACTGCGCCTGCATATCAGTTGGAAAGCCAGGATGTGGTTGAGTGATAATATCGACTGGCTCAACGGTGCCATTACTGACCACAGTCAACTCATTATCTTCTATATTTAATGCAAGCCCTGCCTCACGGCATTTTTCCAATACCGGCTTCAGCGCTTCAATGGGAGCAGATTTGAGCTGCACCTCACCCCCCGCAATGGCCACGCAGGCCAGATAGGTGCCTGCCTCAATACGATCGGCAATGACCGAATGCGATGCAGCATTGAGCGCTGATTGTCCGTGGATTTCTAGCCGCGCCGTACCAATACCCTCAATCTTTGCCCCCATGGCCACCAGACAATGCGCCAGATCACAGACTTCCGGTTCGCGTGCAGCATTGTTCAACACGGTTGTGCCATTCGCCAGCGATGCGGCCATTAGCAGGTTTTCCGTCGCGCCAACGGATACCTTGTCAAAGTAGATTTCCGCCCCTTGTAAGCCTTTAGGAGCCTTGGCGACTACATAGCCCTGATCCAGCTCAATCTCTGCACCCATCTGCTCTAGCGCTTTCAGATGCAGATCAATAGGCCTAGTGCCGATCGCACAACCACCCGGCAGTGATACGCGTGCCTCACCAAAACGCGCCAACAATGGCCCCAGCACCAGTACCGATGCGCGCATTTTTCTAACAATCTCATAGGGTGCTGTGCGGCTAGTGATATTCGATCCATCAAAGACCAACGTACGCCCCAGGGTCATGCCCCCCAGCTCTTGCTTTTCCAACGCGTCGGTCATCCGGATTTCAACCCCATGCTGCATCAACAGCCGCGCCATCGTTACAATATCCGCCAGATAGGGAATATTATGCAAGGTGAGCGGCTTGTCAGTCAGTAACGACGCACACATCAATGGCAGCGCTGCATTCTTGGCACCGCTGATACGAATAGCGCCATGGAGCGGTTGCCCGCCTTTAATACGGATTTTGTCCATAAGACGTTATAAGCGAATGCCAATGAGTGCGCTATATTATTTATCAGCGTGCGGCAACTTTTCCGCCAACCATTGCTGAATTAATGATTGTCGTGATACACCTTGCCTCATGGCTTCCGCATCTAACGCTTCCGCCATCCAGGAAGGACACTCAAACTGCATCGGTTGAATTTCCAATCCTGGGCGTCGCGCACGTTCCGTATCAAAATAAGGTAACATGTCCTCCTTACCATTATCAAAGATACGATCCAACTCTTCACTACTTTTGATATTCATATAATTCTGCCTCTTTTCTACGTGCCCGTCTCACGGAAATAATGCGAATAACGGAGCGTCGATAGGTGACAAATGCTATCCATAACTTGCCATTCAGCCTTCCGATGACTGCATATCTGGATTCCCCTCTTGAAATAGCAGGAATCTCCAGACGGCACTCATCATTCCATATTTCTTTAGCCGCTTCGAAATCTATACCGTGCTTCTCTTGATTCGCAGCGCTTTTCTCAACATCATATTCAAACTCATACAACATTTTATACTATTTTATTGTTGAAACGAAGAACAATTATACTTTCTCTACAACAGGTAAAGTGACTCCCTGCTGGTGCATGTATTTGCCCTTACGATCGCCATACGACGTCTCGCAGACGCTATCGGCTTTCAGAAACAGGAATTGGCATGCACCCTCATTGGCATAAATACGTGCCGGCAGCGGCGTCGTGTTAGAAAATTCCAATGTGACATGCCCTTCCCATTCCGGTTCCAGCGGCGTCACATTTACAATAATGCCGCAGCGTGCATAAGTGGATTTCCCCACGCAAATGACCAGCACATCGCGCGGGATGCGGAAATATTCCACGGTACGCGCCAACACGAAGCTGTTAGGAGGAATGGTACAAATATCGGTTTTGCGATCGACAAAGCCATTGGTGGCAAAGCTTTTTGGATCAACCACCGCCGAATCGACATTAGTAAAAATCTTGAATTCGTCGGAGACACGCGCATCATACCCATACGATGAGACGCCATAAGATATCACACCGTCACGCGTTAGCTTATCGACGTACGGTTCGATCATACCATGTTCGGTTGCCTGCTGGCGTATCCAGTGATCCGGCATAATTCCCATTACGCGCCTGCCTTCTGATGATAATGCTGCTGAATCTCCGCCAGTCGCAAACAAGCAAGCGCCGCTCCCCTACCCTTGTCCTTCTTTTCCGGATTCGCACGCACTTCTGCCTGCGCCTTGGATTCAACCGTTAATATTCCGTTACCAATCGCTAGCCTTTCCCGAACACCAAGCTCTGTCAAGCCACGCGCACTTTCTTCGCACACCGTCTCATAATGGCTGGTTTCCCCACGAATCACACAGCCCAGGGCAATAAACCCGTCATACTCGCCGACATGATGCGCCGCCATGGCAATTGCGACAGGCACTTCCAGCGCCCCAGGAACCCGTATCACTTCATAGGCTGCATCTGCTTCTACCAGCGCATCAATGGCACCTGCCAGCAACATTTCGGCAATGTCTTCATAGAAATCAGCAACGACAATTAAAACATGCATGTGCCTATGATTAGCGCCGTGAGACAGCGAAAGCAACGACTCTTTCCATCGTCAGCGCTACTTACAGGGATTCTCTGAGACGTTCAGGTGCCGTTTCAACAGCACCCGCATGTTCAGCCATATGTAGGGAAGTCGTCGGTGTCTTTTCATAAATGCGCGATGCAGCCTGACTCCCTACGGAAGCCATGTGGGCACGCTTTGACGATAGTTCGCCCTTTACTGGCGTGATGTTATTGGCTGTTTCCACCTGTTGATTATCATCAGACTTTTTTCCAAAAATGCGCGACAGTCCGAAGGTAAAAACCGTCGCAAAGAAGCTGTAGCCGACATCAATCGCCAGCCACTCAAGTTTTTCCTGCATCCAGCGCTTGCTGTGATCACCACCGGCAGGCAGGCTGTGGTTATTTCTGAATTCGTCGGTGACCCATTGATTGGCTATATGTTGTTTGGCAGAGTCCGGAGTGATATTATGAGCACTTGCACCCGCCCAATTACCAAACTGCTCGGCCATATGTCCGACACCGCCAAACCCCACATTGGGATCAGGGTTGACATAATCACCGGTGATCTTTTCCTGCCCTAACTTGACGATGTTATTCTTTCCGCCCATCGACAGATGAAAGACATAGATAGGGATAAGCCCGACAAGACGACTCTTAAGTACACTAGCCCAAGTCTGTTTTTCTGTCTGGCTAAAATAATCATATCGTTCCTTGCGCTGCTCTTCCAGCCGCTCCTTCTCCATAGCGGTCGCCGGCGCCTGTCCCGTGATCTGCTTAAACGGATCCACCACATGCTTATCCAGCCATTCCACCATCGGGCGCTTATTGTCTTCCATCAGCTTGATCGGCACCATCACGATGAACCCACCGGCGCATAGGGCAAGTAGCGTTGCCAGCGTTGCAATCGTATCACGACCAGTTTCCTGACGGAGCATATGGTTGCGTAATTGCTCAATATTTTCGGCGGAGAACCCTTTCCCTAACTTGTCGGCAACCTCTTTAAAGCCGCCTTCCTGTTGAAATAAATCATAGAACGCCTGATTATGTTCACCCTTAGCATTAAATACGCCATCCTTAATAAATTGCTTGACGACCTCATCAGGAAGGTCAACCTGTGAAACCCGCTTTAGAAATATTTTCTGCAACTCTTGAATATCTTTGGGGCTAATCTTGTTGTTAACCCATTCGTAGATGTTGGCTGCATGTTCCTGCGCCCATCTTTTCGCCCCATACGCCCAACTCCCTGGTCTGTTATTCGCATATTCCGCGGTCGCCACACCGCTAAGAGAATTGATAATCCAGCCGAACAAAAACCAGGACGTGAAATTGAACGCATGTTCGCCGCCCGTTTTTTTCGGAGCATGCTCTTCTTCCTTCGAATTCTCTTTATCTGGCGCCAAGTTTACCATAACTGGTAATATTATACATTTTTGTGAGCTTTCACTGTGTGAAAGTTACATGACAGCGAAGAAGTGAACATTTGCCATCGTGAATATGGATGAACGTTTTTCATGGAATCGTCATGTTTTTCACTCTTCATTGTAATAATGAACAAGTATAAATATAGTAACAACTAAGTATTTTTAAGTAAATTAATATAAAAAAGGAAATATAGAAATGGGAAAAACAATTTCAGGAAAAACATGTGATGCAGCGATTGAAAAATTTAAGGCCACTGAGCATCCAAGCGATGGATTAATGAACTTGATGGGACAATGTGCTAGCATTGCTGAATCACAAAAGAGCGGAGGATTTACTGTGCAAGGAACCTTCTCTGAAGAGCACGGCAATCCAAAAGCAACTCTCGAGCTCAGGATCGGAGGAAATGCGAAAGAAGTTAATGGAGCAAAGGCTAATCCTTATAACCTGTCTCCTTCATCTTCTCCAGCAGATACAACATTATACCCTCATACCGCGCCGCAATTACCATCGCAAGAGACATTCCCTGTAGCAGCCCCAACCACTGTCGAAGGCCTGCAAACCAAACCGACTCCCTTGCCGCAAAGCCCGCAAGTGGAACTACCCGGTATCAAATAACAGATTAGTGCTCCAGAAAGCTACGCATCTTGCGCGAACGGCTCGGATGTTTGAGCTTACGTAGCGCCTTGGCTTCAATTTGACGAATCCGCTCCCGTGTGACTGAGAATTGCTGTCCCACCTCTTCCAACGTGTGATCAGTGTTCATGCCGATACCAAAACGCATCCGCAATACGCGCTCCTCTCGAGGTGTGAGGCTAGATAGAATTCGAGTTGTGACTTCACGTAAATTCGACTGCATCGCCGCTTCGACCGGCAGGATCGCATTCTTATCCTCGATAAAATCACCTAATTGGGAATCTTCTTCATCACCGATCGGCGTTTCCAGACTCACCGGCTCTTTAGCGATTTTCATTACCTTGCGCACTTTGTCGAGCGGCATTACCAAGCGCTCCGCCAGTTCTTCCGGCGTTGGCTCCCGTCCCATCTCATGCAACATCTGACGCGAGGTACGGACAATCTTGTTGATCGTTTCAATCATATGCACCGGAATCCGGATCGTGCGTGCCTGATCAGCGATCGAGCGAGTAATTGCCTGACGAATCCACCAGGTTGCATAGGTCGAGAACTTATAGCCACGACGATATTCAAACTTGTCCACTGCCTTCATCAGACCAATATTTCCTTCCTGAATCAGGTCAAGGAACTGCAATCCACGGTTTGTATATTTCTTGGCAATAGAAATGACCAGGCGTAAGTTAGCCTCGATCATTTCTTTCTTAGCACGATTTGTCGTACGTTCACCCTTCTGGACATCCGCCACCATACGCTTAAATTCCGCAATATCGACGCCCACTTCACGCCCAACAGAGAAAATCTTTTCCCGTATTTCTTCAACGTCTTTACGGCTTTCCTTAGCAAACTCTTTCCAGCCTTTCGTGCGAAGCTTCGCTACCTCGTCCAGCCATTTCGGATTCATCTCGTTGCCCGGATAATGCTTGAGAAACTCCTTACGGCTTACCTTATATTTTTCCGCCAGCTTCAGAATCTTACCTTCATGATCAAACAAGCGCTTATTGATGCCATATAAGGTATCAGTCAGCAGCTCAATTGACGCATTACTCAACTTAATATCTAACACCAGATTGGTTAGTTCTGTTTTATGCTTTGTGTAGTTATTGGTGTCTCTGGCCGTAATTTTTGCCTCGCCAAAGGCAGCATCGAGGCGCTTTTCATGGTAGCTGCGCATTTTCTTACTGATAGCCGCAAACTGATCCAATGTCTCCAGCATTTGCGGCAATAGCGCATTTTCCATAGCGATCAGAGACATCGGCGCTTCATCGTCATCATCATCTGACTCGCCCCCTTCTTCTTCGTCCGTTAGATCGTCCTCGTCCTCGTCTTCGTCTCCAAACCCTTCTTCACCTGAGGACTCGCTATCATTTGCTGAATCACCTTCCTCAGTAGTTTCATCCTCATCTTCATCTTGCGTTCCAGCGCCAAAACTGGCGTCAAGGTCAACGATTTCACGCAGAAGGATCGTCCCGGCACTTAACTCATCACGCCATTTCAGAATCTGCTGCATCGCAATAGGGTTTTCGCACAGCGCCGTAATCAGCATCTCGCGTCCATGCTCAATGCGTTTGGCAATTTCTATTTCCCCTTCCCGGGAGAGTAGTTCTACATTCCCCATTTCCCGTAAATACATGCGTACCGGGTCATCGGAGCGCCCGGCATTCTCAACGGCAGGTGTTTCAGCCTCTTCGGTTTCAGCTTCGCTATTTTCTCCATCAAGCACATCTTCTTCTTGAAGGTGAATACTTTTCTTTTTAGCGCTATCCGCTTCACTCTCCTCAATTACCCGTATCTTCACTTGCGCCAATGCGCTGATAACCCCGTCTACACGCTCGGGCGAAAATTCCGAGGGAGGCAAGAGGTCGTTCAACTCTGTATAAGTAACATAACCACGCGCCTTTCCAAGCTCCATCAGCTTTTTAACCAACTCCATCTCGCGTTTACGAGAATCGGCTGCCGATGTCCCCACCGCCTTCTTATCAGCAACCACCTTTTTATTAGAGTTGGCCACCTTCTTTGCCGGTAGAGATTTTGTTGCCGCTTTCGTCGTTTTCGTATCCTTGGTCGAAGACTTCGCAGAATCACCTGTCGCTTTTTTTGCTTTTGCCATAAATGCCTGATTTCCTACGTTGTATTATCTGGGTAAGAGAGGCTGCTTAGCAAAACTTTCCTTTTGCTGCAACCGAATACCTACTTACCATTAAGAATTTAATATTTTACCACTATGCATCATTTATCACAGACCCCTAATAATATATTAATCGCTATATATAAGAGTCTTCCGGTGAATTGGAAGCATGTAACAATGCTTTTTGTTGTAATTTTATCAATTCCAGCAATTGCTCCGCACGTTTTTCATCTGCGGAAAGCTTCCCGGAACCAGCAAGCGTTGATAACTCCTGCGTCATTACGGTTTGCTCTACCTTGCGCTTTAATTTGTGAAAAAGCGCGGTAGCCGCTTCAAGCCCCAGCTGTTCGTCCTGACCGTAAAGCTGTGTCGGAATGACTCCTTGCGAATAATGCTGCTGCAGACGCATATCTGTAGTAGGAAATTCTCGGGTCAAAAACTCTGCCATAACATAGCGGCAACTACTCAGCAAATCGGTCTGCTTCAGCATTTCCGCAATACAGTCCGCACAATAGGTTTCACTCCAGTCCCATTCGTAAAATGCATGCTCTACTTCTGCGTTGTTCAACAGCGCCGGATAACGCACCACAATGGCAAAGACCTGCTCCAAGGCCGGAACCAGCGGGTTTTTTGAGGCAACATGCAGTTTTGTGCTATCAACCGGTAGCACCCCTTCCCTGCCTTCAGGCCGAATACCCCGAAGCATCTGCTGCTTGGATATATGCCAGATACGATTCTGAAATGAGGTAGTAATACGCCGGCGCAGACCACTATCCTGGATCCGGTTGACAGTCTTCATCAGCGCTTGTTCGGCAGTTGCCAGCTGTTCCGGCGTTTTAAAACGCCGGTTGCTGATATACACATTCCACAATAGTTCCGAGACACTCATTGCGCGCTTGAACAGGGTTTCCAATGACTGAACACCGCTGGAACGAACAAATGAATCCGGGTCTTCACCATTTGGCAGACCACAAAATCGTAGCAAGCAATCGACACGAATATGGGGCAACGCCACATCTGCCGCTCTCAGCATTGCTTTTTGCCCTGCTTTGTCCCCATCAAAACACAAAATTGGGTTAGTGGAATAACGCCATAATAGCTGCAAATGTTGCTCACCAAACGCTGTGCCCAAAGGTGCAACAGCATAGGGGATACCGTGGCTATGCAGGATGATAGCATCCATATATCCTTCGACTACGACGATATAAGGTGCATCTTTAGCAATGCGCCGGACGTTATGGAGATTATAGAGCACCTCCTGCTTCTTGAAAATCAGTGTTTCCGGTGAATTCAGATATTTCGGACCATGGGCATTCTGGTCAATATGTCTGCCGCCAAATGCAACGATACGACCATCAAGCCGGGCAATCGGAAAGATAATACGTCCTCGAAACCGATCATAGGTTGGTTTTCCCTCTACCTTGATAAGCAACCCGGCATCTACCATCTGGGTTTCTGTATACCCCAAACGTTGCATGGCAAATTTCAACCCGTCACGCTTTTGTGGCGCATAACCAATACCAAACTCGTCACATGTATGACGCTCAAGTCCCCGCTCATGGAGGTATAAGCGTGCTGAATGCCCAACGCTGCCATAGAGTTGGTCGCGGAACCATGCAGCCGCCGCGTCCATCAGCCCTAGCAGCTTCTCTTCCTGATCATAGTAACGGGAAAGCTTCTTATCAGGTTCAGGCAATGGAATTCCGGCATCCTTTGCCAGTGTTTCAACCGCTTCGACGTAATGCAGCCGGTCATGCTCCATGAGGAAAGTAATGGCGTCGCCGTGCGCCCCACAACCGAAACAATGATAAAACCCTTTCTCGTCATTCACGGTAAAGGAAGGCGTGGTTTCCTGATGAAACGGACAACATGCTTTATATTCCCGGCCATAGCGCTTTAATGGCACACGGCGGGAAATCACCTCTGAAAGGCGAAAATGTTGCTTTACACGGTTAATAAATGATGCAGGATAACGCATAGTGATTACGAATAAGACAAAACAGATGACAGTTTTAACCAAAACAATACCGTCTGACAATGGCGATATTGAGATTATTCTGCAACGACGCCGGAGATGCCGATATTTGTGTCTACGTTACCACCCGATAAAGCGCCATTGCGTGCTATCCGCACCGTTTCGCACCTCCCAAAAAGAGATTCAACATTTTCTGACAACGCATACCAAACAAATGCAGGGTTACGTTGCTGCCCTGCCCTCTCCCATTCCACTATCCCATGGCACTATCATTCCTGTGTTAGGCGTCTCTTATCGCATTCAACCTACCCCGGTCGAACGCCTGATCGAGCAGGAACCATTCCCTCTGGTCGTGCCAACTACACCGGCAAAATCCGGAAAACAAGCGATGCGATTGCTGGAACAGGAATTAAAACGTTATATCAATGAAAGTCTAACACGCATACTAGCAGACCCGCTACTTGCAGATATACAGAAAACACCGACCATACGGTTGAGCGACCCGGTATCACGCTGGGGAAGTTGCAGTCCTGATGGTGCCATGATGTTTTCCAAACGCCTGGTATTTGCGCCTCGCTATGTACTGGACTATGTGATCGCCCATGAATGCGCCCATCTGGTGCATTTGAACCATGGCCAGGCATTCTGGGCGCTCAATGCTGCATTATGCCCCGGTATGTCTCGGGCTAAACAGTGGCTGAAACAGCACGGGCATGAATTGTTCAGGTATCAGTGGTAGATGACTGATCCTTATCAGCAACAACCAATATACAACCGACACCAACCGTTAGCTTTTGGATAAGAACCATACAGCTGTATCTGGATATACTTAGCGGTCAACGCCCAAATTTCCGAAAAAATTTCAACATTAAGAAGCTGCCATATATGACGCTACCTTAGATCTGGTTCAACTGCTCCAGCAACTCATCCGACGTACTAATCACCCGCGTGTTGGACTGATACGCCCGCTGCGCGACAATCATATCCGTCAATTGCTCTGCAAGGTCGACGTTCGAGGCCTCAAGTGCGTTGGATACAATGTCACCGACGCCACTGGTGCCCGCTTCACGCAGGTTCACTTCACCGGACTCATTGGTTTCGGAATACACATTCCCGGAAATGGCTTTCAACCCGTTCGGATTGGTGAAGTCCGCCAATGGAATTTTGTAAAGCTGCTGATTCTCTCCATTTGAGAAGCTGGCAATGACAAACCCATCCGAGTCAATGGTCACACTGATCAACTCACCAACCGGTGCACCGTTCTGGTTCAGGAATGCTACATTATAGGCAGAATCGAACTGACTCAGCCCATCCGTATCACCAATCAATGTCGCCCCTGTTGTACCAAATGGGAAGCCTGCCGTTCCCCAATCAAACTCGATACTGCTTGCAATGGCTCCATTCGTCCAGTTGATTGTCGTCGCCCCCGTCAAGGAACTGGACACACTCCTCAGTGACGCATCTCCATTAAAGAGAATGGTACCGGATGCCACCTGCCCATTGGGAAGCGTCGAGCTAACCTCGGTTTCATCAACGGCAAAGATTTCTACCGCCCATTCATTTTCACCCGTCTTAAGGTAAGCAACGCGTAAGTCATGTCCCGCTCCCAGCGAATCATAGACGGTCAGGGTACGGCTGAAGTGAGCCGTAATATCACCGGAAGCCATATTCTGACCATTACTGCCGGCAGAATCATAAACCGGCCCCAGGTTTCCTGAGTCACCACGCACATAGGCTCCACCGTTCAGTGAGGTCACAATCCCAAATTCTGCCAACAAACTACCGATATTGGTTGCTTGCACCATCCCGGCAGCACCACCACCCGCACCAGCCGGCGCTGCCGCTGCTGCCGTAGTCACGGTAATGGTATAGTCCACCCCGGCATTCACGTTGGTAATCGTGTGTGTAGTGTTTAGTTCCGCGGCTGTTACCTGGTTAGGGATGACCCCGTAATCGGCCAACCCGCTAAGCACGATATTGTCACCAATATTGAACGTATGCGCGTTCTGGGTAATGGTAATATCAATGGTACCCGCACCACCTGCCCCCGGAAACGCGGCTACGGTTAACGGATCATTCGGTAAAGCGGTCGCCGTACCCAAGAAATCGGTAAAGCGAATTGTATCCAGCGGGTCATCCACACGAATGTCCAACGTTGCCTGGGATAGCGGATCACTCACGACGGCTGTCACACCCTCGTCGGCATTCACCAAGGTCGCCAAATTATTCATCGTTGAAAAACGCCGGCTCCCCGCAGCCACATCAGCAAGATCAAGCTCAGTTAGCCAGTCAATTCCCAGCAAACCACCGCTACCAGCTGAATCAACATTGGCAAAGGTAATCGACTCATTGGCATCGGATGCACCCACAACCAAGCGCCCGTCGACAATGCGTGCAGACAATCCGGACGTATCATTAATGGCTTCCGCCAATGTAAGCATGGAGTTAAACTGTCCAGCCGCCGTGTTCGGGCTTGATGCCGTATAGGTGAACGTAGCTGTTCCATTAGGAATACTGGCATTGGCAATAGTAAAGCTCCGCGCCGCCGTAGTATAATTATTAAGATCTGTGCTTTGGAAGAAAGACTGTGATGTCGTTGTTGCATCGAGTACATTTCCTGCATAAATACGGGTATTATACAAAGCGGTTGCCGCCGTCGTATTCGGGTTGGCATGCGCTACCGTCGTTGACACAGTAAACGTGTTTGCAGCCGGCGTCGATGCAACAGTCACAACACCATTAAATTCCGAAATCGGCACGTTCGATGGACCGGCCAGCGTCACCCCGCTGAGTAGCACCTGATCACCCACCGACAGGCCATGCGCGGCACCAACATCCACAGTATAGAAACTGTCACCGTTGTTAAGGGTAATACTCCCCCCCGCACCGATAATGTCTGTGGATGATAAATCCGTGTTACGATCACCGGTATTTGTCGCAAGGTTAGAGCTGCTCACCTGCCGTCCGATACTGAACCCGCCATACTGATAATCATAGCTTAGCCCATTGCCGGTAGTCACGGTAAACTGATCGCCGCGGGCAATGTTGTTGGGCGTTGACAGTCCGAATAGCGGTGCCGTAGCAGATGCTTCATCCGGCACAATAATGGTATCGGCATCAATGCCGAAATTGTTCGTAGCCAATGGATCCATGCTGATGGTTGCGCTGGCACCCGGATAAACATCTTCACCGGCATTCAGATTAATCCCGAACGCGACTTCCGTTGTTGCCTGCGCCACACCACTGGCCGCTTCAATATTGACTGTTTCCAGGCTCTCCAGGTTCGCGCTGGAAATTGTATTCAGGTTACCAACCTGTCCCGGTAGACGGCCATCGCGATCCAGTGGCCATGCCTGCAGGAAAAACCCCTGAGAGTTCACAAAGTTCCCCAGAGAATCCTGACGGAACGACCCGGCACGCGAATAAAGATCCTGTGACGAACCATCAGCGGATGCGTTGACGACAAAGAACCCATCCCCGGAAATAGCAATATCCGATGGAGCGGATGTTGACGTAATAATGCCCTGCTTATCAATGTTCAAGCGTGTTTCATTACGTGCTCCACCTGGTGAATAGGCCGATTGGTTAGACTGGTTAATCACTAATGTTTCAAACTGTGCCTCGGCTTCCTTATAGCCGACTGTGTTCACATTGGCGATGTTATCGGAAATGATCCCGATTTTCTGCCCCTGCGTATCTAACCCGGATACGCCTGTAAATAATGCTCCGTAAAGTGTCATGGAAAAACCCTCCTGTTAACCTGATAATTCTGTGTCATCCGAGGATGATTCCTCATCACCCGTATTGTCATTGGCTGCCACCTCATCAACGACGTTTGGTGCCGTTGTGATTTCACGCACCGCCCGCACATCGCTCACCGGCACTTTTGTCGTACCAACCGTTAAGAGTGTCTGCCCTTCTGCATCCACTTCGGCAGATGTCACTCGCCCGGTAGTGAAAGTTGTGACGTCCAGCTCGCTATCGCCCGTCCCCCTGGCACTGACTACAATCTGGTAGGTGCCATCCGGCATTTGCTGGCTGTTAAAGCTGTTGATGCCATCCCATAGCACCGTATTCCTTCCGGCATCTGTACTACCGGCACCGCTGAACACCACTTGCCCACCACTATTGAGAATACTGACATCCACGCGGGTTGCGGTTTGCGGCAACTCGTAGGCAAATACCGCCTGTCCGTCAGCTAACACACCCTTATCACCCACAGCTTCGATGGCTTTACCAATATATCCCAGGCTTTGCTGCACGCCGGAGGCTACGGTCGCTTCCACCAACTGCTCAATGTTGCTGTTCGTGGCCACCTGTTGTTCAACACTGGCAAACATCACCAATTGTTGAGTAAACTCATTGGTATCGAGTGGTTCAGTCGGATCCTGATTCTCTAACTGTGTTGTCAATAACAACAGAAAATCATCAAAATCATCGGCGAGCTTTTGTGCATCCAGCTCCGCACGGGACGGATTCTCATCTTGCTGAATGAGTCCTAAAGCTGATGTGGGTGATACGTCTGTCATAGATCCCTCTTGTTATACCTTGATGTTAACCCCGGTAGTGACACTCAGTACAGTATCCGTTACAATCGATTCCGTACCCTGCGCCTCTGTTAGTTCCTGTTCCGTAGAAGATGTAGCAACAGACGAAGATGTATCCTGCTCACCTGAGGAGGTTTGGTGTTGCTCACCATCTCCCCGGAAGCTGAACTCCAACGTCTGTTGATGCGTCTTCAACCCTGATTCTTGCAAAATGCGTTCCAACGACGCCCGGTCTGCTCGCAAAAGTTCATACGCTTCGCGTGTCTCCGTCGTAATACGGGCAATCGTGACATTATCGCCGTCGATCTGCATCTCCACATCCACCTGCCCCAATTCTACCGGATGCAACTGCAGACTGACCCGGCTTTGCCCTTCCGCGGTTGCCTGAACGATCTGTACCGACACCTGCTGCGCTGGCGTCAGGCGTTCTTTGGTCGCTTCCGCCGTCGCCAGACGGATAAAACTCGGTTCCTGCAATAATCTTGGATCAAATACTGAAGATTTTTCCGTTATCCCCCCTACCATCTCCGGCGTTTCAGTAGCAAAGGTTTGTAATGCGGCTTTCTCGTCAAGCGGAGCAAATGTCAATACTTCACGGAACAAGGTTTGCAGTGACATATCAGGGTTAATTGCACCATTTACAGTAGTATTGTTTGCCGCAGTGTTACTTCCGTTGATCGTGGCAATCACCGGCTTTATATCCACGGAATCGACGGCATCAACCGACTGCATAACTGATGTCAACCGACGCTCCGGCAAAGCAATGACCGACATGGTATCATTGATAGTCGCACCCTCTTTAGCCGCCGATGCCGTCGTCCGCGCCACCGGCGCCACGGTTAACGCAACTGCTGGACTATGAGAAACAGCAGCTGTCACCTCAGCGTTTGCAACATCTGGAGTCACGGGAGCCACCAAAGGCGCTTCCACTGGCAACTGTGTCAGATTATTTTCTATCGTGCCGGTATAGATTACATCTTCCGTTGGCACGTTATCGGCTTTTGATATTACGTCCTGATTTATCTGTCCATTCTGTCCTGTCTTCGACTGCACGACAGCGTCAACCGGAACATAGTCTCCCACTTCCGGGGATATATCGGCACTTACCACACCATTGACCGTCATCTCTTCGGGCAATAGTATAGTCGGAATACGACCGACCGGGCTGTTAGCACCATCATGCAGCGTTGCCACCGCTACCGGGTCAAAGCTGACATCCGCCACATAGGATTCCAGCAATGGCAATTGCTCAACCGGCACCACAAATGCCGGAGCTACGCCAGAAATCATCTCCTGTTCCATCTCCTGCGCCAATTTGCGAAAATAGCTAAGTTCGTCCAACGCTTCTACGGCTTCCAATTCTTCACCACGAGCCACACGGTGCTTGCCCTCATCACGAAAACGGATTTCCGCTAACGTTAACAGCGCGGCAAATGCGTCACGTACATCTGGTGCCTCAGCCTTGGACAACGGCGATTCCGGTATCACGGATGCCTGCTTCCCGGCCTCCGGCGTCCCCAATCCCAGCAATGTGAGCAATGATGCTTCCATACGGGATAACTAAGCAAGTACTGTGCCAATCTATCAGATTTCTATATTTTTTCCTAGATCTGCCTAGCACACATTATTGACCTAAAGGCAATTGAGGCTGCCAGTCCATCACCTCGGCCAACCGCGCATAGCTCTCTTCCAACGTATTATGCTCATCCTTGTCCTGTGCCAAAAATTTTTCCAGCTCCGGGAAATACTGAATAGAGCGATCCACTTCCGGATCACTGCCTTTGCGGTACGCACCCAGCCGAATCATCTCCGCCATATCGTCATACGTGGACAATAACCCCCGCGCCGCATTCACCAGCGCATTTTCTTCCTTGTTATTACAGTCGGGCATGGTACGCGATACGCTACGCAATATATCAATGGCAGGATAACGACCCCGCTCGGCAATCATACGGCTCATCACGATATGTCCGTCAAGAATGCCTCGCACCGCATCGGAAATCGGTTCATTCGTATCATCACCTTCCACCAGTACCGTGAAAAAGCCGGAGATCGCCCCCTGCCCCTTCAACCCTGGCCCAGCGCGCTCCAACAGGCGCGGCAATTCGGAAAAGACCGTTGGCGTGTAACCTTTGGTCGTTGGCGGCTCACCAACAGACAACCCAATCTCACGCTGCGCCATGGCAAAGCGCGTGACACTGTCCATCAGACACAGCACTTCCTCCCCGGCATCACGAAAATATTCTGCCACCGCCATCGTCATATAGGCAGCCTCCCGACGCATCAGCGCCGACTCACTGGACGTTGCCACCACCACAACGGATCGCTTCAACCCTTCCTCGCCAAGATCATCCTCAATAAATTCCTGCACCTCCCGCCCTCGCTCGCCGATCAAACCGATGACATTGACATTAGCCTTAGAGTAACGCGCTAACATCGACATTAAAATTGACTTACCGACACCCGAACCGGCGAAAATCCCTAAACGTTGCCCGCGACAGCAGGTCAGAAAGCTATTGATGGCGCGTACTCCCATATCCATTTTACCGCGCACCCGATCTCGCATTTGCGCCGGTGGCGGCGTACCACGCACCAGATACCCCAACTCCCCATCTGGAAGCGGCCCCTTACCGTCAATTGGCTCTCCAAAGGCATTGATAATACGTCCTAACCATGCATGTGACGGGCTGACCACCGGTGTCGTCTGATTGGCATGCACCCTGGAACCCGGTCCAATCCCCTCCAGAGGGCCAAATGGCATGAGTAGCGCATGGTCATGGTGGAATCCCACCACTTCAGCCATCACATAACCATCACGAGCTCCCATGTGCGGTCGCCGCTCAATCTGACAGCGATCACCGATTTTCATCATGGCATCCAACCCTTTGCAGGTCACCACCAGCCCTTTCACGGTTTCAACAGAACCGCTCACACGCGTTGTTTGCACGCGTTCCACTGCATCCAAATAGGCCTGAATCGTCATGATGTCTCCCCATACATATTGTTACTCAATACTATCGCACCAAAAAACGCAAGACCAGCCCCATAAAATTGTGACTTGTATACACATATCAAAAAAATTAATTAAAATCGTTGCGATCGATTAATATTAAGACTATCCTTATATATGGTTATATGCTTGTATAGCCCGTATTATTGATCTGCACGATCTACGAGGTAGTTAATGCCTCACATGCTTTGTTTAACTAATATAAAGGATATAGGGGTTTTAAATGCGCGTATTACTAGTGGAAGATGATGCTTCAACAGCAAAGGCAATCGAGCTATCGCTAGCATCGGAAGGAATTATTTGCGACACCACCGAACTTGGTGAAGAAGGCCTGGAGATCGGTCGCATCTATGATTATGACATCATCATCCTGGATTTGATGTTGCCGGATATTGACGGTTACGAAGTGCTGCGCCGGTTCCGCGCTGCCAAGATCGCTACACCCATTCTGATTCTTTCCGGTCTTTCTGGACCAGATCAGAAAATTAAAGGATTAGGGTATGGTGCAGATGACTATCTGACCAAACCATTCAATAAAGGTGAACTGATCGCTCGCATTCAGGCGATTGTGCGTCGTTCCAAGGGACATTCCGAATCCATCATCCGTACCGGCAAGCTGGTAGTCAATTTGGACACACGCTCCGTGGAAGTGGATGGCAAGGCCGTGCATCTGACCAGCAAGGAATATGCGATCCTGGAGCTTCTGTCACTGCGGAAGGGCTCCACTTTGACCAAGGAAATGTTCCTAAATCACCTGTATGGTGGCATTGATGAACCGGAACTGAAAATCATTGACGTCTTCGTGTGCAAACTGCGTAAGAAACTTTCTGATTTTTCCGGTGGCGAGAACTATATCGAAACCGTATGGGGGCGCGGCTATGTGCTGAAAGAGCCGGAAGCGACTCCTACGATTGATGTAGCCACATCATCGAAAGCCACAGCCGAAGCATAAAATACACGTATATCGTGTTACAGCAACGGGGGCGCTTGATTGCGTCCCCGTTTTTTATTAGTGCTGGTGCATGTACGATATTCAACTACTTTGGAATCGCGTTTCATGAACCACTCTTCAGCAAAAACGCAAAGGCCTCTATCTCCCCATCTGCAGGTATATAAACCTCAGATCACCTCGGTTATGTCGATCCTGCATCGTTTGACTGGCGTGTTTCTTTCACTAGGTTCACTAGTGCTGGGGGTGTGGCTGTTCACGGCTGCTTATGACGTTAATGCGCACACAGCGCTGTCACAATTTTTTCAGGGCACGATTGGCACCATCCTGCTGATTGCCTGGTCTGCGGCTTTTTACTATCACCTCTGCAACGGCCTGCGCCACTTGCTTTGGGATACCGGACACGGGTTTGCACTTGATAGTGTAACGAAAAGCGGTATGGCAGTGCTGATTGCAGCAGCTATTATGACGGCAACCACCTGGTTGTACATATGGGGGATCATATGAAATCATCACATTCATTAAAAGCCCCGCTAGCACAGGCACGTGGGTTGGGTTCTGCCAAAGACGGCACACATCATTGGGTCTGGCAACGCCTGACGGCGATTGTTATCGCTCCTTTATCACTCTGGTTTATTATATCCCTGCTGAGCATTACCCAGAATAATGCGCTCTATGCACTGGAAAGCTGGATCGTCAACCCATATCATGCGCTGCTTTCCCTCCTGCTGTTCAGCGCTCTTTTTTATCATGCCAAACTGGGAGTTCAGGTGGTTATTGAAGACTATATCCACTGCCCGATAATGAAAACCATCTTGTTGATAATCAATTACGCGGTGTTCACGATTGCCGGCATCGGAACGATCCTTGCCATCGGAACCCTGCATTTTATGGTGTGAAGTTATGTCAGAAAGTTACAAAATTATTGATCATTATCATGATGTGGTTGTCATCGGCGCCGGCGGAGCGGGTTTGCGTGCCACGTTTGGTATGGCACAAACCGGGTTGAAAACTGCTTGTGTGACCAAAGTATTCCCTACGCGGAGCCACACTGTCGCCGCCCAGGGTGGTATCAGCGCCGCACTCGGCAATATGGGACAAGATGACTGGCGCTGGCACATGTATGATACAGTTAAAGGTTCCGACTGGCTGGGCGACCAGGATGCTATTGAATATATGTGTAAAAATGCGATTGAGTCAGTGATTGAGTTGGAGCATTACGGCGTCCCTTTCTCCCGCACACAAGACGGCAGGATTTACCAGCGCCCATTCGGTGGAATGACGACACAATATGGTGAAGGTCCTGCTGCACAGCGTACCTGCGCCGCTGCTGACCGTACCGGCCATGCTATTTTGCACACACTCTACACGCAGGCATTACGGCATCAGGCCGAATTTTTTATCGAATATTTTGCCCTCGACCTGTTGATGAATGATAAAGGGGAATGCTGTGGCGTACTAGCATGGAACCTGGATGACGGCACGATTCACCGCTTTAACGCCCACATGGTTGTGCTGGCCACCGGCGGCTATGGCCGCGCCTATTTCTCCTGCACCTCGGCGCATACCTGCACCGGCGATGGAGGTGGTATGGTACTGCGCGCCGGGCTGCCATTACAGGACATGGAATTTGTCCAGTTCCACCCAACCGGTGTTTATGGTGCCGGATGCCTGATTACAGAAGGAGTGCGTGGCGAAGGCGGGTACTTGACCAACTCCGAAGGTGAGCGCTTTATGGAACGATACGCTCCCTCTGCCAAAGATCTAGCATCACGTGATGTGGTCAGCCGTTCCATGACCATTGAAATCCGCGAAGGACGTGGGGTTGGCCCGGAAAAAGACCATATCTACCTACATCTGGATCATCTGGGTGCGGATGTTATTCACAAGCGCCTACCAGGCATCGCTGAAACGGCAAAAATCTTTGCCGGGGTAGACGTGACCAAAGAACCCATACCCGTACTACCGACCGTGCATTACAATATGGGCGGCATCCCTACCAACTATCATGGGGAAGTTGTTACACTCTATGAGGGTAACCCGGATGCCGTAGTGCCTGGACTGATGGCAATCGGTGAAGCCGCCTGTGTGTCCGTCCATGGTGCCAACCGTCTTGGCTCTAATTCATTGCTTGATCTAGTGGTATTCGGGCGCGCTGCCGCGCATCGCGCTGCCGAAATACTCAGCCCGAACATGCCGCGCCGTACGCCGCCTGAACAGTCGACACAACATGCACTGGATCGGCTGGATCAAATCCGCCACGCCAATGGCAACTCTCCAACCTCCGCCATCCGCCGAGACATGCAACGCACGATGCAGAACCATGCCGCTGTGTTCCGCACCGATAGCGTACTGGCGGAAGGATGTAAAAAAATGGATGCCGTCTTTACGTCTTTTCAAGACATCGGCATTAAAGATCGTAGTATGGTATGGAATAGTGACTTGGTAGAAGCATTAGAGCTGGATAACCTGCTAGGGCAGGCATCCATTACCATGCATTCCGCAGCAAATCGTAAGGAAAGCAGGGGCGCACATGCACAGGAAGACCACCCTGATCGTGACGATGACCACTGGATGAAACATACCATTGCCTGGATTGATGCCGCCGGCAAGGTCGATATCGACTACCGACCAGTGCATTTATATACGCTGACAGATGAGGTAGACTACATCCCGCCCAAGGCGCGTGTCTATTGAGGACGCCAATGGCATATTGCAACCGATTTCTTCTGATTCTCTGTGTGCTTACGCTGCCGCTTTCTGCCTGTCAGCAGGCGACCAGCTATACGCCGCATGTGACGGAGCAAGAATTAGCACAAGAACGCGCTATCCAGAAGTCACTGGCCAGGGATGCGCGGCAGAACTCACCGACTAAAGGCAAGGCCGGTTCAGCCAATCTTGAAGCAATTGCTGCACGCATTCAACCATCAGCCACTGAGCTATGCCGAATCATTCATACGCGCAACCTTCCCTGCACATTTCCAATTATACTGGGTGAAGGCGAAGGCATGAATGCCTATGCGGACGGTGAAAAAGTGGTGGTACTGATGGATATGCTACATTTCGCTCGTAATGACATCGAACTGGCGTATGTGGTTGCCCACGAAATGGCACATAATATCATGCGTCATCCGGACTCCACTCGCAATAATGCTGCTCTAGGTGGGCTGGTAGGAGCATTGATCGATACCGTTGCCGCAACTCAGGGCGTAAATACGCAAGGCGGGCTTAGCAAGCTAGGAACTCAGGGAGCGATACTACGTTATTCAAAAGGATTTGAGCGTGAAGCCGATTATATCGGCCTGTATATCTTAGCACGTGCCGGTTACGATATCTCTGCCGCACCCAATTTCTGGCGGAGAATGTCTGCCAAGAATCCAAACAGCATCTACGTAGGAACAACGCACCCGACTAACCCGGAACGCTATGTCGCAATGAAAAAAACCATTCAGGAAATCAAGACCAAACAAGCTAATAACCACCCCCTCATTCCCGAAAGGAAAGTTTAACCCGGAGCATTGATCATGGCAGAATTTACCCTACCCACCCATTCCAAACCTGTGAAAGGCAACCATTTCCCAGTTGACTCTTCCAGCGAGACGGTGCGCGTATTTAACATTTATCGCTGGAGTCCGGATGATGTTGACGATAACGGCATCCCTGAGAATCCGCGCATTGATCGCTACGAGGTCGACACAGATAAATGCGGCCCCATGGTGCTCGATGCCCTAATCCACATCAAAGACGATATTGACGCAACCCTCACTTTCCGCCGCTCTTGCCGCGAAGGTATCTGTGGTAGCTGCGCGATGAATATTGACGGCACCAATACGCTGGCCTGTATCAAGGCCATTGAAGACGTGCAGGGAGAAATCAACATCTATCCCCTGCCCCATATGCAAGTAATCAAAGACCTGGTACCGGATATGAATCACTTCTATGCGCAATATCAGTCGATTCAGCCCTGGCTTCAGGCGGAAAGCCCGGCGCCTAGTACCGAACGCCTGCAATCCCCGGAAGACCGGGAGAAACTGGACGGACTCTATGAGTGTATCCTGTGCGCCTGCTGTTCCACCTCCTGTCCCAGCTACTGGTGGAATTCCGATCGCTATCTTGGGCCAGCAATTTTACTGCAAGCCTACCGCTGGATTATTGATTCCCGTGATGAATTCACCGGTGAGCGGCTGGACAATCTGGAAGACCCGTTCCGGCTCTATCGCTGTCATACGATCATGAACTGTGCCAAAACTTGCCCGAAAGGTCTGAACCCGGCCAAAGCAATTTCAGAAATCAAAAAACTAATGGTAGAACGGAAATATTAATTCGGATTTCTCTTCAAAAGCTACCTCTCGCAGGTAATTCTTTTGCAAGAGTATCTTTCTCACCCGTATTTTCGTTTCCATAAACTGATCGAAATCGGCACGGTAATGTTGAGCCAGAATGCTGTGAACATCAGCGTATAGAATGCTTCCACACTGAGAATTTGGTATTGCACATAGGCAATGTCCAATACGACAAACGCCAGCTCTGCTCTGCCAAGCATGCCCAACCCGATTAGCAGACTATCCGGCCAGTTAAACCGTCCGGTATAGCGTGCTGCTAATGCAGATGAGGAAATTTGTGCAATGATCATCGCCAGCACCAGCGTTACTGTTTCGGGGATGACCGACAGAAAAATATCCCAATCGAAGATAATTTTTGAACCAAGATTGACAAAGAAGACTGGCCCGATCCAAGAGAAAGCAACGTTATCAACAATATTCTTGGTGTGCTCATAATGGTTTCGCTGACCATTCTTTTCAAAATGAAAATATTCTTCTTTAAGAATGAGCCCGGCCATATAAGCGCCAACCGCCGGGTGGAATCCAAAATGATGCGCCGCCAATCCGACCAGCAAAGCCAGGAGCAACACCGTCAACGTGGCATGCTCACCATCCCCTAATGCCAGAAAATGACGAATACCATACTTACCAATGAATGGTATACGGCGAAACGCATGGTTACCATCATGCGGGAAAATAAATAGTCCGGCTATTGTCAATAAAGTAAAAAACAGTGCCGCTTTGCCAACAGTCAAGGCAATCCCGGAAGCACTGAGTTCTCCCTGCCCAGAGGCAATCGGCACCAGCACAGCGACCAGCGCCAGCGAGGCAATATCTTCCATGACAGCAGAGGTGATAACCCCTTTAGCAGGGGCTGACTGATGAAGGTTTTCAGATTTCAAGGAAACGATGGTTAGCGAAATCGCCGTGGAAGTCATGGCCAAACCGCACATGATGGATATGCCTGTATCATTCCAGAAATGCTCGGCCACCGAATAGGATGCAATAAACGGCGCAACACCGCCAAAGAAGGCAATCCCCCAACTACGCCGGGCGCTGCGCAGGAAATTGCCGGCATTCTCTTCAAAGCCCAGCGCAAACATGATAATGATAATACCAATGTCAGCAAATCCTCGAATAAACGGGTCACTTTCTTTGGGCAGGATACCGATATTCACGGCCAGTGCCCCGAACGCCAGAAAATAGAGCACCGGCGTCAACCGTGTTGGCTTTGCCAACAGGCCGGCAATATAAACGCCAATCCAAATAATAGCCAAATAGGTTAAAGCTTCCATAGTATGTGTGTCTCCCAGATGAACTATAGCCTACAAAAAATTCATCCTGCAACCTGCTTTTACCAACCTATGAATACTACTTGCCAAATGCCAGGCAGCATCCTAATTTAAAGAAAATTTAGTCTTTATGCTTTAGCATAACCGAAACTCGCGTAATAGAGGTAAATACCTGTGATGGAAAAAGAAATTGAGCCTAAAAAGAAGAAAAAAGTCCTGGCAAATATCAAAAGTCCATTGATTGAGGCCGTCATTCACCAACGCTTTGCATTCTCAACGAAAGAAGACGCGATTGATAAAGTTATGCAGATTGGCGAACGCTTTGTACGGTCTTCACTGTCAGAGTCAGTTGATGCCAATGCCACCGTCATCTGGATTCGAGGGTTTGAAGTAACGGCCGATGAGGCCAAACAAGGCTGTATCGGCAACTATGCCGTGATTCAGGTGGATGAGACACCGGATGGTAAATATACGGTTGGTGCACGAAAATTGGAGATCGAACCAGCCAAACACCCGCAACGCAAACGCCGGAAAGGCAAGCATCCGGACTGGGGTTATTGGGTATTGCGCCGAGTGCAGAAAAGCTGGCGCTATGGCAGCATTGACGAAGCTTATAGCGACCTGATGAAGCTCGCTGAGGATTTCCCGGAAGTCACCATTCCCTCACAGAATAAAATCTATACCATCATCTACCGTAAAACCTTTGATGGTAGCCTGCCTCTGTTCCGGGTGATTCTAGAGGTGGAAGCCTTGCCGGAAGGTGGCTTTACTATTACCTGCCGGGAAAACACCTATAAACGGGATGCGAACAAACCGAAGGACAAGCCGGAAGGAGACGAAGAAAACCAGCAGCAGGTCGGGCGCTTTACTTCCATGGTCACGGTCAAGCGCAACAAACGCAAGAATATTGCTGATATTATGAAAGAGAAGCAGCAGGATGATGGCGACAGTGCATCTTGATGTTTCAATTCACTCCAGCTAGCGCTATTCCCTTTACCTGATCCATGGCCAATGTCGCTACCGGATACGCACAGTAATCTGCCGCATAATAAGCGCCGGGGCGGAAATTGCCGCTACAGCCCGGACCACCGAACGGAGACGCACTGGCCGCACCCGTCAGGGGGCGGTTCACATTGATAATCCCGGCGCGCAGACGCGGATAGGCATACTCCCAATGTGCCGGATTATCGGTAATAACCCCGGCAGACAGTCCGTATTTCGTATCATTGGCCACGCGCACCGCTTCCTCTATATCCTTCACACGGATCACCTGCAGTAGCGGTCCAAAGATTTCTTCGTCGTCAATGTCAGCACCGGTGACATCCACAATACCCACAGAGAGAAACGGTAATGATTCATGCAGGCGCTTACTTTCCAGCAATACGCGTCCACCTGCCCCGGCCAGCCGGCTTTGCGCCTGCAATACCGCGTCGGCCTGCATGTTATTGATCATCGGGCCCATATAGGGTTCGGGTGTTTCGTCCGGTGCTCCTACCTGAATAGTACGACTTACTTCTACGAATCTTTCAATGAGCTGGTTTCCCTGCTCGCCTGATGGCACAATCAGTCGCCGGGCACAGGTGCACCGCTGACCGGTCGTAGCAAAGGCGGAGTCCACCACCAGCGAAGCAGCGGCTTCTGCGTCATTTACCTCATGAACAATCAACGGATTATTACCGCCCATCTCCAGTGCCAGCATGATTTCCGGTCGTCCAGCCAATGATTGGTGGATGGCACGCCCGGTGGCATAGCTCCCGGTAAACAGAATACCGGCAATGTCACGGTTGGACGCCAACGCTACGCCGGTGTCTCTGCCGCCCTGTACCAGGTTAACCACACCTTCCGGGAATCCCGCTTCCTGCATACAAGCTGCCAGTAATTCTCCGCAGGCGGGCGTATCTTCGCTTGGCTTCAGCACCACCGTATTCCCGGCCAGCAATGCAGGCACCATGTGCCCGTTCGCCAGGTGCATCGGGAAATTATAGGGACCAAATACTGCCATCACGCCCAGAGGGCGATGTGCTAATTCACGGCGGATACCTCCGTCCATCTCTGCCATCTGACGCCCGGTACGATCATGATAGGCCTCAATCGAGATAGCGATCTTGCCGATCAACGCCCCTGCCTCTGCATTCGCCTCACGCATGACTTTACCGTTTTCTTGCGCAATCAGGACTGCAATTTCATCACGGCGACGCTTGAGCACTTCTGCGTAGCGTTCCAGCACAGCGATTCGTTCTTCCAGAGTGGTCAGTGACCAGCTCTGAAATGCAGTGTTTGCTGAAGAAACGGTATGTGCTACTCCCTGCGCATCGGTTGCGTTTCCTTCCCATAGGACAGCACCATTCGAAGGATTAATAGATGTCATGTTCATATACTACGCTCCTGTGTAAACAACGGTATCACCAGACACCAAACCTAGCTTGCCTGCACTGGCGGCGTCAATCACTACCCCACCTTCTTCTTCCCGAACAAATCCAGGGCAGGCACGGTATTGTGATAAGGACTGATTAGAAAGCATAGCTCGCGTTGTAAGGTTTGAGGCCGACTCAGTTGCTACTATCAGACGTTCCTGCATTTCCTTAATGGCACGAACATCCTGAATACGCGCTTCCAATGTTGGGCCACCATCGAAAATATCGATATAATTGTGGTAGTGAAACCCCTCACGCTCCAGCATCGCTTTTGCCGGCTCACTGTTAACATAGGGGCGGCCAATGACATCTTGCGCCTCTTTTGGAAGCAGATTGATATAGATAGGATAGGTTGGCATTAACTCGGAGATAAAGCGGTTACCTTCTGTGGCACAAATCCAGTCTGCCTTGGCAAAATCAATCTGGAAGAACTTTTTTGCCAGTGCGTCATAGAAAGGTGAATTGCCTTTTCCGTCATGCCAGCCACGAATTTCTGCTACCAATCGCTCATCAAAATGCTCCCGAAACAGCCCAACGAATAGGAATCGTACACGGGAGAGAAAGCGACCCAGCCGGTCACGCCGGTATTCCGGCATTAAAAACAATGACCCAATTTCGGAAACACCTGTATAATCATTGACGATTTGCAGCATATCGTTGCGATTCACTAGCCCCAGCGTATCGGAATGCTGGGTAACAGTAGAGATTTTATACGAGTACATCGGTCGCTTCAGCCCGATATGCGCTTCTATACCACACGTTCCGGCAATGGTGCCGGTTTCGGTGTCTTCTAACACAAAGAAGAAGAGCTCATCACCAGGGTCATCCAGTGTTCCTTCAAAGCTTTTTACGGCACGCTCAATTTTCTCTGCCAACACATCAGGATGCGGCGGCAATGAGGTCATACCAATACCTGCCGCTTCGGCAATAGCAATGACTGCGTCCTTGTCCTGATAAGCAACAGGTCGCAAAATCATAGAACCACCTCTCCGGCAGCTAACCGCATGAGCAGTAAAGCAGAAAGTTTTGCACGTTCAGTCAGGCTATCCAGCAGGATATATTCTTTATCAGAATGAATATTTCCACCCCTCACCCCCAGCGTATCCACATTCGGCAGGCCATACGCTGCCAAATTATTGCCATCACAGCATCCACCGGTATCCTTCCATTGTAGGGAAAGTCCCAACATTTGTGCCGTATTATATAGTGCATCCTTAAGAGCATGACCTTTGGCATCATAGGTTTTTGGTGGTCGGGTAAAACCGCCATGCAACGCAATCGTATAATCCATATCTGCCTGTTGCGCAGACGTGACCAGGGTGGCAATCTGTTCTTCAAACCAGTGTTGTTGTTCCATCGTTTGCACACGCACATTAAACCGCAGGATGGCCAGATCGGGTACCGTATTCAAGGCAGACCCGCCCTCAATGACACCCGGATTAACGGTGACGCCTGGCTGCTGGCCATTCAGTGCGTTCACGCTTCCGGTCAATTCCGCCAACCGAACGATAGCATTGCGCCCTAAATGATGTTCTCGACCCGCATGGGCTGCCTTTCCACGCACTACCAGCGTATAATTCCCACTGCCTTTCCGTTCGGCAACCAGCGTGCCATCCGGCAAGGAAGGCTCATAAATCAGGCCGATATGATGACGCGATGCCGCATCTTTCAGTAATGCATCCGAACCCGGAGAACCGATTTCCTCATCCGGGTTCAGAAGAATTTCCCATCCAACCTTATCAGCTTGCGGAAACTTTTCAAAGGCCTCCAGTGCCTTGAGCATCACCACCAACCCGCCTTTCAGGTCAGCAACACCGGGACCATTGATGGTGTTTTCGTCCACAACCATAGGAGTTTGAAATGGGTGCTCCTTGCCAAACACCGTGTCGTAATGCCCACAAAGAAACACTTGAATCGGTGCTTCTGGGCGTTTTCGGATGCGCAATGCCTGACCGAGTGGTGTTGTTGTTACCTCACCTTCCGAATTGATTTTCGGTGCAGGTACTAGGTCAAGGGTTTCCATTGTTCCGTCTAACCATAGAAAATTGTCTTGCAGAACAGATAGCATGCGTGCCAGCCCTTCCACATGATAGCTCCCGGAATTAATGGCCGACCAATCATGAACCAGCTGTTTCATATGCTCCGACTGCTCGTCAATGTAGGACAGATAAGCGTCGTAGGTCACGCCTCTTCCTCTTCAATCTTCGGAGCGTGATGGTGATATTTGAAAAAGATAATCAGGCCACTAATCGCAATTAATAACCATGTGAGCGCATAGCCGAGATGATCATTTCGTAGTGCTACTAATCCATTTGATGGTATGGGACGTTCCCCAGGGGGCGCGCTATAGAGTACATCCAGATTCACAGGAAACAGTTCATAGCCTGTAATAAACGATGCCGTGTCAAGGTCACGCCAGAACCAGATATTCTTCTCTGTGTCATGATCTGGGGTAAAAGCGTTTCTGTCATTATCCAGCCGAACCATGGCAATCACACTCTGATAGCCTTCCACCTGCCCTTCCATACGCGTTTCCGGTTCCTTCATATCGGCGTGCACCCAGCCGCGATTTAGTAGCACTACTCGACCATCGTCCAGTTTGAATGGGGTAAGGATGTGGTAACCCAGCTGGCTATGGTAATAGCGCGCGGCCAAATGCAATTCATCCTGATGCAAAAATTTCCCTTTCAAACGCACTCGGGCAAAGGACATATCACGATGAATAAGTTCAATATCTTCAGGAAGTGTGCCATAGGCCCGACTGTACTGGTTAGCGTTAATATCAGCTATCAGCCCTTCTTTCCAGTCCAGTCGGATAAACTGCCACATAGACAACCCCAGTAACAGGGTGGTCGACGTCACAACGCACATCCATGCCATAACTGTTGGCGGATGCCAGCGTGCTCGCTTAGCTTCTAGCGCTTCCTGCTCTCTTTCCAATCTGGCGCTACGGCGGCGGTCACGCATCTGGGGCATGAGAGTCTCCTTTTGATGCATGAGATTCCAGCCGATACTGCGCATGTATATAGACTGTTCGACTAATACGCAGACTAAACACGGTTAACAACAAGGTAAGAGGTATCCATAATGCAGCATGTAACCACAGGGATGCATGGTAGGTGAATTCCACCCATACAGCTAAACCGCCAACGATACAGCCGACCACCAGCATCACTGGGTAGACGGATGCATCACCAATATCCTGGTCATTAATGCGCCATGCACAGGACGGGCATTCATGGTTAAATTGGAGCATCGTCTTAAACAGGCTTCCTTTGCCACAGGCAGGACATCTACCGGAAAGAAGGGCATGCACCAAAGCCATAGAGTGTCTAGGCACCCCACCAGTAGACGAAAACGAACAGGAACAGCCAGACGACATCAACAAAATGCCAGTACCAGGCAGCAAACTCAAAGCCTAGATGGCCTTCTTTCGTTAAGGTACCACGCATGGCGCGCACCAGGTTCACAGCAAGGAAAATCGTCCCCATGATGACATGTAAGCCATGAAATCCGGTTGCCAGGTAAAATGTCGCTCCATATACGGTGTCACTCAACCCAAAGGCAGCATGGGAATATTCCAGCGCCTGCAATCCGGAAAAGAATACGCCAAGCGCAACGGTGAGCGCCAATCCGCGTACCACGTCACGGTTATTGCCTTGTAGCAGGGCATGGTGAGCCCATGTAACAGTTGTTCCGGATAGAAGCAGTACCAGTGTGTTGAGGAATGGCAGACCGAATGGATCAAAGGTTTGAATGCCTTCCGGTGGCCATGTTCCTGATAGTGTCAGTATGTCCCAGGTGTCTTCAATCAGGGCACGGGGAAACAGACTGGCATTGAAGAAGGCCCAGAAAAAAGCGAAGAAAAACATCACTTCCGAAGCAATGAATAGCGCCATACCAAAGCGCAAACCATGCTGCACTACAGGGTTATGCGCCTTGTCAATCAATCCTTCGCGAATGGTGGCACGCCACCAGAAAAAACAACATGCAACCACGGCAGCCAGACCAGCAAATGTCAACGGTATGCCAAACGCATACTGGTGCATCCACATCACGGCACCAACTACCAGTGCCAGCAGACTAAAGGATGTTAAGATCGGATAAGGGCTTGGGTCCAGTACATGATAGGGATGATTCGGTTCGCCTGCGCTCATGGTGATTTCCTACTAAACGTTGATTTATGAACCGTCTTTTACCGGAAAAAATGTATAGGACAAAGTGATATTCTTCACGTCATCCAAATCATCGTCATTATCTATGGCAGGGTCGACGTAAAACGACACTGGAAACGTCATGGTTTCACCCGGAGCCAGCGTCTGTTCTTCAAAACAGAAGCATTGTGTCTTCACAAAATACTGTCCTGCTTTAAACGGTGTCACATTAAAAGTAGACGTCGCTGTAACCGGCGTATCCTTATGATTGGTTGCCTCAAAAAATACTAATTGACGTCTTCCCACATCAATATCCACATCCCGTTGCAACGCTTCAAAGGTCCAGTCCAGGGCGGGTGCTTTATCCGTATTAAACCCAACATTCACGGAACGATCCAGCACAATGCCGGAATAGTCACTATTGAGCGTTGGGGTTCCTCCATACCCTGTTACTCGGCAAAACAGGTCATAGAGTGGTACGGCTGCATAACTTAACATCAGCATCCCGACAACAATCCCCAACAGGCTGAGCATGACGGAACGATTCTTTTGTTCCAGACTGGCATCCATTTCCTATAGCCCCCCAAATCTAGCCATAGACAGATTATACAGAGCAATCATCAGAAAAATTAACACTGCCAATACCAAATAGTTACGATAGCGCTGGGTTTTATGCAGAGTGTGCTTAGGCATATCTATTCCTCTGCACGATTACGGCGCATAAAGTCTAACATCAATAACAAAAAGGTCGTCACCAACGATCCCAGGATAAAACTACCTCCCATCAACAGGATAATCTCAGACGTCAGACTATAGGCATCCGCCGGCGTAAAGGCCGGGCAGGAAACAAGGTCATTGGCTACTTCAGCAACAGACTCCGTTATCGTCTCCGTTGTGCTACTCATCTTCTCCCCCTATGGTTTCAGGCTATGGAGCATCCTTAATTTATCCACAGCTACAAATGAAAATAACATAAATAAATAGAAGATTGAATAAAGAAACAACCCAATGGCCTTTTTATCGGAGGGGTGACGCCATAGGCGAACCGCCCGATACAAAAAGACGCCATTCAGCAATAGTGCCGCTAAGGCATAGACCGTACCGGAGGAACCATGAAACACAGGCAATGCAGTAATGGCAACCAGTATCACAGTATAACATAAAATATTATGTAACGTTGTACGCTTACCGGAAACCACGGGCAGCATAGGCACCTTTACCTGTGCATAATCGTCATGCCGATAGAGCGCCAGTGCCCAGAAATGCGGCGGCGTCCAGAAAAAGATAATCAGGAAATAAAAGACAGGTTCCCAGGCAAGCTGCGGGTATACGGCCAGCCAGCCGATCACCGGCGGGAATGCACCAGCAGCTCCGCCAATCACGATGTTCTGAGCCGTGTGGCGTTTGAGCACCATCGTATAGAAGCAGGCATAAAACCAGATGGCAAAGGCCAACAATATGGCCGCTGCCCAGTTCGTTGCCAACCCAAGCATGGCAACTGAAACCACAGACAGTCCAAGGCCGATGGCAAGGACGTCTTCTTCAGCGATACGTCCGCTTGGGATCGGACGCTTGCGGGTGCGGCTCATGATACGGTCGATATCGGCATCATACCACATATTGATGGCGGCACCAGCTCCTGAGCCAAGGGCAATGGCAAACACGACCGTGAGCAGAGTCACCATGGAAACGGTTGTTGGCGCACTCATCGCACCAATCGCAGCGGTAAAGACCACCAGCAGCATAACACCGGGTTTTAGCAACTGCCAATAATCTCTTAGTGACGACTTCGGACTGGTCGAGGTTACACCATTAACATCTGAAATAGCGTTCATCGTATATGTGGCAATGTTTCAAACGTATGGAATGCCGGCGGCGACGAGACGGTCCATTCCAGTGTTTTCGCACCTTCACCCCATGGGTTTTCTTCCACCTTGATCTTGTCTGAATAGATACGGTAGACGATGTAGAGGAAGAACAGCGCCCCGACTCCTGCAATATAGGAACCAATCGAGGAGATATAATTCCACCCTTCATACACATCCGGGTAATCCGGAATTCGGCGTGGCATCCCGGCCAACCCCAGGAAATGCTGTGGGAAGAAGGTCAGGTTGGTGCCGATAAAGAACATCCAGAAATGAATCTTGCCCAATGTCTCGTTATATTGATAACCCGACATTTTCCCGATCCAGTAATAGAACCCACAGAATACGCCAAATAATGCACCAAGTGACATCGCATAATGGAAATGCGCCACCACATAATAGGTGTCATGCATGGAAATATCGATAGCGGAATTGGCCAGCACAATCCCGGTGACGCCTCCGAGTGTAAACAGGAAGATAAACCCGATGGCAAACAGCATCGGTGTTTTAAATTCAATGGAGCCTCCCCACATGGTCGCAATCCAGGTGAAAATTTTGATACCGGTCGGCACCGCAATCAACATAGTCGCGAACATAAAATAGGCACGGGTATCGGCGCTGAGGCCAACGGTGAACATATGGTGGGCCCATACAACAAATCCCAGCACACCAATGATCCCCATGGCAAATACCATCCCCTTGTAACCAAAAATCGGCTTACGGGAGAAGGTGGATACCACCTCACTGATGATACCGAACGCCGGGAGAATCAGGACATACACCTCCGGGTGCCCAAAGAACCAGAACAAATGCTGATACAGCACCGGATCACCGCCACCCGCAGGATCGAAGAACTGTGTGCCGAAATTCCGGTCGGTCAGAATCATGGTAATCGCGCCACCCAACACCGGCAGAGAAAGGAGCAACAGGATGGCTGTAAAGAAGATCGCCCAGCAGAATAGCGGCATCTTGAACAAGGTCATTCCAGGTGCACGCATGTTGAGTATAGTCACAATAATGTTGATTGCGCCCAAAATGGACGAAATTCCGGCCAGGTGCAGAGAGAAAATTGCCAAATCTACCGATGCATCCGGGTGTGAGACAATATGCGATAACGGCGGATAAAGGGTCCATCCGGTCCCTGCCCCCTGCCCAACCACAGCGGAAGCCATCAGCAGCAAAATAGACGGCACCAACAGCCAAAAACTGATATTGTTCATCCGTGGAAACGCCATATCCGGCGCCCCAATCATGATCGGTACGAACCAGTTGCCGAACCCGCCGAACAAGGCAGGAATAATCAGAAAGAATACCATCAGGATGGCGTGCGCCGTTACGAATACGTTGTATAGCTGGTAATCGCCGTCAAAATACTGATCGCCCGGCTCAGCCAATTCCATGCGTAGCGCAATGGAGAAGGCAGCGCCTAAAAGCCCGGCAATAACAGAGAAAATTAAGTATAACGTCCCAATATCCTTATGGTTTGTCGAAAACAACCAGCGGCGATACCCGGTTGGGGTATCATGATGATGATCGTGATGCGCGATGTCTGCCGTACTCATAATTCAAATTGCTCCATTAATGCCTAATAAATTATACCTGATAAATTATTGTGATACCGGTTCCGCATTTTCTGCATTATCGTTGGCAGGAATTTCTTGCGCATTAGCAGCCACTGCATCTTCTGGGATAGCCAGCCCATCCAGAGTGTATTCTCCTTCTTTAGCGCGTACCACCCACTGTTCAAATACGTCTGGCTCAACGACCCGCACCTCAATCGGCATAAAGCCATGCTTTACGCCACATAATTCAGAGCATTGCCCGTAATAAATACCGGTTTTTGTTGCCTTAAACCAAGTTTCATTCAAGCGCCCGGGAATGGTATCGGTTTTAACTCCAAACGCAGGAATTGCGAAGCTATGGATAACATCAGCAGCGGATGCCAGTACCCGCACCGTTGCATTAACCGGCACCACCAGTGGGTTATCCACGGCCAGCAATCTTGGCTCACCCGGCAACAATTCGTCTTCCTGTTTCATATAGCTGAGATATTCATCAATCCCGTGATCCGGATAGGTATACCCCCAATACCATTGATACCCAGTCGCTTTGATCGTCATATCCGGATCCTGCGCCTTGTCCATATAATAATGCAGCTTCAAGGATGGAATAAAAATGGAAATTAATATGAGCGTCGGGATGGTAATCCACGCGACTTCCAACATGGTATTATGTGTTGTTTTGCTGGGGTTGGGATTACGATTACGCCGAAATCGCACACAAACATAGGCCAGCAACACGGTTACAAATATGGTGATGATGGTGATAATCACCAGAATATAATCATGTAAACCGACCAACTGCTCCTTCACTGGGGAAGCTGCCGGTTGAAACGATAACTGCCATGGCTCGGCCATTCCCTCAATCAGTTCAGGTTCTGCGAATGCAGGCTTACCTACCAATGCTGCGAAGGCCAGCAATGCAACAAATAATAGCTGTCTCATATCAGTGTTATGTCCAGGTTATTCTTTCACATGCTGTGTAGCACAGGCATTGTCTATGCGCAACGGATACACTTGTAAATAGCATAATCCTGATATTTTTATAAAAGCACTGGTGCAACGGAGCGTTCTTAGCTAACCTGTCACGCCATGAGCACAAGTAATCTTTTCTTCGAACAAAACGAACTGGAACGAAGCCGCACGGAATCATTGGTCGCCGATGCACTGCACGGCATGGATGATGGGGAATTATTCTTTGAATATGACCAGTTGGAATCCGTCTCATTTGATGATGGCTGCATCCGGAACGCTAGCTTCAATACGTCACAAGGCTTTGGATTACGCTCTGTTTCCGGCGACACGTGTGGCTTCGCCCACGCCAACGAACTGACACATGACGCCATCGCCCGCGCAGCACAAACGGTGCAAAGCATCCAACGCAGCGGCGAATCAAACCATATCAACCTGTCGGTCAATCGTAAGCCCGTACCGTTATACGATGCCATTAACCCGATTCAGGGTGTGGCATTTTCTGATAAGGTCACACTGTTGGAAGAAATTGACGCTTACCTGCGTGCGAAAGACAATCGTGTTTCACAGGTATCAGCGTCTATTGTCGGGAATTATCAGGAAATTGCCGTATTACGCCCCGGCGAAGACATCGTGACAGACAAGCGCCCACTGGTGCGTCTCAATATTTCAGTCGTGGTTGAGCAGGATGGTCGGATGGAAAGCGGCTCTTCGGGCGCAGGAGCACGCACCGGTTATGAAGATTATATCTCACCAGAAAAATGGAAAAAACAAGCGGATGAAGCACTACGGCAGGCGCTGGTCAATCTGGAAGCCAAACCAGCCCCAGCTGGAGAACTGCCGGTGGTGCTTGGGCCTGGCTGGTGTGGCGTTCTGCTCCATGAAGCCGTCGGTCATGGGCTGGAAGGGGATTTTAACCGCAAAGGCACCTCTACGTTTTCCGGTCGTATCGGCCAGCGCGTGGCCTCACCCGGCGTCACCGTCGTGGATGATGGGACGATGGAGAAACGACGTGGTTCTTTGACGATTGATGATGAAGGCACGCCAAGCGGCTATAATATCTTGATCGAAGATGGAATCCTGAAAGGTTACATGCAGGATCGCATGAATGCCCGGCTGATGGGTATGCAACCTACCGGCAATGGCCGCCGCGAGTCCTATGCTCATCTCCCGATGCCGCGCATGACCAATACGTATATGTTGGCAGGTTCTGAAGACCCACAGGAGATGATCCGTGGCGTCAAACGCGGTGTCTATGCCGTACATTTTGGTGGCGGTCAGGTGGACATTACCTCCGGCAAATTTGTATTTTCCGCTTCAGAAGCCTACATGATTGAAGATGGTAAAGTCACCCACCCGATCAAGGGGGCAACACTGATTGGTAACGGACCCGACGTGATGCAGAAAATCACGGCAATCGGAAATGATCTGTCTTTGGATGACGGGGTTGGCACTTGCGGTAAAGCAGGCCAATCAGTGCCGGTCGGTGTTGGGCAGCCCTCCCTGCTGATTGACAGTATTACGATTGGCGGGACTGACGTTGGCGGGTAATGCTGTAAGCGTTGTTCGCACTATCAATAAAAGGTGGTTAGGACCAACGAGCAAGGTGAAACTTGGGCACTGACTTTTTACCATTTGCGATGGTGGAGTTTGACGCGTAAGCTCGAACCGTCCGCCTTCGCCTTGCTACGGCGCGACATCCGTTTCACACGCTTCAGCTCGTCGCGCTGAAGCTACATTTTGCCTTCGGCAAAATGAGCGAAAGCGGATGGTGGGCGGTAGTGGATTCGAACCCGCGAAGCAACGCTGTAAGCGTTGTTCGCACTTTTAATAAGAGGTGGTTAGGACCAACGAACAAGGTGAAACTTGGGCACTGACTTTTTACCATTTGCGATGGTGGGCGGTAGTGGATTCGAACCACCGACCTCTACGATGTCAACGTAGCGCTCTAACCAACTGAGCTAACCGCCCCTCAAAAGAGGACGCTACCATAGACGAATTCGTGCTGATGTAAAGGTGTTTGAACTCCGCTCACAGTCATAGCGCAGAGAACAATTTACTTATATTAATATCATGCTATAATTAGTCGAAAATATAGATGCACGAGGCAGAGATGACCGAGCAAACCATTAATAGAATAGCTTTCTCTCAGAAAAAGCAGGGAATCATCGATACGCTAAAAACGCGTGTAACAGATACAGAGCGCTATACCCCTATTCCTGAAACGATGTCCTATATAAAAGATGATTGTCTTGCATGCAGGCAGGATGAGATAGGGTGGTTCATGCTTCGGATTATCAGTGGCCTTAGAGCTACCGGGAAAAAAGAGATATCCCTTACAGATATTAAAGATGTATTTAATACGCTTGTACAGCAACGGGAAGATGAAAGCACCTCTTACCTTCGAGACGCTACAGGACCGTTCGGTCAACCAGTCTCACAAACCAAGCTTGATGAAAATTGCATCAAAATTCAACACATAGAAGCAGTTCAAAAAGAAATTTTGGAAGAGTTGGAGATGGTCTTTAACCGGTGCCTGGATGAGCAGCAACACTCGCCTTCATTGAGCAGATGACACTCACCGATACGGGGCGTCGGCCATAAGCATTGCCGCCAGCTCCGGCTCCCAGCGTTCGCCATTGCCCAGCAGTTTTTCCTTATTGTAGAATAACTCTTCACGTGTTTCGGTGGCGAATTCGAAGTTTGGTCCTTCGACAATGGCATCCACCGGGCAAGCCTCCTGACAATAACCGCAATAGATACATTTGGTCATGTCGATGTCATAACGCGTGGTACGGCGCGACCCGTCAGCGCGCTGCTCGGCTTCAATGGTGATGGCCTGCGCCGGGCAGATCGCTTCGCAGAGTTTGCAGGCGATACAACGCTCCTCCCCGTTCGGATAACGGCGCAGCGCGTGCTCTCCTCGAAAACGTGGGCTGAGCGGCCCCTTTTCATACGGATAGTTGATCGTCACCGGTGTTTTGAAGAAATATTTCAGCGTCAGCCAGAATCCGACAATGATTTCACGTAACAATAAGGCTCCGGCGCTTTGGGCAATGGCGTTCATGAGGCTCTCTATATTTCTCTATATCTCTAAAGCTGTTGGTGGTTTTGCATGTATCGCTGAATAGTTGCCTATAGACCGAACCGCAGCTTGATAGCACATATCCGTAACCACATTATCAGGAATATTTTGGTTGTTCAAACGACGAAAATATTCACGAGCACCAGCTTCCGCAAGCTCCCCAGCCAAAGCAGCGCCAACTGAAACACTTCGATTTTCATTTAAATTCTTATTTCTTGGGGGTATTTGTAATGCCATGCTTCCTCCTTATGGCAATAAATTATTAAACTTCAGATAGGACGCCGTTAGCACCACCCACAGCAATGTCAGCGGCAAGAAGACCTTCCAACCCAGCCGCATCAGCTGGTCATAACGATAGCGTGGCAGCGTCGCCCGCGCCCAGATAAACACATAGAGCAGGAACGTGACTTTCAGCAAAAACCACACGACGCCCGGCACAGCATTCAGCAACTCATGATCGAACGGTGGCAACCATCCGCCGAGGAATAGCACCGCTGTCATCGCGCTCATCAGGATCATATTGGCATATTCACCAAGGAAGAACAGGGCAAACGTCATGGATGAATATTCAACATTATAACCGGACACCAACTCCGCCTCTGCTTCTGGCAGATCAAACGGGTGACGGTTGGTCTCTGCCAGTGCCGAGATAAAGAATACCACAAACATGGGGAACAGGCCGGAAAACGCAAACCATCCCTGCTCACGCTGCGCCAATATAATATCGGTCAGGTTGAGCGATCCCACCGCCAAGAGCACAGTAATAATCACCAGCCCGATCGACACTTCATAGGATACCATCTGCGCGGCGGAGCGAATCGCGCCAAGAAACGCATATTTCGAATTACTCGCCCACCCGGCCATGATAATTCCGTACACACCCAGTGATGAAATGGCGAATAAATAGAGAATTCCAACATTCAAGTCAGCAAGGACGAATTCCTCATGCACCGGAATCACTGCCCAGCCCAGCAGTGCCAGCATAAAAGTTAGCATGGGCGCGAGGATAAACACAGCCTTACTGGATTCACTCGGGATGATGACCTCTTTTAAGAAGAGCTTTAGCCCGTCAGCAAATGGTTGCAGCAACCCGAACGGTCCAACGACATTCGGACCACGGCGCAGTTGCATCGCCCCGATCACCTTGCGTTCCATCAGGGTCAGATAAGCCACCCCGATAAGCAGCGGCACAGTAATCATCAGAATACGCAGCAACTGTTCCAGCACTGGCATTAACATGTCGCAGAAATCAAGAAACGCTTCCATTACGCCGCCTCCTGCTGCTGCACGTCACCCTTTACTTCACGGCTACAGGCCGCCATGGTTTTGGACACGCGGCTGATCGGATCAGTCATGTAGAAATTCAGGATCGCTTCTTCAAACGGCGCCGATGAAATAGCGCCAGCATTCCCGGCACCTGAAGGTACAAATGGAGATGGCGTCGCCTCATCCATTGCCTTGAGAGAAGGAATCAGCACCGCCATATGCTCACGCAACTGCTCCAATGAATGATAAGGCAGGGTATGTCCCAGCACTTCGGAAAGTGCCCGTATGATTTTCCAGTCTTCCCGCGCTTCTCCGGGAGGAAATGCCGCGCGGTACGCATATTGTGGTCTTCCTTCCAGATTGGTATAGATTGCATCCTTTTCCGTGTAGGCAGCACCGGGCAGAATCACATCGGCGCACTGAGCACCAATATCGCCATGATGTCCCTGATAGACCACGAACGCACCATCGAAGTAGGAGGTATCAATTTCATCTACTCCCAGCAAATACAAAAACTTGATCGATTGATCGGCGATTGCTTCAATGATTCCGGCAATATCCCTGCCACCTTTTTTCGGCACAAACCCGGCATCCAGCGCCCCAACACGCGCGGCCGCATTATGCAGCACGTTGAATCCATTCCAGTCTTCTTTGACCATCCAGCGCTCAGCCACCTGCTTTGCCGCACTAAATATAGCATCGGCATCCGGATGCGCCAGAGCACTCATTCCTAGAACAATCATCGGACGCTCTGCCTGCTCCAGCTCTCGGGCAAATGGATGGTTTCCAGCAGCAATTTCACTGAGAATCGCCGGATTTTCTCCCAGCTCTTCCACCGGATAAGTCAGATCATGCGGGATACCAAGATTCGCCAGCACCATGTCTCCGCGCAAATAACGCTTGCGAATCCGCGTATTCACCAGAGGCGCTTCCATGCGAGGATTGACACCAACAAATAGCACCAGATCCGCATCTTCAATCCCTGTGATCGTCGTATTAAAAAGATAGTCGCTACGCTGCTCATATGGCACCATCGCACCGTCCTGACGGCAATCCAGATGCGAGCTGCCTAGTCCAGCCATTAACTCCTTAAGTGCCACGATGCTTTCCATACAGGCCAGATTGCCTGCCAGTGCCGCCATTTCTTTTCCATCAAGAGACTCTGTTTGCTTGCGGATCGCGGCGAATGCTTCATCCCATGAGGCAGATTTCAGCGTTCCATCCACACGTATATAGGGTTGGTCGAGCCGCTGCGTTTTCAATCCGTCGCAAGCATGGCGGGTTTTATCAGAGATCCATTCTTCATTAATGTCTTCATTGAGCCGGGGCAGCACCCGCATGACCGCATTACCACGTACATCCACTCGGATATTGCTACCCACCGCATCCATGACATCAACCGTTTCGACTTTCTTCAACTCCCATGGGCGCGCCGCAAACGCGTAAGGGCGTGAGGTTAAGGCGCCCACCGGACATAAATCAACGATATTCCCGGACATTTCCGAATGCAGCGCCTGCTCCACATAAGTGGTGACTTCCATCCCTTCGCCACGGCCGGTTGCGCCCAGCTCAGACACTCCTGCCACATCTTCCATGAATCGGATACAACGCGTACAATGGATACAGCGGGTCATATGGGTTTTAATCAGCGGCCCCATATATTTATCTTCCACGGCGCGCTTCATTTCCTCGTAGCGGCTTTCTCCCTTACCGAAATACATCGACTGATCCTGAAGATCACACTCGCCCCCCTGATCGCAAATCGGGCAATCCAGCGGATGATTAATCAGCAGAAATTCCATTACCCCTTCCCGCGCCTTCTTCACCATCTCCGAGTCGGTACGCACTTTAGGTGGCTCACCATTCGGCCCAGGGCGCAGATCATTGACACCCATGGCACAAGAAGCTACCGGCTTGGGAGCGCCCACCGCTTCCACCAAACACATCCGGCAGTTACCGGCGATCTCCAACCGCTCATGGTAGCAAAAACGCGGCACTTCAACCCCTGCCTCTTCGCAAGCCTGAATGAGTGTGATCCCGTCTTCAAAATCGTGATCGGTTCCGTTGATGTTGATGGTTGGCATAGATGCTCTCCGCTAGCTGCCTGCAATTCATAATCAACCTGACGCTGAAGTCCAGCATTTTTGAGCATCGATAGTGGGGAAAGTCATGCTAATCGTGCTTCCGTGCCTTTGCCCGCACGGTTGCCTATTCCTCACTTTTCGCATCTGGGAAGACGTCAAAGATATTACGCAAAAATCCGGGGGTTAGCATGGAAAGCGGATTGACGATAACATCTGGGTCATCTGCATTACCACGCACAGAGAAGCGTGTCCCAAAAACGCCTTCATCCTCACCACCTACCAGTAATTCACCGATAATTGGTACTTTGCCCGGCAGGGAATTCAACGTGTAGGACGGAATCACCGTCCCAGAAAGGTCAAGATAATCGGCAAATGGCTGGATACTTCCGTCCAGCAACACCCCCATGGCATCACCCTTGGCGGTTAGCTTCTTAACCTGCACTTTTTGACCATCAAACGATACATCTGCCTTGATCGCATCAAAAGCAATACCCTTACCGCTCAGCGTATCGGCAATCCCCCGTAGGGAGGCCAATGTTAGCAATTTAGTAAGTATGGGCGCGTCTTTCAGCACCAGATCATGCAACGCCATCCGGCCATTCAGGATGGCTCCCTCATAGGTTCCGTCAAACGACAGATTGCCACCGGAAATATCCTCAGAAATATCCAATGCCTTTATCAACGTGGCGATAGCGGTGCCTTCCGCTCGTGCCACACGCTCACCCTCCCGTGTCTGGATTGATGCATTCAAACTGTCACGCTCATTATAATGCACTCCAAATGACAAAGAATCACATAAGGATACCCCGCAAGAAGACGAAAAACGTAGATCCCGCAGCGGCGTATCATTGAACTGCACCTGCCTGATAGTCACATCGATACGGCGCTGATTCAAAGCCTCAAGTGGACTTTCAGCGGATGCTTGCTCTTGTTCTTCTAGGTCTTTTTGCTCAGGCTTCTCTTCATCCAGTGTATTCAGGCGGAAACGCTCCCCCTTAATCGTAATGATTTCCTGCCGTTCACCGGGTTCATAACTCAGCGATAACTGCATGTCCGGCGTCGTAATACTGGAAAAAGATGCGGAATAGATATTCCCCTCCTGATCCAGCACCATCGTCCCTTTCGCCTGCGCGTCCGGTGCCGTGAACGTCATACTGTCAATATGGTTGTGCCCTCCCTGAATCGTTTGGGTGACCACCAATGTTGCAGCCTCCCCTTTGGGCTTCTGCCAATTGATACGCGAACCATCCAGCTCGGCCTGCGTAAAATCCAGCGTGGCGTTGATGGTCTTTTTTTCCGATGTTTCATGAATGTCAGCTTCTAGCTGCGTCACCCCCGTGACGATTTCCGGTGGAATCGGCACTCCGAACGCATTGAAATGCTCAGGAGGCAATTGCAATGATACGCTGTAATCCGTATCAGCCGGTGTCTGCCCGTGGTGATGGGTAATGTCCAGCACCGCAGGCACCTGCTGCAACTGTCCCTGCGCCTTTAATGTTAATTGCTGGTTATCGAGCGCCAAGGCCCCTCCAAAATCCTTAAGGTTCCAGGCGCCTAATACGCCGGACTGCGTCACCCCCTGTAACTCGGCCTGAATATCCGTTTTCAGGTAATCAAAACTGCTGGCATTTTCCTTGCCAAGTTTCTCCGGATATAACGGAAAATCCAGGACAATGGTTCCCTTTACCTGTCCCTTAATACGCTCCGGATCAAGCTGCAATTCCGTTCCTTTGTTCAGATGCTTCGCCGATAGGTAGGCGGCCACATCCTTTGCCGGGGCCTCTAACGGTAGCGTAATAACCATCGGGATGGCACCCTTAGAAAAACTGACAACATCCAACACACCGTCCGTCAATACGCCACCGGACATCGCCTGCGCCTTTGCCACTTCAATGCGCATACTGTCTTCCGTAAAGAAGACCTTACCCCGTGCATTACGCGCCGGGGGCAAATGATCGACATAGGTCACCGTAACTCCCTCGACATCCAATGACGCCTTCAGCGATGGCACCTCCATCCCCGGCTGCAACATCACGGTTGCCTTACCATGCTTCACAACACCGTCGGAAAGACGCTGCGTGACCCAGTCACGCGGTTCCAGCGCCACCCCATGCGGCCATAGCTTGCCTACATCATCGACCTGTAAATGTTCCAATGACGCCTCTATTTGCAAGGCGGACAAATCATCCTGCATTGCACCTTCCGCATTCAAACGCATTTCCCCACGAACAATATCCAACGTCTGTATCGTCACCTGGCAGGTACTGCGCTGCCAGGCAACCGACATATCTACGGCATCTAATGACAATGGGGTGTCCGGGTAATAGTGCGCATGACGAAAACTTGCATTCTTTATATTCAGATGCGCTGTAACCGCCGTCGGCGATAGCCCACCCGGCGACATGGCATGGATTTCTCCACTAATCTGCCCACCCAACCCTGCTGCCTCCGGCACCCATACCGCTATCAACGCTGCAGGAATATCATGCGCATTCATCGCATAAGTAACACCACTATCTCCCCTGTCGATTATGCCTTCCAATGCCGCCGTCGGCGCGATACCACTCATATCAACAGAGAAATGCGTTCTCCCCTCTTCCTGCGCATCCGGATGCACTTGCAACCCTTGAATATGCAATGGCGTTTCATATCCGGACGGCATTACCGAAACCTGCTGCACATGAAATCCTTCGTAATCCATGGCTCCCCGCAAGAGTGCCTTAAGAGGTGCAGCAACCCTTAATGTATCTACTTCCATCACTCCTTTGGGCAACGCCAGATGCAGATGAGGAAGCTCAACCTCCAAACGGGATTTTTTGCTGTTCAGATAGATAATGGGTGAAACAACCGATACAGAACTCGCTTTCGTATAATCCTTTAACTGACGTTCAAGCCAAGGGGTCATCAACCCCACTTGACGCGGTGCAGTGCCAAGCCACAGTACAACTCCAATCATGCAAAGCAATGCCAGCCCCATGGCGGCGGCAAAAAAATACGCCAGCGCTTTTGGCCAGCGGGTGCGTTTGGGAGGCTCCGTCATACGTTCAATATGGATGGATTAGCTTGGTGGCTCAAGGGGATTCGGGCAAACAACTGCTATACTTGTCATGATCGCAAATTCGTATGGTGTCGAGCATGCGCCAGCAACCAGCCCGCCACTTCCGGCGCGGCGTAGGTAAAAATGCCAGTCGCCCCGGCGCGCTTGAACCCCAGCAATGCCTCCATCATCACCTTTTTCCAATCAAGCCAGCCCTGTTGCGCCGCTGCACGCAACATCGCATATTCGCCGCTTACCTGATAGGCAAAGACCGGGACAGAGAAATGTTCGCTGACATGGCGCACTACATCCAGATACGGCATACCGGGCTTGACCATCACCATATCAGCACCCTCAGCAATATCCAGCGCTACTTCCCGGATGGCTTCCTCGCCATTAGCCGGACTCATCTGGTAGGTGAATTTATTAGCGCCACCAAGATTGGCCGCCGATCCGACTGCCTCGCGGAACGGCCCGTAAAAACCGGACGCATATTTCGCTGCATAAGAAAGTATCTGCACCTCTTCCTGCGCTCCTTCGTCCAGCGCCAAACGGATAGCACCAATACGCCCATCCATCATGTCTGAAGGTGCCAGAATATCGGCCCCTGCCTGCGCCAATACCAATGCTTGGCGAATCAATGCATCAACGCTCTCATCATTAAGTACCTTACCATCTCGCACCAGCCCGTCCTGACCATGACTGGTGTAGGGATCTAGCGCAACATCACAGATAATGCCAATCTCCAACCCTTCCTGTTTTAATGCTTGCACAGCCCGGCATATCAGGTTTTTTGGGTTATAAGCTTCTGCTGCATCGTCTGATTTCAATGCTGCCTCCACTACCGGAAACAAGGCTACGGCGGAAATACCTAGCTCCGTCGCCTGGCGCACTTCTCCAAGCATTACATCAATACTCAGGCGCTCCACACCCGGCATTGCCGGCACCGGCGTACGTAGCCCCTCACCTTCCTGCACAAAAAGCGGCCAAACTAGATCATGTACCGACAGGGAGTTTTCAGACACAAGGTTACGCGTCCATGCTGCCTTGCGATTACGACGCATCCGCACATGTGGGTAGGCTCCCAGATGGAGTATATCACTAGTTGATTTCACGCCTGTGTGTGTAACGTCCGATCAAACAAAAATCAACCGCTACAGAAGGCGATTATTGTCCTCTGCCCCGCAAGCGGCGGCGCTGTTGAATGGCAAAAGTCCCATCCGGCCAGTAAGTAAAGCTATCCGACTCCTGTGCCAACCGTGGCTTTCCAGCCACATTGCCCTTGATGGGGCGAATAAGTAGTCGGGGAGCCACGCTGCTCCAGGTCTTACCCGGTGCGACTTCGATCACCCGCTCCTGATTGCCGACATCTTCAATATGGAATAACTGCGTGTGCTCACTTAAATTTGTAATACGTATCGTCGCCTGCGCCACAGTCGGAACGCAAAACAATAGAATGAGCATCAAAATTGCATAGTAATAATAGCGCATGCGTAAGAATATAGAGGAATATGGCGATATATACCAGTGTTCTGTTCGTTTCGCTGGATTTATTGTGAAGTTAAGGTTATCTTATAAAGAATGAAATTGAAGCATAGTATTCTGATAATTACCTGTTTTTTATGGGGAGCGATGCCCATGGCTGCGCAAGCTGATCGTTTTACTGAAGCGCCAGTCAATGATGTAAAAACTATTTCCGGCCTCTGCACCCAATATTTTACCCGTGCCGAACGAGAACATGGCATTCCCAAACATCTACTAATGGCCATCGCCAACACAGAATCCGGACGCTACCACCCGGCGGCACGTCGTACCATGCCTTGGCCATGGACACTCAATATTGAAGGCCAGGGCTATTATTTCGATACGTTGCACGATGCTGCCACGGCCATTCGCCGAGCTAAACAGCGTGGGAAAGAAAGCATTGATGTCGGATGTATGCAGGTCAACCTCAAGCACCACCCCCATGCGTTTTCTGGCGTCACTGAAGCATTAAATCCGGCACGTAATGTCGAATATGCCGCGAAGTTCCTGCGTCAGAATTACGATGAGCTACGTTCCTGGCCAAAAGCCATTGCCGCCTATCACTCCCGCACGGCTTCCAGAGGCCGGAATTATCTGAAAACCGTGCGTAAAAAATGGCGTGATATCGTTGTTGCCACTGGAGGAAAATCACTTGAAGATGCATCTTACACCGTAGCTTCCGAGAGTGGTGTACAGGTACATCGCCTACCGGTGAAAGTGGGACGCCCAAAAGATTCTACTTTTGAACTGGCAATGAATGATGGCAATCAGACACGCACTTTTTCACTGAAAAATGATGCGCTTGATCAACGAAAAAGCCAAAGCAAACGTATAAAACCGTCAATGAAGGTAATTACCGTCTCCACGAAACAACCTAAACATGATGCCGTGGTTACCGTTACCCCATTATCACAACGTTCTAATAGCATGCTGGATTTCGTTACATCTCCCGGCACATCACCAACATCCTCCAACTCTAATACGGATGTAAGCCTAGCTGCCATAGAAACGACTTCCCCTGCATCAAACACCACACCCATGCCGCTGAAAAAGTCTCCGAACTTCATCTTTGGGCGTCAGTAAACGCAGCGGTTGCCTTTGCCAGAGCGGTCTGATACAACGCCGCACAACCAATTCCACATATTATAAAAGGAATAACTATGAAAATTGACGGCGTATCTATTCGCATCGGCAATGTACTGGAACATAAAAGTCAGCTATGGGTCGTAACCAAAACCCAACATGTCAAACCTGGTAAGGGCGGCGCATTCAACCAGGTAGAGATGAAAGATATCCGCAATGGCACCAAGCTTAATGAACGCTTCCGCTCTGATGAGTCCGTCGAGCGCGTGCGGCTTGATCAGGTGGATTATCAGTTCCTTTACGAAGAAGGCGAGCATCTCGTGTTCATGAATCAAGAAAATTATGAGCAAATTCACCTATCCAAAGACCTGCTGGAAGACCGTATTGCTTTCCTGGAAGATGGGATGCAGGTTACCGTGGAACTCTATGAAAATGAGCCAATCAGTGTTACGCTTCCGGCACAAGTCACGCTGGAAATATCCGAAACCGAACCGGTCGTAAAAGGACAAACGGCGGCATCTTCTAACAAACCTGCCATCCTTTCCAATGGTGTACGAGTTATGGTCCCCCCCTTCATTAATGCCGGTGACCGAGTGGTCATTGATACCGAAAACGTCGCCTATGTGGAACGGGCAAAGGACTAACATATGCCTGCTTACCAGCAACATAGCCGCTATGGCCTGACTACACCCCTCATTAATGTCATGACGGCGGCGGCAGAAAAAACCACCCGCCATATATTGCGTGACTTTGGAGAAGTAGATCATCTGCAAATTTCCCGTAAAGGCGCTATGGATTTTGTTACCAATACCGATAAGAAGGTAGAAAAAATCCTGTTTGAAGAGTTACAGCGTGCCAGGCCGGACTTTGGATTCCTGATGGAAGAAAGTGGCCATGTTGAAGGCAAAAAGCCAGGCATACGCTGGGTAATCGACCCGATCGACGGCACTACTAATTTTATGCACGCCATCCCCTATTTCTGTGTGTCGATTGCCGTAGAAAAATACAGTGACGATTCCAGCGAATTTATTGCTGCCATTGTCTACGACCCAGTGCATGACGAAATGTTCGTCGCCGAAAAGGGGAAAGGCGCGTACGTCAATCAACGCCGGATGTACGTCTCTAAACGGGAAACGGATTTTTATTTTGTAACCGGCACCTCACGCCGCCGTGGACAGCATTCCGCTGACTGTTCGGCGCTTGCTGACTACGCAGATGGGTTGGATGCGGTAATCCGCCGCAGTGGTGCTGCGGCACTGGACCTGGCTTATGTCGCCGCTGGACGCTATGATGCCGCCTGGTTCCCCAAACTACAAAAATGGGACTTGGCAGCCGGCATGTTGCTGGTACAGGAAGCTGGCGGTCTTATGAGCCTGCCAGACGGCAGCGACAAAAATCCTTATGAGCATGCCTGTATATTTGCGGGTAGTCCGGCGGCGCATCGTGTCATGATGCAACGCCGTTAACAAAAACTCTGTTTTTAATTCCGTTTTTTTACCTTGCGGCGTTTAGTAGTTGCAGCGCCTAAAATAGGTGCTAATGTCGTTGACATGAGCATACAGGAAAGGAAGCCGGTTACCGGAAAACGCGCAGTACAAGCGATTGTCATGGCCAGCCTTATGACCGCAACCGCCCTTTATGGGTCGGATGCCAATGCACGCCGCCTGACCCCGGAACGCCCAAGCGTAGAAGTGCGGCTGGAAGCGCTACGTGCGTTGCGCCGATCAGTGCAAGCCTCACGTAACGTACCAGCCACCCCATTTGCCGTGCAACAATCTCCATACGTGCAACCACCTCGCCAGCCTGTTACACCCCCGCCAGCATCGCCATATCAGATCAAACCTCCTGTTGTGGCCGCACGTCCTCCAGTGGTACAACAGCAAGCTCCTTCACCGGCACCACGTTATACGCCACCTCAGCCATCAACACCAAAACAGACCACGCCACCTCCACCTCGTACAATGGTAAAGGCACCTCCTGCGCCAGCACCTCAGCCACCGAAACCTATCCCAACACCAAAAACGGTAGAAAAACCAGCTCCGGTTGCACCGCCGCCGCCTGTGCCTACTGCAGTTCCTCAAACACCACCGGATTTTGCCATTGCTCCTATTCCTAACGAAACACTGGAAATCATTGAAGAACGTAGCGACGAAGCGCCCGCAGAATTGGAATTAACACTGGACGATCTGATGCAAGCCCCCTCTGAAGGTCAACCAGAGCCAGTATTGCCACCTGTGACCGAACAGAAGGTTGCCTCCCCTCCTCTCACGCTTGGTGACTTGCCGGAACTCCCTAATAATCAGCAAACAGATGCCTCATTAGAAAAAGCCATGAAGGAGTATGAGGCAGCTGAAAAAGAACTTGAAGCAGCCGTAAAAGAATTAGGTGATTTACCGGAACCAAATTTGGATGATTTGACGTTTGAGCCGTTTGATACACCTGAAGCACCTGCGCCTGTGCCAACTGCTGACATAGAACCTCCCTCTCCGCCGGAACCACCAGTTGCTGACACACCGGCTGCGCCGGCTCAAACAAAAGAGAAAAAAGGGTTCTTAAGCTCCTTGTTCGGTGACGATGAAGAGGCAAAATCTCCTCCTCCGCCAGCTCCGCATCAGCCACCAATTACACCAGAAACTGAAGAGGTAACAACAAAAGCCAATATCCCTTCTGGAGACCCGGTGTTGCCACCTCCACCGATGGACGCAAAAGTGGATGAAGCGTTGGAAGCCCCACTTGCTGCACTTCCTGAATTGCCGGAATCACCAATCGATGACACCACAGAAGCAATAGAGGCAGTAACAGAAGAAGCAACGGAAACAGCAGATGATATAGATTCAGAGGAATTTTTGGCAAGCCTGCCATCAGCACCGGAAGATTTTCCTTCACTTGATCTGGAAGAACTCCCAACTCCTGAAAATGCAACACTTCCGGATGCTCCAGAGCTTGATAATATGCCTGCAACACAGCTTCCTATATCAGAAGAAACAGCAATACTAGAACCGTTACCGTCTGAAGATTCACCTCCCACGTCGGAAGATACGGAAGCGTTACTGCCAGAACCATCTATAGCTGAGCCTTCCATTCAAAAAGAAGATACGGCTGCATCACCTAAGCCAACAGATAAGAAAGAAGAAAAGGGAGGGTTTTTACCAAATCTGAGTTCGGCATTTTCTTCCTTCCTCGGAAGTGATGATCAAAAAGAATCAGAGCCGGTAGCTGTACCACCTTCGCCTACTCCTGAAACACAGACTGAGACTGATGTCCCAACACCATCTGTGCAACAGGATACACCTGATTCAGGATTACCATCACTACCACAATTTGATAGTGCTGCTCCGGCCTCTCCTAATGCTTCCAACAATCTGCCACCACTACCCGACTTCGGAGACAACGCTGCCAATCCATCACCGAAGCAGGAAACTGCGTTAGCTTCGTTGCCGCCACTACCTTTTGGCCAGCAAGAGAATGACGTACCAACGCTTCCAGAGCTGCCAGCTGCTCCTGATGATGATGTAGCTCCCCCGCCATTACCAGAAGCAACTGTATCAGAAACACCATTACCATCTCCGGAATCTGTGGAAGAAGCATCACTTCCAAAGCCAGCAGAAGATATTGTGATTGGACCTGATGCCGATGATGCAACATTGACAGTCGTGTTCTCGCAGTCAGAAACAGAAGTGCCTTTGGCCTACCAACAACCACTGATCAATCTCTCAAAAGAACTGATCGCTAACCCGCAAACCAATATCAAAGTGATTGCCTACGCATCTGGCACTGAAGACCAGAAGAGCATCTCCAAACGCATCTCGCTGGCACGAGCCCTTGCTGTGCGTGCCTTCCTGATTGATCTAGGTGTGGATAATGTGCGTATTTCCGTTCAGGCGCTTGGCAACAAAACGGATTCAGGTGAAAGCGAGCGCGCTGATATCTTCCTGATGTAACGTAGACACAGCGATGCATCGTTTCCGGTCACCCTCCACACATACCGCTTACTGTCGATGCCTCTCTGTATTATTGCTACTGATTATCTGCATTGCCTTGCCATCTGTACCTTATGCACAGAATGTACTGACATTTTCCGATAAATTAAATAGCTGGGAATCTACGCTGCAAACGATTGAAACAGCACTAGATCGCGACTCTTCCATGGAACAGGAGGGTTTGGAACGCTATCAATCGCAGCTTCGCACAATCCGTACAGAAGCTGACCTCACAGCAAATGAAAAGAAAGAGGCGCTCCAAAAAGAAAAAGATCTCCTGAAGGCACTAGGTGATCCACCTGAGAATGCTGAAGATGAAAAAGCATCTATTCGTAAAGATAGAAAACGTCTAAACGAAACAATCAGTAGCATTGATGCACAACGAAAACAGGCGCGATTGGCAACGGCTAAAGCAGAAGAGCTTCTCAGCGCTTTGGATGAAGTCCAGAAGCAGCAACTACGAAACAAGCTACTCGCACGCGACAGTCTTCCCATTCAACAGGAAGACTTTACCGGGTTTCTTGAAGATCTTCGCATCTATACGCATGGCTTCAATCAATGGGGAGCGCTGGCACTCATCAGCGTCGCCGTACTGATCATTGGTGGCATCAGCATCCCAATTAATCGTCATGTTAATACTCTGTTTGAGAAAGCGGAGCACATTCAAGTCATTCGTTCCTTCAGTCGTACACGGCTGGCCATATTGGCTATTTCAGCACTCTTTGTGTTCCTGCTGCGCTTTAATATACTCAATATCACCACCCTGCCATTACTGGAATACCTGATTCGACTGACGGCCAGTATTGCACTGGCCAGCATCCTGTTTCTGGCACTGGGAAAGATACGTTTTCTTCGCATTGAACCTGCCAGTAATGAACTGGGAGAAAGCAAGCGCTCCTATGTCTGGCTGTGGAACGGGTTACGTAACATTACCCGCGCGATACTGATTACCGTCCCGTTCATGAGTCTGGCAGGCTATACGAATCTTGGATTATATCTTTCTTTCAACATCCTCATTACGCTGGCTGCCCTGCTGATGTTTGCCTGGCTTCGGCAATTGGTGGTTTTCCTCAATAAAAAGGCGCACCCCCCTCAAATTCAGAATGAACAGGAAAACTTATCGCCACTAGCTATTACAGTCATCGAACCGATCCTGGCGTTACTCATGCTAGCGACTACCCTGTTCTTCTGGGGGTTAACATCTGAAGACGTGACCACCTGGGTAGAGCAATACAAACATGGTATCCCAATTGGTGACATCACCATTAACTTTTCCAGCATCGGCGCTGCCATTGCCTTGTTCTTTGCCTTATATGTTGCCACCAAAGTGATTCAATGGTTCCTCTCTAGTCGCGTATTTCCCTATACCCAAATGAATATCGGCATACGCGATGCTATTCTGGCCATCACCGGCTATATCGGAATATTAATCGCACTACTAGCAGGCATGAGTTCGATTGGGCTGGACTTATCAAATCTGGCGATTGTCGCAGGCGCGTTGTCGGTGGGGATCGGATTCGGACTACAAGCCATATTCAATAATTTTGTCTCCGGACTGATCCTGCTCTTCGAGCGTCCGGTTAAAGTGGGAGACTGGGTCATTGTCGGAGAATATCAGGGTATCATCAAAAAGATTCGTGTCCGCTCTACCGAAATTGAAACCTTTCAGAACGCCTCCATCATTGTGCCCAATTCCCAACTGATCAGTGAAACCGTGACCAACTGGACACTGCATGACCGGGTGGGACGTGTGGATATTGCCATTGGGGTGGCCTATGGCAGCGACACCGACAAAGTGCGGGAGGTGTTGCTGCAAACCGCTAAAGACCATCCACAGGTACGGAATTACCCGTCACCCAACGTATACTTTATGAATTTCGGCGATAGTTCACTGGACTTTGAACTACGCTGCTTTATCCGCAATATTCGGGATATTTTCTGGGTGAGCAGTGAATTGCGCTTTGCTGTTGATAAAGCATTCCGCGAGCATGACATCACGATTCCGTTTCCACAGCGTGACCTTCATATTATTACACCAGGATCACCAATAGAACATACACCTAGCCCGGAAGGCGAATCTCCCCGCTCCGATCCGTCAATGAAGGAACCGAACCGGGAGTAACCAACGGCGGCACATCGGAAGGTACCGGCTTTGCGTCATAGCCAACATTATAATCATTCGGATTAATGCTTGGGCGCGATGGTGCGTGTGATGGATGCTCTCTCCCCTGCTTGCGATTGCGGGTCAATTCAGGTACCGGTGCGTTGGTACGGAATCCTGCCATCAGCTGTTCCGCTCCTGGCGTATCTTTTAACCCATTCGCGCGCGCCTGCTCTCCCATAGACTCCGCCACCGCATACATGACACTTTGCTTATAATCCTTGAACTCATCAAATAATTCCTTTGCCGACTTTCCGTAATCGGCCTGCAAGCGATCATCCAGCACCTCCATACGGCGCTCTGCCATATCCAGCCGTTGCCGTGCCGCATCATAATCGGCGCCGGTTGGACGGCCATTACTACGTAGGAATGAATCAAACTCGCGCCGCGCCTGCAACAAATCACCACGATAGGTAGAAATCTGCACATAGACATCCGGCGTTGCCCCGGTTTTACTGGTGAATTCTATATCCACCGGATCAGATCCATAGATATTTGCTAATACACTTTTCATTTGTCGCCCGGTACTGGCCTGCGCACGATATTCGCCAATTGAAGCAAACGCTTTGCCAAACCCTTCCCCACCAAACAACAGTGAAACGGCATGAAGCAACCCCATCGCCATATCCCGTAGCCAATTCATGCCCGGCTGGACGTTATCCATCCAGAATTGCGTGATCCAAGAAAACGGATCACCGCCCTTCTTGCCATGCTTCGGTACCTGTTCATTTCGGAAGCTGGGGCTGCCCTTTATGCCAAGAATACCATCCTGAATCCGGTTGGCAATTGCCGGAGCCTGAGATAAGTCCACTCGTGCAGCAATGGCCGCGGCATCGTCATTGTCAAAATTGGTTAGTTTGGGCTTGGATGGTTTTGCCGGTGCAGGCGGCGACGCCTCCGGCTGGGTGTCCGTATTGGACTCAGGCTTCGGTTTTGCCTGCGTGGGAGGGGTCGTAGGTTTCTCCGACGTGCTCGACTTTTCTTTCTCGACAGGTTTTTTATTGGAGCTCTCTGCCTTTGGTGCACTCTTCTCTTTCGTCACTTCTGCCGTTTGTTGCGGTGCTTGCCCTTGCGGTGCATGTTGCGCTAAAAACTTGCTAATAGAAAACGGCTCATTTCCACCATAAACCAGCTTTTCAATACGCTGCTCAATAACCTGATCTCGATTACCACTTGATGTCGTTTCAACGTTTGGATCGGCAATTGCACTTAAATCGTTGATAAACCCAATTGCTTCACGGCTATGTGGATCACGCCTCAAATAGTCTGCCACATATTCTGTCATCTTATCAGCTGCTTGCTGACCTTTATAATCTGGATGCTCATCTATCAGTTTTTTGGAAGCCAGCTCAACGGCCTTAGCCATTCCGCCTATGAATGTATTAATCTGGCCTTTAACGAGTGTTTCGTATTTATCCCCTGGACCAAAAGGAATATTATTACTTTTTGCCGCCTTGCGGACTTGCGCTAATTCCTTTCCTACTTTTAGCTCTGCCGCTACTCCCAAATCATCTGCCAGTTTAAAGAGCCCCACCACCTCATCCACGCTCCGCATCGGCAAATCAGGGTTTTGTGGCATGGTTGCCAGAATATTATCGACAATCTCACGCGCCTTCGCACTGAGCTGCTCGCGGGTCATGGTGGTGACGTCTGCCATACTTGGCTATGCTCCCTTTTGCTGAGCTGGCTGCGGCTTGGGTGTATTGGGCGTCGTAGGCGGACTGACCGGTTCCTGCGCCGCCGGTGTCGGCTGAGTTGGCGTCGGCCTGGTTTCCGGTGCAGAGGGCCGGGCGGCCTGCGTTTCAACGGCAGGCATCAGATTGGCAATCGGTTCGGGCAGCATATTGCGTATGCCGACATAGACCCCTTCAATCGCTCCCTTGATAGGATTGATGATATTGTCTTCAATTGGCTTGAGGATACCATTGACCGTATCAATCAGCTTTTTACCGAATTCCGTTTTGGAAATCGTATCGATCAGCATATCTTTAATCTGGTTCATCATACCTCTATCATACCGCAGATCACAGAAATCTGTATGAACCTTTTGTGAAATCGAACTATTGTGCTAATGCTGCGAAGTATTGGCCGTGTTATTTTCGCTAAAAAATGCCTGCATTCTGGCCATGACATCATCAAACGGGACATCATTATGTCCAGCGTCTTCATAAAGATGCAGTATTTTTCGCTGGTTAAAGGCCTGGTATAGGTGCTGTGCATGCTCAACCGGAATCACGCGATCCCTCTGCCCATGCACGATGAGTACCGGCTCATCAATGCTTGAGGCACGGCTGAGCGAATTGAATGGGTGGTTGAGCAACCATGCCACCGGTATCAGCGGATAACGCTCACGCGCAATATCGGCGATGGACGTATAAGGTGAAACCAACACCATGCCAAAAAGCGCATATTCCATCGCCAGCCAAGTGGCGACGCCACTTCCCAACGAGCGCCCCATAACAATCACCTGCTCCGGCGTAATGCCTTGATTAGCAAGAAATACCATCGCGCCACGGGCATCCATATATAATCCCTGCTCGGATGGACTGCCGTCATTCTTGGAATAACCCCTCCAGTCCAATGCCAACAGGCCATAGCCAGCCTCAATAATCTGGCGATAAAAGTCGGTACGCTTGGTCAGCCCACCAGCATTACCATGCAGATATAGAATAGTCAGCGCTCCCTCCGGTGGCGGCTGAAACCAGGAGGTCAGGGCAATCCCGTCTTCTGTCATGACCTGCACTTCTTCTATTTGTGGTAATACGTCTCTATCCGGTGGAGCATACTGGCCATCCGGCTTGAAGATAAGCGCTTCCTGGAACATATAAAGATATGCCACAGCTGCCAAATAGGCGCCTGCTATACCAATGAACAGCCGGGTTATCCACCGTCTCATACACGCCATTATGACCATTCCACGTTATACTTCAATCATCGGTCGCCTAAGCGCCACAGGCTAACACTCATTTAACGTCTGTGTGATAGCATCGCATGTTATAGTGGTGGTTACTAATAGGGCTCACTATATTGAATAGATAAGGAATTACTACCATGACGCATGCAGTTATCTCAGCCTATAAACGCTCTCCCTTCACTCCGGCACATAAAGGCGCACTGGCCGGCGTCCGCCCCGATGACCTGGCCGCGATGGTTATCAAAGGACTAGTTGATACGTCTGGCGTGGATACCAATGCAATTGAAGACCTGATCCTCGGCTGTGCCTTTCCAGAGGGTGAACAAGGGCTAAATCTGGCACGTCTGGTGGTGTTTCTCTCCGAATTGCCGGATAGCGTTGGAGGAATGACTTTGAATCGTTTTTGTGGCTCCTCCATGGAAGCCATCCATATCGCTGCCGGAAAGATTGCCAGCGGCGCCGGTGATGTATTTATTGCTGGCGGGGTAGAATCCATGACTCGCGTTCCCATGACCGGGTTTAACCCACTGCCCAACCCGGCATTGTATCAGCAACGGCCTGAGGCCTATATCAGCATGGGGCTCACAGCGGAGAATGTGGCCAAGGCCTGTGACATCTCACGAGAGGCTCAGGAATCCTTTGCCGTGACGAGTCATCAAAAAGCAACGGCAGCTGATTTTTCTGAAGAGATTATCCCCATTGAGACAACGGGAGGCACAGTCGGAACAGATGGCTGTATCCGCCCGGATACCAGCGCAAACGCACTGGCAGACCTGACCCCGGCTTTTTTGGAAAATGGTTCTGTCACGGCAGGCACTTCCTCCCCACTCACAGATGGTGCAGCAGCGGTACTGGTCGTCTCGGAGGCCTATGCCGATGCGCATGGTCTACCGAAGCTGGCGCGCATCAAAGCTTCTGCCGTGGCCGGAATCAAGCCGGAAATTATGGGACTGGGGCCAGTCGCCGCTACGGAAAAAGCGCTGGCACGAGCCGGAATTACTATAGGCGACATTGATCTGGTGGAACTGAATGAAGCCTTTGCCGCGCAATCCATTCCCTGCATGCAACAAATTGGGGTGGATGCCGGCAAAGTCAATATTGAAGGTGGCGCGATCGCACTAGGTCACCCGTTAGGCGCTTCCGGCGCTCGCATTACCGGGAAAGCAGCGCAGTTGCTACATCGACAGGGTGGTCGCTACGCACTAGCAACACAATGTATCGGCGGTGGACAAGGCATTGCGACGGTACTGGAAGCTATTTAGGCTTTCTGTCCCATCTTGGCAAACGCCTGTAGCCTTTCTTTCAACGCGTCATAGCGCCCATCATCAAGGCCAGACTTACCAGTCAGCCACGCCCAGATGTCGGCGTCCTGTTCTTCCAGTAGTGCCTCATAAAGTGGTATTTCATCCTGCGTGAGCGAGGAGAGCGCTTTATCTGCAAAATTTCCCAGGATCAGATCGGTTTCCTTGCAGCCCCGATGCCAACTGCGATAGCGGATACGGCGCAGGCGTACGTCGTTGGATTCGGAAGCAGAATGTGGTTGAAGGCTCATAGGTTATTTCTTGTTACTTAAGACCAAGTCAAGTCCACCCCAAAATTCCTCCCCCCGCTTGCGGGGGGAGGTCAGGAGGGGGGCTGTTGCAACATTGAAGACTACTGCCATAGCCCCCACCCTAACCCTCCCCCGCAAGCGGGGGAGGGAATACTAGATTCCGGGTCAAGCCCGGAATGACGAAAAAAGACTGCCATCACTCATACATCCCGTATTTCTGGCGTAATTCAGCTTTGAGTTCTTCACTCGGCTCGCCCTCCCCTTTATGGAGTACCGTACCGTAATCCTCGAGAATGAACAGATCATCTGACTCCAATTTCTCCAGGAAAGGTCGCCACTTGGCCTTTTCCACTTCAAAGATGGCGAACAAAGGAATACCGCGCTCATCCATCCAACGAATGTCGTAGACGAGCGCGGTTTCCTTAATAATTTTTGCGACAAATCCTGCCATGAGGGCAGTATAGCGGGATTAAGATTTCCCGGCAACTGCTAGCTCTTGTTCAGCTCCTTTCGCTGCTACTGATTTTTCTACAGGCTCAGCCTGTTGCACGGGGGTTTGGTCTGTTGCTTGTTCCCGTTTTGGCTTCACAGGACCAGCAAAGCTTTGAATGTTGTTCGCCATTTTTAATGGCGTATTTTCCAGATTATTTTTTAATTTGGTTGGATTTAACAGATCAACTGCCGCTTTCACATCAATTAGATCGGACTTCCGTCCTTTTTTGGTTTGGTTGAATAACTCTTCAGAGAGCTTATTGCGTAAGTCAATGGCTTCTTCTCTTGACATTGCATTAAACTCTTCAGCGCGCTTGGCGATTCCTGGTGTTTCCAGATATGCCTCAACAGCTTTACGGTGCTCGTCAATGCTAACGCTACCTTTTTTATCTTTTACAGAGTCGAACAAGCCTTTTTGACTCGACAGTAATGCCGCCGGAATTGCAATACTAATTGATGTATCCCTGATCAAAGGCTCTTCACCTTTTTTATACTTTGAAGACATTTGCGCTTCAATCTTAAGCAGATCCTTATCTCCCATTTTCCATTTGGGCGATCCATCTTCTTTTGTAAGAACATTGCCTTCGTCATCACGCTGGCGATGAGCATGCACATAGGCTGGGTTTAGTTGAAAACTATTCTTTAGTTCCGCCAACTGATTTTTATAAGCTTGGTGAGCTGGGTCATCACTAGTAAATTCCACAAAGTTCTTTTCAGCATTATTAAGCTCACGCTCAATCTCTTCTAACCGAAGCCAGCTATCTGCAGTCGCAATATTCGCCATAGTCAGGTCACGGCTTGCTGTCGAATAATCTGTCACTTCAACTTTGTCGGTAATATCTTGCCGTTCTTCTGATACTGCACGCAACTCTGGGTTATCTGCATCTTGTACAAAAGTTACAGTGGGGGAAATTGATTGCGCAAAATTGATATGCTGCAATTTATCAATAGTAGCAAAACGCTCAGCTACTAAGTTGAACTGATGAACAACACCATCCAATAACTCACCTGCAGTCTTGTATTTACTCTCTGCACCCTCTTTCCGACTCTTTACCGTACCTTGAATTGGTTTCCATTCAGTTGTTGCCATCACTCACACTCCTTATGTTATACTGTTCGGTTTATGCGTTAGCTGAGGCTAGTAGCACACTACCTTGTTAAAGTCATAACAAAAATTAACATTCAAGTGTGAAGATTTTATGACAGGTGGCGAATGAATGCGAGTTTTTTTGTGGATTATGCGTCCGTCACCCCGGCGAAGGCCGGGGTCTGGTAATGATAAGATTCCGGCCTTCGCCGGAATGACGAGAACTCCCCTTAAGCCGCCACCGGATTTTTTCCCGACTCCTTCTTCTCCAGTGCACCGAAGAAGAGAGTATCCACCGATAGTGTCCCCGCACCACGCACCATCAGCACAGAAAGCAAGAGCGCCCACATATAATGCGAATCAAACGTGGTATATTCCGGATCGACGTAATTGAAGGAGATTTCAATCACACCCGTCATAATCAGCAAACCAAACGCGGCAAACCGGCCGAACAGCCCCATTAATAACAGGCTGGAGAGAATCACCTCCCCTGCCGTACCCATCACCGCCGACACATTCGCCGGCAGGAAAGGCACCGGGTGAATTTCCTCAAACAGATAGACGGTCGTTGACCAGTCACCATTGAGGTAATTATCTAACTTGCTCTTGCCGGATGTAAAAAACACATCGAACATATAGAGACGGGTCAACAGCAACACGATTGGTTCACCAACGCGCTCCAACGCTCCTTTCACCTTATTGGCCGTTGCCATGATAGCATCAATAGTCATAGGGGTTCTCCTTCCTCTGTATCGGGTTGTTGGATCAATGCTAGACGGAATAACCCAGCAAATAAATCTGAAAGTTCTGCGCCCTCATCTGCATGCAAGACAATGGTGCTGGCTTCTTCCAATGTTGCACGATGCTGTAGCGCTGAAAGCAACGCATTCATAGGGAGGGAAATTTCGTGACATGCCACGTCCAGTTCCGGACGATGCAGCAGGTAATGATACGTACCAGGGGTCAGTTCCGGCGTTTCTCCTTCCTGAAGCGCAAACTGGCGAATCGCCTCTGCCGGATAGGTGCAGGTCACTAATTGTACATTATCCCGAAGCGTTAGACGCTCAGGCTGCGCCCCAGCCCATTCCTGTGGTGTCATGGCTACGTCATCCTGCGCTACATAGGCTGCCTGCCAAACCCATTCCAGTGCCGCTACATCGGCAAGATACGGCAGTGACTGCGCATGTTCAAAACCAGCAATAAACTGACTGAACCCGGCGCCGTAATCATACAAACACCCGGAGTTAGGAGGGGTTTCCTGAATATACCGCGCTGCCATGGCATTAAAGAACTCCTCACCCACCAGCGCCTGCGTTGCTTCAAAAGTAGATGCCAGCGTCTCATTCAAGCTACCCAGCACATTATTGCTGTAAATTTCGAGCCGTGGTTGATGGAGCGCACTATCACCTTGTAGCACGTCATCCCATGGCTGCATCTCTTGTCCGAAACAAGCGCCGGCAAATTGTTGTTGCAGGGTGGCTAGTTGCATATCACCCTCTTCCCGGAAGAAACGTCATTAGCGAACTTCCGCACCGGCGTTTGCACGGCAATGGTTCCCTTACGTGGCAAAGATGCACTCAAATGCATATGTTTTAACTCTGCCGCCTTACGTGCTTCTCCTAACAAAACATTGACTTCCGGAATGTCTTTGTCCCACTCAATCAGCGTAAAGGCTTCAGGAAACCGCTTGATCGCCTCATGATAGAGCCCCCACACACTGTCACATACTGGTTGGCTGTGCGTGTCAATGAGTAATGTCTTCTCTCCTAGCACCTGAGAAATATATCCGGCCAAATGCATCTCGCGTACAGCGCTCACTGTAATATGCCGCAAATAATCCAGCGCATTCTCTCCGTGATTATGCGCCTGTACATAGATGTTATTGATATCCAGGATCAACCCGCATCCGGTACGCTCGACAATGCGATTGATAAATTCCGGCTCTGACATGGTGGAATGCTGGAATGCCACATAACTAGAGGGGTTCTCCACCAGCATTTGTCGACCCATTGCCTGCTGCACGCGGTCAATATTTGCACACACCGCCTCCAGCGATTCTTCCGTATAAGGTAACGGCAGCAGATCATTCAGATGCGCATTGCCGGACGCACTCCAGGATACATGATCGGAAATAAAGAGTGGATTGCAACGGTCTACCAACGCCTTAAATCGCTTTACGTGGATCGTATCAACCGGTTCCGCTGATCCAAGTGATAATCCGACGCCATGCAGACTGATGGAATACTCGGCAGCCATATCATCCAGAATCGCCAGGTTCTTGCCACCACAAAAATAATTCTCGGGATGTACTTCAAGAAAGGCGACATCCTGCCTGTCATTCAGAAAATACTGGTAATGCGGGTGCCGAAGCCCAACTCCAACGCGCTCTTGCGTTAAAGATACATGATTAGCTTCCGACATCCCGCATTTCCCTCAAACGTTAACAGGCTTATTTAGGTGTAACTGAACCACCGGCCAACTTATCGCACAGGCCTTTTGGTACATATACCCACTCGCCGCCATCAGCGTCTTTCTTGGCCTGACCAGCACAGGAATGCGTACCAGCCGCATTGGCGCAATCATTTTTACCGGCCTTCACAACACCGTAGCATTTTTCTTTTTCACCGGCCTGAGCATCGTCAGCAGTAAAACCAGCAACAGCAGTGGTCATTGCGGCAATCGCCAGTGTCTTAGTAACAGTTGATTTGATCGACATGGGTTTCTCCTTTGTCTATTGGTTGTGTAACATGATGCAAACCATCTAAGTGACTTGCACCCCTCTATTCGCTAGCACCCTGATGCGCGTTACGCCACCTAAAAGAATGCAACACCTCCGCAAGGGGAAATAACAATATATTCCATTGAATTACAACTGGTTAAATAATATCAGTTGCACCTCTTATTACGATCTTTTAATAATAAAATATGTCATTTATTCCCGATCACATCCATGATCCCATCCCGTTATTCTCTGAATGGCTGGAAAACGCTACTGTACATCCGGACATCAAGGAGCCAACCGCCATGTGTCTGGCGACGGCGGACGCATCTGGACTGCCATCGGCACGCATTGTCCTGTTAAAAGACCATAGCAAGGAAGGATTCCTCTTCTATACCAATCTGGAAAGTCGAAAGAGTCAGGAAATCAACGCTAATCATCAAGCAGCACTATGCTTCTATTGGATGCCGATGGATCGGCAGGTGCGTATTGTCGGCAAAGTAGAAGCCGTAGCACCGGAGATCGCCGACGCCTACTTTGCCTCACGCGTACGGGAAAAGCAGTTAGGTGCCTGGGCATCACAACAATCGACGCCCCTGCCCTCCCGCGATGCATTGGACAGACGCATAGAAGAATATAGTCAGCAATTTGAAGGACAATCTATTCCCCGCCCACCTCATTGGTCAGGCTGGCTGGTTATTCCTGAAGAAATCGAGTTCTGGGAACAGAAGGAGTTCCGCCTGCACCATCGCCTGCAATTCACCAAAAACACGGCCGGTGCATGGGATAAAGATTGGTTGTTTCCATAAATACGGTCTAAATTTAGCTACCAACAACAAAACCCACGTATACATCCACTTGTAAAAATAGTGATCTTGCGTTACTATTAGTGCCGTCAACACAGCAAAAACGCAGGAGTTTCTCGCAATGAACCGTGGGACAGAGTACCTCATTGAAGTATCGTATGACAAAAAGCACAAAATGTACCAGGCACGTTGTAAAGAACTACCGGGCATGTTCGTAGATTGCGAAACATTAGAAGAAATCTTCGATGTCGTACCGTGGGCAGTCAATAGCATAGTCAATGATCAGCAAGAAACGGTTGATATTACTCCGCTCTATATGATAGATAAGTCCTTCGAAAACCGAGTTCATTGATGGGAAAAGGCTATTATCGACAGTTGACAGATATACTAAAAGCGGAGGCCGGAGCGTATTATACTGGCAATGGCAAGGGCTCACATGAACATTGGCGCACCGCAAATGGCGAACCCCTGATCATTTCAAAGAATATCCCATCACCTCACACGGCGAATAGTATTCTGAAAAAAGCCGGACTTAAAAAGCGATTTTGATTACTGCTTGCTCTTATTAAAATTCTGAAGCAATAGCATTTACCCCTTCCGGGGCATTAGCACACCCCATACGTTGCCGTTCAAGGAGACAGCGTATGAGTGGATATTATGAGCGTGGCATATCGCCTGACATGCACGAGTCAAAGACGGCATCGGCAACATTAGAAATCAAGCAATTGGAAGAAAACGGCATTTTCGCTGGTTATGCCAGCGTGTTTAATGTCGTGGATTCCCAGAAAGACATTATCCAGCGTGGTGCCTTCAAACGCACCATTACCCAGCGTCAGGGCAACATCAAACTGCTCTGGCAGCACCATATGAATGAACCGATCGGCGTCATTGAAGAATTACGGGAAGATGAACGCGGCCTCTATATCAAAGCCAGACTGATGATGGAAGTGGCGCGTGCCCGCGAGGCCTATGCCCTACTGAAACGTAGCGTGGTGAATGGGCTGAGTATTGGCTACACGCCCCGCCGCTATCATCAGGCGTCCAAATCCGGCGTTCGCACCATTACCGATATAGATTTGTGGGAAGTCAGCATTGTCACCTTCCCGGCCAATGAAGCAGCGCTTATTACCGTTGTGAAGGGACATGGCGGTGAGTCCGTGCGCCTGCAACACAGCTACAACAAAGTGCTAGCGTGTATTCACGGGTTGGTATGACGCGCCATTCACACATTCACTTTTAACCCATAACCAACAAGAGGAATGAACTTATGAGTTATTCAGACACCAACGATACCGCCTATGAAATGGGCAAAACCTGGGAGCAGTTCAAGGATGTTGCCACCTGCCGTGATCGCGAGATCAAGGCCAATGGCAGCGCCGATCCGATCTATGACGAGCATCTGGCGCGTCTCAACCTTAATATGGATCACTGCAAGCAGCGCCTTAACCGGATTGAAACGGCCAATAACCGCCCGGCAGTGAGCACGGCGGAATACCCTGCCCATGCCAGCAATGACGAATACAAGCAGGCATTCGGGCTGTATCTGCGTAAAGGCATGGATTCCGGACTGGAAGCACTCCAGACCAAGGCATTGTCTGTCGGAAGTGATACGGATGGCGGGTATTTCGTCACCGAAGAATTGAGCGAGCGGGTGGCCAAGCGTATTTATGACACCTCGCCCCTGCGACAATTGGCCACGGTACAGGTCATCTCTACCGATGCGCTGGATGTGATTGAGGATAGTGGCGACATGGGCGCGGCCTGGACCACGGAAACCGGTGCAGTCACAGACACCACGACAGCGCAGATTGGTAAAAATACTATCGCCGTGCATGAAATGTATGCTCAGCCGAAAGCCACGCAAAAGCTGTTGGATGACGCCGCCGTAGATGTAGAAGCCTGGATTGCCGAGAAAGTAGCCGACAAATTCGCCCGCATGGAAGCAACGGCCTTTATCAATGGAACTGGTAGCGGTCAGCCAACCGGTATCCTGCAATATCCTGCCGGCACTAATTTCGGTGAGATTGAGCAAGTCAACTCCGGCGTCGATGGCGCCGTCACGGCGGACGGATTGATCCAGCTATTCTACAGCCTTCAGGAAGAATATACACGCAACGCCACCTTCCTGATGAATCGCACCGTGATTCAATCCGTGCGTCTGCTGAAAGAAAGCACCACGGATCAATATATGTGGCAGCCGGGTCTGGCGGCCGGAGCACCCGATACACTGCTTGGTGTACCAGTTGTGCAAGCAGCGGACATGCCGGTTGCTTCCAGCGGATCACTGTCGGTGGCACTGGGTGATTTCCGTGAGGGATACCTGGTCGTCGATCGTATCGGCCTGCGCATTCTGCGTGACCCATTCACCGACAAGCCGTTCGTCAAGTTCTACACGACACGGCGTGTGGGCGGCGAAGTGGTCAATACGGATGCGATCAAGCTGCTTAGCCTTTCCGTATAAACACGTATTTGCTACGATTCCAATGGGTGGCGCGGACAACTGCGTCACCCTTTTTGTATATTTCATACACCAAAAAATACTTGACCCATTCGCATTTTGCGTTATGATTTTTCCATATTTTGGGATTTTATTCTTATCCCCATATTTATTTCCCGATAGATTTTTCATCATTATTTACCTCTCACACAGAATACGCTTATGCACATCAAAGAACTAAAACTGAAAAAGCCCAACGAGTTGTTCGCACTCGCCGAAGAATACGAGATTGAGAACGCCAGTGGCATGCTCAAGCAGGAGTTGATCTTTGCGATCCTGAAGCAACAGGCCGAAAACGACGAAACCATTCAGGGTGGCGGTACGATTGAAATTTTGCAGGACGGATTCGGATTCCTGCGCTCGCCGGAAGCAAATTACCTGGCCGGTGCGGATGACATCTATGTCGCTCCCTCCTTTGTTCGGAAATATGGGCTGCGCACCGGAGATACCATCGAGGGAGAGTTACGCGCCCCCAAAGAGAGCGAGCGTTATTTTGCTCTTGATGAGGTGATTACCATCAATGGCGACGCGCCGGAGATGGTGAAGAAGAAGGTCAATTTTGACAATCTGACCCCGATTTTCCCGGATGATCGCTTCAAGCTAGAAGTGGAAAAACCAAGCAAAGATTTAAGCTGCCGGGTGATTGACATTGTCTCGCCGATCGGGAAAGGCCAGCGCTGCCTGATCGTCGCGCCACCACGCACCGGTAAGACGGTACTGATGCAGAATATCGCCCATGCGATCACCGAAAATAACCCGGAATGTATGCTGATTGTACTGCTGGTGGATGAACGCCCGGAAGAAGTCACCGACATGGCACGCTCCGTGAAAGGGGAAGTTGTCAGTTCTACGTTTGATGAACCCGCACACCGGCATGTCAATCTGGCCGAGATGGTGATTGAAAAAGCCAAGCGGCTGGTGGAACACAAAAAAGATGTGGTGATCCTGCTCGATTCTATTACTCGCCTAGCACGTGCCTATAATACCGTGGTGCCTTCTTCAGGGAAAGTACTGACCGGTGGTGTTGATGCTAATGCGTTGCAACGCCCAAAGCGTTTCTTCGGCGCGGCGCGTAATATTGAAGATGGTGGGTCGCTGACAATTATCGCCACTTCCTTGATTGACACCGGCTCACGCATGGATGAGGTGATCTTTGAGGAATTCAAGGGGACTGGTAACTCGGAAGTGGTACTGGATCGCAAACTGGCCGATAAACGCATCTTCCCGGCCATTGATGTCACCAAGTCCGGCACACGGAAAGAAGACCTACTGATGGATAAGGCCGATCTGACCAAAGTCTGGATGCTGCGCCGTATCCTCGACCCGATGGGTGCCAGTGATGGCATGGAGTTCTTGATTAAAAAGTTGAAAGACACGAAGAACAATGCCGAGTTCTTCGATTCGATGAATACGTAGGATTTGTTAGAAACGGCCTTACGCCGCACTACCACCCGACTTCTGCAATTGCCCCATCATCTGTTCCGGCAACTCATGTGCCCAGTTGGTGATCGAACCGGCACCAAGACAGATGACATAATCTCCGGATTCTCCCACCTCAAGCACCAATTCTGCCAGCGCCTCCTCAGCACGCAGCGGCAGCACATGTTTATGGCCACGCTGACGAATCTCCTGCACCAGCCGATCCCGGTCAATCCCTTCGATCGGCGCTTCTCCTGCAGCGTAGATATCCGTAATGATCACCACATCAGCATCATTCACACAGGAACAAAAATCAGCCAACAAATCCCGTACACGTGTATAGCGATGCGGCTGAACAACCGCGATGACCTGATGCTCACCTGCCGCCTGCCGTGCACTTTTCAGGGTTGCGGCAATCTCCACCGGATGATGACCGTAATCATCAATAATCGTAATCCCCTGTACGCAGCCGGTACGGGTAAAGCGCCGCTTCACGCCACGGAATTCATACAGGCCGCGCCGAATCGTATGCCCGCTGATCCCTAGCTCCCGCGCCACGGCAATCGCCGCCAGCGCATTTCCCAGATTATGCTCACCATGCATCGGCAACATCAGATCATCAATGCGGTGTGCTTCCTCTCCCAAATATTCAGAAATCTCTACGCTGAAATGCTGTCCATCCCCATCTGCCGTGATATTGACTGCCCGAACATCAGCCTGCGCACTCATTCCGTATGTCACCACACGGCGGTCATGCGTTTCTCCTACTAACTGCTGCACCACCGGATGATCCAGGCACATCACACAAAATCCATAAAACGGGATATTATTCAAAAATTGCCGGAACGCGTCTTTGAGTGCATCAAAAGAACCATAATAATCCATATGCTCCGGGTCGATATTGGTGACAATGGCCACTGTTGCCGGCAAATGGGTAAACGTACCGTCAGATTCATCGGCTTCGACGACCATCCACTCGCCCTTACCGAGTCGGGCATTGGTGCCATAAGCATTAATGATCCCACCATTGATGACGGTCGGCTGCAGCCCTCCGGCATCCAACAGACAGGCCGTTAGTGATGTGGTCGTTGTCTTGCCATGCGTCCCGGCAACTGCCACTGCCATTTTCAGGCGCATGATCTCCGCCAGCATCTCCGAACGGCGCACAATGGGAATACGTCGCTCTCTCGCTGTATCTACTTCCGAGTTGCCTCCCTTAATGGCGGAGGATACTACGACGACGCCTGCTTCATCGACGTTCTCCGGTGTATGGCCAATCATAATGGGGATACCCTGCTCCCTCAAACGCACAACATTTGGATTTTCAGCAATATCTGATCCCTGCACCCGGTATCCCAAATTGTGCAGAATCTCGGCAATACCGCTCATACCGATCCCACCAATCCCGACAATATGGATGACGCCTACTTCCGTGGGGAGTGTATGTGCCAGTGGCAAACGCTTCAAGGGTAGTGTAATCATCTGGCCAGTATAAATGCCAGGTCAGACTTGTCTATTGGAGATTCACACAAGAAGACGATTAGGAAATTTTTTGCTCATACCAGGTCTCACCGATGGCGATCTTCTCACGGCCGTTTTGCTCGCGCCAGGCATTGGTATCACGTAGGGAATAGATGCACCCGCAATATTGCTGCGCATAAAAGGCTTCTTCCTTTGCTAACTCATACATACGTGCCCCACCACCATCCTTACGCCAGTTATAGGTCCAGTAGATGATATCCTCATAGGGCTCGGCAGCACGCACACCGCAATCATTGATCTGCTCCATATTCTTCCAGCGGGAAATACCCAATGAACTGGTGAAGACCTTGAACCCATGCTCATGGGCATGCAAGGCTGTCCGTATAAAGCGCATATCGAAACACATTGTACAACGAATACCACGCTCCGGCTCATGCTCCATACCCTTTGCCCTCGAAAACCATTCCTGCACGTCATAGTCAGCATCGACAAACGGAATACCCCGCTTTTCCGCATAGCGAATATTTTCATCCTTGCGCAGCCGGTATTCCTTCATCGGATGGATATTCGGATTATAGAAAAAGATAGTCAGCTCCAGCCCTGCATCGTGCATTTTCTCGATCAACGGGCCCGAACAGGGGGCGCAACAGGAATGCAGCAATATACGCCGCTCACCACCGGGTACGTCAAAAATTTCCTGTTGCTGCTGAGTATTCATAATTCGGGTTCTTACCTCATATCCCCTGCGGACTCAATGCCGGATTAGCCGGATTCACGTGTTCCCGCTTTCGATCCCAAAGCAGCAGCAAGGCAGGCGTCAGGAACAGAGTCAGTACCGTAGCAAAACTGAGCCCTCCAGCAATCGCCGTGGATAACTGCCGCCACCATTGCCCAGAAGGCGCACCCAGCGTGGCATCCCAGCCCAGAAAATCGATATTTAAACCAATCACCATGGGTAACAGCCCAAGGATGGTTGTCCCTGCCGTCAACAATATAGGACGCAACCGCATCATACAGGCCTGCTGCAATGCCTCCATCACCGATATGCCCTGCTGGCGCAACTCATCATAGGTATCGATCAGAATAATATTGTTATTCACAACAATCCCTGCCAGGGAGATCACCCCCACCCCACTCATGACAATGCCGAACGGATGATAAGTGACAAGCGCACCCAGAAAAACCCCGCCTGTGGAAAGCACCACCGCGCTCATAATGACAGCCATACGGTAGAAGCTGTTAAACTGCGCTGTAAGCAATAGCATCATGGTGAAAATCGCGATCAAAAACGCCATGCTAAGAAATTGCATTGCCTCTTGCTGCTCTTCGTCTTCTCCCCGAAATGTTAGTCGCACGGCTGGATCGGGAGGATTTAATTCAAAATAGGCACGGACCTCCTGCACCTTATCGTCAGGCAACACGCCATCAACCACATCGGCCTTCACATTCATCACCCGGACGCCATCAACCCGGCGGATGATACTGACCGCCTGCTCGGCTTTTCGCTCGACAAAATTGGTAATCGGCTCCAGCACTCCCTGCCCGGTCATCACTTGTAACTGCGATAACTGGCTTAATGTCCGATGCGATTCAGGAAAACGTACCATGATATCAAGTTCATCATCAGCATCATCTGGGCGGTATTCATTGATCTTCACCCCGTTCGTCACCATTTTGAGCACCTGCCCGACATCTGCCACGGACACGTCATTGCGCCCGGCGGCCACACGATCCACGGTATATTCCCATTCGATGCGCGGCTTGGGACGATCATCTGCCAAATCCGTTACCCCACCAATCTCTGTTTCCAGGGCGTTGACAAAATCTGTCACGGCAGGATCCAACTTCTCCGGAAAGCGGCTGGAAAATTCCAGTTGCAGTGCTTTTCCCGTCGGCGGCCCTTCTTCCTGCTTTGCTGTTTCGATAATGATACCCGGCAGATCACGCAACCGCTCACGGGCATCTGCCAACACTTCTTCCACCGGGCGGCGCAGGCGCCAATTGCGAAATTCCAACTGTACCAACCCAATCACGTCTTCCGGCTTATCGCGCAGTGTCGTCTCTCCCACCTGCGTATAGAAAAATCGGACCTCATCCGTGAGCGGTTGTAATCGCGTCTCCACCTGCTCCATGATGGTGTTTTTCTCCTTGAGTGACAGGTTGCCAACGGTACGCACCAGCACATTGGCGTTCTTCGGCTCAATATCCGGGAAGAATTCAACACCGGGCCCCATGGTACCAAACAGAACAAAAACCACGACCACGCTGCCCAATACGGCGCTTACCACCCGCCATGGGGCACCCAGCACCCATTGCAACGCCATCAGATAACGCTGAGTAAAAGGATGAATAGCTCCAGAGTAAGTATTGTCATATTGGCGAAGGCCGGTATCTGGTGCAACAGCAGGAGATAATTGTGATAGACTCCGACCTCCCGCCACCGCTGTACTTTGGCGAGGCAAGTCGCCGAAGTGACGTGAATTCTTATTTCTCAACCGACTACCAATCGTTGGTAGAAAAACCAGCGCCATCAACAATGAACCGGTCAGCGTAACAATCAAGGTAATCGGCATATATTTCATGAACTGCCCAACAATCCCTGGCCAGAACAGCAACGGCATAAACACGGCCAACGTAGTGAGCGTTGAAGAGAGGATGGGCCCTGACATACGCTTCGCCGCCCTTGCATAGGCTTGCGCTGGACGTTCCCCCTCCTCTTTCATCAGCCGTTCGGCATACTCACACACCACAATCGCTGAATCGACCAACAACCCGGCAGAGAGAATCAGACTAAACAGCACCACGATATTCATCGTAAACCCGGCCATGGCGATAAATAGTACCGCAATCAGAAAAGCGCCTGGCACGGCAAACGCGACAAGAACGGAAGAACGTATCCCGACGTGATAAAGCACCACCAGTAATACCAACAGGATGGCTAGCACGACGTTATTCTCCAGATCACGCAGCATGTCACGAATATCGCCGGACGTATCCTGGGAATACGACACCTGCACCCCCGGCGGCCAGAAGCGCTGCTCCTCTTCTACCAGTGCTCGTACTGCTTCAACCGTGTCGATAATGTTCGCGCCGGCACGCTTCGACACCGATACACCAACGGCGCGCTGCCCGTTGATACGAGCAAAACTTTCCGCATCCTTGAACGTACGGCGCACCGTGGCAATGTCGCCCAGCACTACCACCTTATCCGGCGTATTGATAATGGGTGTGCTATATAAATCCTTGGCCGTTTCGATCAGCCCAGGGAGCTTAATACTATAGCGCCCGGTCGCATTGTCCAGCCGTCCGGCGGCAATCAGCACGTTGTTATTGCTGACCCGGCGCAGCACTTCTGCCGGGTTGATGCCATAGCTTTCCAATGCCAGCGGGTCGAGCACCACTTCCAGCATTTCCTCACGATCCCCAGCGATTTTCGCTTCCAGTACGCTGCTCAACCCTTCCAACTTATCGCGTAAATCACGGGCAAGCGTCGTTAACGTACGGAGCTGCACATCACCGCTCAGTACTACGTTGATAATGGGAAACTGGCTAAAGGTGACTTCCTGCACATTAGGTTCATCTGCATCATCCGGCAATTCCGGCTTGGCCTTATCGACCGCTGCCCGTACGTCCGCCAACGCCATGTCCGGGTCAAACCCGGCACGAAATTCCAGTGTCACCGAAGCAAACCCTTCCGTCGCTTCCGCCGACATCTTCTTGACGTTATCAATGGAGCGTAATTGCTTCTCCACCGGACGGATCAGCAGCCGCTCTGCATCTTGAGGAGAAATGCCCTCCAGTCGCAAAGAGGTATAAATAATCGGCACTTGCACATCGGGGGATGATTCCTTCGGTACAGCCTGATACGCCATGGAACCGGCAATAATAATAAACGCAAGCACCATGAACACCACGCGGTGCGAATCAATGGCAAGGTCAATCAGGCGGTGCATTATTTAGACTCGGTTGTCTGAATCAGCGATGCATCAATCGCATCACCCTCTGCCACATAATGATGGCCTAATGTAATCAAGCGTGCACGTGGCGGCAATCCCTGCACCCACAAGCCCTCTTTTTCTTCCCGGACAATCTCTACCGGGTGGGCCTGAACGGTATTTTGTTCATCCAGCACCTTGATTTGTATGGTGCCCTCATCATTCAAAGACAATAGAGAACCCGGCACCAAGTGCGCGCCCACTTCATTGAGTGGCACCTGGATACGTACCGACACACCAATCGGAATCTGCTGCTTCAAGTTATCCAATGTTACCTCAACCGGAAAACTACGACTGGCCTCTTCCGCAGCACTTGCCAGAAAACTGATTTGACCAGTGTAACGCTGCCCACTTTGCAAGGTGACCGGCACCGATGCCTCTGCATTTACAAAAGGACGGTCTTTTTGTGAAATATTACCGGTAGCCAGCACCGGATCAGCATCCAATACCCTGGCAATGGAACCTTCTACCCCGAACACGCCCACACCAACAAAATCTCCAATATCAACATTGACACGCTCCAGCACACCTGAAAACGGCGCTTTCACCTCCGTAAAATCCACTTCAAGTTCAGCACGGCGCAAATCTGCCTTAGCCTGATTGAGTGCTGCTAACGCACGCGCACGGCTGATTTCACTATCGAACCCCTTACGACTCAGACGCTGCGCGGCATTATATTCCTTACTGCGCTCATTAACCAGAGCTTTGAGCGCAGATACACGCTCTTCACGTTCCTGCGGATCAATACGGACAATAACATCACCCTTTTCGATAGAATCGCCCTCTACTGCCGGAATGGCAATCACTCGGCCGCTGGTTTGCGCTGCGAGGTTCACATCCTGCGACGCTTCCGTCTGACCATAGATTTCCACATAACGTTGAATGCTTTGTGCCTCAGATGGTTGGACACGCAGCGATTGCACGGCTAGTTTAGGCTGGGTTATCGCTTCTTCCTCATTTACTCCACCCCCCAACAATACACCAGAGAGCACCCATATCCCTACAACGGCAATAATATTGACCGTAAGGCGCTTTTGCTGGTTCAAGCCGTGATACCAGCCATGCAGGCGATGATATATATGGGTCATCTGTGCTCGCATGGTGGATTGTTTTCCTATAAAATTGTTACAGCCAGGTACCTATGTCGGTATGCTTTTGACTCATTTCAAGCCAGGAACCAATCATTGTACAGACTGCTTGACACGCAACTCACGTGCACGCGTCAGGATGGTATCCTCAATACGGCGTGCCGTATCAGGGTTTGCCTGCATGTCCTGCCACTCCCCCGCCTCATTGCGGCGCTGGCGAAAAACGGTGACTTTCAACGTATCCGCCCGTAATGAACGATCCAAAATCAGGGTGTTTAACTTGTAGCGTTCACCCGGTGCAGCAGGGTCTTCATACCAGTCTGTGATAATCACACCGCCAAACGGATCAGCCGAAGCCAATGGCATGAAGGAAACCGTATCCAGCGTTGCCCGCCACAGGAAGCTATTGACGCCAATCGGTGAAGCACCACCGGCACCATTATCATCATCCCGCCCCATCAATATCAGACCATCACCAGTCAATTTTCCACGCTGATCAGCACGTCGCTGCTCAGGGTCTACCGGATATTCCGTCTTCACCTCACCATCGCAGGCAACAAGTAGTAACATCATTAAGGGAACAAGATATACAGAATATTTCATGGAACGAAACATAACGCAGCATCTATAGCAGTTCAATGTAAGAATTCTCCGTTCAAGGAAATTCTTACGTAAAGAAAATGCAATTCAAACTTGCACCTTCACATAAAAAAAGGCGACTCACATCAGAGCCGCCTTTTCTTCGTACTATCCAACGATTAGAAGGACAGCTGAGTACCCAGGATAAAGACTGTACCGTCATTATCAGATGCCGTACCAGCAGCATCGAAGTCATAGAAACTCAGCTCAGCATACGGAACCAGACCTGGAGCCAACTGGTAGTCAGCACCTAATACCAGGTTATCAAAGTCGTTATCCGCACCACCTACTTCATAGGAACTATCCATGTAAGTAGCAGATGCACCAAACGCGCCATAAGAATAACCCAGACCCAGTGTCCAGTAGTCACCATCGGTGCTGCTTGCGCCAAGACTGTCATCCCAGTCACCATAAGAACCGGCCAGTTGGAAACCTGCATAACCCAGATTCAGGCCAGCATTCCAAGCGCCAAGATCTTCAGTGGCAGCAGTTTCACCATCACCGAACTGACCAGTTACAGCAGCAGCGGCAGAAACTTCGCCCCATTGACCTTCATAGTTCACACCAACATCCAGATTTTCACCAGATTCACCGGCATCAACATCTGTCAGGCTGGTCAACTGACCGCGGTCAGCAAAATCAGGCTGGTATGAAATACCCAGTTGGAAACCGGAGTAGCGTGGAGAGTAATAAGTAATCTTGCTTACGTTATCTGTAGTCTCACCACCCAGTGCTAGCAGAGAACCATGCTCAAGCGGCAGAGAAGGCGTTGTGATAAAAGGAACGCCAGCTGGGCTGTTAGCAAAATACGTCCATGCACCGTCAATACCACCAGTAGCAACTGCCAGACTTGAAGCATCGACACGCATAGTCGCACCTGCACCTTGGTTAGAACCAAGCTCAAAGCGACCGAAATTACCTTCTAAATATACATAGGTACGAGACGCGTTTACACCTTCGCCATCTGCATCAGCACTGACGTCAGCTTCCAGATCGATTACAGCACCATAACCCAGTCCTGCATCTGATTTACCATCAACACGTACAGACACTTCTGTATCGTTGCGGAATCCGTGAGAACGCTCACTTCCATCCAGATCATCGCTAACGAATCCAGCCTGGAAATCAGCAAAACCACCGATTGTTACTTTTGGCGTCTGCGCTGTTGCAGCATTTGCGAACATTGCAGCAGCTACCAGCCCAGTCGTTCCGAGTAATATTTTTTTCATGATTTTCATCCTATACTTAATTACACGTTTGTTGTTAAACACTAATGGGTCACGCGTCGAGCGCGTCCTTGCACCCATATATACGGGCACTTATAACAACATCCAACCGTAAGGAAAGTTTTTTCTACAAAAATCGGGATCGGAAACCGTGACTGTTGCTATCACACAACAGTTAAGATTCGGTTTAAGAAGCAAGAAAATATATAAATACACATAAAATACAATGAATTATGATTCTATTGACTACGTTTATCACCAACTACTATGCGAGATTGACGCACAGCAGCAACAGATGTTACTGGCAGAACCCAATATCTTGTTATTAGCCGTTACCAAACAACAACCACTAGATAAGATCAAGGCTCTCATAGCATCCGGGCATCGTTTTTTTGCCGAAAATCGTGTACAAGATGCAGCAAAATACTGGCCTGAATTGAAAACAGCATCCCCGGACAGAGAACTTCATATGATCGGCCCCCTCCAAACGAACAAGGTAAAGCAGGCGCTTGCCCTGTTTGATGTCATAGAAACGGTGGACCGGGAAAAACTGGCCGATACCATCAACCATGCAGCTGCCATACAAGGTAAATGCCAGCGCTGCATGATCCAGGTCAACATTGGTGAGGAACCGCAAAAGTCGGGCGTCAAACCCAATGAATTGGAAGCATTGGTTACACACTGTAAGGCGTTGCCCAATCTTCAACTTGAAGGATTGATGTGTATTCCCCCTGCCGATGAACCCCCTGCGCCTTATTATGCACTTATGAAAAAGCTAAAAGAAAAATATGCATTTCCCTGTCTCAGCATGGGCATGAGTGATGATTACCAAACAGCCATTCGCTTCGGCGCCACCCATCTGCGTATCGGTACGGCACTGATGGGAGAGCGTCATTATAGCAGTTCAACATAAGAATTCTTCATTCGCAGAAGTTCTTATGTTGAAAAACTGCTATATATATTCAAAGACATACTCGACCTTTCGCTTTAAATTTCCATAGGGAATTTAAAGCGAAACGAGTATATCAAGGCTAATCGTCTTCTTCCTCATCATCCTTCTTGAAACGCCTTGCATTGAACAGCCCGGAATACGTATGGGTAATTTTGCCATGTAGCTGTAATACAGAGATGTCGGTATCCGGCTTACCGATTAAATAGCCTTGGCCGTACTGTACCCCGCACTCATTGAGAAACTCGGCTTCTTTTTCCGTTTCTACCATCTCCCCGATCGTCTTCATATCCAGGTTCCGGCACAACCCGGCCATTGCCTTCAATAATTTGCGACCGCGGCTGGTTTTCATCGAATCGCGTACATAGCTGCCGTCAATCTTGATAAAGTCCACATGCAGATGCCGTAAATAGTCGAAGGAAGACTCGCCACTACCGAAATCATCCAGACACACCAGGTTTCCTTCTTCCCTTAGCGTTTGAATAAAGTCATTGGCCATTTGCATGTTTTCGATTTTGTAGGACTCGGTGACTTCAACAATCAGTTGTTCCCGTACGTCTTTGTGATCGCGCACCAGACTGAGGAAACTATCCATAAACAGATTAGACCCTAGCGACCGCCCGGAAAGATTAACTGCCAACTTGATGGGTTCGCCTTTGCGATCAAAGTCCCGTAGCACCAATAATGCCTTCTCCGTAACTGCCAGATCAAACTCATGAATCAGGCCCGACTGCTCACCAAAGGTAATAAACTCAAACGGGTTGCTGAACTTTTCTGAATTATTCAGACGCACCAGGCACTCATGATGATGCACTTTACCATCACGAATATTAACAATCGGCTGATACGCCATGGAGAAATCATCCGCAGACAGTGTGCGACGAAACTCACTGATATGCCCCAACGTCACATCCAGCATTTCCTCATAGCTTTCGTTGAGAGACTGGATACTGAATGCCTCCCCTTTATCGTTGGCAAATTTATTGATCGTATACAGCACAGCATTGGCCGTATCCTGCTGAGACAACGGGTATTCCTCTGATTCCGTCTTAATCGTATGAGTGCGTACTTCAAGGTTCAGCGATTCCGATACTTCACGCCGTGCGGCGCCCTGTATTCCTTCGACCAGTTCTTCTTTATCAATAGAGGCCGGCGTAATGATGGAATAAGATTCCCGGTCAACCACTCCCGCAGAATCATTATCAATGGAATGTTCCTTCAGATAATCCCCAATGACGCGCAGCAACAGCTTGGCCTGATCTTTTCCCATGCTATCGAGCATGGTTTCCAGGCCAGGGAAGTCTAGAATCGTGACTTCAACTTCCTCACCTTTCTCAACCGCCTCGGAAATACGTTCACTGGCTTTAATAGCGAACGTCTCTTTCTCCAATACCCCTGTTTCAGGATCACGAATATCCAGATCCGCCGGTGTCTGCATCTCCGTTTCCGAACGTAGCGACAGATAATAACGTCCACCCTTATGATCAACATAGACGCCCGAAAGCCTGAACGGCACCAAATGCTCTCCGGCCGTAATCAATGAAAGAGATACGGCATCAATTCGATGAAGGCGTTCCAGCGAACGGAAAATATTTCCAAGACGTTTGCGATGTTGCTGTTTTACTAATTCAGAAAACTCCTTGCCTACAAGCTTGTCAGACTCATAGTCCAATAATCCGGTAATCGCACCTTCAGCGTATAGAATCTTACCCTCTCCATCGACTTCGAATAATAAGTCTGCGGAAGAAAAGGCGAAGGCCGCGAAATGGTCACTGGGAAATAAGCGCTTTTGCATCATTGAACTAGTTATATCACGTATTTCTTAACCCTGCTGTTATCGCACTAACACATTAAGAAACATTTAAAAAGCATGTGCTGATAATATAACAATAATGCGAGGCAAGTTTGTATGGTTCATTTAATATTAACCTTTTCCCCACATACTAATTGATGTATGACTATCCATACCGCACGACATCATATCACGCCGTCAACGCTTGGTTTCTCAATGGTAGAGTTGAGCGTTGTGCTGGCGATTATTGCGGCCATGGCCGGATCCCTGCTCGTACTGGGTGAACGCCAGCAGGAAATCTCCAAATACGATGCGACAGCAGAGAAACTCAGAGTGATTGAAGATGCACTGGAACGATATGTGATGGTTGCCGGCAACCTGCCCTGTCCGGCAGAGCGTGACCCACTACCAAATACAGGCACCTTTGGTACTGCCACGGACTGTAGTGCAGCCGCCCCTGCCGGCGTCACCGATGTCAGCACGGATGGCGCCATAACGGCAGACGATATTCGTATCGGAGTGTTACCCGTTCGGGAACTTAATTTACCGGATTTTTATATGTATGATGCCTGGAACAGTCGGTTTACTTATGTCGTAGTAAAAGACTTGGCCATTGATCAGGCAACGTTTGACGCCTACTCAAAACCTGCCACAAACGGTATTGAAATAAGAGATTCTGCTGCCGGAACAATCATTATTGGAGCCTCTACAGGCAATCAACTGGCCGCCTATCTGATTGTCAGTCATGGCGATGACAAGAAGGGTGCAACTCCCAAGAGTGGAGGCACCGCTTCCACCTGTACAGCCGGTCATGGCGATGAAGAAAATTGCAATAACGATAATATATTTGTTGATAAATCCGTTGCACTCTCCGCTTCCACGGATGCGGCGTTTTTCGATGATCTGGTATTGTGGAAAGCTAAATATTTAATTGATCCAAGTATGCAATAGTGATGGCAAGGAAAAGAAAATATAGTGGATTCTCCCTGATTGAACTGGCAACCACCGTTGCCCTGATAGGGCTTGTCATCGGTGCCGGTTTATCACTGGCAACCAAGGAATCAGGTGCAAGTGTTCAGGAAGAAACGGTTGCCTCCATGGATGTGATTGAAGAGGCATTGAAACGTTTTGTAAAACTGAATGACCGCCTGCCTTGCCCTGCTATTCCGGATCTTGCTGAAAATGACCCGGATTACGGGGTGGAGGATGATTGTTCTCAGGCTGCAGCCAGCGACACTACTATCGTGGAAGTCAATGACGGCACTGCAGACGAAGTCTGGATCGGCAACCTTCCCACCCGCACATTAGGACTTTCTGACCGCTATATGCTTGATGGCTGGAATACACGTTTTACCTATGTCGTCCCCAAAGCATTCGCCACAGCTGGTAATGACCTGAAAACACTGGAAGGCGACGACCCGGCAGTGATGCTGGAAATTCAAGACAAATCAGGCAATCGGGTAAGTCCGGCGAATACGGAAAACCCAGTCACCTATGTGCTGATAAGTCACGGGCAGGACAAGCGCGGGGGATACACACGTACTGGCGCTGTCTCCGTTGCCTGTAGCGACAGTGATGCACAACAGGATGCTGAAAACTGCGATCATCAGGATGTCGTGGCTGAAGGACGCGTATTTATTGATGCGGAACTGAATAACAGCACGACGCCCGGAGAATATTTCCATGACCTGGTGCGCTGGAAGACGAAAGTGAGCGCAGGTGCACTTTTAGCACATGAAAGCGGTGATGGAAGCTCCACCTCCGGTCTTGTCATGGCAAGCTCTGTTTCAACTACCTGGAACAATACCTTTATTATTTCTACCGATGGAAAATTATATGCTACCGGACTTGAGAATGGAGAAGGAGCGCTGGGAAATGGGGGTGGCTGGAATGATGATACCACCACCTTTGAACAAATCGGCACGGCAACCGACTGGGTCTCCATCGTGCACCGTCACGACTGGGGGGCAAGGAGGTGTGGACTTCGGGCAGATGGCAAGATCTATTGCTGGGGATGGCATGATGATTTTAACCGTAGCGGCACAGCACTTAATACCACGTCAATTGTAGAAGCTCCCAATCAGACCTATTCCGATTGGGAGAAAGTCGCATTTGGCGCCGTCATCTGTGGTATTCGCAATGGCGGCGAACTCTGGTGCTGGGGGGACGGTGAGTATGGAAAACTCGGTCAGGGCGATCAGGTGGATCATGCAACCCCGGTACAGGTCACGGCCGTTACTCCAACCAATGGATGGAGTGATGTGCAAAGTGCTGAACGAGTCACTTGTGGAATTAATACCGGGAGACTTTACTGCTGGGGCAGGAATACAGGAAATATGCTGGGGTTGGGTCTTGGCCCCCAAGGGGCAATGCGCCTCACACCGACACAAATTACCTCCGTTGCGGGGGATAATTGGGAATCACTGGCCTCCTCACATTACAATATGTGCGGCATCAAAAATGGTGGTGAACTCTATTGTTGGGGCGTAAATAGCTGGGGACAGGTAGGCGACGGCACCACAACAACTCGGGAAGCACCTGTGAAGGTTGCCTTTGACGACTGGAGCTATGTCTCAATCAGCCTGGGAGACGGCTTCACATGGGAAGGCAGAACCACCTGCGGCGTGCGAGCCGGCGGTCTGGCGTATTGCTGGGGGAGGAATGACAACGGCCAGATGGGAACTGGGTCTGCCACACCAAGTCAATACAATGCACCACAGCAAGTAGCGACATCTATCACCGACTGGAAAGAATATCAGGCAAACCATATTCTTTCAGGATGTGGCGTTCGCCAGACAGGACAATATTACTGCTGGGGTGAAAACAGAAACGGGCAGTTTGGTGACGGCACGACGTCAACGAGTATTGTGACACCAACGGAAATAACGATTACGGAGTGATCAACATGGAAAAGAAACGTTTTAACCTATTACGTAATGCAGCTTACTCATTGATCGAATTATCGGTCACGCTGGCACTGGTCGGTATCGTCGCCGGAACGGCTCTGTCACTGGCAACCACCAAGTCAGAAAAAGATGCGCAAGTTGCCACACGCTCGAATCTCAATGCCATTGAAGATGCGCTGAAACGTTATGTGAACTACAATAACCGCCTTCCCTGCCCGGCCATTCCGGCACTGTCGGATGATAATGCCGGCTACGGACTGGAAGATGATTGCTCACTCGCTGCCGCCAGTGATGGCTCTATCGTAGAACTGAGTGACGGCACACCGGATGAAATCTGGGTCGGGTCGGTGCCTATCCGTACACTGGGCCTGCCGGATCGTTTTGCCCTGGATCACTGGAACAACCGGTTTACCTATGCCGTACCTAAAAACTTTGCAACGGATGGCAACAATCTGAGAGAGCTGGATGCCGACAATACGGCGACCATGATTACCGTACAGGATAAGGGCGGAAGCCAGATGAACCCGGCAGATACCGCCAACCCGGTGATTTACGTACTGATGAGTCACGGACAGGACAAACGCGGCGCCTATACGAGAGCCGGTACGCTCTCCGCCGGTTGCGCCAGCACCAACACACAGATTGACATCGAGAATTGCGACATCGTCGACAGTGGTAATGAGGATCATATTTTTATTGATGGCGAACTGAATGCAAGTACGGATAACGCCGAATATTTCCATGATCTGGTGCGCTGGAAAACCAAAGTGAGCCTCGGTGCCGTGAACGCCGTTGAAAGCACCCCTGCTACTCCGGCTACTCCTCCTTCAGGCGGTATAGTAACGGCTGCCAAGATGGATGTATGGAATGCCAATACCTTTATCATTACGCCAACAGGTGAATTATGGGGAACCGGTCTGGATGATGATGGTGCCTTGGGTAATGGCGGCGGCGGTGGCGGTCATTCCACCTCCTTCCAACTGATCGATGGTAACACCGACTGGATCAAGGTAGAAGGCAATGACTGGGGAATTGCTCGTTGTGGACTCCGCGGCAACGGCCGCATCTATTGCTGGGGCTACAGGGGTGACTGGCCGGGGGGGAACGACATCACCGCTAATGCCCCTGCGGAACATGGTGGCACCACCGTCACCTATACCGACTGGGAAGATATGGCCTATGGCGGAAAGAATCTCTGCGGTATCCGCAATGGCGGCCAGCTCTGGTGCTGGGGAGAAAACAGTAACGGAGAACTGGGCGTTGGAGATACGACTGACAAGAATAATCCCACACAGGTTACGGGCGCCGGAGCCGGCGTATGGACCGACGTCAGCCTCGGTACGGAATTCGGTTGCGGTATCATGGATGGCAACCTGTATTGCTGGGGACGCCATTACATGGGAACCATGGGTACTGGCAGCAGTTCATGGTCAATCAATCACACTCCTGTTCTCATCAATGGTGATGGTGACTGGGATACGGTAACATCCAATTTCTACAATAGCTGTGCCATTAAAGCCGGCGGTGAACTTTATTGCTGGGGGCGTAAAACCTCCGGACAGGTCGGTGACGGTGCCGGAGGTTCTTATGCTCTCTCTCCGACACGCGTCGATGCAACAATTAGCGACTGGACCTACGTGCATATTGGCGGAGGACATGGAAATGTACATAGAGAGCGTACTGTCTGCGGCGTGCGCGCTACAGGTGAGGGCTATTGCTGGGGTGCCAATGACGAGGGGGAACTCGGAATCGCCGGATTGATTGATTACAATACACCGCAACCTGTTGCACCAGCGATCACCGACTGGAAAGTTATGCAGTCGACCGGCACACTGTCCGGTTGTGGTGTACGTACAGGAGGTGAACTCCATTGCTGGGGTAAGAATACCAACGGTGTCTTCGGCAATGGCGGCAATTCATCCAGCATCGTCTTACCGACCGAAATCACCGCTGCACCGGATGTAGGTACATAGGGTAATCAAGAGGAGCATCACCATGGGTTACAACATCACGCGCCGTCGCATGAACAAGCCATCACAACACGGCTTTTCTCTCATCGAACTGTCGATCATGATAACCATTTTCGGGTTACTCATGGCCGCCGTGCTGCAAACACAGGTGACGGAGCGTGAGGAAACCATTATCAGCGATACGGAGTCCAAGCTGGATGAAGTGGAACGCGCCATTGTCTATTTCTTTGTGCAATACGGTCATCTGCCCTGCCCTTCACGACTGGATCAGAAAGTCGGCGATGCCGGTTACAGGGAAAGCTCGGATTGTAGCGACCCGGCACAGGCCGGTGTCGTCCATATCGACCCGGATGACGATTATCATGTGCGCGTCGGTGGCGTACCCACTCGTACACTTGGTATTCCCGACCGCTATGCGGCCGATGAATGGGGTAATACGATTTCTTACACCATTATTCGTGATCTGGGCATTGACCAGGCAACGTATGATACGTACGCACCAACACAGACCAGTGGCTATTTTCAAGTAGTAGATGGTACCGGTGCCGTGTTGCATGGCAATGATTCATCCGAATTGGTAGGCTACGTATTGACCAGCCATGGCCCCGACAAAAAGGGAGCATACACCAAACAGGGGATTACCTCCGTTGATTGCGGTAATACCGCCGTCGATTCGGAAAATTGTGATTATCTGGTTGCAGGTGATGAGGATCGTATGTTTGTAACGCGTGCAATCAACGATCAGGCCAGTGGTGCTAATTATTTCTATGACCTGGTACGCTGGCAATCCACCGCAACCCTGGCCAGAATTGCAAGCGGGGGAAGTGGCATCAACTACGATCTGCTGGCGCAGCGCAATATCATCGCAGGCGAGGATTTTACCTGTATTATTAATAACACGAACAACCTTCAATGTGCCGGCGCAGATACGGATGACATTCTGGGTAATGGTGCGTCAGGGAACAGCACCAGCTTTGTGACGGAGGCAAACGGCTTCTCCGACTGGACGATGATTAACGGGGATGACAGCACGGCCTGCGGTATCCGGAGTAGCGGGCGCGCCTATTGCTGGGGCGAAAATGATAATGGAGAGCTTGGTAATAACAGTACAACCGCAAGCGATACGCCGACAGAAGTATTCGGCAACCATACGGACTGGACGTATATTGATGCGGGTGCAGACCATGCATGTGGTATCCGTAATAGTGGAGAAGCCTATTGCTGGGGACTAGATGACGAAGGGCAACTTGGAAATGGTACCGATGGCGCGAGTCAGATACCTGACTTGGTTGATGGCGGGCATAGTGACTGGATCATGATTACAGTTGGCTCACAACATAGTTGTGGTGTTCGGAGTACCGGAGATCTCTATTGTTGGGGTGACGATGGCACAACCGGTAAGTTAGGAAATGGTGCCGGCGAAGGCGATAAGGATGCTCCGTTCCTCGTCACGGGTGCCATTACCGACTGGAACTTCGTGCATACGACCTCTACTAGCACATGCGCTATCCGCGACACCGGGGAAATGCGCTGTTGGGGAGAAGATCGAAATTCAAACCTGGGAACCGGCGGTGGTAATGAACAAGACCCGACCATCGTAACAGGAGCTGTCAGCGATTGGAATTATGTATGGACAGGGACCTATACAACCTGTGGCGTAAACGATAGCAGCGAACTCTATTGCTGGGGTCGCAACAATAATGGTCAGATTGATGGCGTTGGCGGTGGCGACATAGGCTCACCGCAACAGGTTGGAACGGATACCGACTGGATAAGCGCTGCTACCAAAGGTGAATTCCACACCTGTGGCGTAAAAAGCAGCGGTGAACTTTGGTGTTGGGGAGAAAACCCGGACGGTCAGTTCGGTGACGGCAGTACAAACCTGACACCTGCGGCTCCTGCGCAAACCACCGGCATCACCGTTCAAACAAACTAGACCCAGAACACTTATTACGAAGTTTCGTCACTCCGGCGACTTGTCTCGCCAAAGCATAGCGACGGCGGAAGGCCGGAGTCCAGTGGAAGAAAATGTCAGGAGACATTTTCTGACGTCTATTGTCCTCCTGACAATAGACTATTCCTGGATTCCGTCGTCTCGCAGTCTCCTGACTGCTCGCGTAGCGGAATGACGGGGATAGTTTTCTTATGAGTCCCTGAGCCCAGGCGATAACAAAGAGCCCCTGCTCAATCGTCGTCCGCGTATTGCTTTTCCAGCTTTTCGTGACGCTCCTGCGCCTCAATCGTCATGGTCGCTACCGGACGGGCTTCTAAGCGCTTGAGCCCGATCGGCTCGCCGGTTTCTTCGCAGTAACCATATTCGCCCAACTCAATGCGACGCAATGCCTGGTCAATCTTGGAAATCAGCTTGAGATAGCGATTGCGCGTACGCAACTCAACACCGGCTTCCGTTTCCAGTGATGCCCGGTCGGCAATATCGGCCTCATGCCAATTTTCCTCTTTCAGGTGCTCCATGGTTTCGCGGGATTCCTTCAGCAATTCTTCCCGCCAGTCAACCAGCTTGCGGCGGAAATATTCCACCTGTTTTTCATTCATATAGTCTTCTTTTTCGGTAGGTTTGTAGCCTTTCGGCAATTCCACGGTCATGCGAAACTCCTTTTTTGAGTGTGAAACGGTCTTAATTCATGCGTCTGTGCATTTCAACTTGAAATCCACTACCCCTCATAGTGGCGAGCCACCAGCGCATCCAGCAGGCGCACCCCAAATCCGGTCGCTCCTTTCGGACAGGTCGGCTTCGGTTTCTTGCGCCAGGCGGTACCGGCAATATCTAGATGCACCCAAGGCACGTCATTCGTGAAACGTTGCAGGAACTGACCGGCGGTGATACTGCCCGCCTCACGATCCGCCCCGATATTCTGCATATCGGCAATGTCGGAATTGATCTGCTTGTCGTAATATGTATCCAACGGCAGGCGCCAGGTTTCATCACCGGTTTCCTTGCCCAGCCCGCTGATCTGCCCCGCCAGTTCATCATCCGATGCCATGAGGCCTGCATATTTGGAACCAAGCGCCACAATGATCGCTCCGGTCAACGTCGCCAGATCGATCATAAAGCGCGGCTTGAACTGCTCCTGCGTGTACCAAAGCGCATCAGCCAGCACCAGTCGTCCTTCCGCATCGGTATTGAGCACCTCAATCGTCTGACCGGAATAGGAGGTGACGACATCGCCGGGGCGCTGCGCATTGCCGTCGGGCATATTCTCCACCAGCCCGACCACACCGACCGCATTCACTTTCGCTTTGCGTTTCGCCAGTGTATGCATCAGGCCGATGACCGTACCGGCACCGCCCATATCCCATTTCATCTCTTCCATACCATTGGACGGCTTAATGCTGATGCCACCGGTGTCAAAACACACACCTTTTCCAATAAACGCCACGGGTGCCGCCTTTTTGTCATCAGCACCGTTCCAACGCATCACGACTAAATGCGATTCCTTGCGACTCCCCTGCCCAACGCCCAACAGCGCGTTCATGCCAAGCTTCTGCAAGCGCTTTTCACCTATGGCATCAACATCCAATCCCAGCTTACCCATGTCATTGCAGAGTTCTGCCAGAGATTCAGGATGGATAACATTAGCCGGCTCACTCACAACATCACGCGTCAATAGTATACCTTCTGCCAACGCTTCCAGCTTCGGGTGGAACGCCTTCGCGCCTTCCAGGTGCCCGGCAACGATCACATTTTCCAAGGATGGCACCTCATCCTCTTCTTTCGTCGTAAAATACTTGCCAAAATAATAACTGCCTAGCCGTGCGCCATAAAGGGCATGCGCTTCCGCTTCTCCGACGCCCAAATCCTTGCCAGCCACGACATCAACAACAATCACCAGCGTCTCGATGCCTTGTGCATTCGCCAACTTCACCGCCTCTCCTGCCGCATTTTCATAGGATAAATGATCGATTTTCTTTTCTTCACCCAGCCCTAGCACAAAAATAGATTGTGCATTCACGTTCTCAGGCGCGGCAATGGCCACCGTCTGTCCTGCCTTTCCTGTAAAACGTTTACGTGCCAATGCCTTGATAATCAGCCCGCCCGCCGTGGCATCCAACGCCGTCGCTGCCTCTCCCAACACTTGCTTATCAGTCACAAAAAACGCTAGCGCAACCGCGCCTTCTGCCTGCTCCGTGATTGTGGTATAGTCTGATTGTGCCGCGTAGCTGAAATCCATGTTCTGTCCTTTTATTCGCTGAGTGATAATGGACAGCACCATAAAGGGTGCACTGGCGGGATGCAACTAGCCTATTGCAATTTCGGCCGGTTGTGCAGATTGTTTAAGTGTAGTAGCCTGAGAACTATGTTTAGTGATCGTTTTCCTCAGATCACTGAATTTATTATTTGCTTCAGCGTATTGAAGTATATTGCCAACAAGCACGTGAATGTTCTGGCCGTTCTGATTCTGTGGGGGCTGAATGACCTCTTTCGGAATACCGCTATCAGACGCTATGCTAACTATACTTTCAATATTAAACCTTTCAAGCATTTGTCGAAGATTGGTTTTTGATATATGTGTCGGTACCGGAACTTCTGGCTGATAACCGCCAATAGCTCGTTCCAGAGCACAAAGGTTATTTGTTTTCCCAGCATAGTCGACCAAACGTTCAACGAGTTGTCCAATAGTATCTTCAGACCAATCCTGATTGTTAATGACAGAATCTTCTGTAAATACTCTGTCTCTTACTAGCTCAATGAAGTACTGAGCTATCATGATAACACGTTCAACACTATATGCTTTAAGCACTCGGTGAAGCTGGTCTTGATGCTCTGCAATAGTGAATTTTTGATACGCGTCATACAGACTAGGATTCTTATCAAGAATTAAATCTATAAGAGTGCCAAGCCACTTTGGCTCACAAACCATGCATGTTGGCTTGTCTTCTGCTACCTGTATGTCGTGACCTGAATCAACATGGCAAGCTTCAGCCAAACGTTGCAACGTTCCTTCGCTTGCATTGTATAATTTTCTTGCCAGACCTTCACGTGTAATAGATTGTTTATCGTCCATATCGATTCCATCAAATACAGGTTACGTAAATAATGATTAAAGGTTACATCTTTGTGACAAACAGGTAGGATTAATCAATGTTTAAATTCAAGTCAACCTCTAGAAATACACTGCATGCACTTGGTATCATGACGGGTACCTCGCTAGACGGCATCGATCTGGCACTCATCACTACGGACGGCGACACCATTGATGCATTCGGCGCATGGGAAAACATACCTATGCCTGAGGCAATCCAGACCCGCCTGTTAGCATTAATGCAAGGCAAGGGAGATGCCTTGCTGATTGAACGTGACTACACCCAACTGATTGGCACGGCGGTGCGGCAGTTCCTTAGCCGCCATGGTATAAACACAGGTGATGTGGACGTGATTGGGTTTCACGGACAAACGATTACCCACCGCCCCGAAGAAGGACTCACCTGGCAATTAGGCAACCCTGCCCTGCTGGCCTCGATCACCGGGCTACCGGTCGTGGCCGATTTCCGCCGTGCCGATATGGCGGCAGGCGGGGAAGGGGCACCGCTGGTGCCGCTCTACCACGCAGCCCTGGCCACCGACCTGCCATTGCCGGTTGCCGTGGTGAATATTGGCGGCGTTGCCAACGTGACGTGGATTGGAAAGGATCATATCCTTGCATTTGATACAGGGCCCGGTAATGCGCCCATCAATGATTGGGTTATGCGCCATGCCGGTCAGCCGTATGATACGGATGGCACCTTGGCGCTGAAAGGACATGTTAGTTCCGAGGCGTTGGATCATTTTCTGGCGCAACCCTATTTTCAACAACCCCCTCCCAAGTCACTGGATCGCAACGGACTCTCTTACCCTTCCATGGAAAGCATGTCTGTTGCAGATGGTGCCGCAACTCTCACTAACATGGTAGCAGAAACCATCATCCAGGCAGAAGCGTATTTCCCGGAACCAGTGACACGCTGGCTGGTCTGTGGTGGCGGACGCCATAATCAGACGATTATGGGATGGTTGGCCGAACAATTGCCTCATGTAGATCCGGTAGAAGCTGTGGGCTGGCGTGGTGACGCACTGGAAGCGGAAGCGTTTGCTTTTCTGGCAGTACGGAGCCTGAAAGGACTACCCCTTACCCTGCCGTCAACGACTGGTGTTACTGCCCCGACACCAGGCGGCGCTTTTTATTCTGCCCCGGCTGCCGATTCTCCATAAAGGTTTCCATACTGCGTGCAATATATTCAGTGACCTGCGTTTCAAACGTGTCCAGTTGATTGCGGAAATAGTGGTCGGAACCATCAAAAATCTGATATTCAATGCCCTGCGCATTCTGAGAATGCAACTTGCTGACCAGCTTGGTAACGTCCTGCTCCGAGACAATATCGTCCTTATTTCCCTGCAATATCAGTCCGGGCGATGGGCACGGTGAGAGAAACGAAAAATCATATTTATTCACTGGTGGTGAAGCAGTAACAAAGCCTTCGATTTCAGGCCGACGCATCAATAGTTGCAAAGCAATCCAAGCACCAAAGGAAAATCCGGAAATCCAACAGGTACAGGCTTCCGGGTTTTTGAGTTGTACCCAGTCTAACGCTGCTGCCGCGTCACTGAGCTCCCCCACTCCCTCATCATAGGTTCCCATGGATTTCCCAACACCGCGAAAATTGAAGCGCAACACGGAAAATCCACTTTTCATGAAAGATTGAAACAGGCGGTACACTACCTTGTTGTTCATCGTGCCGCCATAAAGCGGGTGTGGGTGCAGAATCACTGCCACGGGCGAGGTGGGGTTGTCATTATGGTGATACCGTCCCTCAAGGCGTCCTTCCGAACCGGTTACAATCACTTCAGGCATAGATGCTTATCTCCTATCAACACCACACGACCGTGGCTTTCGTCCTTGTGTCTACTGCGTCTATGTATGCGATAATGCAACAGGTTGCAACTGCAAAGCTAGACGGCCTCACTACGCTCTGCGGCAGTCGCAGCGGCAAATACCGGCGCCCGTCCGATGGAATAATAGGTAAATCCTTCCTCTTGCATCGCCTCCGGACTGTAGACATTCCGCAAATCCACCAGCACCGGCTGCTTGAGCAGATCACGATAATCCTGCGGCGTCAGCTCCTTGAATTCACCCCACTCTGTTGTCAGCACAGCAATATCAGCGCCTTCCAACGCCTCACGCCCTGAAACAGCATAGGTAATGCTATCACCCAGCATATGCTTCGCTTCTTCCATTCCCTGCGGGTCATAAGCAATGACCTGCGCACCGCCGCGCACCAACTCGTCTGCGATGAGCAGTGCAATACTATCGCGCACATCATCCGTATCCGGCTTAAAGGTCAGCCCCAATAATGCAATCCGCTTACCACGCACATTATCGCCGCAAGCGGCCAAAATTTTCGCCACCATGCGATGCGGACGCGCCCGATTCACAGCAATGACCGCCTCAACAATGGTCGCCGGTGACAAAGCGCGCTCCCCGATGCTCACCATCGCCAGCGTATCTTTCGGGAAGCAGGAACCACCATAGCCTGGCCCTGGACGTAGGAATGGCATGCCGATGCGATGGTCACTACCCATCCCCAGTGATACACTCTCAATATCACCGCCTAGACGTTCACAAATATCGGCCATCTCATTGATAAAGCTCACTTTGGTTGCTAGAAACGTATTCGCTGCGTATTTAATCAGCTCAGAAGAGATAATATCCGTAAAAATCACAGACGCCCCTTTATCCGAAAACGGCTTGTACAGCTCAGCCATGATGTCTTTGGCTTTCTCCGTCTCCGTACCAACGACGACACGATCCGGCTCCATAAAGTCGTAGATCGCATTTCCCTCACGCAGAAATTCTGGGTTCGATGCAATATCAAAGTCCAGCGATGGATTTTCCTCAGAAATAATGCGCTTTACTTCCTGCCCAGTACCTGCCGGTACGGTAGATTTCGTGACGACCACGGCGTAATGGTCAAGCGTCTGCCCGATTTCCTTGGCAACAGCAAATACATATTGCAGATCAGCATTACCGTCCAGCTTACGGGTCGGCGTCCCTACGGCAATGACAATCACCGTGGCATCTTTGATGGCCTCCGCCAGATTCGTCGTAAAGTGCAGTCTGCCTGCAGCTATATTGCGTGTGACCATGTCATCCAGACCCGGCTCATAGATAGGGATAATGCCTTCTTTCAACTTTTCTATTTTCGCGTCTACTTTGTCAACACAGGTTACATCCCAACCAGTTTCTGCCAGACACGTACCGCTGACCAGTCCAACATATCCGGTTCCAATCACTGCCACTTTCATAAAAAAACTCACTTTACTAATTAACGTTAATAAAATTTCTACGCCTATTTAGCTGGTTCCAAGGGTAATTGCAACATGCAAATTCCTTAATATCAATAAATTACAATAATTTTAACAAAAACTCTGCTTTACAAAAATTAATAACGTCGATATGACTGCGCACTGAAACATTCAAGATAGCGCATATCTGATCGAATCATGAATAACTACAATGACATACCACCCGTCAGACGCCGGCTTCCCTGGCATATCAGTCTGGTAATCCTGGCCTTTGATATACTGGCATTCACTACGATCATGGCCATTATCTCGGAATTTGGTCTGTGGCAGCCGGTGCATAGCTATCACACCCTCATTGAGGCAGGCAGTCAGCGCGCCATCACCACGCCATACTACATCATGTTGTTCTCCCTGATTGGCGCTGGTTTTATTTTGAAAGGACACTACACGCAACGTGTGCCATGGTGGACGCAAGCCATGCATATCATAGAAATGACCATTGTTATCTCTGTGTTTGACCTGGTAATCCGGGGCATATTAGAACTACCAATCTATTTTCCCAACAGTGTTGCCATCGCCCTGATTACGATCCTGCTACTGATATTAGCACGCCTGACCTCTATACAGATTGTCATTCGCCTGCCTCGCTGGAAATTACCGCTCATCGTCATTGGTGACGCTCAAATCATCACCGACTGTTTCTACGCATTCTACGCTGATGGATTTACCGGCTATGAAATCAAGAAAGTATTGCTACAGAATCATGAGCGCAACCCACTGGATCTGAGCTTCCTGCCAGATGCACATCCTCCTGTGGACGTCATTCCCATGCAGGACGGGTTTGATACTTTTATCCGCGAATATGAAAAGTATTTTTATGTGCTGTCTCTGGATGGTTTCCGCGGCGAGAGACGTGACAATCTGATGCAGGCGCTGGAAGAGACAGGGCGCGGCTATTCTATCATTCCCCCCATGAAACGCCTGCACCTACACGGCATGGAACCGCATTACTTTTTTGGCAATGACATTATGCTGCTGCATAAGCGTTCATCAATCCGAAAACGCGGCTCTCTGTTCCTGAAGCGGTGCATGGATATTACACTCACTGCCCTCTCATTGCCGCCACTAGCGTTACTGACAGCACTCGTCTGGGTACTTAAGCGACTGGAGGGCTCCAAGTCCCCACTCTTCTATGGTGGTGCACGTATCGGCATGAACGGAAAATCCTTCCCCTGCTGGAAATTCTGTACCATGAAGCCAGGTGCCGATCAGATTCTTGATGATGTACTAGCCGCTGACCCAGCAGCAAAAGAAGAATGGGACAAATATAAGAAACTCAAAAAAGACCCAAGGGTCGATTCCCACATTTCCAAATTACTGCGCAAAACCAGCCTGGATGAACTGCCGCAACTATGGAACGTGTTCCTTGGTGACATGTCGCTAGTCGGACCACGTCCCATCCTTCCTGAACAGGCGGAAGACTATAAACAAGGATTTGAAAAAGATTACGAGTTCTATATTTCCATGCGTCCGGGTTTGACCGGGTTATGGCAGGTCAGCGGCCGCAATGAAACCAGCTTTCAGCAGCGTGTTGTCTGGGATAACTGGTATGTTCGCAACTGGTCACTCTGGCATGATATTGTCATCCTGGTAAAAACGGTGCGTGTGTTCCTGACAGGTTCTGGAGCTTACTAGCATGGAACAAATGCGGCATATCTCTACCTTCCTGGATGAGAGCTTCCCGGCCGAAGGTTCCGAACAGTTAAGCGTCGGGGACATCATATCTGCCATGCATGAGCGCGGCTTTGGCCTGATGATTATCTTACTATGCCTGCCCATCGCCATTCCAGGCTGCCCTCCCCCTATTCCCAGCATCTTTGCCCTCCCTGTCTGTTTTTTATGTATGCAAATGGTATTACGTCGTAACGCCCCATCCCTGCCTGCATTTATTGAAAGAAAAGCCGTCAAACGCGCCGGGCTACGGCAGACCATTAATCGTACGCTGCCATACATCAGAAAAATTGAAACGATTATCCGCCCACGCCTGCCATGGCTAACAAACTCACATATGGAACGCTATGTAGGCGCCGTCATGCTGGTTTTTTCACTCACCATCCTGATTCCCCTGCCCCTGACGAACACGGTACCCGGCATCGCCATGATTATCATCAGTATTGGCTTACTTAGCCGTGATGGGCTATTGATGCTGGGAGGAATGGCGCTGGGTGCAGCATGGCTGGTAGTGTTGGTGGTATTGTCTGATACCGTATTAAAGGCGGTGACATGAGAAAAGCAGATATTATCATTGCCACCTATAACGGTGCCAAAACATTGCCGGTTGTACTAGATTCTCTCACTCGCTCCACTCTCCCAAAAGATCAGTGGCGGTTGTTGGTGATGAATAATAACAGTACCGATCATACTCGTGCTGTCGTCGAATCCTACGCTGACAAGCTACCGGTTGAAGTCATCGATGTAACGACTCCGGGAAAATCAAAGGCGCAGAATGCCGGCATTGCACTTACTGATGCGGAGTACATCCTGTTTACCGATGACGACGTGAAACTTGCCCCAGAATGGGCCGCAGCACTGATCCATGCTGGAGAAACGCAGCCGGATTATGACATCTTCACCGGCATGATTATCGGCCAATGGGAAAAAGAACCGGATACACAACTGAAAAACTGGATTCCACTCGGCTCTACCTATGCCATTCACGAACGCACTGAAAGCGGCGACTGTGATCCCGGCAAAGTCTGGGGGCCGAATATGATGTACCGAAAATGTGTATTTGAAAATGGCCATCGCTTCAATGAAGCCATTGGCCCTGTACCTGCCCCAACCTACGCCATGGGCGAAGATTCCGAGCTGGCCGTACGCGCATCGGAATCAGGTCACAAAGTCTATTTTTCTGCCGATGCCAAAGTGATTCATACGATCGAAGCAGATACAGTCAATGAAGACTGGATCGTCAGGCGAGCGGAACGACTGGGACTGGGTATTTTTGCCCTCTACTCTGGAGAAAAAGCACATAAGAATCGTATCCATCGTGCATTGCCGATGTGGTTGGACATCTTGCTGATGCGGATGGTCTGGACATGCGCTTATCCCTTCACCTATGCACTACCCTATGGAAAATTACGTTTCTGGAGCCGCTGGCGGTATTTTTACTTTAAAGGTTTGTGGAATAGCTATAAGGCATTTGGAGCAAAGGCGTCCTGATGACCAATCAACCTGTTGATATTACTATTGTCTTCTCATCCTATAACGGCGCAGAAAAACTGCCTCGGATGCTGGACGCGCTAAACAAACAAACCTTGCCAATGGAACGTTGGAAAATTGTTGCTGTTGATAATAATAGTAACGACAACACCTACAATGTACTGCGATCATTTCAGGATCGTCTTCCTATTGAAATATATAAGGAAGCTAAGCAGGGCAAAGCACATGCCCTGAATACGGGTTTTCAGTATCTTGAAGGCGATCTGATCGTGATTACCGATGACGACGTGATTCCCGCACCGGAGTGGCTGGAGCAGTTTTTACACATCGCCGAAGCACAGCCGGATTATGACATTTTCGGTGGTCTGATCCTTCCTGCATGGGAACAAGAACCGCCTGAGTGGATACGGGAATGGGTGCATCAGGGGATTGTCTATGCACTCAATGATGAATTGCCAGAGGGGGACGGTAAGGCACGTTGGGTGTCTGGTCCCAACTCCGCGTTTCGCCGTCGCATCTTACCAGACTCATATATTGTTGATGAAACCCTTGGCCCTAACGCAACAGTGGGACAATACGCCATGGGAGAAGATGTCATGTTTGCCGCTTCTCTAGAAGCAAAGGGAGCAAAGGTCTATCATTGCCGTGATGCTGTCGTCCATCATATCATTCCCACAGAATACCTTGATGAACAGTGGATTCTTAGCCGAGCAGAAAGGTATGGGCTAGGCAATCCGATTGTCAATGCACACTGGTTTGAAGGTAAACTGGCGCTTAACGGCATACCAATTACCACATGGCTGCGATATGCAGCACTAAACATACTGCGTAAACCAATCGAATGGTTGCCCAAATCTCGATTACGCTTTCAGTTACTTTGGCAATACTATATGAACCGGGGTATGCTGAAAACTATGCATGCCATGTCCAGAGCAAAAGAAGTTGCCTGATGTCTTCCAACACACCACCTATCCAACTCACCGTCCTGTTTGCTTCCTACAACGGGGCAGAAAAACTGCCTCGAATGCTGGATGCACTGTGTAATCAGACACTGGATAAGGCTGTATGGAAAATTGTTGCAGTCAACAATAACAGCACGGACAACACATTGGATATTCTCCAATCCTATGCAGAAAAGTTACCCATTGAAATCCATGCGGAAACGGCACGTGGCAAAGGAGCAGCACTTGATACTGGCTTCCGGCATCTGGAAGGTGATCTAGTTGTCATTACCGATGATGACGTGATCCCTTCACCAGACTGGCTGGAACAGTATCTTCAACTAGCCGATGCGCACCCTGAATACGATATGTTCGGTGGACTCATCTCCCCAGCATGGGACAAGGAACCACCGGAGTGGGTACTGACATGGGTACAACATAATATTGTTTATGCACTCAATGAGGACTTTCCAGCAGGTGAAGCGGATGCCTGGATGATTTTTGGCCCCAATTCTGCATTTCGCCGCCCCATATTGCCAAACACCTACACGGTTGCCAGCGAGAATGTTGGCCCCAAGTCAGACAGCAATAACTACCCTATGGGCGGTGACACGGTCTTTTCCCAGTCCCTTGGAAAGCAAGGATATCGAGCCTATCACTCACGCGATGTGAAAGTACAACATATCATTCCGGCAAAATACCTCGATGAAAACTGGATTCTGGGACGTGCCACTCGTTTCGGGCGCGGTATGCCCTACCAAAGACCCGCTAAATTTGCCCGGCATAAATGCATGCTTGGTTACCCTGTGAAGCCAGTCATACGTTGGCTTTGGCAATATCCACTGGCTAAACTGGTGTATTTTCTACCCCATAGCCGTTTCCGCTTTGACTTCATTTGGGACAATAACTGGAGGAGCGGTGCGCTAATGCAGGAAATCCAGATGCGTAAAGAGAATAACGGCCATTTCCCCGAAAATCCTTTGCAGTAATATTTAGGATTTCTTTCTGATTTTTTCTATGACCGTCAATACCAAAGTACGTTCAAACAGCAATACCAGCGCCCCATAAATAATCGCACCAATAGGAATACCGATCATGAGTTCAAGAATCGGCATGTTGAGATCGTCCAGCCAGTATTGATGCAGCAGATAAACACATGCCGCCATGATGAAAGACAATAATGCCGGGCGTGTCACAATGAATAAGCTTTTTGCAACCGGCTGGCCACTAATATGAAACACATAGCCGCCATACCCGAATATGGTAATAAAATTGATGATGGCCATCCCATATAGCACGTCAATCAGTGTGCCGTTATAACTCGTATATATAAGCACTGAAACCACAATAACCAGTCGTGCAAGCGCCACACGAAGAATTTCTCGCGTCTTCTCCAGAGCCGTAAGATAAGGAGCCAGGCTACTACAAGGTGCCAACATTGTCTTTCCCAGTGCTATAAGCCCCATGACGGGAATCACATGCAGCCATTTCTCACCGAACATGACGCGAACAATAGGATCGGATAACGCGGCCATCCCTGCCATCATCGGACATATAATCAACGCCGTCAGACGTGTACTTGTCATCAGCGCATTCACACAGCGATCTGCATCGTGCTTAATGGCACTGAATGCCGGAAACATGACAGACCCAAGCGCCGTCATGATAACTTTTTGTGGAATATCGACAAAATTATTTGGTACGGTATAAGAACCGGCAGCCGTCAGCCCCAGATTTTTAGTAATGAAAAACAGCGGACTCTTCCACACGAAATAATAAATTATATTTACATTCAGCAGTCGAAAACTGAACTGCCACAATGCCCTTAACTTGTCAAAATGGAAAACAAAGCGCGGCACATAACGCGCTGCAATGGTTAGACCGATTAACTTAATGACACCGCTGGCCACTGCCTGTGCTACTAACGACCATACACCAAAGCCCTGATAGGCCAGAAATATTGCCAGTAATGCCGAAAGCACTTCTGCACTGGTAACCACCAGTGACAAACGTGCAAATTGCATCCGCCGTTCCAACAAGGTTTTACTAACCGTATTACATAAAAAAAGTGGCACCGTCAGGCTCAATACCTCCACCACTTCCTTTGCTTTAGGGGCATTCATCAGATCGGTAAAAGGACCAGCGAGCAGATACATGGAGGCGGCCATGACGACTGAAATACCGGATATCATCCAAAAGACCGTATCCGACGTATCCGGATCTTCTTTGTCTTTCACAACGAGCGCTGCCCCAAGCCCTCCATTACCAATCATGGTCAGAAATACAATCAGCGAGAAAGCAACGGCGATCGCGCCAAAGTCTTCCGGCGTCAATATGCGAGCAAGGATAGGAACTGTAATGAATTTAAGGCCGAATGTGGATATATTTCCCAACAGATTCCAGCCAACATTCTTGCCAACAGCCTTAAAGCTTACAGAGCTCATATCTATCCTTTTTACTAGTATTTTTAGAATAAGTCCGCTAATTGAACACTGGAGTCTTGGAGCTCATCTTGCCGGATCCAGCAATCCGGCGATTAGTAGCGAAATTAACATGTAAATCAATAAAAACTTTAGTGTTCCTTGGGTAGAATGCCATGCGACCGGATATTTCCATTATACTATGTACCTACAACCGTGCACAGCATCTTGCCGGTTCACTTGCGTCTTTTTCCCAAGCCATTCAGTATGCCGCAGATGTGACGGTAGAAGTTGTATTGGTAAACAATAATTCGACTGACGATACGCTCGAACGCCTGAACAATTGGGCAGCACAGCAATCCTTTGCCACGCATGTAGTCACGGAAACCAAAAAAGGGTTGGGAGCGGCGCGTAATGCCGGCCTTCGCACTGCTACTGGTAACATCCTATGCTTTACGGATGATGACTGTCATTTAGAAGAGAACTACTTTTCTACGCTCGCAAACCTCTATAAGTCCGATAACAAACCGGTGTTTCGGGGTGGGCAGGTGTTGCTGGGCAATCCGGAAGACATGCCCTACACCATTAGAACGGAAACACAGCCTGAAGAGCTTACAAATATTACAAACCAGATACATGGCTTCATCCATGGCTGCAATATGGCGTTTCCACGCACCATCTATGAGTCAGTAGGAATGTTTGATGAGCGTTATGGCGCTGGTACGCCGTTTATCTCTGGAGAGGATACGGACTATATTATCAGAAGCTATCGGCGGGGATTCCGCGTCACCTACACGCCGGAGCTAGTAGTACACCATTTCCATGGCCGCAATACGGAAGACTCCATTATCAAACTGTTCAGGGGGTATTACGCCGGAAATGGCGCACTTTACGGTAAATATCTATTTTACAGGCCAATCATGCGTATTTTTATACGTCGTCTTAAACGTGGTATAAAATGCGGCATAAAAACCGTTGTCACTCCCTACAAAAAGGAAAGCCTTGATAAAATCTTGCAAGACCCAAGACTCATTGCACAACGGAATATAAAAGGAATAGGCACCTACTTTGGCCATTGGTGCAAGAGTTTAATTCGCTAAACACATAATCAACGCTAGAGAGACGTTATGAGTAACACACTGAGTATTATTGATCAGCTTCAACAACAAATTCATACCTGCCTGAGTGAACATTTGCCGTCGCTTGAACAAGGGTATGCGTTGTTGGACTTCCCAAACTATGCTAACATCGGGGATAGCGCTATATGGCTTGGGCAAATTGCATATTTCATCAAGCACCATCAGTTACCAGCCTATATTACGGATAATATTGCCTACAAAGCGCATGATCTAAAAACAGCACTACCCAAAGGGCCTATCCTGATTCAAGGAGGCGGTAATTTCGGCGACTTATGGCTTCAACACCAAAACATGCGTGAGCAGGTGTTACGTGATTTTCCTGATAGAGCGGTCGTGCAACTTCCGCAATCCATTCATTACAATGATCCGGCAAATATTGAAAAAACTGCAGAGCTGATAAAGCAGCATGGAAATTTCACTATGCTGGTACGTGATCAGAAAAGTTATGATCTAGTAACCAAGCATTTTGACTGCAAGGTAGCGCTTTGTCCGGATATGGCGTTTTACATTGGAGCACTGCAACGCAAGTCCCCGATATGCCCGGCGCTCATGCTAATGCGTAAGGATCAGGAACAAGTAGATACAAGTGCATTTGAAGGGTTTTCTATTCCTCAAGGAGCCATCAGCGAAGACTGGCCAAGGGAAGAAGCATCCTTTGTTTCCGATGTTAAGAAGAAAGTAACGTTGAAACTACCTTTTATATTAGGATTAAAATGCCTGAATCCGGCAGCTAGGCGTGAGTTCTTTTATCGCACATTGGCACAAACACGCCTGGAACGTGGCATTGAGATTCTTTCCAAAGGTGAAAGCGTCATTACTGATCGGCTGCACGGCCATATTCTTAGTCTCTTATTGGATATCCCCCATACGGTACTAGATAATAGCTATGGAAAAGTCAGTGGGTTTCACGCTATGTGGACGCATGATTCCGACATTGTTACGCTTCTGAAAAGGCAAAACGCATAAAATGCGGACAACGCAGGAAACTCCCTAACTCAACCCCATGAGCTTGATATATATATCAGAGAAGGGGAGTTTGAACTTCTGGGCAGGCTTGCCGAGCCGAAGCAGCGGAAAGTCCGCCTTCGTTCCCTTGGAACTACGGCGTGACAGCGTTCTCGCTAATCTCGCTTCGCTCGATAAGCTGCGAAGGCTGGTGCCCCCGGCCGGAATCGAACCGGCACGACCGAAGTCAACGGATTTTAAGTCCGCAGCGTCTACCAATTCCGCCACGGGGGCTGTGAAAGCCTCATCCTTATAGAACGTTCCTATGCATATGTGAAGTCCAGTAAAAATTTTTCCTACTTCATGTTGAATGGTTCAGCAGGAATAGCGGCGCTGATACAACGCATAGGCTGACATGCCATGCAAAAGCACCAAGTCACTACAGGTTAATGCGTATTTCTGTTGCACCCCACGCAGGACATGTTTAGGCTACGCAAAAATATATATTTAGAGAGGATTATCCTATGCTCAGATTATTCGGGGTGTTTATTGTAGTGACTGCATTAGTTTCCACACAGGCGCTGGCACAATATAACGGTGGCCAGCATGGCCGTGATCGTTGGCCGAACTGGTATATTGGTGTTCAGGGAGCTATACCATTCGTGAATGAAACGGATGTGGAAGTCAACAGCGCTACTATCGGCGACCTTGACTTTGAAACCGGATTTGGAGTTGGTGCCTCTCTCGGGTACACGCCCGGGCATACGCGCACCTTCCTTGATCATACACGTTTTGAATTAGAATATTTTTATCGCCACAATGAATTGGACGAACTGAACTCTGCCGGCACAAGTGCCACCATTTCAGATGACATCTCATCAAACAGTTATATGTTCAATGTTTATTATGATATTGATACCGGAACGCGTTTCTCTCCTTATATCGGCGGAGGTATCGGATTTTCTGATATTGAGCTGAACGTTCCGTCACTGGCACTGTCTGACGAAGATATGGTCTTTGCCTACCAGTTGATGGCTGGTGTGGGATGGCAACCAGAGTCACTGCTGAATACCGTATTACAAATTGGCTATCGTTATTATGATACCCAGGATCCAGAGTTTGGCACAGCGACGGGCGCACGGCTGGAGCATGAATACGAAATTCACAGCATTGAGGCTGGCGCTCGCTTCCGTTTTTAATATCTCATGATTGAAAGCGTCTGCACAACTTTTTAACCCGTTAGTTTTATAGTGATCCTTGCCTTAGTGGCAAAACGTTAACTCTGCATAAAGAGGGTGATGGTCAGAACCGGCACTTGACAAGGTTGTGATGTCACCCGGGCAGAGCTCCTTAGATACAAGGATGTGATCAATTGGCACTTGTAGCATTCGTGGCAGCCATGCCGGCCAGGAGAACGGGGTTTCCTCGAATGTTGCTACCGTCATTAGCTGCGCCTGTTCCAGAAAATGCTGAAAGTTAACACGCCACGTCGCCGTGTTCATATCACCGGCAACAATAATAGGGAGCATCTGATTCTGCCGTAATTCTTGAATATACTCAGAGGTAATGATTAATTGCTGATTACGCGCCTCCACACGCTCTACACTTCTCGGAGAAAGCAAATGCAACCCAATGAAATGCACCTTTTGTTGGTCAATCTCCAACTCAGCATGGCGAATATAATGGGTCAGTTGACCGAATGGTGGCACCACCCCCATTGATGTTGCGTGTAAATTATAGCTGGTTATTGGATAGCGAGAAAATAACAGAGAAACTGTTTCCTTCTGAAAACCTTGTGGCTGCGTGTGGTAGGGGTAACGCTGATTCAGCGCGTCCACGAGCTGCTTATAGAGTGGGATGGTAACTTCCTGTATCCAGATGAGATCTGCATCAGACGCCTCCAATTGCACGATAGCTGCATCAGGTGTGGGATTAAACTTCCATATATTATGGGTAAGCACTGTTATAGTGGCCTGCTTGGATACAGGATGTTTTAGCGGTATAGCGCGCTCTATCCACAAAAGATTGGCGACAACCACACACATGAGAATGGTTGCTGCCGCCCAGGATTTCCGTACCACAGCCACCACAACCATAATGGCAGTCAAGAGCGTCATATGCAAACGCGCCTGCCCTAGTAACTCTGCCGGTAACGATATCGTATCCAGCCATGGCCATAGAGCAAGCGCGGTGCAGATGAGCGCAATGTAGATCATGCTACATGGCGTGAAGGCTCTTCATTTAGGCATTCCTGCATAAAGGCGCGAATGCTTGGTGCAAATTCAGGATTGTCCAGTGCATAGGCTAGATTTGCCTCAACAAACCCACAATGATTACCACAATCAAAACGGCGCCCTTCAAAGCGATAGCCCGCCATCGGCGTGTTGGGAATCGCCGAGCTAATCGCATCGGTCAACTGGATTTCACCACCGCTGCCCTTGCCCTGATTTTCCAGAATGCCAAATATTTCCGGTTGCAGGATATAGCGGCCAATCACAGACAAGGTAGAAGGCGCATCTTCCGGCGCTGGTTTTTCTACCAACCCATTTGCCGTAACCAGTTGGCCGTTCTCTGACGCTACATCCAGTACCCCATAACTTTTTGTTTGCTCCCGTGGCACATCCATAACTGCCACCATATTGCTACCAGGCATGCTGTCATAGGCCTCAACTAATTGCTTTAAACAGGGGGTTTGCGCCTTTACCAGATCATCAGCAAGAATCACGGCAAACGGCTCATCACCAACGACATGGCGGGCACACCAGATCGCATGTCCTAGCCCTAAAGGCTCTTGCTGGCGAATGAACATGATGTTCCCTGGATCTGGCAACCAGCCAGTGGTTTCCTCTAGTGCCTTGGTTTTACTTGCCTCGCTGAGTTTTGTTTGCAACTCAAACGCATGGTCAAAGTGGTTGTTAATGGCGTTTTTACTACGGCCGGTTACAAAAATGAATTGCTCAGCACCAGCAGCAACTGCTTCTTCGAATGCATAATGAATCAGTGGCTTACTGACGACGGGCAACATTTCCTTTGGCATGGATTTCGTTGCAGGTAAAAATCGGGTGCCGAGTCCCCCTACCGGAAATACAACTTTTTTTATCTTTTTCATGGTAAGTTCTCCTGTTGGTTAAGCATGGATAAGGCTATGGCGCCCAATATATTAATAATTAATTAATAAGTCAACAATATATTTAATATATATGCTTTTATGTAAATATTGGCAGCTACCGAACGCCTTATAAAACAAAGATTTGAATGAGACAAGAAAAAAATGTGCGCTGCACAAAACATTAATAAAGACAAAGACACCCCATTTCTGTAAAAGCAAATTTCTGGATCATATGATGTTTTTTTCAAAAAAACCTGCGCCAAAAAAAGAGCGTTTCACCACGGGCGGTAAGCGCGTCTATGCCGTTGGCGACATCCATGGTATGATGGGATGTTTGCATATGCTGATGGTGATGATTGATCATCACCTACGCGCCCACCCTGTAGACTCTTATGAGATTGTATTTCTTGGAGATTATGTCGATCGAGGCAGTCACTCCCGCGATGTGCTTGACTATATGGTCATTATGGCGGCAAAGCCACATATTACGTGCCTGGCCGGGAATCATGAATGGGCATTATTGAGATTTTTGCAGGGAAAGCTACCTTATCACAGCTGGTATCGCTGGGGCGGTGACGCGACCATGAAGAGCTATGGAGTCACCCCCTGCCCTGTTAATGCAAAAGAAGACCAGAAACAGGCAATCCGCGAACAATTAGCCAACGCTATTCCCGAGACTCATATACAGTTTCTGAAAGATCTGCCACACATGCATGAGTTAGGCGATTATGTCTTCGTTCATGCAGGGTTGCGTCCTAATATCCCTCTTCACAAGCAAAAACGGGAGGATGTCATGATGATCCGGGAAGACTTCCTGGGGCACCCGGTTACGTTGGATAAATGCATTATTCATGGCCATAGCGTGTTTGCAGAACCTCATATCCGTGAGCGCAGCATCGGTATTGATACAGGCGCCTATGATACGAACCGGCTGACGGCTATTGTCATTCAGGATCACGAGTATAGTTTCTTATCAACGTCGCCTGCGGGAACTGCCTCCTGATCCAGGTCAACTGTCGCTTAGCATAGCGCCGACTATTCATTTTTGCCTGCTCAATTGCCACATCTATTGTGAAATCGCCATCATGAAATGCCAGCAACTCGGCAATGCCAACAGCCCGCATTAATGGAAGATCGCGTGCATAGCCTTGTGTATGCAGCATGTTTGCTTCCTCCAATGCCCCGGACGCTAGCATGGCGTCAAATCGCTGGTTGATCCTTTCATAGAGTATGGCACGTGGCATCTCCATCGCATAGAGCATGAAAGAGACATCAGGCAGTGGTGGCTGAACTGGCTGGTTAACCCACTCCGACAAGGAAATTCCTGTACTGCGTATCACCTCCAAGGCGCGCGCCATGCGCTGCTTATCCCCGAACGTTAGCCGCTCGGCCATTACTAAGTCTTCCTTTTGCAATGCTTTATGTAACTCATCTGCCGATAATTGGCGTACGGATGTACGTATTTCCAGGTCAATATCAGGTATTGTAGCGATACCCTCCATCAATACCTTCAGATACATACCCGTGCCGCCAACAATAATCGGCAGGTTCCCCTGTGACCAGCAACGGTGAATTTCCTCACAGGCCATCCTAATCCAGCGTGCAACGGAGCAAGGATCATCGGGCGTGAGTATGCCATACAGGCGATGCTCAATATGCCCTTGCTCTTCCTGTGTGGGCTGTGCTGTCAGGATTGGTGCACCCTGATAAAGCTGCATGCTGTCGGCATTGATAATGATGCCCTTTTGCTCTTCCGCCATCCGTATTGCTTCAGCGGATTTTCCAGAAGCGGTTGCTCCGGTAAGTAAAATAACCTCGTTACTACTCATGCGTCTCGTCTAATACCCAACCATGGTGTAACGGCCCATGCCCTTTCCCATAGCCGGGCGCATGGAGAATTGCGCCATGGACATAGTCCTGCGCCTGTTGTACGGCCTGTTTTAAGCTCTGCCCCTTAGCAAGATAGGTGGCAATCGCTGAGGCAAGCGTACAACCTGTACCATGGGTATGTGGCGTATCGATTCGAGTAGATCGAAATTGATGTACTCCTTCATGCGTACATAGGACGTTGACCAGTTCCTTTCCTGTTCCATGCCCCCCCTTAATCAGGACAGCCTCAGCACCAGTATCCAGCAATTTTTGTCCTGCTTGCTCCATATCTTTTGTAGTGCGAATCTTGTTGCCCGTGAGATGCTCTGCTTCCGGCAAATTCGGTGTAATCAGGCTAGCCATAGAAAAGAGCCTCTCAACCATCGCCTCTGCCGCTCCTTCTTCCAACAAGCTGGCACCTCCTTTGGCCTGCATCACGGGGTCTAGAATGATTGGCACGCGAGGTGTCAATGAAGTCAGTGCAGATGCCACGCACTCAATACTATCCTGGCTGCCAAGCATCCCGATTTTGATGTCATCAACTCCAATATCCTCTACTACAGCCATTATCTGATCACGAATCATATCAGTCGACACCGGCATAACATGTGACACGCCGCACGTATTCTGCACGGTAATGGCGGTGACGGCAGTCATCGCATAACCACCAAGCATAGTTATAGTCTTAATATCGGCCTGCAACCCAGCACCGCCACCGGAATCGGAACCGGCGATGATCAGAATACGCGGAGGGTGATGCGCCATCGTTATGCTTTCTCCTGTGCCTGCATCTCACGCGCAACGGCAGTCATCATTTTTTCTGATTGATCGTCAAGCATTAGTGGAACATGCCTTGCGACCGCCTGTGCCAATGCATCCATTATGCTCTTTTCAGCATCTGAAAGTCTACCGAGCACATAACCGGTGACCCGATCCTTATCACCCGGATGACCAATCCCTAACCGAACTCTCCAATAATCTTTACCGAATACACGGTCTATATCCTTCAACCCGTTATGACCGCCATGGCCACCACCACATTTGATGCGCATCTTACCAGGCACCAAGTCTAAATCATCATAGAATACGATCACGCGCTCCGGTGGAATTTTATAAAACCGGGCAGCGGCACCAACGCTCTCTCCGGATTTGTTCATAAAGGTCTGCGGCTTGATGGCCAGCACCACATGCTCTCCAATCGTGCCTTTCCATAGCTGTGCCTGAAACTTACCCGGCATACTACTTAAACCATATTGTTCAATCATATGATCCAGCGCTATAAACCCGGCATTATGGCGGGTTTGCTCATATTGACGTCCGGGATTCCCTAAACCGACCAGCAAAAACATGCAAACCTATACCCTATGAAAAAGCCCCGACAGCTCGCTGACGGGGCATGGTTTAAAAAAAGCAAAGCAGGCGATGCTCCTTATTCCTCGGAAGCTTCCTCGCCTTCGCCTTCTTCTCCTTCTTCCGCCTCTTCGGCTTCACGGGTTGCCTTACTGGCTCGTCCGGCAATCGCTGCGATGGTGAAGTCACGATCCGTAATGGTGGGCCGCACCCCTTCAGGTAATGAAATATGAGAAATATGTATGGAGTCGCCGATATTCAGTGGCTGAAGGTCGACCTCAACAGACTCAGGAATCGCATCCGGATGGCAATACACTTCCAGATCATATCGTACCACATTCAGTGTGCCACCGCGGCGAATACCGGTACAGCGATCCGCGTTAAGGAAAATCACTGGCACGAGAACTTTCACGTCCTTCCCTTCCTCAACTTTCAGAAAATCCACATGCATGATGTGGTCATTGACCGGATGCATCTGAATATCTTTCGGGATTCCATAGACGGCTTTTCCGTCGATAGTGAGCGTTACCAGCTTACCAAAGAACCCACCTTTCTGGTATTCACGCTTAATCAGGTTTTCATCAATGGAGAAATGCAGTGGTGCGTCCTTGCTGCCATAGATGACGGAAGGAACCTTTCCTTCATTGCGCAACGCTCTGGCGCTGCCTGTGCCCACTTCCTTGCGTGTTGTTCCTTCAAATGTACATGCCGTTTTCATGTCTGTATCCCTTGATAATGATGGAACAGGGATGCCTACAGCATATTGCTTGCTAATGCAACGATTTAATGAAAAAGGGAGGTGGCCATTGCCACACTCCCTCTCTGATCACACTATTGGCGTCATTACAGCCTATCCGAAGATGAAATCATCAGCCGTAAACAAGGCTGGCCCAACATTCAGAACTTCAAACTCTGAACCACTGGTTGTAATAATCGCCCCGCTACTGGTTGTACTGTTGGTAATAGTAAGGTCAGCCATGCTGGTTGCAAACGCAGAGACATCCAGCAGGTCTTGCCCTCTACTAAAGTCTTGCACCTTGGCACCATTACCGGTGAAGCGGAACACATCCTCTCCCAGACCACCGTTAAAGACGGCCGTGCTATCCATACCAACTAGGGTGTCATTGCCATTTTGCCCGGAAACGTCGCCGTCAATCTGTTCGGAAATGAGAAGATCATCATCGTTACCGCCCAGAAGTGAGTCCACATCTGCGCCGCCATAGATCGTATCATTCCCACGATCTCCAAAGAGACGATCATTCCCTGCGTCGCCATGGATCAGATCATCCCCATCACCACCGCGCACGAAATCGTCACCTGCCCCAGCTTCAATGGTATCATCCCCATCACCACCTAATATGGTATCGGCAATTGCGCCGCCTTTCAGCAAATCATTACCATCACCACCATCAAGCATATCCAGCCCGTCGCCACCATCGAGGGTATCATCACCGTCACCACCGAGTAATGAATCATCACCATCCTCTCCGTAAATCTCGTCGGCATCTTCATCGCCAGACAGCGTATCGTTACCTTCACGTCCATAGATGGTGTCATCACCAATACCACCATTAAAGCTGTCTGCTAATGCCGTTCCGATGATCAGTTCATCATTCGGATCAACGGCAAAGATGAAATCAGCTTCGCTCAGATCACGATAGTCGCCATGCAGCGTAAACTCGAAAGTTTCACCGCTGGACGCGTCGGGTACGTCATTTTTCACGATGGTCAGGTTATTCACTGCATCATACTCAATCCGCAATGCATCGGCACCTGTCACGCTATCGGTAGTCAGGCCGGTAATGCCAATGGCAGAGACATCAATCTTGTCCTCACCTGCTTCAAAACGGAACAATGTATCGCCGTTAACATTGGTACTATGGGCACGATCGGCAAACACCACTACATCGGCTTCCACATCGTGAGCTGTGTAAATCGTATCGGCACCATCACCTCCAATCAGTGTATCGGCACCCTTGCCACCACGGATGATATCATTCCCATCCCCGCCTTCGGCACTATCATCGCCTTTGCCCAGCCGGATCGTATCATTGCCTTCACCACCAAAGACCAGGTCATTATCACGCCCGGCACGAATATGGTCATCCCCTTCACCACCGATTAATGTATCATTGCCTTTGCCGCCGCGCAGCACATCATTGCCGCCACCGGCGTTCAGAGAATCATCTCCCCACCCTCCATAGAGCGTATCGGAACCGGAGGCTGCCGTCAGCGTATCATCGCCCCGGCCACCACGCATTTCATTATTCCCTTTCGATTCTATCAGGGTGTCATTGCCTTTGCCGCCACGGAGCGTGTCATTACCCGCACCACCGAGCAGCATATCATCACCCCAGCCGCCGCGCAGGACGTCATTCCCGGCATCGCCCCAAAGCGAGTCATTGTCTCTTCCGCCAAACAGCACATCGTCGCCGTCCTTTCCGCCAAGCCGGTCATTACCTTGCCCGCCTTTTAACGTATCGTTACCCGCAGACGAACCCGTTCCGGATGATGAGTTATCATCACCCCGCAATATATCGTCGCCTTTATTACCGATCAGCAAATCATCGCCGGCACCTCCGGCCAGCGTATCATTACCATCACGACCTTTAATGATATCGTTGTTTGCAGTACCATCTAGATTATCGTTTGAGGATGTACCAATAATTACAGACATGAACGTCTCCTTCACATGTTAACAGGTTTTACATCGCCTTGCGGCTTTGTTAATAATATTGAGTGAATAGTTAACATTCAATTGAAGGTTTGGTTAAAAAATCAATCTTTTTAAATTTTTTCTAAAAATTATTATGATCAACGCGCATTATGTACGAATTACACGCGAGCGTCATCGCAATGTAACAGTTATTAATACTTCTTTTACTGAATGGGATAAAACGCAACAGCATTCCATGATTGCCGTCCGCCGACTAAGAGCATTAACCGTCTTAGAGCACTCATGAGGCGCCTTAAAAAAACTCGTTGCCCATTAATGAACTTTTGTTTAGAGTTAAGGGGTTGTTTCGCGAGTAAACGAAAAAATGGGTGATTTTTTCATTGCTGGCTTAGTATGGGTGTCAGGAGACTGGCTGCTCATATTTTTCATTCTGGTTAAGTCTGCCTGGTTCACGCTTTGGCCGAGAATCATCAAGGCCAATAAGGCAGCTCTCGGAATGAGCAATTTTTTCCTGACTGTTAGCCATCTTACTATGGTGACTTTACATTCAGGGTTACCACTCAGCTTGGGTGGGTTCTTGACCTTTGTCAGCCGATACTGGTCAGGAATACTTCCTGCAACTTTTATTTTTCGAGCAGGCTATCTATCATTCCCCTTTGTACGCGAACGCTACATTAGGGAATATGGGGGACATATGCTGTATAAAGAGTTCGGGGTATGCTCTTACTTATCACTGCTATTAATATTACCTCATTTAATCGTTGCCCCTACTTCACCCTGGAAACTACCATTAGTAGGAGCATACACAATATATATGATTATCGAGATAATCCACTTTCTGACAACGCCGATAAAGCGTTGCCCTACAAAACAAGTGGTGAGAAATTTGATCAAAGCAATTAAAGATTTGTTCAAGTTAATCAAACGATAACCCACCCGGTTGATACTACCATCCCCCGATCCGTAGTATCACCGGATTTTTTTTGCCTTACGCATCTGCACACATCGCATCGCTGACCATGAACGTCACCTGCGGACGGTTTTGCCAGATTTCCGATTTTAGCGTTCCAGCCAAATGCAGCATCTTCCCACGCGCTCCGGTGAGCCTGTCTCCCATCGGCGTGCCCACACAACGGAAGCACATGACTTTGAGTCGCCCGCCGCTGGCATCGGTAACAATCAAACGGAGATGCTGCTCTTTTAAAATATCGACAGCCACGACTTTGGCATGATGGACGGCCAGCACCGGCGACGCGTTGCCCATCCCGAACGGCGCTGCCCGCTCCAGTTCCGCTACCGTGGCCGGATTCGCCATTGCCGTGGTCAGCAAACCGTCCAGTTTCAGGGTACGTGTGGCTAGATACGTCTCCACCGCCGCCTTCATGTGCTCACAGAAAAACTGCCGCACTTCCTCCAGTGCGGATGTCTTGAGACTGAACCCGCCTGCCATGGCATGCCCCCCGCCCTCTATAATCACGCCCTGTTCACGCGCGGCCACGATCACCGCACCGATATCCACCCCACTAACAGAGCGAGCGCTGGCCTTGCCGGACTCTCCGTCCAATGCAACCACCGCCACCGGGCGATGAAACCGATCCTTGATACGGCTGGCAACAATCCCAATCACCCCCGGATGCCATCCCTCCCCGGCTACTAATATCATCGGCGCATCTGCCTGCATCTCCGCCTGTGTCATGGCCTCATCCAGCACCAGCATCTCAATGGCGCGGCGCTCCTCATTATAGCGTGAAAGTGCAGCGGCAATCTCCGCCTGCTCCGCCGGGTCTTCGGATGTGAGCAGCCGCACCCCAAGATCGGCTTCCCCAACCCGTCCACCGGCATTGATGCGCGGCCCGATGACAAACCCGGCATGGTAGGCCGTTACCTCGCCCATCACACCCGCCTGTTCCAGCAACGTCGCCAGCCCTGGATTACGCCGCTGTGAGAGAATTTTCAGCCCCTGCGTAACAAATGCGCGGTTGACCGTGGTCAATGGCACCACATCACACACCGTACCCAGCGCCACCACATCCAGCAGAGCACGCAGATCCGGCGGCGTACTGTCCCTGAAATACCCGGCATTCTTCAACGCCGTATTCAACGCCACCAGCAATAAGAATGTCACGCCCACCGCCGCCAAGTGACGATAGTCCGATGTTTCGTCCAGCCGGTTTGGGTTCACCACCGCCACCGCCTCCGGCAATGCCGCCGCCCCTTTGTGATGGTCAACGACAATGACATCCAGCTCGGCATCCGCCGCCTGCTTTAACGGCTCAAACGCCACAGCACCGCAATCCACTGTAATAACCAGCGATACCCCCTGTTCCTTCAGCGCCAGCAATGCCGGGGCATTTGGCCCATACCCTTCCTTCTGGCGGTCGGGGATATGGTAGATCATGTCCAGTCCCAACAGTCGGAAATAACGCATCAGTAAAGCACTCGACGTCGCTCCATCCACATCATAATCCCCGAAAACGGCTACGGATTCCCTCCGTTCAATGGCCTCCACCAGCCGGGCAACGGCCTTATCCATATCCCGCAAATGCATGGGATCAGGCAATAATGCCCGCAAAGTCGGGTTTAAATAATCCGGCACTGTCTCCGGCATATGGCCTCGTCCTACCAGAAACTGCGCCAGCAATTCGGACAACTCCAAGTATCGCTCCATATCCCGCACCAGTGACTCATCTTGAACGCGCCACTCCCATCGCTGACCCAATGCAGAGATGCCTGGAAACGTAATCGTTGTAAGACTGGCAGCAAGCTCAGTAACCATCAATTCTCTTCCCGCTTCAACCACATTTGGTTTATGCCTCCCGCTACACTCTCCACAAAATCATCCCCATGCAGGCGGGAGAGCAAATGCCGTTTGCGCAACCGGTTGGCATCGCTTTGATCCAGCGTTTCCCGTTCCTTCTGTAACATGGTCTCCATTTCGGCAATCATCTGATATTGCTGCTCAAGTGCCTCCTGATCCATTGCGCCATCCAGCATATCCGCACACAAAATAATCAGGCTTCCCAATTCCTTATTCTGATAGGCTTCATTAACCGCTCGCATGGTTCCTTCCGGCACGTTCCGATTCACATCCGGGTGGCATTGCCGGGCAAGCTGTCGATACATGTGATGCATCTGCTCATCCAACGCATCAAGATGGCGGCGTACATCCGTCATCTCATCTGATGGCAACGCTTCCTCAGCCTCAGAAATTGTCTCGCTTGCATACAACCCAGGATGAAGTTTTGCCGCTATTGCACCGAAATACTCTTCCAGAAATTCAGCTATTTCACGACGTAGCTCCGCTACTTCGCGCTCCAGCCGGTACAGGCGCATCAATGCCATGTTCATGCGCACGGCCAGTTGCGTCTGCTGTGAATAGCGATCAGGCGACGAGGCAGGACTGGTCATAGGTGACATGGCGATAGTTAAGGGCTTCGGCGACGGCACCACGCCGAATAGTAGGTTGCTGTGCCAGATCAGCAATGGTTGCAGCAACGCGGCTGATCCGGGTAATCCCCCGCATGGAGAGGCGCAATTGCCCAGCTGCTTGCTGGAGCAATGATTTTGCTTCTGGCTCCCATGATAGCAAACTGTTGATCTGTTCTGCCGTTGCGGTCGCGTTAATAGTCACATCATCATTGTACCGTTGTGCCTGCACCTGACGTGCCGACAATACACGTTTTGCAACAATCTCTGAAGTTTCTCCCACATCGTCTGAAAACATCTCCTGTCCGCTGAGCATCGGCATATCGATATGTAAATCAAATCGATCTAACATGGGGCCGGAGATTTTGCCCTGATAATCTTCACCACAGCGCGGCGCTTTGGAACAGGCACGTTCCGCATCACCCAAATACCCACAACGGCAGGGGTTCATGGCGGCCACTAATTGAAAACTAGCCGGATAAGTAATATGGGCATTCACCCGGGAGATGGTGACATTCCGCGTTTCCAGTGGTTGTCGGAGCGCTTCCAGCACCGGGCGGGGGAACTCCGGCAGTTCATCCAGAAACAATACGCCGTGATGCGCCAGTGAAATTTCCCCTGGCTTCGCACGCTTGCCTCCCCCCACCATGGCCGGGAGTGACGCCGAATGATGCGGTGTACGGAATGGACGCTGCCGTACCAATCCGCCTTCTGGCAACATACCAGCAACGCTAGCGATGACACTGATGTCCAACATTTCCCTTGTACTCAGAGGTGGCAATATCCCCGGCAGACACGAAGCCAGCATGGATTTTCCGGTACCGGGCGGCCCTACCATCAACAAGTTATGTCCACCAGCGGCTGCAATTTCCAATGCCCGCCTGGCTTGGGGGTGCCCCCGGACTTGTGCTAAATCAGGATATTTAGGGGTATTGGTGTCAATCACAGGGCATGGCGGTGCCAAGACTTGTACCCCTTTAATGTGATTAATCAGTGTTAGAAGCGAATCCGGCGCTAAAATATCCAATCCACCTGCCCAACTGGCTTCATCAGCATTCCCGGCGGGGCATAAAATACCAAGTTCACGGGCTGAAGCTCCTATGGCCGCGGGAAGCACGCCGCTCACTGGCAAAATACGCCCATCCAACGATAACTCTCCTAGCACCATGTGTCCGCTCACAGCATCCTGAGGGATCACACCCATCGCCACCAGTAACCCCACCGCGATCGGAAGATCAAAATGGCTCCCTTCCTTGGTAATATCAGCCGGCGCAAGATTAACGGTAATCCGTTTCGCCGGCAATGCAAGCCCAAGCGCCTGAATAGCGACACGCACCCGCTCACGAGATTCGGCCACCGCCTTATCCGGAAGACCGACAATGGTAAATGCCGGCATGCCTGATGCTATATGTACCTGCACTTCCACGTCGGTAACGTCGATGCCTTCAAATGCCAGCGTATGGATATGGGCGACCATAGGAGGAGCCTACCTGCCTATGTTGAAGTATGTAAAGAGATTTCAGTCTATATACTCGTTCAGCGTTAAAATTCCTTATGGAATTTAGGCCTCGTTGAGAGATATATTAATGTTTTGTTGCGAGTCGAAAATGGCTGAATACGAGGCGAAGCCCGCAGTGCGTAGTGGTTGCTACGGACAAGGACTTCAACAAAGTAGTCGGCCATTTTCGCCGCAATTCGAAGAACCATGGCTGATTTTGCCGAATAACGTCGGAAAATATTTTCCCCGTAGCACCACTACGCGGTGCAATATTCCCCTTGTTCTTCGGCAAAATCAGTCGCATGGCAAACCCTTAATATATCTCTCAACGAGGCCTAAAAGCTGAAGGTCGAGTATATCTTTAAATATATAGCAGTTTCTCAACGTAAGAATTCCTCCACATGGGAAATTCTTACGCTGAACTGCTATAATTAGTGCTAAATTAACGCAAATCAGGAATGATGGCAGTAATGTCTTTATTTCTTAACATTTATGATGCATTAAGAGAGATGAAAATTAACGATCTTCACTGGTATGGCGGTCAAAGAAGTATATAAGCGGTTACAACCCAAACGTTCAAAACGTGTACGCTGGCTTGTTGGTATGAGCCTGCTGATGATGTGCGTAGCAATCGGCGTGATGTTCTACCAAACCTTTAATGAATATCGCCGCTCTTATAATAATGCACAGTCAGAGGCATTGCGGCTGGCAGCTATCGTTTCAGAGCATGTCGACCAGAATATCCGGGTCGTGGACTTGTTGCTGCAACATGCCGTCGAACGACAACACATGAATTTGCTATTTGGCGGCAGACTCCCTCAGGACATTGTTCATAACTTCAAACTTTGGGTCGACTCTACCCCACAAACGGTTGCCATGATGCTGATTAACGAGCATGGCCAGGCGGAAATTGCAGTCAATAGCAAGGAATACTCACAATGGATTGATTATCAAGGGTCGTTTGAAGACTTTTTACCCTTCGCCATCCTGCGTGAAGACGATACGCAATCCCATGTGGTGATGCCATACCAAACCACGCGTGATACCTCGTTGCATGCCATCCTGGTAGCACGTCGCATGAGCAAACTGGATGGCACATTTGGTGGCGCTGTTATCGCTGTTGTCAATGCTGATTTCTTTCTCGATTATTTTCAGTCAATTGACAGCGGCGAACAACACCATATTGACTTGTTGATGGAAGATGGCAAAAGCATCTTCGATACGATGAATCATGATCGCCTGTGGCAGGGTGGCAGTGACGTATGGCGTAGTATACTGGAGAATCAGCAAGATTCACTGCGCAATGCCATGATCTATCGAGGCTCAGAAACGATCAAGGTGCTGGCGTATCAGAAACTGGATGATTTACCACTAACAGCCGTTGTGAGTATTGACGAAGCCTCTTTTCTGGATAATTTCTGGGATGATCGCTTCAAAGATTTATCCTTCCTGCTGCTGATCGTGCTATTTGGTTCGATTGGCTCTTTCTTTATCATAACACTGTCCAAACAAATCATGAGGGTAGAAAAATCGGAAGCATCAGCTATCCTCGCATCTCAGGCAAAATCTGAATTTCTCGCGAACATGTCGCACGAACTGCGTACACCGCTCAATGCGATTATCGGGTTTTCCGAGATGATGACCGCCGGCTATTTCGGACCGATGAATAGTAAGCAAAAAGAGCGAATGGCCGATATTACACTTTGCGGCAATCACCTGCTGCATCTCATCAACGATATTTTGGAGTTTTCAAAAGGAGAAGCTGGTCGGCTTGAAATCATTGAAGAAAAGGTTTCGATTCCTTCCATCATTGATGAAACCTTGCGCATCATGAACGAGAAAGTCAAAAGCAAGGGTGTCAAACTCGTGGTAGATGTGAAAGAAGAGATGCCCGTGCTGTTTGCCGACAAGCGCAAGCTGAAACAGGTGCTGATTAACCTGGTATCCAATGCCATTAAGTTTACCCCACCGGAAGGCACCATCTCGTTGCGCGCCCATCAGGATAACAGCGGTAACATTATTATTGAGGTATCGGACACCGGTATCGGTATTGCCGAGGAAGATATTCCAACAGCACTGGCCGTCTTTGGACAGGTGCATCGCTCACAGAGCCATGAAGGCACCGGGCTGGGACTGCCGCTGTGCCGCATGTTCACTGAACTGCATGGCGGCTCACTGACCCTGACCAGTGCACTGGGCGAGGGCACCACCGTACGCCTACAATTCCCGCAAGCACGCGCCATTGTGCAGGATCAAGTGGCGTAGAGGACAATTAATAGATATAACACTCTCATGAGCCATCCATTTCAAGCTCAACCAACTATCGTGGCTGCCAACCCGCGAAATGATGACATGCCTCCGGCTCCAGACAGTATTATTGGCATGGGCACCAATTTTCTCAGCAGAAATTTTGAAAAACAATCTGGAGATTATGATCGACGCGTTGCACCGCTACGCGCAGCCCGGCAGGCATTTGCCGATCAGGCCAACCGTTATACGACTACAGGTAACATAGCAGCAGCACAATTACTGGGTGATTGGTTAAGTGAATGGGCAGACAAGGAAGCACTCACACATTTTTTTCATCCTGAGATTCACCAAAAGAAAAAGCAGGAGATTGCTGCATCAGCAGAATTGGCAGATAAAAATGATAATATATCCCAGTTCAATTTATCGCTTACCTTATGTGCTATAGCAAACAGTTATACACAAATACGGGATGCCTTACCCGAACATCAGCAACGAAATATTGATCAATGGCTGCATAACGTACAATCAACCCTGGTATCGTATATTCCGAATAACCCACAAATTGGCATGTTATCCATAGGAGAAACCCCCGCCATCGTTAATGAAAAAGCGCAACAAAATCATGGGTACTGGCGAGGCACCGCACGTATGGCAGTCGGGGCAGCCATTCATAATCAGGATATTTTAGAACAGGGATATCAGGAAGTGATGGTTGGCATTGATACCCTGGCCAATGATCCTCACCACATGTTTACCACCGAAGTAGAAAAACGGGGAGCAAAAGCCGTAGAATACAGTTTCTATGCAGCCGTTCCCCTTATTCTTGCGGCTGAAATCGGATTAAAGAAGGGGAAAGATCTGTATGCGAAAAAGAGTGGCATCCTTCCCCGTTATATTCATGAGGCGCTTTTACCGATTCTGGAAGGTAACGATACGCATATCACACAACTCATAAGCCAACGGACGGCAGAGCAGCAGCAGATTGCGCTTAAAGGCACGAACCCTCACACAATACGCGAAGCATTCAAAGACGGAATTGCCATGGAAGGTGATAAAACGGATATCATTGCTGCGATTAAACAAAAAGGCGTTACCAATGAAACGTTCCTGGGAAAACTGGAGCACAGTGAGCCGGGAAAACAAATGTCTCCCAAAATGACGAACATGCCGGCATTAGCAGCGTATCAGCAGCACATTGCTAGCACCCCGACAGGACAAAGATTGGCAACAGCACTGAATCAGTATATGCAAACTCACTCTTTATCCGATCCGCTTTCTATCAAAGATGCCGAAGCAAAATATCTTTCAGATACGGTTGGTAATCCACCAACAATAGTCGATCTCTACGCAGCAGAGTTTGGGGGCGCTATCGCATTGTTTAACAAGGAAACAATCATCACCAAACCATCGGCCATTATCATATCTCCCCCTCATTCTCCCAAAAGAACAGGAAAAACGATGGATAGCAACAATACCCAATCCCTATAACCTGTTCAATAACACACCTCCGCCGGATCGATCGAACGCCAGAGATACCAGGTGGCCACACTGCGATAGGGTTGCCATGACTCGGACAGCTTCAATGCCGAACGTTTACAGAATGCATCATAGTCCAGACCGTAAGCCTGTGAGATCGCCCGTTGCAGCCCCAGATCATCAAGTGGAAACACGTCCGGGCGCAACAGACAGAACATCAGGAACATCTCCGCCGTCCAGCGCCCGATCCCTTTGACCTGGGTCACATGGCGAATAACGGCCTCATCGCCCATGTCATCCCAGACATCCGGTGTGATAGCCTCCTCAATAAAGAACTCAGCCAGACTACGCACATAGCGGATTTTCTGACGCGATAAACCGCAGGCACGCAGTTCATCATCGGTCAGATGGGGGATGGTGGTGGGAGACAGTATAGTTCCCTCTCCCTCTAGGAGAGGTTTCTGACACAATGCCTCCACTCGTCCCCAGATGGCATCCGCCGCCTTCACCGAGACCTGCTGCCCGACAATGGAACGCATCAGCGTGTAAAACGGATCGCCACGACTCACCAGTGTACCGGTCGGAAATCGCGTGATGATCGCCTGCATGACCACATCATTGGATAGATGCGTAATAGCGGCACCCCAATAGTCGGGAGCGGTAGAAAAACGGCTGGCAGAATCAGACATAACCCACTATATAGTCACGCCATGACTGATCTGTCCAGAATCCGCAATTTTTCGATTGTTGCCCATATCGACCACGGCAAGTCCACCCTAGCCGATCGCCTGATTCAGTATTGCGGCGCGGTGGAAGACCGGGAGATGCAGGATCAACTGCTCGATAATATGGAACTGGAGCGTGAACGTGGCATCACTATTAAATCCCAGACCGTGCGCCTGACCTATAAGGCAAAGGATGGAGAAACCTATATTCTTAACCTCATGGACACGCCCGGTCATGTTGATTTTGCCTATGAGGTGAGCCGATGCCTGGCCGCTTGTGAAGGGTCGCTACTGGTGGTCGATGCTTCGCAAGGCGTAGAAGCGCAAACACTGGCCAACGTCTACAAAGCCATTGAAGCGGATCATGAGATCGTACCTGTGCTGAACAAGATTGACCTGCCCGCCGCCGAGCCGGAGCGTATCAAGCAGCAGATTGAAGATGTCATCGGGCTGGATGCCTCTGACGCGCTGGAAATCTCCGCCAAAACTGGGTTAGGGATTGAAGACGTCCTAGAAGCGGTGGTGACACGGCTGCCAGCACCGAGAGTGGCTTAATGTTCGATCTGTTTCCTGCGTACCATAATAAAACTGATGAGCGCAATGTTGGCGCATGCAGTCACCACGGGAAACATTAATGTCGTCATGGAGTAATGTTCTAATGAAGACGCCGCAATTATGTTCCGTATGGTCATCACCACAAACATAAATAACTGCTCTTCATAGGGCTTGTGCCAGCTTTTACGGAACGTGGGGATATAGGCCAGCATGTCAATCATAGTCAACAGGCATACGGCAAACAATGGGTTATCGGTAAAAAACCACAAGGGTAATGCAGACAAACAGGTAAAAAGCACTGCCCAATCTGCGCGTGTAATTGATAAATCAGCCTTTTGATCTTGATGCAAAGCTGCGTCGCGATGACTGCGATAAACAGCCAATGCAATAATCACGAAGGTCATGCTGCCACCAACCGCAGTGGACCAACTGCCAGCCCCTCCATCGTCAACCCATTGCGCGGCAAATACAGTAAGTGTCGAAACACCCCAGATAAACCAGCTAAACACATGCGGCTTGATAGTGCCTTTAAAAGTGCCAACCATATAAGGCATCAATGCTACAAACGAGATGATGCTGGCAACAATACCCCAAAAGACTTTGCTAATGAGAAACTCCATGGTGATGGGGTAGTATGGTTAAAGGGGAAAGTCTAATAACAAGACACAGCTGCGCTTCTTGACTTATGTTTTCGGACAAACAATTAATCAATTTTCTGTATTATAGATCAATATTTTATAAGAAAATTTGGATACTGATGTTAAAAATTCAAAAAACTGACTCTTCTCGTTTTAGAGTGTCGTGTACCATTTGATACACTGCCCTATATCAAAGAGATTGTATGTCCAAACCGAGAAAGCTAGCCATAGAAATTAACACCAGTTTCGGGTGCCATGTTAGTATTGACTGGAAGTTTTGGTGTTTTTTGGCTGTTGTTGTAAAAGCATTTGTGTATGTATCGGGATAATGACTAAATCGAGTCCCTCCTCCCTTCCCCTCAAAGCCCTGCTCGTGGATAGCTGGTACGACACCTATCTCGGCGTCATTATCCTGATTCGCGTATTTGCCGGCAACATTAATAAAGGCCAAAAAATCCGCATGATGTCGAACGGCGCGACCTATACCGTCGATGATGTCGGGGTCTTCACCCCGAAGAAAATCAGCATGAAGGAACTGGGAGCCGGGGAGGTCGGTTATATCATCACCGGCATTAAGCAGGTAGCCGATACCAATGTGGGCGATACCATCACCGATGACCTCAAACCGACCGATGCTCCCCTACCCGGCTTTCAACCCAGCCAGCCGATGGTGTTCTGCGGTCTGTATCCGACCGATACCGGCGAATACGAGCACCTCAAACACAGCATCGCCAAGCTGCACCTCAATGACGCCAGCTTTCACTATGAGGTGGAAAGCTCGTCAGCACTAGGCATGGGCTTCCGCTGCGGCTTCCTCGGCCTGTTGCATCTAGAGATTATCCAGGAGCGGCTGGAGCGGGAATATGACGTCGATCTTATCACCACCGCTCCCAGCGTGGTCTATGAGATGACGATGAGCGACGGCACCGATGTCGAACTGCACAACCCTGCCGACATGCCCGACCCCACCAAAATCGCCGAAATGCGCGAGCCATGGATCAAGGGGACGATCATGGTACCGGATGAATATCTGGGCAATGTCCTGTCGCTCTGCACCGAAAAACGAGGCGTACAGGAAGACCTTACCTATGTCAGTGGGCGGGCGATGGCGGTTTATCGCTTGCCGCTCAACGAGGTGGTGTTCGACTTCTATGACCGACTGAAATCTTGCACAAGGGGTTATGCTAGCTTTGACTATCAGATGGACGGCTACGAAGCCAGTGATCTGGTGAAACTCTCCATACTTGTAAATGCTGAACCAGTCGATGCACTCTCGCTGATTGTCCACCGTTCTCAAGCCGAATTTCGTGGCCGGGCGCTGTGTAAGCGACTCAAGGAACTGATCCCGCAGCATTTGTTCAAAATCCCGGTGCAGGCAGCCATCGGCGGCAAAATCATCGCCAGGGAAACGATCTCTGCTTTACGTAAAGATGTCACCGCCAAATGCTATGGCGGCGATATTAGCCGGAAACGCAAATTGCTGGAAAAACAGAAAAAAGGTAAGAAGAAAATGCGTTCGATCGGTAACGTCGACATCCCTCAATCCGCCTTTATCGCTGCGCTGAAGATGGGGGATGAATAAATCATACCGCACATAACACTGTGAAACCTAACGCCACCATCAACGTGAATCATAACGTTTTTAACGTGCTCTATGTCGATATATGATTGTCTTAAGCAAGCAATCATTCTATCAGTTGCATCCATGAAAAAGGTTGTTGTCCCCCTGCTGACATCGGTTGCGCTTCTACTCAACCTGATGCTGCCGTTCTTTGCGGTATATCATAGTCAGCAAGCCTCAGCAGCCCCTGTATCAGCCGAATCAATGGCGACGCTCTTCGATGAGAAAGTACTGATCTGTACCTCTGAAGGCTTCAAATGGGTGCGCTGGGCAGATATAGTTGACGGTAGCGAACCCCTGTCACCGCACCCGCAATATCAATGCGCGCTGTGTTATATTGCCGCACATGGCATCAGCCACATGCTTCCATCGGGAGTGTTGGAAGCAGATATGAACCTGCTGTCCATGCATCATAGCCGCAACCGCTTCTTCTCCGAACATCCTATTCAAACGCAATTGCTCCCGGGTAGCCGCCTGAGTCGAGCACCTCCCCTGACTGCCCTCACCTGAGCAATATTATCTATTTCTGCCGACCAATCAGAAAGGCCGGCTATCACCAATTATTATGGAGAATTCTTATGTTAAAAAGAACCCTATTTTCAGGGTTGTGCGTCTGCATGGCGTATAGCCCTCTGCCCGTCGCGCATGCACATGACGCAACCCACCATGAGCGCCCTGACGCCCATGCCCCTATCGGCGTGATGAGAGATCATGTACACGATGAAGGTGAGTGGATGCTATCCTATCGCCTGGGCTACATGCATATGGACGGTAATCGCGACGGCACCTCATCTGTCAGCAACCAGGAAGTCCTCAACGATTACATGGTTGCCCCGACCGAAATGCCCATGCTGATGCATATGTTCGGTGCCATGTACGGTGTGACGGATCAACTCACCCTATCAGTGATGGGTGGATTTGCCGACAAGGAAATGGATCACATACGCCGCAATGGCACCACGTTTGTGATGGAAAATGACGGCATAACCGACACGAAAGTCAACGCATTGTATGAATTCTACAATGACGGGATGCACCAGTGGCAGTTCAATGCCGGGGTCAGCCTGCCTACCGGGTCGGTGAATGACCGTAAGCCTAACGGAAGCATTTTTGCCTACCCCATGCAGTTAGGTTCCGGCACCTATGATCTGCTGCCCGGCATTAGCTACAGTGGCATAGCCGATCATTGGTCATGGGGTGGACAGGTCAACACTACCCTGCGCCTTGGTCAGAATAATCGTGGCTATACGCTCGGTAACCGCTATCAGATTACCGGTTGGGGAGCGCGCAAACTCAACGACATGTTCAGTGTTTCGCTGCGTCTTGACGGCCAGGCATGGGAAGATGTGGATGGCACCGATCGTGACCTGACGGGGCCTATGTTCATGGCACCACCGATGGACGCTAACCTGCAGGCCGGGGAGCGCCTGGATGCATTAGTGGGCGTGAACTTTATCGTGCCATCCGGTACGCTGAAAGGCAACCGCCTGGCTGCAGAGTTCGGTATACCGCTTTATGAGCGCCTGGATGGACCACGGTTGGAAACGGACTATCGCTTGACACTTGGCTGGCAACTGGCTTTTTAAAAGCTATAGTCATTTAAAAATAATATGACATATTCATATTATTTTGAGTAATGACGATAACATTATAGTGTTATAGCAGTACTTAAAAATTTCGACTCATAAACAATGAGTCATGAAATTTTTAAACTGCTATATATCTACGCAAGCATTTCCAACTTTGGGAGGTGCTTGCGTAGAAAACCTGCCCTATTTTGAAGAAATAATTAAGCGAATACGACATGGTAAAAGAACCGATTATTGAGGATGCTGTCTCCATTGTTCCGGTTAAAGATATTCGCCGTACCGTCGATTTTTATGTTGATGTATTGGCGTTCGAGGAGCGGTTCGTATCGGAGGACGAAACGTTTGCAATTGTCATACACGGCGATGCGGCGATCCAGCTGGTGAAGACAGATAGTGACGAGGCATTGAGAGCGACGGCAAATAACATTTCCATTTACCTGTGGGTGAGAGGCGTTGATACACTGTATAAGCAGTTAAAACCAACACTGGATACATTACCGGAAGGTCGTGTTCGACCACCATTTGTACAGGATTATGGAATGCGGGAATTTCACGTAAAAGACCCCGATGGCTGCCTGTTGTTTTTTGGCGAAGATACAGAATGAACAACAAGAACCCTCATTTCGCGGTGATTTCCCCTGTTTTTCCTGTAACTAATGCTGCTACTAGAAATACCACCAGGGCAAACAAGACGATACGCTTGACGTCAGATTATACTGAGCATTCGCATCTCCCGGAGGCACCACACCTGCGGCATCCGTACATGGGTAGGTTGCATCTCCCTTATTCGTCACCATGTTGCCCGTATTAGGGCGCCCATCATCCACTTTCTTATCAATATTCCACGCCTGCTCCGGCAACAGGAAGGTTGAGGTGCCGGTAATACGCATAAAATTACTGGCCGTCACCGCAAAATTTGACGCATCACCGGCACTGGTCGGCTGATGTCCGGCATACCAATATGTGCCCTTACCGAATTTCGAGGAAGGTACGTTGACATCCGCAACGAGGAAATCTCCATAACCGCCATCCGTGGCGTCACCGCCGGCATATGATCCTGCCAACAGGCCCGCATTACTGAGATGCTGCCACATCCTGAGCCCTTCATTACCAGGCCCGTAAGCTCCCAACACCTGATTATTGCCATCCCCGTTGCAGGTTGCACCAGTCGTTGAGAATACGTCATAGCAGGCGGCATTGGCACCGTTGCCTCCTGCCGTTCCCCAAAAATCCGTTGCATTCGTGAGATCACCCGGCAGCCCGAAATATTTATTCTTAAAAGCCATAATGGCTGTAGTGAACTGCTCCTGTTCCTGAGAAATAGCGCGCAATTCCGCCGCCTCAATCAATTGCTGCCCGGTCAGAATGCCGCCTGTCAACAGCCCAAGAATAACGAGTACGATGGATAATTCTACTAAGCTAAAACCACGATGTTTCATGTATTTGATGCATCCATAATGTGTTCAAGCCAATTATAGCGCTACATTGGTAAATATTTTATTAGGATTTTATTAAATATGCATCATCCATTATATATAAGGGATGGGCGGGACGGGGCGGATAGACGTCTTTAGAACTAAATGGGGGGTAAGGTTGCCTGCATATCAAATGCACCGTAAGCACCCTTGAATATAAAGCCCTCCTTCGCCTCCGCTTATGCTCCGGCTTCGTAGCGTATCCTTCGGCCTAACGTCCTTCGAATGGCCCTGCCATCCGAAGCCCGAAGGGCGAAGGATGGTCGGGGTGACTGGATTCGAACCAGCGACCTCCCGTCCCCCAGACGGACGCACTAACCAGGCTGCGCCACACCCCGACAATATGGTTTAGGCGGAAGTCTGAGACTCATACGCCATCTGTACTTCACGTGCAACCTCATTCAGCGTGCCTGCCGCAATCGCTGCACGGATGCGCTGCATTAGATGCTGGTAATACGCCGTATTATGCCAGCTAAGCAGCACCGGCCCCAGCATCTCCCCGGCCTTGAACAGATGATGCAAATAGGCGCGGCTGAAGCGTGATGCCCGGCAATCCACCGTCGCATCTAGTGGGCGCTCGTCATCGGCGTGGCAGGCATTGCGGAGATTGAGTTCCCCCTCAGACGTATAGGCGCGACCAAACCGTCCGGAGCGTGTCGGAATGACGCAGTCGAACATATCAACGCCACGCATCACCGCCCCAACCATATCTGTTGGCTTACCCACACCCATTAAATAACGTGGCTTGTCCTGCGGCAATGTATCCACCGCATAATCCAGCACGCCGAACATCACGTCCTGCCCTTCACCCACGGCCAGTCCGCCAATGGCATAGCCGTCAAAACCAATCTCGATCAGCGCCTGTGACGATGCAGCGCGTAAATCCTCGAACATGCTGCCCTGCTGAATGCCAAATACCCCATACCCATCACGATCCACAAATGCCTCCTGGCACCGCCGCGCCCAGCGCATGGACAGTTCCATCGATGCTTGCGCCTGTTCATGCGTCACAGGGTAAGATGTGCATTCATCCAGCACCATGGTGATGTTACTGTCCAACTGATGCTGAATCTGAACGGCACGCTCCGGAGTGAGCATGTGCATCGACCCGTCAATATGGGATTTGAACTCGACGCCTTCTTCGGTGATGGTGCGCAAATCTCCCAGCGACATCACCTGAAACCCGCCGGAGTCAGTCAAAATCGGCTTATCCCATTGCATAAAACGGTGTAACCCGCCCAGTCGTTCGATACGCTCGGCACCGGGACGCAACATCAAATGGTAGGTATTGCCCAGCAGAATGTCTGCTCCCGTTGATTCGACCATTCCCGGCGTCAGCCCTTTCACCGTCGCTGCCGTCCCCACCGGCATGAAGGCCGGGGTGCGAATGTCACCATGCGCAGTAGTCAGCGTCCCTAGGCGCGCTTTACCATCCGAATCAGATAAAGAAAATGTTAGCGACATGATTGCCTAAACATTAAAGCGAAAATGGAAAATATCGCCATCCTGCACAACATAGTCCTTGCCTTCCAGCCGCAGCTTCCCGGCATCCTTTGCTGCCTGCTCACCACCCAGCGTGATGTAATCGTCATACGCAATCGTCTCGGCGCGAATAAAGCCCTTTTCAAAATCGGTATGAATCCGCCCGGCCGCTTCCGGTGCTTTTGCGCCCTGCCGTACCGTCCATGCCCGCGACTCTTTCGGCCCGGCAGTAAAGAAGGTAAGAAGGTTCAGCAACCCATAGCCTTCCCGGATAATGCGTGCCAGCCCGGTTTCTTCCAACCCCAACGTCTCCAGAAACTCCTGCTTTTCCTCTTCCGTTTCCAGCGCGGCAATCTCCGCCTCAATCTTCGCGGAAATAACCACCGACGCCAGCCCACGCTCCTGGCAATACTGGCTGACCTGCGTACTTAACCCATTGCCATCTGCCGCTGATTCTTCTTCGACATTACACACCGCCATTACCGGCTTGGCTGTCAGCAGGTTCAACTCCCGGATACGCTTCAACTGCTCCGCATCGCCCGCCGCTTCCTCCACAAGTGGGCGCAATGTTTTCCCTTCAGAGGCCAGTGCAATCCCCTGCTCTACCAATGGCATGATTGCGATTGCTTCCTTATCCTGACCACGCAGGCGCTTGACCAGTCCTTCTTTGCGCTTTTCGAGTGACTCCAGATCGGCCAGGATCAGTTCTGTCTCTATCACTTCCCAGTCACGCAATGGGTCTACCGAGCCTTCCACATGGGTAATGTCATCATCCTCAAAACAGCGCAGCATATAGACAATGGCATCGACTTCCCGGATATGCGACAAAAACTGGTTACCCAGCCCTTCCCCCTTGCTGGCACCACGCACCAACCCGGCAATATCGACGAATTCCAGTTGTGTAGGGATGATTTCTGCCGACTTGGCAATAGCGGCAATCTTGTGCAAACGCTCGTCTGGCACACCAACTCGACCATTATTTGGTTCAATCGTACAAAACGGGTAATTGGCCGCTTCCGCTGCCTGCTGTGACAGGAGCGCGTTAAACAGAGTGGACTTTCCCACATTCGGCAACCCGACAATCCCGCAACTAAATCCCATAATACCTCGCTTCCATGATGATTGAAGCGTTTATACTCGTTCAACTTTAATATATAGCAGTTTCTCAACTTAAGAACTTCTCATAAATGGGAAATTCTTAAGTTGAACTGCTATAGATAGCGGGTCTTCAATAGTGTGTCCAGTAGGCAATCTTTCAAAAATGTTGCAAAATAACGCTATATAGAGTTATAATACCTATATTAGGAAGTTTGATATGAGTAATGTAACAGTTCAATCGCGAGTAACGCCTCATTTGAAAGCGCAGGCAGAGGTGATTTTTTCCAATATGGGCATGAGTACGGCAGATGCTATCCGTATCTTCTTACAGCAGTCCGTCAATGAGGGAGGGCTGCCGTTTCAACCCCACGCCAAAATCCCTAATACGGAAACATTGGCTGCATTTTCTGAAACGGAAAGTGGAAAAGCAATACAAACAAGTCTCGACAAGTTACGGCAGGATATGGGTTTGATGTGACCCTGGAAATTTATCAAACCAGTCGATTCAAAAAAGATATACGTAAACTGAGGCGACAGGGTAAAGACCTCTCACGGCTAATGACGGTAATAGAGTTACTTGAACAAGATCGAACGTTGCCCGTCAAATACCGTGACCATCCCCTATCCGGCAACTGGATTAATCGCCGCGAATGTCACATTCAGCCAGACTGGTTGTTGATCTACCATATTGATGGAAACATTTTGACGCTTGAACGCAGTGGCAGCCACTCGGAATTATTTTAAGTTTCGTAAAAATGCCGGTCATACACCAGCATCAATGCCAGCAATGTAATCGGTAGCGTCACCAACAACCCGACAATCAACGGTGCCACCAGGATATTAACGGCAAGCAACGCCACTACAGTCGCCAGTAATTCAAATCCTTGTTGCTTCACAATTCGATGATTGAGCGAAAACGCGCCGGAAACGGAAATATCACGATCAATCACTAGCAACGGCACAAACAGAAAATAGGCGATAATCGGCAGACCAGGAAATAGCAGCAACCCCCAAGCCATCATCCCTGCCTTAATGGAAATAAGCCATGGCAGAGTAAACGCCAATAACGCCGGCGGCAATGTGGTCAATAACAAAGCAACGCCGCATCGCCGTATCACCTGTATCACATATCCCAGTGATAAGAGCTGGACTCGCGCAACGCGCAACATGGCAATCAGGCATAATGCAAACAGCACATAGCCAATCAGTGGTGCAATAAACGCAGAAATCAACGCTGGCAGTGCCGCAGCCAATGCTCCTACGAAAAGAGTAACAAACAATAGCATAAAGGCTGCGACAAAGGCAGCTGTCACATCTTCTTTTAGAATGGCGACACCGGCTTTGAATACCCCGGCCAGGGAAATAGACTCACCACCTTCCTGCGCCTCGTCTTCCCGTGCCACCGTATCCTGCTCGATCAGCACGTCATAAAACTCTGGAAACTGATACGCTACTTTGGGCTCGGTCTGCGTGTCAGAAGACAACAGCTGGTTTTTATCCACCATACCGTTGCGGATTTTGCGAATCATTCCCAGCAGATCATAGGGACCGTCACTACCATGTTCGTGATGAATATAATACCCCATCGCACTTTTCCCTTATACTGCTACCGGCGCATCCCGCTGTAATCGTTCCAGTATGTCGTCAAACTGGTTGAGAAAGCTGATGCCCTTCATGGTCTTCTGCACGATCACATTGCGTTTATCCTCATCATCCTTGCGTCGCCGCAGCAGGCCAATCATCGACAATGTATCAAGCGCCCGACAAACGGACGGCTTAGGCAAATCAAACGTATAAGCCAACGACTTTACCGTATGCGTGTCATCCACCAGGTACACATGCAGCAAAATCGCCCATTGGCGCATAGTCAGTTCATGTGGCAACCCGGTAATCGTCTCACCGCAGATACGATACCACTCCACTAAATGGGGTTTGCTGTCCGGTATATTCATGCCCCTGATCCATAGCGTTGATACAACCAGCTGTAAAGTCCTCTCAGCCCCATCGCCTCGCCACCAATCGGACGTCCGGGGCGGCGTTTCATATTCCATGCCATCATATCCAGATGCAGCCACGGCACCGTTTCCGGTACAAAGCGGCTTAGGAATAATGCTGCCGTAATCGCTCCACCATACGAACCACTACCTATGCTATTCGTATCGGCAATGCGTGACTTGAGGTTTTGTGCATACGGTTGATAGAGCGGCATATGCCATAGCGGATCCTGCTGCTCCCAGGCAGCATTCACCAATGCATGTGCCAATGTATCATCATTACTGAATACAGCGGGCATATCGGTTCCCAGCGCAACCCTTGCAGCGCCAGTCAACGTGGCACAGTCAATCAATAACTCCGGCGATTCACTGCACGCCTCGGTCATCGCATCGGCAATCACCAGCCGCCCCTCGGCATCCGTATTGCCAACTTCCACCGTTAACCCACTACGCATGGTAATCACATCCGAGGTGCGATAGGATGCACCATCCACGGCATTCTCAACAGCGGGAATCAATACCCGCAATCGGATCGGCAACTCTGTCGCCATAATGCGTTGCGCCAGCCCCAGCACACAGGCTGCGCCGCCCATATCCTTTTTCATCAATTTCATGGAATTGGATGACTTGATGTCCAACCCACCGGTATCAAAACAGACTCCCTTGCCCACCAGCGTTACGGCAGGATGATTTTTCTCCCCCCAACGCATGTCAATCAAGCAAGGGGGACGGGTTGATCCCTGCCCCACAATATGGATAGCAGGATAATCACTCTGCAACCGCTTACCATTGGTAATCTGGCACTTTGCTCGGAATTGCCGTGCCACAACAGAAGCGGCATCTGCCAACTCTTCCGGCCCCAAATCTGACGCAGGCGTATTAATCAGATCGCGCACCAGCGTAATAGCGTTATATTCTTCTGTGGCCGAATCCGCCAACCCTTCCGGCAACAATAACTTCGGTAATTCAGCAGATTCATTTGATCGGTAACGATCAAAACGATACTGATCCAGCATCCAACCCAACGCTATCTGCCGGTATTCATCCTGTGTCGGCACTACTTCCAGATAATCAAAGGCCAACTGATACTGCCCAGGTGGCAACCTGGATGCCAAAGCTGCACAGGCATATAAATGATAGGGTGGCATCACGATTGCCAGAACACATACCGCTCCTCCCTGATCGCCCGGCCACAACACGAATGAGGCTTCTTCACCTTCCTTCAGGCGATGCAGTTCGCACCATTGTCGTAGCGCTTCGCCACCAATGGATTCTGCCGCTACCTCCACGGCATCCGGCGCACATAAATAGATTGGTATCGTCTGCAACCTGTTCTCCCTACGAATGCTGTGCCTGAAGAGGTTCCGCCACATGCACCTTCGACACGTTGTGCACACGCTGCGCCGGCAATGCCACGATTACATGCGTACCACGGCCAATCCGGCTACTGATTTCCAGCTCACCATCATGTAAATGCATATATTCTTTGGCCAGTGTCAGTCCCAGACCGATTGGACGGTAACTTTCCACGTTACTGTACAGGTTAGAACTATCATGCAGCGCAGTTTGTAGCACTTTTAACTGACTTTGGCGAATTCCCTTCCCGTTGTCCTGTATTGAAATAAAGCACTGCCCAGCCTCTCCAATCCCAGCATGCACAACCACTCTACCGCCGGACTTGTTATAATCCACGGCATTCTTGAGTATCTGATACAGGCTTTTGCGCAATAATCTCGGATCAACATTCAATTGTATCGCCATATCAATTGGCTTGAGCTTAAGGGAGATATTGCGACCATCTGCAACCGGGCGCACCTCTTCTAACGCTGCCTTGACCACCTCCTGAAGATCGGCATCTTCTTCGACCAAAGCCACTTTATGCGATCCGATGGCAGATAAATCCATCAGATCTACAATCTTGGACAGCATTTCCTCACCACTCTGGCGAATCAGTCGAAGATATTCATTATACGTCTCGTTTTGAATATCTCCAAACACGCCGCTTTCCATCATGCGGGAAAAACCCAGAATGGCATTCAGTGGTGTACGCAGTTCATGGCTCATATGCCTGAGGAACTCACCACGCTCACGGGAACTATATTCTGCCTCCATCTGTGCCGCACGTAATTCACGCTCCGCCTGCACTAATTTATCAATCGGCTCAAGAACAATAAGCATTGATGCACCATAAGAGGCATATTTCAGACGATACCAATGATAGCTATCATCCGCATGCTGCAATTGTGCCCGGCGTTGCTGCGGCACACCATGCGATGCCTCAAACAGCTCACGATGGCTGGTGTGGAGCAAATCCCCAAAAGGCATCTCCTGCATATCATCAACATGAAAGCCAAATGTTTCCAGTGCTGACTCGCTGGCACAACATATCTCCAGTGACGCATTCAGTATAAGTATCATACGATCTTCCATGAGTGCCCGCATACATGTCTCAGCATCCGGCATCGCCCCAGCGTCTGCCCCGTGTAACCATGTTGCCTGCGCTGTCACCGCTTCATCGGCAGAAGGTGTTTGCGGCTCCCCCTCTCCGATCCACCATCCCCACATTGGCCATAGCGGCATCATACGATTATCACTCCCGACATGATTCTGTTAAAAAAGGACGGGCGCGCTATCACAAGAAAAAACCATGTTTTTTAGCGCTGAAGTCGTAAAGTTTCTCTTAATGTTGCATGTGCATGAATCTCATGGACACGAATATACGCCACTTCCTGCTGCATCAGATAACTGGATGCCAGCAGCGTCAGGGAGTCGCGCCGCACCAAGTCTTCAGAAATCAGACGGAAACATGACTTACGAGAATGGCCGAAAAGCAGAGGAATATCTGCCCGCTTTAATACCGGACAGTGCCATAATAGCGTTAATGATTGCGTTGCCGTTTTACCAAACCCGATACCAGGATCGAGAATCATACGCTCTCTGGCAATGCCAATCGATTCCAACCGCGTCATCTGACGTTCAAACCAGTCGTTGACTTCTACTACAGGATCACAGCCCTCTGGTAGATGCACAGCCTTATCTGCCGGCACGCCCAGCGAGTGCATTAGCACATAGCGTACTTCCGGCGCTTCCGCCACATGGTACAGCAATGCGTCATCCGCTCCACCGGAGACGTCATTGATCCAGTCAGCTCCAACCAGAATCGCCGCTTTGGCGGTGGCGGCATGGCGCGTATCCACACTCACCAAGACATGCTGCTGCTGTGCCAATCTGACAATATCCGGCAGCACTGGCCCCAATCGCTGCCATTCTTCCTCTGCACTTAGCGGGGCAGCACCCGGACGGGTTGATTCTGCACCAATATCAAGCACCTCTGCACCGTCTTTAATGAGCTGTTCGGCGTGGCGATAGGCCGCCTCCGGCACATCATAGCGCCCGCCATCGGAAAAAGAATCTGGCGTTATGTTCAAAATACCGACTAATTGGGTCACACTATCTACCCATGCCACCACCGCCGGCAGTTCCGGCAAAACGGTTCCAGCGATCCATAGATTTACGCTTTTTATTGGTCAGACGGTTGCGAATCATCTGGGTGCGCGCCGACCATGCCTCTTCTCCCGCTCCTTCCTGTGTCGCCCGACGCGAGGCTTCCAATTGTTGGGCGAACTGCTCACGCTCCTGCTCAAGCGCCGCTTCATGCGCTTCCAGATGCTGCTCCGCATGCTTGCGGATGATCTGCACCTTGCGCGCCCGCGCTCTGACAACTGCTTTTTTGCTTTTTTTATCCAATCGTTATCACTCTCATTTACGGAAAAGAGGATACCATATCGAACCATCTCGAACCACCCAGAACCCGGAAATGTCGTCAAACTGTCATAATATAACTCAGGCCGATTATCTGAACTAATACCAGCAACCAAAAGACTGACTGAAATGGCTGCTTACGGGTTTTGTGGCGCAAGATGCGCTGCCCGGCCAAAGCACCAACTGTCCCACCGATAAACATCAGGAAATGCAGTGTCGATTCAGGTACACGGCGATTCCGGTAGACGGCAGCACGCTTATCATGGCGATAGATGAAAAAGGTCGCCAGATTAATGGCAACCAAATACAACGCCACCTGTACCAGTGAGGCTTGCTTCAGAAACAGTGCTAAAGAATCAAGAAACGACATATACGTATAAAATTGCTTGGAAAATTAAAGATTTATTGACGCACATTGGGTTACAATCCATGGCAGTAGAAAAGGAATTATAACGCTATGTATACCTCTGTGCAATCCATTACCGGACTCCAATGCCGAGAAGCACGCGCACTACTGCGCTGGAATGTCCGCGACCTGTCGTTCAAAGCCAATGTTGATACCAGTCGTATCATCCGTTTTGAAGCGGCCAAAGACAAACTGCTGGCAGAAGAAATGAACCAGATCATTGAAGCCTTTGTTAGGGAAAAACTGGAATTCCTTATTCCAGGCGGCGTGCGCTTTACAACCGAAAAGCGTGATATCAGAAGTCGCGAGGAAAAAATGCGTCAGCACAGAAAGGTGGAAGAAGCGTTGCATCACCTGCTAGATAGCGGTGCGATTTAACTAATCTCCTGAGAGCCAGCTAGCCCACGCTGTGCTTCGCGACGCTGCTCCGCTGCCGTATACTGTCCCAACTTGACCATGTTATTTCTAGCCGGTGCTTTCCCTGAGACATGATCTGTCCATGATCCACCACCTGGAGCAGTTTGTGCACCGATCGTTGCCTGTGCCCCGGCTTCTATGGCTGTACCGCCAAGCGCAGCGATGCTAGTGGCAATGTCTTTGGCGCGTTCCTGCTGCTGGCTTACCGCCACCCCATGATCTGGATTTTGATGCTTAAACGCTACCGCTTGATATTCTCTCTGCATACGCTGGTAGCCTTTCTCGGAACCACGCATCGCACCATAGCCTGCACCTACCGCCGCCGCACCCCAGGCCAACGCTGGAAGGAACGATAAAGCGCCCACCGCCGGTATTGCCATCCCTACTAACGTCACCGCCAGCTTGCCCAGCACTCCCCAACCCAGCGCCGCCTTGACTGCATCTCGGTTAAAGCGGGTCGGAGGCTTCACTTCCACGCCCTCATTTAATTCCTTGGTATTGCGCGTATAATCACTGATGCCACCAATTAGCCCAGCCCCCAGCACAATCCCTGCCGTAGCCAGCGCAGGAATTCCTCCAGTCAGCGCGGAAAGTGCGGAAATCGCTAGATACCCTGCACTAATACCAATCGAAAAATCGCGCTGCGTTGCCCGTTCAATCCAGCTAACATTTGGCTCATGCCACTTGAATTCCTTACCCAGAATCTTCATCCGCTCCGGCTGGCGCTTCTCCCCTAGCGTGGCATGATAGACTGGGTTGCCCTGTTCATCCGTACGGGCAATGGTGGCGCTTTCATAGCTAGCGCGGCGGTATCTGAGCGGTGTTAAGGCCATAATTCTGTTAGTCTATACTAATAGGCCATTATATCATGAAATGCCTTGCCGCGTATGACCTTTTCATGACATTTGCAGCCCGAATGTCTCTGTAATTACCTAAGATTGTCACTTATCGTTTTACATTACCCCCCGGTTTTTGGTATGCTGCAATGCACCATCGCATAAAGGAGGAGAACATGACGAAGAAAGCAACCATAAGTATTGACGGCAAAAGCTACGAATTCCCTATTCTACAAGGCAAAGAAGGGCCTGATACCATTGACATCAGCACATTATATAAAGAGTCGGGCTGTTTCACCTATGATCCAGGCTTCCTGTCCACCGCCTCCTGTGAGTCCCAGATTACCTTTATTGATGGCGAGAAAGGCATTCTGCGCTATCGTGGCTATGATATTGATGCGCTAGCGGATAATTGCTCTTTCCTGGAAGTGGCCTACCTCCTGCTTTATGGCGAACTGCCAGATGACAAACAACGCGACGCGTTCACCCACCGCATCACCTATCATACCATGGTGCATGAACAGCTGCATTTCCTGTTCAGAGGCTATCCACGCCGGGCGCACCCCATGTCCGTGCTGGTCGGCTCCATCGGCGCATTATCGGCCTTTTACCATGACAGTCTGGATATTAATAACGAAGAAGAACGTGAAATCGCCATTTATCGCATGATCGCCAAGGTGCCGACACTGGGTGCGATGACCTATAAATATGCGGTCGGTCACCCGTTCGTCTATCCGAATAACGAACTGAGCATGGCTGAGAATTTCCTCTATATGATGTTCTCAAACCCGTGTGAACCGTATCGCGTCAACCCGGTCGCTGCGCGTGCGATTGATAAATTGTTTATCCTGCATGCCGACCATGAGCAAAACGCGTCCACATCCACCGTACGGTTGGCTGGATCGTCAGGTGCCAACCCCTTTGCCTGCCTGTCAGCCGGCGTTGCCTCGCTTTGGGGACCGGCGCATGGTGGTGCCAATGAGGCGGTACTGAACATGCTGGAAGAGATCGGCCATAAGAGCAATATTCCGGAATTCATCAAGCGCGCCAAGGATAAGAACGATCCGTTCCGCCTGATGGGCTTCGGCCACCGGGTCTATAAGAATTACGATCCACGTGCCAATGTACTGCGTGAGACCTGTAAAGAAGTACTGGACGATCTGGGCGTGAAGGATGAGCCGCTACTGGACATTGCCATGGAACTGGAAAAGATTGCCCTTGAAGACGACTATTTCGTGCAACGCAAACTCTATCCGAATGTCGATTTCTATTCCGGTATTATCTACCGGGCGCTGGGCATCCCAACCAATATGTTTACGGTGATGTTTGCCATCGCCCGCACCGCCGGATGGGTGGCACAGTGGAAGGAGATGATTGAAGATCCGAAACAGAAGATCGGACGTCCACGCCAGCTGTATACCGGAGCGAAAGGACGGAAATTCCCTGCCACTTTCAAGCGGTGCGCTTAATGTAACTATGTCACCCCGGCGTATGCCGGGGTCTGGCCGGATGCCGTCATTCGACGGCATGACATCTTATAGAACAAAGCGTACAACTAGCCATGCTCCATCCTGACGTAGTCGAACTCCGGCGGTTTTATTCCTCACCGCTGGGGGTATGTGTACGTCGTGATCTAGGTGCCGCTATACTGCGCTACTGGCATGATGCCGATGATGTTACGCTGGCCGGGCTTGGGTTTTCTCTCCCCTATTTGCGCCAGTTCCTGGAACCGGCACGCCACGTAGTACCCGTGATGTTTCCACATCTGGGGGCGATGTACTGGCCGGCAGACATCAGCAATCACGCCATACTGGCTACCGAAAACGCCTTGCCGTTTCAGGATCATACGATTGGCCGACTGCTGGTGTGCCACTGCGCCGAGCATAGCCACCATTTCACCACCCTGATGCAGGAAATTTACCGCGTATTGCTACCGGGTGGGCGCGCCCTGTTTGTCGTCCCGAATCGCCGAGGGCTATGGTCGAGTCGCCATCAGAACCCGTTCGGTTCCGGGCATCCCTATACTGTCCTGCAAATGCGACACCGGGCAGAACTGGCCGGGTTGACCTTCATTCGCTCCACCGGTGCCCTGTTTTATCCGCCCAGCAACTGGCGGCTGGTGACACGGCTTTCCGGCTGGATCGAGGCAATCGGACGCGTACTGGCACCACAATTGGGAGGAGCGCTACTGGTGGAAGTGGAAAAGCAGCTGTATGCCTCAATTCCCGACCCGGTGAAGAAGCCGGTGCGAGCGCCGCTACCAATACCACAGCCATAGCCGTTGCAACAAACGTCAGTCCATAGTATGGCTTGGAGATGCGCTTTCCCCTTACTATCAGCACACTCATCACCGCGCTTGCGACTTTTATCGTAGATCAGCTGACCAAAGCATGGCTGCTGGACATCGTGTCGGCACCTGGTCAACCACCACTGGAAATCACTTCGTTCTTTAACCTGGTGATGGTGTGGAATCCGGGAGTCAGTTTCGGGCTGTTTGCCGGGTTGGATGCACGCTGGCCGTTAATTGCTCTGGCGATCGGACTATCCATCGCGCTGTTGTGGTGGGATCGCAGCCATACCACACGCTGGCAGCATATTGCCACCGGGCTGATTGTCGGCGGCGCGCTGGGCAATGTGATGGATCGCCTGCGCTTCGGTGCCGTGGCCGATTTCTTTGATGTCCATGTGGCCGGGTATCACTGGCCTGCCTTCAACATCGCCGATAGCGGGATCGTCATTGGCGTGGGGATGTTGTTGCTGGCCGAGTTGCGGCGGAAGTCGTAACATTGACAAAACCAACACAAAAATGCTACATTTGTAACATATAGTCATTTCAAAATAATATGACACATTCATATTATTTTGATTCATGAAATATTTAAACTGCTATATCAGGAGATAGTCATGGCCACAGAGCCTACCAATATCCGGCTGGATGCTAAAGCAAAAGCAGCAGCCTACGCCGTTTTTGAACAGATAGGCATCAAACCTGCTCAGGCGTTCAACCTGTTTCTCCATCAAGTGCAGCTGCAAGGAGGTATTCCCTTTGAGTTGAAAGTGCCTAATGCTGAGACCCTGCAGGCTATGCACGAATCCGACCATAGAGAGCAACTAACTCCCTATGAAAGTGTAGACGGTATGTTGGATGATATTCTCCACGAAGAAGAAACATCACACTGATTGTGTATACCCCCAAGCCAACCACCATATTCAGGCGTGACGTGAAACGTGCCAAAAAGCGCGGCAAAGATATGGCTCATCTGAAAGAAGTGTTGACGCAACTGGCCGCCGGACAAACACTTCTTCCAAAATATAGAGACCACCAGCTTTCTGGCAATTGGCGCGGACGCAGGGAATGCCATATTGATCCGGACTGGCTACTCATCTACCGCATTGATGAAGCACATCAGGAGATTATCTTCGAGCGCACCGGCTCTCATGTCGACTTGTTTTAACAGATAACCACATAAATTGGAGCCGAATTACGGCGAAAGTCGTGATAATAAGCAATTTTTTAGCTGCATAAAAAATTAACCTATGTTATTCTTGTGGTAGAAACTTTGTTTTTTCCATCGTGTAGCAATATGCGATGTTTTGTTTACTGCCGAGGGAGGCAACATGTTGAAAAAGCTTGGGCTACGTCGGGTCAAGGTCGGCTCATTAGAAGAAGCCTTAGCCCTGCATCAGGGCTGGTTTTATTCTTTTGAAAAAGCGCTGTACGCCGCGAGGCGTGCGCTGCTAGACAAGGAGTACTATACCCCAACCCATAAAGTGTACGTTGTTACACTTTACATTTTCGGCGAGCATGAGCGATCAGCAGATCTTACACCTGAGATTTTTGCTCATGACGATAAACTGTACAAATTTTGTGCAGAATTCGTCCTCTGGTTTGAGCCAATGGCTAGTGCTCAGGCATTGTTACATTAAGCTAGATATGAATTGAGCTTGAAGTTGAATCCGTCATTGATGCGCTTGACAGCAATGGCGATGGCAGCATTGAGCGTTTTG